>NZ_JBBAXQ010000002.1:0-614285 GCF_037198055.1 Luteimonas sp. gir
CCAAAAAAAACGCCCCGCGATGCGGGGCGCTTTTTGGAAGCAAGAAGCCTCAGCGCTTCATCGACGAGAAGAACTCGTCGTTGGACTTCGTGCTCTTCATCTTGTCGAGCAGGAACTCCATCGCGGCAATCTCGTCCATCGGGTGCAGCAGCTTGCGCAGGATCCAGATCTTCTGCAGCAGCTCCGGCTCGATCAGCAGATCCTCGCGGCGGGTGCCCGACTGATTGACGTTGATCGCCGGGTAGACGCGCTTTTCGGTGATGCGGCGGTCCAGGTGCACTTCCGAGTTGCCGGTGCCCTTGAACTCTTCGTAGATCACCTTGTCCATCGCGCTGCCGGTGTCGACCAGCGCGGTGGCGATGATCGTCAGCGAGCCGCCTTCCTCGACGTTGCGGGCCGCGCCGAAGAAGCGCTTGGGCCGGTGCATCGCGTTGGCGTCGACGCCGCCTGTGAGCACCTTGCCCGAGCTCGGCACGACGTTGTTGTACGCACGGGCCAGGCGGGTGATCGAGTCGAGCAGGATCACCACGTCCTTCTTGTGCTCGACCAGGCGCTTGGCGCGCTCGATCACCATCTCGGCGACCTGCACGTGGCGCGCGGCTGGCTCGTCGAACGTCGAGCTGATGACCTCGCCGCGCACGGTGCGCTGCATCTCGGTCACTTCCTCGGGCCGCTCGTCGATCAGCAGCACGATCAGGTGCACGTCGGGGTGGTTGTAGGTGATGGCGCTGGCGACCTGCTGCATCATCATCGTCTTGCCGGCCTTGGGCGGCGAGACGATCAGGGCGCGCTGGCCCTTGCCTTGCGGGGCCATCAGGTCGAGGACGCGGCCGGCGATGTCTTCGCTGGAGCCGTCGCCGCGCTCGAGCTTGAAGCGCTTGCGCGGGAACAGCGGGGTCAGGTTCTCGAACAGCACCTTGCCCTTGCTGGCTTCCGGCGGCTCGCCGTTGATCGTGTCCACGACCGACAGTGCGAAGTAGCGCTCGCCGTCCTTCGGCCAGCGGATGCGGCCGAGCAGGTGGTCGCCGGTGCGCAGGTTGAAGCGGCGGATCTGGCTGGGCGAGATGTAGACATCGTCCGGGCCGGCCAGGTAGCTGGCCTCGGCTGCGCGCAGGAAGCCGTAGCCGTCGGGCAGGATCTCGAGCACGCCGTCGGCGACGACGCCCTCGCCGTGGCGGGTCAGGACCTTGAGCAGCGCGAAGATCACGTCCTGCTTGCGGGCGCGGGCCACGCCCTCGATCGCGAGCTGGTCGGCGATGTCGAGCAGCTTGTGCGCCGGCATCCGCTTCAGGTCGCTCAGCGAGTACTGCGGGAAGCCCTCGGGCACGTTCGGCGGCGGTAGGCGCTGCGCGTGGTCATTGCCGCCGTCCTGCGGCAGGCCGTCATCGCGGCCGCCGCGCTGGCGGTCGCGCCGGTTCTTGAAGCGGTCGCGGCGGTTGCCCTGGTCCTGGCGATCCTGCCGGTTGTTCTGGTAAGGCTGCTGCTGCGGGCGCGGCTCGCCGCCCTGACGCTCACCACCGTGGCGGGGTTCGCCGCCGTTGCGCGGTTCGTGGCGCTGTCCGCCGTCTTGCGGCGCGCCATCGCTGGCTGCGGCGGGCGGGGCCTTCGGCGGCTGCGGGCGCGGCGCCTCAGGAGCGGGCGATGCCGAGGGCTCGGCGGCCGGACGCGGAGGAGCCGGGGCGGCAGGGGCGTCCTGGGCGGGCAGCTGGAGTTGGGGCTGGGGGGCGTCGGATGCAGCGTCGGCGGGCTTTTTGGCCGCGCGGGGCTTGCGGACGCGCTTGACGGCAGTGTCGGCGGCCGGCGTGCCGGCGTCGTCAGGGGTGTTGTCGGACAAGAGCAGAATCCTCGCTCGGTGCGAGCGCCCGGAGGGCGGAAGGTGGAAACGGGCAGGGCCGGGAGATCACGCCCGGCAGGTGCAGTTCAGATGGGTGCGGCAGGCGAATGCCTACCGGAGTCGCGCAAACCTAGCATCGCCGCGGGGGCGTCGGCAAGCGGTTGCGGCGATGGCGATTCAGGCCGAGGCCGTTTGCGGCGGCGCTGGGGCCGCCGCGGGAGGCGTGCTCAGAGCGCCTTGTCGATCAGTTGGGCCAACTGGGCCTTGCCGACCGCGCCGATCTGGGTGCCGTGGACCTGGCCGTCCTTGAACACCAGCAGCATCGGGATCGAGCGCACGTGGTACTTCAGCGCGGTGGCCTGATTCTGGTCGACGTCGACCTTGACCACCTTGGCGCGCCCGGCGTAGTCGCCGGCCAGTTCGTCCAGCGCCGGGGCGATCATCCGGCAGGGGCCGCACCACGGCGCCCAGAAGTCCACCAGCACCGGCACGTCGGCCTGCAGCACGGTGGCGTCGAAGTCGGAATCGGTGGCATGGATGACGCGTTCGCTCACGGGCTTCTCCGGATCAAGGAGGCGCCGGCTGCGGCAGCGGCGCCGGGATGGATGGTAAAGTGGGGGATCGTCGGCCCGAATCAAGGCGGCGCATCCGCGGGACGACCCACGCGTCCTGCATCCAGGCAGTCTGCGTCGCGGATGCCTCCCACGCAAGCACGCGGCGCCCATTGCCGGCGACGCCCGGATACAGACCTACGCATGAGCGATAAACCCCTGACCGACCTCACCTTCGCCTCCTTCGAGTTGCACCCGGCCCTGCAGGCCGGCCTGGAAGGCGCGGGCTTTACCCGCTGCACCCCGATTCAGGCGCTGACGCTGCCGCTGGCGCTCAATGGCCGTGACGTCGCCGGCCAGGCCCAGACCGGCACCGGCAAGACGCTGGCGTTCCTGGTCGCGGTGATCAATCGCCTGCTGACCCGCCCGGCGCTGGCCGACCGTAAGCCCGAGGACCCGCGCGCGCTGATCCTGGCGCCGACCCGCGAACTGGCGATCCAGATCCACAAGGACGCGGTCAAGTTCGGCAGCGAGTTGGGCCTGAAGTTCGCGCTGGTCTACGGCGGTGTCGACTACGACAAGCAGCGCCAGATCCTGCAGGAGGGCGCCGACGTTATCATCGCGACCCCCGGCCGGCTGATCGACTACGTCAAGCAGCACAAGGTCGTCAGCCTGCACGCCTGCGAGATGTGCGTGCTCGACGAGGCCGACCGGATGTTCGACCTGGGCTTCATCAAGGACATCCGCTTCCTGCTGCGCCGGATGCCGGTGCGTACCGAGCGCCAGACGCTGCTGTTCTCCGCCACTCTCAGCCACCGCGTGCTCGAACTCGCCTACGAGCACATGAACGAGCCCGAGAAGCTCGTCGTGGAAACCGAGTCGATCACCGCCGCGCGCGTGCGCCAGCGCATGTATTACCCGGCCGATGACGAGAAGCTGCCGCTGCTGATCGGCCTGCTGTCGCGCAGCGAAGGCGCGCGCACGATGGTGTTCGTCAACACCAAGGCGTTCGTCGAGCGGGTCGCGCGCGCGCTGGAGAAAGCCGGCTACCGCGTCGGCGTGCTCTCGGGCGATGTGCCGCAGAAGAAGCGCGAGTCGCTGCTCAAGAAGTTCCAGGCCGGCCAGCTGGAGTTGCTGGTGGCGACCGACGTTGCCGCCCGCGGCCTGCATATCGATGGCGTGAGCCACGTCTTCAACTACGACCTGCCGTTCGACGCCGAGGACTACGTGCACCGCATCGGGCGCACCGCGCGTCTGGGCGCCGAGGGCGATGCGATCAGCTTCGCCTGCGAGCGCTACGCGACCTCGCTGCCGGATATCGAGGCCTATATCGAGCAGAAGATCCCGTCCGAGCCGGTCACCCAGGAGTTGCTGACGCCGCTGCCGCGCAAGCCGCGCGAAGGCGTCGAGGTCGATGCCGCCGAGGGCGAGAGCGTCGGTGAGATCTTCCGCGAGGTCCGCGAGGCGCGTGCTGCCGAGGACGCCAAGCGTGGTGGCGGTCGTGGTGGTCCGGGGGGGGCGCGCGGCGCACCGGGTTCGCGGGGGCCGCGTGCGGGCGGTGGCGAAGGTCGTGGCGAGCGCGGTCCGCGCAAGCCCCGCGCCCCGCGGCCGGACGCGACGACGGTCGATGCGTCCGCCGCGCCGGCCAAGCCGGTCATTGACGCCGCCGGCGCCGTCGCCCAGGCGATGCCGGACGAGTCGCGTCCGCCGCGCAAGCGTCGCCGCCGTCGTGGCGGCAAGAAGGTCGAGGGTGCGGACGCCACGGCGCTGCAGACCGGCGAGACGAAGTCGACCGAGTCCAAGCCGCGCGGCAATGGCGGCAACGACGGCAAGGGTCCGCGCGAAGTGCGTCCGACCCAGCGCCTGGCGCCGACCGCGGCGGCCGAGAAGGCGCCGTCGCTGCTCAGCCGCATCGGGCGTGGGCTGCGTCGTCTGGTGTCGGGTGGCGATTCGCGCTGATCCGGCGCGAGGTCGCACGCAGAACAAGCCCCGCTCCAGCGGGGCTTGTTCGTTCTGTGCAGTCCGGACGAGGCGCAGTGTCGTTTGCTTGGGCCCTCCCCCGTGCGCAGAGAGGGTTGTACGGGCGCAAGCAGCCGGAAACCGCCTGGAAAAGCCCTCCCCCCGCGTGCGGGGGAGGGTTGGGTGGGGGCGAGCGTTCCGATGACGACAACGCGATCCGAGCGACTCGACAGTGGAATCGCGCCCGATGTGCTGCGATCGATGCGCATGGTTCGCCCCCATCCCAACCTTCCCCCGTCAACGGGGGAAGGGGCGATCGTGCCGATCCGGTGACGGGGCGATCGCGCCGATCCGGTGACAGCGCCCTGCACGCGTTCCCTGCAATAATCCCGCGCATGAGCGTTCTGCGATTCGACAACGTGAGCAAGCAGTACGCCGGCGGCCATGTGGCGCTGTCGGACGTCAATTTCGCCGTGTCGGCGGGCGAACTGTTGTTCGTCACCGGCCACTCGGGCGCAGGCAAGAGCACGCTGCTCAAGCTGATCCACCTGGCCGAGCGGCCCAGCCGCGGCGCGGTGGTGTTCGCCGAGCGCAACCTGCTGAAGGTGCGCGGGCGCGGTGTGGCGCTGCATCGCCGCGATGTGGGCGTGGTGTTCCAGGACCATCGGCTGCTGTCGGACCGCAGCGTGTTCGACAACATCGCGCTGCCGCTGATCCTGCGCGGCCAGCGCCGCGGCGAGATCGGCAAGCGGGTGCGCAGCGCGCTCGAGCGACTGGGCCTGGGCAACCGCGAGCGCGCGCTGCCCACGCAGCTGTCGGCCGGCGAGCAGCAACGGGTCGGGATCGCGCGCGCGATCGTCGGCGAGCCGCGGCTGCTGGTCGCCGACGAGCCCACCGGCAACCTCGACCCGACGCTGTCGGCCGAGATCATGGCGCTGTTCGCCGAGCTGCCTGAGCGCGGCACCAGCGTGCTGATCGCCAGCCATGACCTGGGCCTGGTCAAGCGCATGAAGAAGCGCACGCTGGTTCTCGACCACGGCACCCTGGTCGACGACATCGCGCCGGAGGATCTCGCCGATGCCTGAGGCGCCCCGCAACCAGCCGGTCCGCACCGGCGCATCCCCGGTCGGCACCTGGGTCGACCACCATGTCTACAGCTTCGTCGCCAGCCTGGGGCGCGTGTTCCGCAGGCCCTGGTCGACCGCGCTGACCATCGGCGTGATGGCGGTCGCGCTGGCCCTGCCGCTTGGGCTATGGCTGGTGCTCGACAATGTCGGCCGGCTCGGCGGCAGCATCGATGCCTCGCGCGAGATCAGCGTATTCCTGCAGCGCGATGTCGATGCCGAGCGCGCTGACGCGCTCGCCGGCGAGCTGCGTGCGCGTGGCGACGTCGGCAGCGTGGTCCACCGCACGCCCGACGAGGGACTGGCGGAACTGCGGGAGCGCGGCGAGTTCGGTCCGGCGATCGACGTCCTCGATGAGAACCCCTTGCCGCACGTGCTGATCCTGACCCCGGCGGGCGATGAGATGCTGCTGGCCGATGCGCTGCGCCAACTGCCCGAGGCCGAACTGGTGCAGCACGATGCGCAGTGGCGGCAGCGGCTCGACGGCTGGCTGCGCCTGGGCGGGCGCGTGGTCTGGGTCCTGGCCGCGCTGCTGGGGCTGGGCGCGTTGCTGGTCGTGGGCAACACCGTGCGGTTGGACATCCAGTCGCGGCGCGAAGAGCTGGGCGTGTTGCAACTGCTGGGCGCGACCGACGGCTTCATCCGGCGGCCGTTCCTCTATCTGGGCGCCTGGTACGGGCTGGCCTCGGGCGCGGTCGCGCTGGTGCTGCTGGGCGCGGCGGCGGCCGCGTTGCGCGCGCCGCTGGCCGAAGTCGCGGCCAGCTACGGCGCCACGTTCGCGCTGCGTGGCTTCGGGCCGCTCGGCGTGTTGGCGGTGCTGGGCGGCTCGACCGCACTCGGCTGGCTGGGTGGGGGGATCGTCACCGGCCACTTCCTGCGCCAGACGCGTCCCGACCATGCCTGATTCGCACACGACGACGCCCGCGGCCGAGACCGCCTCCCGGATCAAACTCGAGCCCTCGTGGAAGGCGCGCGTGGGCGACTGGCTGCTCCGCGACGACATGCAGGCGCTGTCGGCGTTCCTGCGCACACGCCGCGCCGAGGGCGCGCGGATCCACCCGCCGGGTCCGGACATCTTCGCCGCGTTCGACGCGACTCCGTTCGACGCGGTCAAAGTCGTCATCCTCGGGCAGGACCCCTATCACGGGCCCGGCCAGGCGCATGGTCTGTCGTTTTCGGTACGGCCCGACGTGCGCATCCCGCCGTCGCTGGACAACGTGTTCAAGGAGATCACCCGCGACCTCGGCCTGCCGAGACCCGATCACGGCTGGTTGATGCCTTGGGCGCGCCAGGGTGTGCTGCTGCTCAATGCGGTGTTGACGGTCGAGGAAGGCCGGGCCGGCTCGCACCAGGGCAAGGGCTGGGAGGGCTTCACCGACCACGTCGTCGACACCCTCAACCGCGAGCGCGAAGGCTTGGTGTTCCTGCTGTGGGGCAGCTATGCGCAGGCCAAGGGCAAGCTGGTCGACACGCGCCGCCACCGGGTGCTGCGCAGTACCCATCCCTCGCCGCTGTCGGCGCACCGCGGCTTCCTGGGCTGCGGCCATTTCTCGGCCGCCAACGAGTACCTGCAACGTCGCGGCGAGCGTCCGATCGACTGGTCGCTGCCACCGCGGGCCTCGCTCGCATAAGAAGGTCTCTACCGAAGCCGGGAGCCTGCTTCTGTTTGCTCGATCACGGCGCTCATCTCCGGAGCGCGCGTCGCGCCGGCCGAGGACTGCTCCTCGGCTCGGTCAGCCATCCATGGCTGACTCGCCGCCGCGGGCCATCCCTGGCCCGCTATCGCAATCCCCGGCCAGCACGACGCACCGGAGACCGAAGGCGCGCGACTTCTTCCAGCGTGCGGCTCTGGGCCTCACCGAAGCCAGGTTACAAAAGTCCACAGCAGCAGACTGACGGCCGGCGGCCGCGTTGAGCGCGCCATGGATGGCGCGCGCCCGAGTCAAGGCAGGATGCCTTGACCGAGGGGAGAGCGGCTGCCGGCTGGCAGGCTGCTGCCCATCCGAAGTGGGGTTTCCATTCCTGAAATTGCGAAGAACAAAAAAACCCGGCAGCGCGAGCTGCCGGGTCGGCCCAGGCGAGGGAGGGATCGCCCGAGTGTTCGATGGCGTGCGGGCCGTGCCCGCATGCGGTCAACGCTTGGCGGTGGGCTTGTCCGCGGCCGCCTTGGCAACGGTCTCGGCCTGCGCACGCACGTCGGCGGTGGCCGATTCGAGCTGCGACTTGGCAAGTTCGGCGATCGCTTCGTGGGTCTTCACGGTGCGGCCGATGACTTCCTGGCCTGCGCTGACCAGGCGCTCGACGTTCTCGCGGGCGATCTGCGCGCCCTTGGGCCACAGCGCCTTCATGCCGTCGAGATCGCGAACCTCGATCGCTTCGTTGACGAACGCGAACGTGGCGTTGGCGTTCTCGCCGAGCGTGGTGAAATGAACGCCGAAGACCTTCTCGACATTCTCGAGGGTCAGGCGGTTGATCTGGGCTGCGGCATCGGCGAACTGGCGCGACGCGGCGGTGAACTGCTCGTTGAACTGGTAGGACATGGCGGTTACCTGCGTGGGCCGGCGGCTGCCGGGTTTGTGCAATGCAGCATAGCGCGCCTATGTTGCATTGCAACATCGAGCCGACGAACGGTCGCCGTGTATTCAGTTTCGTAGACGGATCAACGGCTTGGCGCGCTGCCAAGGCGGGTCGCGGGTCTACGGGGCTTGGCTCGGGCGGGTCCGCCGTGGTCGGCTGGCAACGAGCGGAAGCCGTCTCAGGGACCGGTGTAGCGACAGCCCGAGGTGCAGGTTTCGCGGATCACGATCGCGCTCAACGCCGGCAGGGTCGGCTTGAGCCGTTCCCAGATCCAGATCGCCAAGCGCTCGCTGGTCGGGTTCTCGAGCCCGGGGATGTCGTTGAGGTAGTGATGGTCGAGCTGGGCGTAGAGCGGCGCGAACGCGGCCTTGAGATCGCCGAAGTCCATGATCCACCCCGAGTGCTCGCCCGGCTCGCCCGAGACGTGGATCTCGATCTGGAACGAGTGGCCGTGCAGCCGCGCGCATTTGTGTCCGGGCGGCACGTTGGGCAGGCGATGCGCCGCCTCGACGGAGAAGACCTTGAAGATATCCATGACGGCATTGTCGAGGGTGGCCGGCGGCGCGGCAATCGCGGCGTGGCGGGGCAGGCCGCACGGCGTCCGTGGGCGCGCGGCGCGGCGCGGACCGCGCATAGAATGCGGGCATGCATCGTCGCGCGCGCTTCCGCTGGGCCTGGTGGCTGCTGGCCTATGCCAGCCTGGGCCTCGGCATTCTGGGCATCTTCGTGCCGGGCCTGCCGACCACGGTGTTCATCCTGATCGCGGCCTGGGCCGCTTCGCGCGGGTCCGAGCGCCTGCATCGCTGGCTGCTTGCGCACCCGCGTTTTGGGCCGTCGATCCGCGACTGGCAGGCCCATCGCGCCGTCAGCCGCCGCGCGAAGTGGCTGGCGACGGTGACGATGCTGGCCTCGTCGGTGATCCTGGTCGCGCTCGTGTGGTGGATCCCGGCCCATCGCTGGTGGATGACCGCGCTGCCGATCGGCTGTATGGCGGTCGTCGGCACCTGGCTGTGGCTGCGCCCCGAACCTCCGGCGGCATGACGCGCAGACGTGCGCTGCGGCAGTGCGCTCAGGGCGCGCCGGTCTCGGCCTTGTAGCGGTCCAGGAACCCGTCGAGAGGCGAGTAGAGCAGGTCGCCGGCCAGCCGCCGCGGTGGCTCGTAGGAGAAATCGAACGAAAATCGGCCGCTCGGCTCGATCGTCAACAGCACGCTCGACCACGCGCCGCGCTCCTCGCGCATGGTCTCGCGCAGCGCCACCAGCGCGTCCTTGGCGGCGCGCGAGAGGCGGAAGTCCACGTCTTCGAGTGGCTGCGCAGGGGCGGCCGCGATCGCGGAGGTCTGCGAGCTGATCCTGCGGCCGCCTTCGGTGTCGATCTCGGCATGCAGGCCGATCCGCTTCCACTCGCGTGCGCCCCATTCGCCTTCCATCACATCGGTGACGCAGGCGGCGACTTCGCGCACGACCCGTTCCTGGGCTTGCTGGATGGCGATGGCGTCGAGCATGGGATTCCGGGCGAGACTAAGGAATCAGTGGATGTTATCGAAATCGAACTCCACCCACTTCCCGCCTTCCTGTCGATAAGCAGCGACGAAGCCGTCAGGCCGCGATGTCGTGTTGCCGGCGTCGTAGTAGGGCTCGACCCGGATCTGCACATCCAGCTCCGGATTCTCCTGCTTGAGTGCGCGGATCTGGCCCTCGAACTGGTGGCCGTAGGCCCCGGTGTTGAGGTTCTTGGTGCCGTCGGGCAACGGCTTGCCGTTGCCGGGCACGACGTTGAGCCGGTTGGTCGGGCCGGCGAACGAGTCGGCGATCAGATGGAAGCCCACGTCGGTGGGATAGCCCTCGTGCCCGATCTGCCGCTGCAGGCCGGGATCGTTGCGGCCCGCGGGTTCGAGCGACACGCTGCCTTCGGCCTTGACCACGCGGCCGGCCTCGTCGGTGCTCCAGCGGTAGTCGCCGAACTCATACACCGTGTCCGGGCGCGCGGCATTCGCGGCGACATTGAAGTCGTCCATCGTGTCGAACCGCAGCAGGGGCCGCCCGCCGACGGTGCGGCCGGTGTCGGCGCGGGCAAGCACGTCGGCCAGCTCCGCCGTCTCGCTGCCGCGCGCAGCAGCGCGTCCACCTTCCCCCAGGCCCTGTGCGTGCTCGGCCACGCGCGCGGCATCGACGACGTCGCCGGCCGCGTCGGCCGCCCGGGCGCCCTTGGCCGCCTTGTCGACGCCCTTGGTGCCGGCGACGGTGAGTACCAGTTCGGCGGCGCCGCGGCCGATCGCCTCGCCGTAGCGTCCGGCCTGCCAGTCGTCGACGATCGGGTCGACGACCGCATCGACCAACAGGCCCGGATTGCGCGCGATCGTGGAGACCAGGTCGGCCGCAGCTTCCATGCGCTCACCGCCGCGTTCGGCGGATGGCAGCCAGTCGGGAACGTCGAGCGTGTCGCCGGTCGCTTGCGTGTAGAGCGCCGACGCGCCGTCGGCCAACCAGCCTGCCGGGCCGAGGTCATAGCCGGTCTTCAAGGCGTTCGCGCCCAGCGTGGCGACCCCTTCGCCGGTCTCCCAGAGCACCTCGCCGGCGCCCTTGAACACCCCGCCCACCTGCGAGGCGGCGCTGCCCAGCCCTTCGAGAATGCCCATCGTGCGGTCCTGTGGCGCGTGACCCTCGCAGTCTGGGCGGCGACGCTGGGGCGGACAATCTGGGGCCGACCCTAATGCGTCCATGAACGTGCGCATCCTGGGGGCCGGCGGCCGCGCGTTCGGGCGGACCGCCGGGCGTGGCGCCTGTACACTTCGCCGATGAGCAACCGTCTTCCGATCGTGCTGACCGCCCTGCTGCTGGCCGCTTGCGGCAACAAGGCCGACCTGCTGATGCCCTCCCAGGTGCCGCCGGAGGACGCCGGCCGCTTCCTGATCAAATCCTCGGTGCCGACGCGGGCGCAGCGCGACGCCGACACCAACGCGGTGCAGGACGACGCGGGCGCCGCCGACGCGGCGCAGGACCGCCCCGCGGCCGCGGTGCCGGTGATCCTGGACGTGCCGCCCGCGACCGGGACGCCGTGACCGGGCGCGGCCCCGTCGAGTCGAGGGACCGGTGCCGATGATGTCCGCGTCTTCCCTGCCGCTGCGCTTTTCGAAGATGCATGGCGCCGGCAACGATTTCGTCGTGCTCGACCTGCGCGACGGCACGCCGCCGCCGGATGCCGAACAATGCCGTGCGCTTGCCGATCGGCACCTCGGCGTCGGCTGCGACCAGTTGCTGACCATCGAGGCGCCGCAGGCGGCCGAGGCTGTGGCCCGCTATCGCATCTGGAATGCCGATGGGTCGTCGTCGCAGCAGTGCGGCAACGGCGCGCGCTGCGTGGCCGCCTGGCTGGTGCGCGACGGTGCGGCCGGGGCCAGCGGCTTCGTGCTTGAAAGTCCCGCGGGCCTGCATGCGGTCGATCGCGATGGCGCGCACTTCCGGATCGCGATGGGCGTGCCGGCGTTTGCGCCGGACGCTGTGCCGCTGGTCGGCTTCGATGCCGCGCCGCTGTACACGAGCGTGCTCGACGACGGCACGTCGGTCGCCTTCGGGGCGGTATCGATGGGCAATCCGCATGCGGTGATCGAGGTCGACGACCTGCAGGCCGCGCCGGTGGCGCGCATCGGTGCGGCCCTGCAGGCCTCGCGCTGGTTTCCCGAGTCGGTCAACGTCGGTTTTGCGCAGGTGTTGGCCCCGGACCGGATCGCGCTGCGCGTGTTCGAACGTGGGGTCGGCGAAACCCTTGCCTGCGGCAGTGGCGCCTGCGCGGCGGTCGCGGTCCTGGCTCGTCGCGGTCGCATTGCGCGCTGCGCCGACGTATCGTTGCCCGGCGGCACGCTGCGCATCGCATGGCCCGAGGATGCGGCCACGCTGACGATGGCCGGCCCGGCCGCATTCGTTTTTGAAGGGGAGTGGAGCGCATGAGCGAGACCACCGAGACACTCGGCGCGCACGAAGTGGCCGCCTGGCTGCGTCGGCAGCCCAAGTTCCTGCAGCAGTTTCCGGATCTGGCACTGACGCTGGTCGTCCCGCGCGACGACGGCCCGGCTGCGTCGTTGGCCAGCTACCAACTGGAAGTGCTACGCGACAAGAATCGCGAACTATCCAAGCGCCTGCGCGAGCTGTATGCGATCTCGCAGGAGAACGAGCGCCTGGCGGTGCGCACCCACCAGCTGACCCTGGCGCTGATGCGTCAGCCCGATGCCGCCTCGACGGTGCGCGCGCTGGCGGCGACGCTGGCCGAGGATTTCAACGGCGATCTGGTCCGCCTGGTGCTGTTCGCGCCGGTCGCCGGGCTCCACGAGGACTGGCTGCAGATCGTCGCCCGCGACGACCGCCGCCTGCAGCCTTTCGTCGACTGCCTCAAGGACGAGACGCCGCTGTGCGGCCGCCTGCACCCCGACAAGCAGTCGCTGCTGTACGGCCCGCGCGTGGACGAGGTGCATTCGAGCGCGCTGCTGCCGATCGAAGGCGTCGGCCTGATCGCCGTGGGCAGCCGCGACCCCAATCGCTTCTATCCGGGCATGGGTACGCTGTTCCTGCACATGATGGGCGAGGCGTTCGCGGCGGCGATGAAGCGCTACGCCGCCTGAGCGTGGCGATGTTGGTCGACGTCGAGGCGTTCCTGGCACACCTGCAGGTCGAGCGGCGCATGTCGGCGCACACGCTCGACGCCTATCGCCGCGATCTCGCCGCGCTGGCCGCGTGGGCCGAGGACAGCGGGCGCGCCGACCTGCGCGGCTTGCAGCCCGACGACATCCGCGCCTTCGTCGCCGCCGGCCACCGCGGCGGCCTGTCGGCCAAGAGCCTGCAGCGGCGACTGTCGGCCTGTCGCAGCTTCTATCGTTGGCTGCTGCGGCACGGCCACGTTGTCGCCAATCCTGCGGCTGGCGTGCGCGGCCCCAAGGCGCCACGCAAGCTGCCGCAGGTGCTCGATGTCGACGAGGCGACGCAACTGGTCGAGGTGTCGACTGACGCGCCGCTGGGCCTGCGCGACCGCGCGCTGCTCGAGTTGTTCTATTCGTCTGGTCTGCGCCTGGCCGAATTGGTCGCACTGCGCTGGCGCGACCTCGATCTCGACAGCGGGCTGGTGACGGTGCTGGGCAAGGGCAGCCGCCAGCGCAGCGTGCCAGTCGGCTCGCATGCGGTCGCGGCCCTGCGCGCATGGCGCGCCGATAGTGCCTCGGGTGCTGATGCACCGGTGTTTCCCGGTCGCGGCGGCGGTCCGATCACCGCGCGCGCGGTGCAGATGCGGCTGCGGCTGCTCGCCCAGCGCCAGGGCCTGTTCAAGCGCGTGCACCCGCACCTGCTGCGGCACTCGTTCGCCAGCCACGTCCTCGAATCCTCGGGCGACCTGCGCGGTGTGCAGGAACTGCTCGGCCACGCCGACATCGCCACGACCCAGATCTACACCCACCTCGACTTCCAGCATTTGGCCAAGGTCTACGACGCCGCGCATCCGCGCGCGCGGCGCAAGCGCTGACGGCAAGCCCATGCATTCACTCAAGGACGAGTCCCTGCCGATGACCACATCCATTTCCCGATCACAGGGCCGCTGGGCGATGGCGCTGTTGACGATGATGCTCTGGGGCACGGCCTCCGCGCAGATGGCGGAGGGCTTCAGTGCGCTGCGCGACAACCGTCCCTGGGCGGCCCTGCATGCCTTGCAGGCGCCTGGCGTGCAGGCCCAGGTCGCCGCGCAGGTGGCCGTGTTCGTCGGCGATGATCGGCCCGGCTGCGCGATCCTGTCCGGTCGGCCGCCTGAGCAGGCCAATGGGGCCGAGTATCGCGACGCGCTTTCGACCATTGCCGAGGCCGCAAGCGACGCGCGCGTGGTGATGCTCAACGAGTACCATGCCAGCCGAGTGCCTCGTTTGTTCCTGTCGGAGCTGATCGAGCGACTCGATGCGATGGGGTTCGATGCATTGGCCGCTGAGACGTTCTATGCCGGCGTGGCAGACACGATGCACGACGGCGTCCCGAAGACCAGTACGGGCCATTACACCGCCGATCCCGCATTTGCCGCGGCGGTGCGTGTCGCGGCGCGCGCGGGTTGGGACTTCGTCGCGTATGAGTCGATGGGCGGCGGGCGAGAGGCTCGCGAGCGCGGCCAGGCGGCTGCGCTGGCCGACTGGCTGACCCGCCACCCGAATCGGCGTCTCCTGGTCTATGCCGGCGGCTCGCATATTTCCGAGGACCCCGAGGCCGGCTGGATGGCTGCGCGCTTGACCGCGCTGACCGGAATCGACCCGCTAACAGTCGCGCAGACGGCAGCCTGTGCGCAGACTGCCGATGCCTGGCAGTTCGATGCGCCGAGAGCCGTCGTGGCCTGGCGGGAGGGGCACGTGGTCTCGCAACCGCACGTGGATTTTCTGGTGCTCCATCCGCCGCAGGCGGTCGCATCCGCACACGCACGGCGCGGTGTGCCGGTTCCGGTGTGCCTGGCGCCGTGGACAGACGCATCGTTGCTACGCGCGTTCGCCGTCGGAGAACCCGCCGATGCGATCGCGATCGATCAGGCCGTGGTACCGGCCGATGCGCGGCAGGGCGACTTGCGCTTGCCGCCGGGGCGCTATCGGCTTGCCCGGGAAGACCTGCGGGCCCTGCATCCGCTCGGGGACTTGGAGGTCCTTGCGGGCGAATCGGGCGCGGGTGCGTGCCGCCATCCGGGCAGTACGAGCTGAGTGCATCAGCACTTCGCGTGCTTAGGACGGTCGGCTTCGGGTTCGATGCCCCAGGCGAGGTACCAGTCCTCGCCCTCGTTCTCGATCGGGTGCTGGGTGCGCCCGGCGCCGTTGCCGCAGGCCAGGGCATCGGCCGCGCAGTACTTGTCGCAGCCCCAACAGATGCGCTCGGGGTGTTTGGGATGCAGCGGAAACGGTTTGGCCATGCCTGCGCCTTGTCGGGACCGGATCCCAGCATCGCGCGGCGATCGGTCGCGCGCATTGATCCAGGACAAGCGGCGCAGGATCGTGCGCCGCGCGCCAAGGAGGCTGCGCGGCCCCTCGAATCGTGCTCGCGGATGTCTCGCGATCGGCGGCTGTCGGTGCGCGGGTTGAATGGGGCGCGTGGACGCCCCACTGATGGGGTTCGATCCACGGAGGCCGCATGGACCCCAGCCAGAATCCCAATGTCTTCCACGCCACGACGATCGTCTCGATCCGCAAGGGCGGCAAGGTCGTCGTCGCCGGCGATGGTCAGGTCACGCTCGGCCACACTGTGATGAAGGGCAATGCCCGCAAGGTGCGTCGGCTCGGCGACGGCAGCGTGCTGGCCGGCTTCGCCGGCGCCGCGGCCGACGCGTTCACGCTGTTCGAGCTGTTCGAGGCCAAGCTGCAGCAGCATGGCGGTCAGCTGGTGCGCGCCGCAGTCGAGCTGGTCAAGGACTGGCGCACCGACCGTCGTTACGGAAAGCTCGAGGCGCTGTTGGCGGTGGCCGACAAGGACACTTCTCTGATCATCAGCGGCAACGGCGACATCATCGAGCCCGAGGACGGCATCGTCGCGATCGGCTCGGGCGGCTCCTACGCGCTGTCGGCCGCGCGCGCGCTGCTGGCCCACACCGATCTCGACGCCCGCACGATCGCCACCGAGGCGCTGCACATCGCCGGCGACATCTGCATCTACACGAACCGGAACGTCGTCGTCGAAGAACTCTAAGGCGGGATTGGGGATCTGGCATCCGGATGCGCTCCGGCCGATCCCGCCCGTCGATCCCGCGTCGCGCGCCCCTCCGCTCTTACGAAGCCCGAATTCCCCATGCCCAATTCCAGCTCTTCCACCATGACCCCGCGCGAGATCGTGCAGGAACTCGACCGCCACATCGTTGGCCAGAATGCGGCCAAGCGCGCGGTCGCGATCGCGCTGCGCAATCGCTGGCGCCGCGCGCAGTTGCCCGATGAGCTGCGCAACGAGGTCATGCCCAAGAACATCCTGATGATCGGCCCGACCGGTGTCGGCAAGACCGAGATCGCGCGTCGGCTGGCGACGCTGGCCAATGCGCCGTTCGTCAAGGTCGAGGCGACGCGGTTCACCGAAGTCGGCTATGTCGGCAAGGACGTCGAGCAGATCATCCGCGACCTCGCCGACACGGCGGTCAAGCTCTATCGCGAGCAGGCCAAGGTGCGGGTGCGCACGCAGGCCGAGGACCGCGCCGAGGACCGGATCCTCGATGCGCTGCTGCCGCGGCGCGAGACGCCGTCGCAGCCGTTCGGCTTCGGCGCGCAGCAGACCACGGTCGACATCGGTGCCGAGCCGTCGTCGAAGGAGTCCGAGACGCGGCAGAAGCTGCGTCGCCAGTTGCGCGCCGGCGAGCTCGACGAGCGCGAGATCGAACTCGAACTTAGCGCCGGGCAGGGCATGGACATCATGACCCCGCCGGGCATGGAGGAAATGGGCCAGCAACTGCGGCAGATGTTCGCCAATCTGGGCGGCGGCAAGACCCAGAAGCGCAAGCTGACGATCCGCGCCGCGCGCCCGCAGCTGATCGAAGAGGAAGCCGGCAAGCTCGTCAACGAGGACGACGTGCGCGAGGCTGCGATCGAAGCCTGCGAGCAGCACGGCATCGTGTTCATCGACGAGATCGACAAGGTCGCTAAGCGCAGCGAGGCCGGCACCACCGGCGGCGATGTCAGCCGCGAGGGCGTGCAGCGCGATCTGCTGCCGCTGGTCGAGGGCAGCACGGTCAGCACCAAGTACGGCTCGGTGAAGACCGACCACATCCTGTTCATCGCCTCGGGCGCGTTCCACCTCGCCAAACCCAGCGATCTGATTCCCGAGATGCAGGGCCGCTTCCCGATCCGCGTGGAGCTCACCGCGCTGACCAAGGACGATTTCGTGCGCATCCTCACCGAGCCCAAGGCGGCGCTGACGCGCCAGTACGTGGCGCTGTTGCGGACCGAAGGCGTGGACCTGACGTTCGCCGACGACGCGGTCGAGCGATTGGCCGAGATCGCTGCCCACGTGAACGAGCGGCAGGAGAACATCGGCGCGCGGCGCCTGCACACGGTGCTCGAGCGTCTGCTCGACACGCTGAGCTTCGAGGCCCCTGACAAGGGCGGCACGGTGACCATCGACCGGGCCTATGTCGATGCGCATCTGGGCGAGCTGGTGCAGGATCAGGACCTGAGCCGTTACATCCTCTGAGAACCTGTCCAAGGTCCTGCTGCGCTTGCCAAATGGCGCGCGTGCGGTGCTCGGAATGCTCACGTACCTGCACGTACGCTGCGCTTCCTGCGCTCCGCCATGCGCCATTTGGCGGCCCTTGCGACGGACCTTGAACAGGTTCTGCCGCTCCGCCGGGTTCACGGCCATGAAAGGGAAAAATGGGTATATTGGCCTCACGTCCATCGTGAGGCCGTTCCCATGTCCGTCGCCCCCAAGTTCGATGCCCTCGACGCGCTGCCGCGCACGCCGGCGTCCGACGTCAAGAAGCTGGGCTGGCGCGGCGTCATGAAGTCGGTCGCCCGCGATGGCCAAGTGGTGGTGACCCACCACAACACGCCCGAAGCGGTGATCCTGTCGGCGGAGGCCTACGACGCGATCCTGCGCGCGCTGGAGGCGGCCGCGGCGCCGCAACGCTCGGCGCTCGAGGCGCTGCAGGCGAAGTTCGACGTCAGGCTGGCGTCGCTGGAGGCCGCCGATGCCGGCGACCGACTGCGCGCGGTGATGGCGCAGCCGGCCGCACTGCGCGGCAAGGTCAAGGCCGGCGCCTCGCATTGAGCCCGCGCGGGCGGCCTGGCGCGCGGCGCACGCTGCGGACGCGCGGTGCGCCCCCCGCGGCTGGGCCCACTGCGGTTGAGCGCAAGCGCGGCACCACGGCTGGCGAAGAGGCCGCAAAGCCTCGGCCGGTGCTGTTCGTGCTCGCAGGCGTCAACGGCGCCGGCAAGAGTTCGATCGGCGGTCACCTGCTCGCCGACGCCGGCCTGACCTGGTTCAATCCCGACGACTTCGCACGCGCACTCGTCGCCGCCACCGGCTGCAGCCAGCGCGACGCCAATGCCGAAGCGTGGCAGGAAGGCATGCGGCGGCTCGACGCAGCCATCGCAGCCGGTCGGCATTACGCATTCGAGACCACGCTCGGCGGCAACACCGTGCCGGCGAAGATCGCCGGGGCCGCGCGCACGCACGACGTGCTGATGTGGTTCTGCGGTCTGTCGTCGGTCGACCAGCACATCGCCCGCGTGCGCGCCCGCGTCGCCGCCGGCGGTCACGACATTCCCGAATCCGACATCCGCGCGCGCTGGCAACGGGCGCGTGAGAACCTGGTCGTGCTGATGCCGTACCTGGCGCACCTGCAGGTCTACGACAACAGCGTCGATGTCGCGCGCGGCCACGCGGTGCCCGATCCGCTGCACGTGCTGGAGATGGTGGCCGGGCGCCTGGTGCACCCGGCGTCCGATGATCCGGGCGCCCTGCGCGCGACGCCGGGCTGGGCGCAGCCGCTGGTCGAGGCCGCGCTGGCCGCGCACGATCGGCGCACTTAGCGGATCGTCGTCAAGGGCAGCAGCGAGGCTTGATCTGAAGCCCTCTCCCGCACGCGGGGGAGGGTTGGGTGGGGGCAAACGATCAGTTCGACGAAGAACACGCTCAGTGCGTCGGTGTGCGAGGCGCATCGTCGGGCGCATCGCCGACAGCCGCGGTATCCACCGAGACGACCACCGACATGCCGGGGCGCAGGCGTTCGGCCAGTGGCTGATCGTGGTCGATCGCGATGCGCACAGGAATCCGTTGGGCGATCTTGACGAAGTTGCCGGTCGCGTTGTCTGCCGGCAGCACGCTGAACTCCGAGCCGGTCGCCGGCGAGATGCGTTCGACGTGCCCGGTGAGCTGCGCGCCGCCGAGGGCGTCGACGGTGAAGGTCGCCGGCTGTCCGACGCGCATGTCGGTCATCTGGGTTTCCTTCATGTTCGCCACCACCCAGATATCGGCCGGCACCAGCGCCATCAACTGCGTGCCGGCATTGACCAGCGCGCCCTCACGCACGGTGACCTGGCCGAGCAGACCGTCCTCGGGCGCAACGATGCGGGTGTTGTCGAGGTCGATCTTCGCCAGCCGCACCGCGGCTTCGGCGCTGGCCACCGCCGCCTCGAGACTGTCGCGATTGACGTCGACGCTGCGCGCGTCCTGCTCGGAGATCTGCAGGGCCGCGCGGGCCTGGGCGGCGGCAGCGCGGGCCTGCGCGCTGTTGGCGCGCGCAAGATCGCGATCGTGCGCCGAGATCAGCTTTTGGTCAGCCAGTTGTTCGAGCCGACGCAGGTCGATCGTGGCGACCTCGGCCTGCGCGCGCGTGGCCGCGATGTCGGCGGCGCTGCGCGCGATGCCGGCCTCGGCGCTGCGCCTGGACTGCGTGGCATTGGCCAGGGCGGCCTGCTGCACCCGCAGATTGGCCTGGGCCTGTTCGTAACGCTGGCGATAGATGCGATCGTCGATCGTGACCAGCAATTGACCACGGGTGACCGCCTCGAAGTCCTGCACAGCGACGTGGGTCACATAGCCTGTGACCTGCGGCGCGATCAGCGTCACCCGGCCACGCACCATCGCATTCTCGGTGCTCTGCACGCTGCTGCCGAACGGCGGCAGGCGCCATGCGTAGAGCACCACCAGGATGCCGGCGAGTGCGACGGCGGCGAAGGCCGCGATCTGCAACGTCCGTCGCCGGCGCGAGGGTGCCGCGGGTTGTTCGGGAGGCGAGGAGGCAGGGGTGCTCATGCGGGGTCCGGTCTCGCGGGGACGGGCGGCGCGGGCGCGCGCAGGCGCGCCCACACTCGGGAAGCGATGATCCACATCAGCGTGCAGAACGCGATGAAGGCAATCAGCAGGAAGACATCGTTGTACGCCAGCACATTGGCCTCGCGACTGGCCGCCGCCCCGAGCGCGCGCAGTGCGAGTGCATCGCGCAACGCCGGATCGGCGACCGTCGGCGCGTAGCCTTGAGCGGTTGCATGCACGCGCGCGGCAACCTGGGGATCGAGCAGGCTCAAGTGCTCGTTGAGCACGCTGGAATGGAACTTCTCGCGCATGGTCTGGAACGTGCCCAGCACGGCCGAGCCGAGCAGGCCGCCGAGGTTCTGGGTCATGCCGAACAGCACGACGAAGCTGATCAGGTTGCGCGGCTGGCTGATCACCGGGCCGATGCCGGCGATCATCATCGGCCCCAGGAAGAAGGTGCTGCCGAACGCCAACAGGAACTGGCTGAGGTACATCTGCTCGGGCCGGGTGGCATTGGTCGCCTGCGCGTCCATCAGCGCGCCGGCCATCATCAGCAGCAGTGACACCAGTACCGGTTGCCAGGTCTTGGCCGGATTGATCGTCGCCGCACTGGCGATCAGCCCGGCGACACTGCCGGCCAGCACGATCATGAACAGCGTGTGCATCTGCGCATTGCCCAGGCCCAGTGCCTGCAGGAAGCCGACCGCGCCGGTCGCCTGTTCCGACAACACGATGCGGATCAGCACGATCGCCAGCGCCAGCCGCAGCATCGCACCGGTGGCCAGCCATCGCGTGTTGAGCAGCGGACGTGCGCGGAAATGCTCGATCGCGATGGCGGCGGTCACCAGCGCGACCGATGCGGCGAGCGCCCAGCCCAGCCATGCGGTTTCGGTCCACCAGCCGATGCGGCCCTGCGCCAACACTGCGGTCAGCAGCGCGACCCCGGGCGCGAACAGGCCGAAGGTGAGGAAGTCCAGCGGCTCGAACGCTTTGTGGCGATCGCCGGGCGGCAGCTTGAGCAGCAGCACGCAGCCCAGCGCCAGCAGGGCCAGGCCCAGTTCGAACAGATAGAGGCCGCGCCACTCACCGAACTCGAGCAGGTCGGTCGAGAACACCCGCGCCAGCGGCAGCGCCAACTGTGCGATGCCCAATCCCAGCACCAGGCCGCGCAGCCGGTGCTTCTGCGGGAAGGCCTGCAGCATGTAGTACAGGCCGAGGGTGTTGAGCGCCGCGCCGGCGATGCCGTGGCCGGCTCGGACCGCGATCGCCGAGCCCAGATCGTTGACGAACAGATGCGCCAGCGTGATCAACGCGTACAGCACCAGGAACGCTTCGGTGAACAGCCGCAGGCCGAACTGCTGCCGGAACTTCACCAGCAGGATGTTCATCGACACGTTGGTCATCACATACGCCGCCGGCAACCACGCGACCTGCGCGGCGTAAGCGCCGAGCGCCCCCTGCAGATCGAGCAGGTTGGCGGTGACCAGCGCATTGCCCAGGCCGCCGGTGATCGCGATCACGAAGCCCACGACGCCGTAGGCGACGCGCATCGGTGTGGAATGCAGCGGGGTCGATGGCGATCCCGGCATCATCGGCCGCTCGTGCGGCGCCCACGCACGCGGGGCGTAGCGGTCGGCGCCGGGCGATCGTGGCGCGGAGGACGGAGCAGGCGGCGGAACGCGCGACATGGCGCGCAGTCTGGAGCCGTACCCGGTAGGCCGGCAAGGCGCCGCACATACCGGAGCGTTGCGGGCCAAACCGCTCAGAGTCCGTGTGATGGCCGCGTCGATGTCGTGCCGATCGGCGCGGGGGACAATGGCGCCCTCATCCGCAAGAGCGCCGCGATGTCCATGGTCCGTCCCCTCGTGTTTGCCTGTGCCGTGCTGCTGGCCGCGTGCTCGGAATCGGCACCGCCGACAACGCCGGATACGACCGCTGCGGCGCCGTCCACTGCGCCATCGACCGTCGCGCACGATGCGGACGCGACGGCGGGCGCCGCACGCAGCGAGGTGGCGCCGCTGTATCGGCAACTGCGCGACTTCACCGTGGCCTGCGACAACGGCCTGGCCTGCGAGGCCATCGGCGTGAATGACGGCGCGTTCGGTCTGGTGCTGCGGCTGGCGCGCGCGCCGGGCGGCGATGGCGCGCAACGGCTGCGGCTGGGCACGTCGGACGGCGCGCCCGAGCCCGCAACGCTGCGGCTCGACGGCGTGGCGGTGCCTGAGCTGGCCGCGCTGCCGTGGCAGCGCGACGATGATCGCGATGCGCTGACGCTCGACGCCCCGGCCGACATTTCGGCGTTCGTCGCGCTGGTCGGTGACGGCGCTCGGCTGTCGGCCGGCAGCGGCGAGGACGCGCCGGCGTTGTCACTGTCGGGCCTGCGCGCGGCGTTGCTGCTGATCGATGAGCATCAGCAGCGACTGGACACGCCCGGCGCCTGGGCGCGGCCCGGCGAGCGCGATTCGGCGGCTGTACCCGGCGCACCGGCGCTGCCGAGGTTGCATGCAGCGGCGCCGCCGCCGGCGCTGTCGCCGCAGGACGCCACACGGCTGGCCGCCGCAGTCCGCGCACAGGCGGCCGACGCGTTGCGCGAGGCCGATTGCAATCCGCCGCGCGACGGCTTCGACATCCGTGACCAGGACGCGGCGTATCCGCTCGATGCCGAGCACGCGCTGGTCTTCGTCGCGTGCCTGAGCGGTGCCTACCAGACCTCGAGCCTGGCCTTTCGCGTTGCGCGCGACGGCAGCAGCGCGGCGCGCATCGTGCCGCCGGGCCCGCCCGGGCTCGATGACGTCAATTTCGCGTTGCTGACCAACGCCGACTACGCGCCGGACACCGCCACGCTGTCGCATTTCGCCAAGGGGCGCGGGCTCGCCGATTGCGGCGAGGCGGCGCAGTGGCGCTACGACGGGCAAGCGTTCGTATTGGCGCAGTACGCCGAACTGCGCCGCTGCGGAGGCGCGGCGCCCGGCGATTTCCCGACGTTGTGGCGCACCGACCCGGCGCGCTGAGTGCCTCGATCGCGGGAGCGCGTCAGTCCTCGCCGATATCCTCGTTCCAGACCTGCGGGTGCGCGGCGATGAAGCCGCCGAGCAGGTCGATGCAGTCCTGGCTGTGCAGATCGATCACGTCGACGCCGTGCTCGCGCAGCCAGTCGATGCCGCCGCGGAAGGTCTGCGACTCGCCGACAACGACCGTGCCGATGCCGAACTGGCGGACCAGGCCGCTGCAGTACCAGCACGGCGCCAGCGTCGTCACCATGATCGTGTCGCGGTAGCTGCGCTGGCGGCCGGCCTTGCGGAAGGCGTCGGTCTCGCCGTGCACGGACGGGTCATCCTCCTGCACGCGGCGGTTGTGGCCGCAGCCCAGCAGCCGGCCGTCGCGGTGATAGAGCGCCGCGCCGATCGGGATGCCGCCCTCGGCCAGGCCCTGGCGGGCTTCGGCGATGGCGGTGTCGAGCAGGGCGCGGTAGTCGGGCGTGGCGATCATCGGCGGTCGTAGCAGCGCGGGGCTTGCAGTCTGACGCGCCTGCGCGGTGCGGTCGAGCGGGCGCGCCGATCGCGGCAAATTCTTAACATTCGCGTGGCAGAATCCGCGCTCCTCCCCGCGCGCGATGCAAGAACACCTATGGAATGGCTGGCCGACCCGACGATTTGGATGGGTCTGGCGACCCTGGTGGTCCTCGAGATCATCCTGGGCATCGACAACCTGGTGTTCATCGCCATCCTCGCCGACAAGCTGCCCCCCGAGCAGCGCGACAAGGCGCGGATCATCGGTCTGACCCTGGCGCTGCTGATGCGCCTGGTGCTGCTGGCGTTGCTGGCATGGATCATGAAGCTGACCGCGCCGTTGTTCTCGGTCTGGGGTAACCCGTTCTCCGGGCGCGACCTGATTTTGCTCGTCGGCGGCCTGTTCCTGTTGTTCAAGGCGACGATGGAGCTGCACGAGCGGCTCGAGGGGCGGGAGCACGACAACGGCGGCAAGAAGGCCTACGCCGCGTTCGGCGTCGTGGTCGCGCAGATCGTCGTACTCGATGCGGTGTTCTCGCTCGACTCGGTGATCACCGCGGTCGGCATGGTCGAGCATCTGGGCGTGATGTACGCCGCGGTGATCATCGCGATGGCGGTGATGATGCTGGCCAGCAAGCCGCTGACGCGCTTCGTCAGCCGCCATCCGACGGTCGTGGTGCTGTGCCTGGGCTTCCTGCTGATGATCGGCTTCAGCCTCGTTGCCGAGGGCCTGGGCTTCAAGATTCCGAAGGGCTACCTGTACGCGGCGATCGTGTTCTCGATCCTGATCGAGGCGTTCAATCAGTGGTCGCGCTACAACCGCGAGCGCCATGTGCGCCAGCTGCCGTTCCGCCAGCGCA
Source organism: Luteimonas sp. gir (assembly GCF_037198055.1). Lineage (NCBI taxonomy): Bacteria > Pseudomonadati > Pseudomonadota > Gammaproteobacteria > Lysobacterales > Lysobacteraceae > Luteimonas > Luteimonas sp. gir. Next base: position 24,147 of record NZ_JBBAXQ010000002.1, read on the forward strand.
CCGCCGACGCGGTGCTGCGCCTGCTTGGCGCGCGTCCGGACACGGCAAGCGAGGGCGTCAGCGAGCCGGCCGAGCAGGCGCCCGATGGCGAGCGCCTTGAGGCGGCTGAGCACGACATGATCCGCAGCGTGCTGACCCTGGCCGAGCGGCCGGTGTCGAGCGTGATGACGGTGCGTGGCGACATCGAGTGGATCGACGCCACACGTGGGCTGGGACATGCGACCGAGCGCCTGGTGCAGTCGCCGCATACCCGCCTGCCGGTCTGCGACGGCGAGTTGGACCGCCTGCTGGGCGTGGTGCAGAGCAGCGACCTGCTGTCGAGCGTGCTGCAGGGCCGGGCGTTGAACGTGACCGAGTTCGTCCGCGAGCCGCTGGTCGTGCCCGAGGGCACGTCGACGTTGCGCGTGCTCGAACAGATCCGCGCCCATCCGATCCCGATCGCGGTCGTCGTCGACGAGTACGGCAGCATCGAAGGTATGGTCACCGCGAACGACCTGCTGGCCACGATCGCCGGCGACTTGGCCGACACCCAGGACGCCGACTATGGCGCGGTGCGCGGCGAGGACGGCGCCTGGCTGGTCGACGGCTCGATGTCGATGCAGGACCTGGCGCTGGCCACTGGCCTGAGCCTGCCGACCAGCCCGACCTATGTGACCCTGTCCGGGCTGGTGGTCCACGCCCTCGACCGGATGCCGGCCGAAGGCGACGAGGTGACCATCGATGGCCATGTGCTGCGGGTCGAATCGCTGGAACGGCGCCGGGTCGGACGCCTGCGGATCGCGCCGGCCCCGAATGAGGGATAATCGGCCCATGAGCGACGAATCCTCCAGACCCGGCACCACCCATTTCGGCTTCCGCGACGTCCCCACCGGCGAGAAGCAGAAGCTGGTCGGCCAGGTGTTCTCCTCGGTCGCAGGCAACTACGACCTGATGAACGACCTGATGAGCCTGGGCATCCACCGGGTGTGGAAGCGCTACTTCGTCGCGACCGCGCAGGTGCGCCGCGGCGACCGCGTGCTCGACCTGGCCGGCGGCACCGGCGACATCGCGGCCCTGCTCAAGAGCCGGGTCGGCGAATCGGGCGAACTGGTGCTCGGCGATATCAATGCGGCGATGCTGCGCACCGGTCGCGACCGCATGACCGATCGCGGGCAGGTGCGCGGCTTCGAGTACGTGCAGTGCAACGCCGAGACGCTGCCGTTCCCCGACAACAGCTTCGACCTGGTCACGATCGCCTTCGGGCTGCGCAACGTGACCGACAAGGACGCGGCGCTGCGCGAGATGCATCGCGTGCTGCGCGTCGGCGGCCAGGCGCGCGTGCTTGAGTTCTCCCAGGTCAAGCCTGAGTGGTTCCGGCCGCTCTACGATTTCCATTCGTTCCAGGTGCTGCCGCGACTGGGCCGCCTGTTTGCCGGCGATGCGGATAGCTACCGCTACCTGGCCGAGTCGATCCGCAAGCATCCGCCGCAGGACGAACTCAAGTCGATGATGGACGCGGCCGGCTTCGTGCGTTGCCGCTACCGCAACCTGTCGGCTGGCATCGTCGCGATCCACGACGGCTTCAAGGCCTGACACGCTGCGGCCGGCGTTGCGCCGGCCCGGGACAGCCCAACGAAGGCGCGCCGCGCCTGCTCGCAGCGTGCCGTCAGACGATTGGCCGTGAACGACGTGCCTGCGAACCGCGCGCTTTGAAGCGGCGCGTCAGAACAGCGTGGGGGCGACGTCGATGGCGCCGCGCCGCGATGCGAGCCGGTCGGCCAGCCGTGTCGGCTCGGGCAGCCGGTAGCCACGCAGGCAGCGCAGCGTCCAGTCCAGTGCGCCGTCGACGGAGACCCGGTGCCCGGGTGAGACGATCAGCGGATTGCAGCGTGCGCGGCTGCGCAGCGCCCAGCCGATGTGCGTGCCGCGGTCGCGCAGCGGCGACCGGTCGCCGGGCGCATCGCCGGGCGGTTCGAACTGCCCGGCCAGCCGCTTCTTGGCCACGCCGATACTGGCAAGGCCGGTGGCCACGCCGAAGTGCGCCGCGATGCCCAGGCGCCGCGGATGCGCGATGCCCTGGCCGTCCACGAACACCAGGTCGGGCGTCTGCGACAGCTGCGCGAGTGCGGCGAGCAGCGCCGGCAGCTCGCGGAGCTCAGCAGGCCGGGCACATAGGGCATGCGAGTCGGCAGGCGGGCGATATGGGTCTCGACTGGCTGTAGCGACTGCGCATCGAGCAGCACCACCGCGGCGCGGGTGATGTCGCCGGCCTCCTCGAACCCGACGTCGAAGCCGGCGAGCCAGCGGACGCGCGCCGGCAGCCGATCCTCGAGCACGACCTGCGCGGCCAGGCGCGATTGCAGGGCACGCGCCTGGGCGGGGCTGCCGTCCCAGTCGTCGAAAGGGGCCTTGTTCATGCGCGCATGTTGCGATGCCTCCGGTCGCCTGGGCGTGCGGATCCAGGGCATCGGCAGGCCATGCGGGGCGACGGAGTAGACTGCGCCTCGGTTCTTCCGCCGCGAGACGTTCCGTGATCCGAATTCCCCCGTTCCGTTTCCCGCAGCTGGCCTCGGTGCTGCTGCTGTCCCTGTCGGCCCTGGTGATCGGCGGCTGCAAGCCCGACGCCGGCACCGCGCCGGCACCGCCGGCCAGCGAAAAGCCGCCGGCCGAGGCCGCCGACCGCGACGAACATTCCTACGCCGAGCCCGAGAAGGTCGTCACCGAGGATCTGGCGCTGGACCTGGCGCTCGACTTCGATGCCCGCACCATCGCCGGCACCGCGACCTACACGCTGCAGTGGAAGGACCCGGCCGCGACCGAACTGGTGCTCGACACGCGCGCGCTGACGATCGAAAAGGTCGAAGGCGAGGCCGGCGGACAGTGGCAGCCGCTGCAGTACGCGCTGGCCGATGCCGACGCCACCCTCGGCAGCAAGCTGACGATCCAGGCCCCCGACCGCAATGCCCGGATCCGCGTGACCTACACCACCTCGCCCGACGCCTCGGGTCTGCAGTGGCTGACGCCGGAAATGACCGAGGGCAAGAAGCTGCCCTTCATGTTCAGCCAGTCGCAGCAGATCCATGCCCGCTCGTGGGTGCCGCTGCAGGACACGCCGGCGATCCGCTATACCTACAGCGCGCACGTGACCTCGCGTCCTGACGTGATGGTGCTGATGAGCGCGGACAACGATCCGGCCGCCCAGCGCGACGGCGACTACACGTTCAAGATGCCGCAGAAGATCCCCTCCTACCTGATGGCGATCGCCGCCGGCGACCTGGTGTTCAAGCCGATTTCCGAGCGCAGCGGCATCTGGGCCGAGCCTGCGACGATCGACCGCGCGGTCGACGAGTTCGCCGACACCGAGAAGATGATCGCCACCACCGAGCAGCTCTACGGGCCGTACCGCTGGGAGCGCTACGACCTGCTGATCCTGCCGCCGTCGTTCCCCTACGGCGGCATGGAGAACCCGCGCCTGTCGTTCATCACTCCGACCGTCATCGTCGGCGACAAGTCGCTGGTCTCGCTGGTCGCCCACGAGCTCGCGCACAGCTGGTCGGGCAATCTGGTGACGTTCGCCAGCGCCAAGCACGGCTGGCTCAACGAGGGCTTCACCAGCTACGTGGAGAACCGCATCGTCGAATCGGTCTACGGCAAGGAGACCAGCGACATGGAGTTCGTGATCGCCCGCAACGCGCTCAAGGAGAGCATCGTCTCGATGCCCGAGCCGGTGCAGGCGCTGGCGGTCAAGCCGGGCACGGTGCTCGACGCCGACGACGCGCTGAGCGCGGTCGCCTACGACAAGGGCGCCTGGTTCCTGCAGTTCCTCGAGCAGCGCTTCGGCCGTGAGCCGTTCGACGCGTTCCTGCGCGGCTACTTCGACCATTTCGCGTTCCAGAGCATCACCACCGAGCAGTTCCTCGCGTACGCGAAGGAACATCTGTTCGACAAGTATCCGGGCACGGTCACCGACGCCGAGATCCAGGAGTGGGTCTACGGCCCGGGCATTCCGGCCTCGGCGCCGCAGGTGATGTCGCGCAACTTCGGCATCGTCGACTCCGCGCGGCTGGCCTGGCTGGGCAGCGCGCAGCTGCCGCCGCGCCAGATCACCGATGCCTGGTCGACCCAGGAGTGGCTGCATTTCCTCGACAGCCTGCCGGCGACGCTGACCCGCGAGCAGATGGCCCAGCTCGACGGCGCCTACCACTTCACTGGCACGAGCAACGGCGAGATCGCGATGCGCTGGTATCCGCTGGCCGTGCGCAGCGGCTACAGCGAGGCGAATGCGGCGCTGGCCGAGTTCACCGCACGCGTCGGTCGCCGCAAGCTGATCATGCCGATCTACGACGCGCTGGTGCAGACCGAGTCCGGCCTGGCGCTGGCCAAGGAGATCTTCGCCAAGGCGCGTCCGGGCTACCACCCGATCACGACCGGCTCGGTGGAGAAGGTGATCGCGGAGGCCAAGCCGGCCCCGGCCGCCGAACCGGCCGCGCCTGCGGTCGACGAGGCTGCCCCCGCCAACTGACGGCCCACACCGTCCCACGCGGCCGCCTCCGGGCGGCCGCGTGCGTTTCGGGCGGGCGCCGCGGTGCGGACGCCTGCTACGCTGATGCGGTACGCGCCGTGATGGCGTCGCCCTTCGTCGAAGTCCGAGACCCTGCCCATGTCTGCCGTTGCCCGTTCGTTCGCTGCCGTCCTGTTCGTCGCGTCGCTGGCGCTTGCCGGTTGTCAGGACCGTGAGGCGCAGGCCGCCGCGCAGGCCCAGGCGCAGGCGCAGGCCGACGAGCAGCAGGCGGTCGCCGGCGAGCGCGACTTCGAGGCCGCCGTCGCTGCCGAGAACTGGGCGCTGGCCAAGGCCCAGGCCGACGTCCTGCTGTCGCGCTACCCCCAGACGGAGGCCGCCGGCCGCGTGCGTGCGAAGTTCGACGAGGTCCGCAGCCGCGGCGACGCGGTGCGCGAGCAGGCACGGACCGCTGCACTGTGGAGCTATGACACCCGGCCCGCGGACGGCGGGCAGCAGGTGTCGGCAGCGATCTATGCACGCGAGCCGGTCGACGTTGACGGCAGTGGCACCAAGCCCGTGCGGCTGATCTTCCGCGACCATCCGTCGTGGGGACGCAGCAGCTACCTCGTGCTGGAAGCGGGGGATTTCGACTGCTATCCCAGCTGCCGGGTCGAGGTGACAGTGGACGAGGCCGCGCCGCGCCGCATGGCGGCCAACCGGCCGCAGACCGACGAGGCGATCGCGATGTTCATCGACGACGAGAAGGCGCTGTGGCGTCTGCTCGAGGGCGCAAAGACGCTATCGATCGCGTTCCCGGTCAAGGCCGGCGGCACCCGCACGGCGGTGTTCGAAGTCGCCGGGCTGGACCGGGCACGGATGCCGGGCTGGCAGTGAGCCTGCGGCGCAACGCACTGGGACGTCCGCACTGATGGACGTGGCCATCGTCGTGGTGGTCAGTGCCTTGGCGCTGGCACTGCATGTCGTCCTGTTCGTGGTGTTCCGGCGCTGGATGGACCGCGATCTTGCGCTGTCGTTCGCCGGCGACGACCCGGCGCGGCGCGCCTACATGCTGGCGCAGTTGCAGCAGGCGAGGGCGCAGGGCGTCGGCCGGCGCGCGCTGCCGGATTGGTTGGCCCGCGCGGCGGCGAACGCGCCCAACGACGCGCCCGCTGCCTGAGGCGGCTTTTAGTTGCAGTTGGCCTGCGCGACCCGCAATTGCTGGGCGGCCGCGTCGCGTTCGCGTGCGATCGCGCGCTGCTGGCCCTCCTGCTGCGCACGCAGGCCCGAGCGGTCGGTCGGATCGGCGCCCACAGCGCCGGTCGCCGCGCGCTGCGCCTGGGTGGCGGCCAACCCGCGTTGGGCCGCGGCGACACGCTGATCCGACACCGGCTGTACGGCGCTCCGCGTGGTCTGCAGACAGCGTTCGCGCTGCGACAGCGCCGGGGTGGGCGTGACCGGGCGGGTGACATCGTTCGAGAGTTGCCGCGTCGGCTGCGGGGCGCGCAGCGTGGCTGCCGGTGGCGGAGGCGCCTGCGGGCGCAACTGCGGTGGGGCGGGCGCGGGCGCTGCGGGTCGCGCGACCGCGGCAGGCGGGGGATCGGCCGGATTGCGCAGCTGTTGCGCCACGACGGGGGTCGCGACGCCGGCGCAGACGAGCACGAGGGCCAGCAAGGGAGCGGGGCGCATGAGCGTCTTCCAAAAGCGGGGCGGACGTCCTTCCTACAGCGGCCGGGCGTACGCCGGCGTCAATGCGCCTTGCGGCCGGGCCGTTCAGCCTCAGTCGACCGCCCTCTGCGGCCGGCAGGGTGGGACGCCAGCGACCGGTGCCGGTGGCGGGGCCGGGACTTCGGCCGGGATCGCGACCTGTTCATCGGCGAGCATGCGCGCCGCGCGCCAGCCGCCCCAGCGGTAGTAGCCGACCGCCAGCAGCATCGCCACCAGCGCACTGGCCGGAAAGCTCCACCAGATCGCATCGGCGCCGAGCGTGGGCTGCAGCCAAGTGGCGAACGGCACGCGCACGCCCCACAGGGTCGCCCCCAGGATCACCAGCGGCGGCAGCACCGCGCCGGTCGAGCGCACCACGCCGAACAGCACGAAGGTCACGCCGAAAAACAGGAACGACCAGATCGCCACCCGATTGAGGTGGCGCGCGGCCTCCAGCGCCGCGCTGCCCTCTGGCAGGAACAGCGCCAGCGCGTGGCGGTCGAGGCCGATCAGCACCGCGATCAGCATGCCGGTCATCAGGAAATTGATCGCCACGCCGGTCTTGGCGACCTGGCCCACGCGGTCCCAATGGCCCGCGCCGACGTTCTGCGCCGCCATTGTCGAGCACGCAGCGCCGATCGCCATCGCCGGCATCTGCACATAGGTCCACAACTGCAGCGCGGCACCGTAGGCGGCGGTGGTCTCGATGCCGTGCGCGTTGACCATCGCGATCATTGCGATCATCGCCGCCGACAGCATCACCATCTGCAGGCCCATCGGCAGGCCCTTGGCGAGCAGCGCGCGGACGATCGTCCAGTCGGGGCGGTACAGCGCGCGCTCGTGACGGCTGATCCACAGCCGATGGCGGCGATGCCGCAGCCAGGCCAGCATCGCCACCAGCCCCAGCGCATTGGCGATCAGGTTCGCAGCCGCCGCGCCGGCCATGCCCATCTCCGGCAACGGGCCCACGCCGAACAACAGCAGCGGCACCAGCACGATGTCCAGTGCGACCACCAGCAGCAGGAACAGAAACGGGGTGCGCGAGTCGCCGGCGCCACGCAGGATCGCCGACAGGAACGCCAGCGCGTACAGGAACGGCACCGCCAGGAAGATGATCCGCAGGTAGGCCTCGGCATGCGGCAGCGCCGAGGCCGGCGTGCCCATCCATTCGAGCACCGGGCCCGAGAGCGGGAGGCCGGCGAGCGCGACGAGCACCGACACGCTCACAAAGAACGTCGCGCTGGTGCCGATCGCGCGCTTGGCCGCGGTGAGGTCGTCGCGGCCGATGGCCTGCGCGACCAGGATCGTCGCCGCCATGCCGACGCCGAACACCGCGCCCAGCAGGAAGAACAGGATGTTGTTGGCATTGGCGATCGCCGCGATCGCGTCCTCGCCCAGGAATCGGCCGATCCAGATGGCGTTGACCGAGCCGTTGAGCGACTGCAAGGCGTTGCCGCCGAGGATCGGCAGGGCGAAAACCAGCAGCGTGGTGGCGATCGGACCGCGGGTCAGGTCACGCGGGCGGTCGGTGGCGGAGGCGGCTTGGCGTCGGGACATCGGCGCATTCAAGCTGGCCCGGGATCGTGATGCAGTGAGGGCGCAGTCGGCCGGGAGCGGCGTGCGCGCGAATGGGCGGTCACGTTCAGTGAGGCCCGTCGCCACTCAGGGATCGCAAGTGACCCCGGCAAGAACCGGCACGTCAGAAAGTGCACGCTGCCCCTGGTTCTGGTTCGTGGTCGTGTCGCTCCATTCCACCCGGTTGCGCCCCGCGTACTTCCCGCGATAGAGCGCCGCGTCCGCCCCCCGCATCGCCTGCTCCAGCGAGGCATCGTCGTCGAAGCGCCCGGAAATGCCCACGGTGACGGTGCAGTGCAAGGCCTCGCCATCCGGTGCCTGGCGCAGGACCGTCGACGCCACAGTCTGGCGGATGCGCTCGGCCACGCCGCCTGCGATGGTCGCGTCGGCGCCTGGGCAGACCACGGCGAACTCCTCCCCGCCCATCCGGCACACCAGATCCTCCGTACGGACGGCCCCACGCAGGACATCGCTGATGGCGCAAAGCACGGCGTCACCCGTGTGGTGACCGTGTCGGTCGTTGATGCGCTTGAAGTGATCGAGATCGATCAGCAGCAGGCGAGCACCGTCCGGGTGCCGCGGTTGCAGCTTGAGCGCTTCGCTCAAGCCGCGGCGGTTGAGCAACTGCGTCAGCGGATCGCGCGCTGCCATCTCGCCAAGCCGGTCGGTCAGGCGACGCAGCACCAGCCAGACGATGAACGGCGGAATGATGGTCGCCAGCGAACACATGTAGACATAGAAAGCCACCTGGAAGTGGCCATCCATGTGCAGCGTCGCTAGGCCGCCGGCCAGTAACTTGGTCAACTTGATCGCATTCAGCACGCCGATGCCGCCGATCAGCGCGGCCAGCAGCAGCGCCTCGGCGCGGAGATCGCGGGCGAACGTCCGCAGGCCCGTGACCAGCACGACCACCATACCGCCGAACCACAGGGCGCAGGCCGCTGACAGCAGCGCGTAGCGCGCCACCGGTCCCCAGGCCCACGCCACCAGGATCTGCACGGCCGCATAGCCCAGCACGAGCGTGGCCAACGGCCGAAGCAGCGGTGTCGGTCGGTCGAAGAAGCGCAGACCGCCCACGCTGTAGGCCAGCAGCGCGCCGAGCGTGAGCGCGTGATTGACCACGCCCATCCAACTGCGCCCCACCGACCCTTCAAGCAACTGCAGCACGTAGGCAGCACCGAGAATCAGATTGCCCACGGCGAACGCATCTGTCCCCATCTTGTCGCGGCCCAGGCGCCTGCCGATGAGCAGGAACAACACTGAAAAGCTCAACAGGTAGGCACACAGCATGCCGACGAGAAGCTTGGCGATCATAAGGCGCTCGAAGTCGGAACAAGGGCGAAGGCTGGCCGCAGGTCTGCGCGCCGCATCCGCTGAATGGGACGCCGAAGTTCCCCCTTCGGCGCGCGCGTCTGGATGTCAGGACGGGCAGTCCTGCCCCGGCCGATCGGACGGCGACAGCTTAGTACCAGCGGCCGGGCAGCGGTGAACTTGAGCCTGCGTCGGCGTCCTGACGGTGCGCGAAGGGCTGGCCTAGGTTGCGCACGGTGCCGCTGGTCGGGTTGTCGATGCCTCGCTCGGCCTGCCTGGCGGTTGGGCGCCTGGCCGGTTGGTCGTTTCATCCCAATCCCCGCCTGCGTGGTGCATGGTGTGGGGGCATCGGTCGCCGTGCCCTTTCATCCACAAGGAGTTCGCCATGCCCGCACCCAGAATCGCCGTGCTCGTCGGCAGCCTGCGCAAGGCGTCGATCAACCGTCGCCTGGCCCACGCCCTGGAACGCCTCGCGGCGGACCGCGCCGCGTTCGTGCATGTGGAGATCGGCGATCTGCCGCTCTACAACCAGGACGACGACGATGCGCCCGCGCCAGCCGTCGTGCGCCTGCGCGACGCGGTGCGCGGCGCCGATGCCGTGCTGTTCGTGACGCCCGAGTACAACCGATCGGTGCCGGGCGTGCTGAAAAATGCCATCGACCATGGCTCGCGGCCCTACGGCCAGAGCGTGTGGGCCGGCAAGCCGGCTGGCATGGTCGGGGCCTCGATCGGCAGCATCGGCTCCGCGCTTGCCCAGCAGCATCTGCGCAACATCCTCGCCTATCTCGACATGCCGACCCTCGGACAGCCGGAGGTCTTTCTGCATGCCAAGGATGGAGTTTTCGACGACGATGGCGGCTTCGGTGCGGCCAGCCGCGACTTCATGCAGAGCTGGCTGGACGCCTACCTGGCATGGATCGCGTGTCACGGCGGGTCATCGCCCTAGGGGAGCGACAGCGCCGGTGCCCTGCCTGGTGTCCTGGCGCAAGTTTTGAATGGCGCTCGGGAGCAGCTGACGTGGCCCGTGGCCGATTCCGGTACGCTTCACGCCGCTGCACGGCTGCCTTTGTCGTGCAGGCAGCCCGTGAAGGTGACCGTCGGCAATGCGATTCGAAGTGAACCCTCTGCGTCGTGCCTGGCGGCGGTGTCTTCCAGGCGCCGCCATGCTGCTGGTGGCAATGTCCGGGTGCAGTTCGATCCTCGAATTTCCACAGAACGTGCCGAAATTCAACGACGGTTTCGGCAGTCCGCAACTCGATCATCAAGAGCGCACGGTGGATTCGGACGTCTACCTGGCGATGCCTGGCTACGGTCAGATTGTGGTCACGCTGCCACCGGGCATGACGCTGGGGCGGCAACCGCATGGCCGTCCGCCGGTGTCGGTGTCGTATGCCAAGAACCGTGCCGCTGGCCTGCGCGGGACGCGTTGGCGCAATCTGGACGTGCGTGGCGTCGCGCCCGATGCAGGTGGTGTGCTGCGCCTGCCGGTGCCCCATATCGACGGCTATCGCCCGACATCGTTGCTGGTCTGGGTGCGGACACCGGAGGCCGTGAGCGCGCGCGACATGCGCATCAACTTTGATCTGACCGAGACCTCGGTCATCGATCCGTCGGATGCCGAAAGGCACGAGGCATTCTGGATGAACCACGAAGGGCAGTGCCTGGATCGCGGGCGCATCCAGCCGATCGAGTACGCCGACCAGCCGGACGCGATGATCGATGGCCAGCGCCATCCGATCCGATTCGATACCGCCCTCGATGGGCTGTGCGTGTTCCTGTTTCCACAGCAGCAGGCGATTGTCGCGACCGACACGCCGGGCCGGGTCTTGCGCTCGCCGGTGCGTGTCCGGATCCCCAGGGTCTACCGGCATCCGCACTTCAGCAGCTACTGGCAGCCGTCTGCGTCCGACGCGCCCGCGAGCGCGGACTGATCGGACGCGGCGACCGCAATCGCGGCGAGGCGAGGTTTGCGGGGCGCTCTACGCCGCCGGCGCGGCGCCCCCGGGCTCAGCCGCCCTTGCTCTCCAGCGAGATCCAGCGCGACCACCAGCAGTAGGAACGAAACGGGGTGCGCGAGTCGCCGGCGCCGCGCAGGATCGCCGACAGGAACGCCAGCGCATACAGGAATGGCACCGCCAGGAAGATGATTCGCAAGTACGTCTCGGCATGCTGCAGTGCCGACGCCGGCGTGCCTATCCAGTTGAGCACCGGGCCCGAGAGCGGCAGGCCGGCGAGCGCAACGAGCACCGACACGCTCAGAAAGAACGTCGCGCTGGTGCCGATCGCGCGCTTGGCGGCGGCGAGGTCGTCGCGGCCGATGGCCTGCGCGACCAGGATCGTCGCCGCCATGCCGACGCCGAATGCCGCGCCCAGCAGGAAGAACAGGAAGTTGTTGGCATTGGCGATCGCCGCGAACGCATCCTCGCGCAGTAACGGGCCGATCCAGATCGCGTTGACCAGCTGTTGAGCGACTGCATCACGTTGCCGCCGAGGATGGGCAGCGCGAACGCGGACAACGTCGGCGCGATTGCGCCGCGGGTCAGGTGACGGGGGCGAGCAGGGGGGAGGCTTTACGTCGGAGCATCCACGCTTTCCAGCGAGAATAGAAGCGCGGGGCGGTGAGGACAGGAGCGGACCAGCGGCTTCCGTGCATCAAGCTAACTGCCTGCGTCAACCCAAGGACAAAAGACGTCACGCGGCGGATCTCGAACGTTAACTTGACCAACCTGACTCCGTTACTTCGGGCGCCGTTTCTCTGGCTGCGAGAGTCTTGCTGCCCCCCCCCCCCCCGCGCGCCTGGACCTGAGCTCTCAGAGGATCTTAGAAAGCGCGTATGTCGCGACATACGCCAGATTTTCTTATCGCGTCTTTAACTCCCCTTGCGATAGCTTCCGTGCTCATTCGAAAGGAGATCGAACATGGGCATTACGAATGCAGTGCTCGGCGCGGGTGGGATCGGCAACTTCGGCGCGCAGTGGAACGGCACGCTTTCAGATCCTCCAACCAACCTGGACCCTGTGGTGGCAACGGCGCCGTCACCTGACAACGTTGGTGGCGATTTCGGCGGATCCTACGGCGCGTTTTTCAGCTCGACCCTGCCCGCCTCCCCGCCCCTTGACGATCATGAGCAGCCGATCGGCCCGGATGACCCGCCGCTGGCAGTTGACCCGCAGGCGGTGTTGGCAGTCAGCCCTGAATTCGCGAAGCTGCCCCCATCCGTGTAGGAGATGATCACGCACACGCCGACGCTTGCCTTACAACTCGCCAACTTCTTCACCAGTGGCGGCACGATCGACGTGTCGCAGTCGCTCGGGGACATGACCGCTCAGTACGATCGGAACGGCCTGGTGATCAGAATCGATGCTAATACCGTGCAAACTATGATGGTCGGCACGAATACATATCCGAATGCGGACGATCTCATGCTCTCCATCGTCAGCCATGAGGCCGCACACTACATCCTCGACATGGCGGGCACGCACATTTTTGACGTAACGGGAAGTGAGGCGGCCTACCAGGCCCATCAAGCGCAGCACGAAGCACTGGCGATCGCCAACTCGATGATTGCAGCGAACGAATATGCGCTCGCGACTGGTGAAGTGCCGACGCTGATGGGCTATGGCAGTGAGAGCGTGCTTAGGCCTCACCTCAATGCGTTCCTGACGACGGGAGACTTCGACACCCTCATTAACAGTCTCTCGGGCCTCGTGCTCGATTTCCCATGGAACGGCACAGACGTCAATGGCGACGGAGTGGTCAACCAGCGCGATAAGTTTTCCCAGGAGTTCCGCAACTGGAAAGCAGAGAATGGTCTCTAAGCTTGCCTTCGCGCACTCCTTGGCCAGCCTGCTTGCGTTGGCCGCTGCCTCCTGTGCCAGCAATAGCGCGCACGGCACGCGCGGCGGCGAAAGCGCGTCCCTAAGCGGCATTCTTGAAAGGGTTGCCAAGGCAGACCCGGCAGCTCTCCATCGCGCCTCGCAGGACCTAGGGTCCTCGGGCATGAGTGCGCCACATCAGCAAGGCGCAGCTCGAGCCCTCCCAGACGCTGGCGTTTCGGGCGCTGGTGGGAATGGGAGTGACGATGTGATCTGGTTTGATCTTGCGCCAGAGCCCTGCTTCTCTGAGATCCAGGCGAGGCGCGCGCTGGCCGGTGACTGGCGGCTGCTCGCGCCGGGCGCATACGAGTACTCGAACTCTGCCTATCAGGCCAATGTCTATTTGAACCCGCAGACGCAGTGCGTGTCGAAGTTTCGGATCTGGCACCGAACGCGTCCGTAGCGCGAGACGTGTAGCTGAGAGCTGCTCTCGATCCTTGAGATTCGGCAGGAGACGGTGCCAAGCCTGCTTGAACCATTTGCAGCAGCAGAACCGGTCGCTCCCGAGAGTTCATAAACGAAACAGGGCGCCTTTCTGCGCCCTGTTCGCGTGCATCTCAACGCAAGGCGATGGTCACGCGCCCTTGCTCTCCAGCGAATACCCGAACTGCTGCCGGAACTGCAGCGAGAACTCCTCGTAATCGAAGCGCTGGTTCTGGGTACCGGGATGCTCGACCTTCAGCGCACCCATCAGGTTGCCGATGCGGCCGATGGTCAGCCAGTCGTAGCCCTTGTCGATGCCGAACAGCAGGCCGGCGCGGAAGGCATCGCCGCAGCCGGTCGGGTCAGTCACGCGGCGCTCGTGCGCGGGCGGCACGTCGTGGCTCTGGCCCTCGGCATGGATCACCACGCCCTTGGGGCCGCGCGTGCAGATGTAGGCGCGCACCTTGCCGGCGATGACCGTCTCGTCCCAGCCGGTGCGCTCCTGCAGCAGGTTGGACTCGTAGTCGTTGACGATCACATAGTCCGCCAGCTCGATGAACTGGCGCAGCTCGTCGCCGTTGAACAGCGGCATCGCCTGGCCCGGGTCGAACACGAACGGCGTGCCGGCCTCGGCGAACTCGCGTGCGTTCTGCAGCATGCCCTCGCGGCCGTCGGGACCGACCAGGCCGATGGTCACCCCGGGCACGTCCTTCACGTGGTTCTCGTGGCTGCGCATCATCGCGCCCGGGTGGAAGGCGGTGATCTGGTTGTTGTCGTGGTCGGTGGTGATGAACGCCTGGGGCGTGAACAGCTCGGGGATCTCGCGCACATAGTCGAGCGTGATGCCCAGTTCGGTGAACCATTCGCGATAAGGGCCGAAATCCTGGCCCACGGTGCCCATCGGGATCGGATGGCCGCCGAGCAGCTTCAGGTTGTAGGCGATGTTGCCGGCGCAGCCGCCGAACTCGCGGCGCATGCGCGGCACCAGAAACGAGACGTTCAGGATGTGCACTTTGTCCGGAAGGATGTGGTTCTTGAACTGGTCCGGAAACACCATGATGGTGTCGTAGGCCAGGGAACCGCAGATCAATGCAGACATCGCGCGCAACTCGTCATCGTCGAAGGCCGGTTAGTTTACGTTAACCCGGCGCACGCCGGGCCCGATGCGGGCCGGCCAGGGGCGGCCCAGGCCGGTGGCGCCGCGGGGGCACGCTCTGCGGGAAGGGCGATCGGGCCGTCTGGACGGGCGCCCGGCGGGGCGTTCGGGGCGCCGCGGGTGACCGGCTTTTTTGCTAGGCTAGCGCGCTTGTGTCGCCCCCTCTGACGGACGCCCTTTTCCGATGTTCAAGAAGTTCCGCGGCCTGTTTTCCAACGACCTGTCCATCGACCTGGGCACCGCCAACACGCTGATCTTCGTCCGCGGCCAGGGCATCGTGCTCAATGAGCCGTCGGTCGTGGCCGTGCGCCAGGACCGGACTGCCGGCCAGAAGGTGGTCGCGGCGGTCGGCGCCGAGGCCAAGCAGATGCTGGGCCGGACGCCGGGCAACATCACCACGCATCGCCCGATGAAGGACGGCGTCATCGCCGACTTCACGTACACCGAGGAGATGCTCAAGCACTTCATCAAGAAGGTGCACAAGTCGCGCTTCCTGCGCCCCAGTCCCCGCGTGCTGATCTGCGTGCCCGCCGGCTCGACCCAGGTCGAGAAGCGTGCGATCAAGGATTCGGCGCTCGAGGCCGGTGCCCGCGAGGTGTCGCTGATCGAAGAGCCGATGGCGGCTGCGATCGGCGCCGGCATGCCGGTGACCGAGGCGCGCGGCTCGATGGTGGTCGACGTCGGCGGCGGGACCACCGAGGTCGCGGTCATCGCGCTCAACGGCATCGTCTACTCGCAGTCGGCCCGCATCGGCGGCGACCGGTTCGACGAGTCGATCATCAATTACGTGCGCCGCAACCACGGCATGCTGATCGGCGATGCGACCGCCGAGCGGATCAAGCTCGAGATCGGCTGCGCCTACCAGCAGGAGCCTGTGGTTGAGATCGAGGTCTCGGGCCGGCATCTGGCCGAGGGCGTGCCCAAGGTCATCACGATCAGCTCCAACGAGGTGCTCGATGCGCTGCGCGAGCCGCTGTCGGGCATCGTCGAAGCGGTCAAGCAGGCGCTCGAGCAGACGCCGCCCGAGCTGTGCGCCGACGTCGCCGAGCGTGGCATCGTGCTGACCGGCGGCGGCGCGCTGCTGCGCGACCTCGACCGCCTGATCAGCGAGGCCACCGGCCTGCACGTGCAGGTCGCCGAGGACCCGCTGACCTGCGTCGCGCGGGGCGGCGGCCGGGCGCTGGAATTGCTGGACCTGCACGGCAACGAGTTCTTCGCCGACTGACCGCGCGGCGCCATCGGCAGTGCTGGCGGTCGAGGAGCTGGTGTCCCGTCCTCGCTGCAGGCATGAGGGGCCCGCCCCGCCGTCCGCCCGGTCCCAGGTCGCTGGCGTCCCGTTGCCGCGGGACTGACGATCGACTCCCATCAGGACAACACGCCCGATGTCGTCTTCCAGCTCACCGGCTCCCCGATCTGGCGACGTGTCCGGCACGCTGCGGCTGCTGGCCTACCTGGCGCTGTCGTGCGTGCTGATCGTCATGGACCACCGCGGTAGCTGGCTGTCGGAGGCCAGGCACCAGGCGGCGGTCATCGTCCAGCCGCTGTGGTGGCTGGCCGGCCTGCCCTCGCGTCTGGGCACGAGCATGCGCAACGACGCGGCGACCCGCTCGCAGCTGGCCGAGGACAACCGCCGGCTGCGCAACGAACTGCTGGTACTCAACGCGCGCCAGGCCCGCTTGCGGGTCGAGGCGACCGAGAACGCCCGTCTGCGGCGCCTGCTCGGCGCGGTCGGGCAGGGCAATCTGGACGTGCAGCTGGCGCCGGTCCTCGATGTCGACCAGGATCCGACGCGGCAGCGGTTGCTGCTCGATGCGGGCACCCGCAACGGCGTGCGCACCGGACAGAGCGTCATCGACGCCGGCGGGCTGCTCGGGCAGGTCATCGCGACGACGTCCACCACTGCGACCGTGCTGCTGGTAACCGATCTCGAACATGCGGTGCCGGTGGTTGTGGCGCGGAATGGCGTGCGTCTGGTCGCCTACGGCAGCGGGCATGCCGATGCGCTGCTGCTGCGCAACGTGCCGCTGTCGGCCGATGTCCAGGTCGGCGACGCGCTGGTCACCTCGGGGCTGGGTGGCCGGTTCCCGCCGGGGTTCCCGGTCGGCACGATCGCCTCGCTCGAACCCGACGACAGCCGCGCATTCCTGATCGGCCGCCTGACACCGGCCGCGCAGTTCGACCGCGGCCGCGACGTGTTGCTGCTGCGCGACGAGGTCGTGCCGGTGACCACCGCCGACCTGGATGCGGCCGCGGCCGAGCGCGAGGCCGCAGCGCGCGCCAGGGCGGAAGCCGCCGCCGCTGCCGAGGCCGCCACAGACGGTGCGCAGACTGGCGCGGTGGACGGCGCCGCCGCGGCAACGCCGGCCGCGACCGAGCCCGCACCGCCTGTCCAGAGGCCCACACCATGATCCGCCGTCGCAAACGCTGGTTGCTGCCGGTGAGCCTGCTGGCCGCGATGCTGCTCGGCCTGCTGCCGCTGCCGACCGGCCTGCAGCCGCTGCGCCCGTTCTGGCTGGCGCTGGTGGTCGCCTACTGGGTGATCGAGGATCCCGATCGCGCGGGCCTGGGCCTGGCGTTCTCGGTCGGCCTGATCTCCGATCTCGCGTTCGGCGGCCTGCTGGGCGAGCAGGCCCTGCGGCTGGTGGTGATGAGCTTCATCCTGCAGCGTTTCCGCTCGCAGCTGCGCTTTTTCCCGGTTGCCCAGCAGGCGGCGGCGGTCGGTGGGCTGTTGCTCAACGACCGCATCGTCAGTGCCGCGATCCACGGCGCGCTGGGCCTGCCGCAGCTGCCCTGGACGTACTGGATCGCACCGCTGCTGGGCATGCTGCTGTGGGCGCCGCTGTACCTGGTCATGGACGCACTGCGCTTCGGGCGCCGGACCTGACCGCACATGGCCGGGCGCCGTCGTTCGAATGTCCGCAACAACGCCGCCGAGGCCGCGGCGTTCGCGCGTCGTGCGTTGCTGGGCTTCGTGCTGGTCGTGGCCGCGCTCGCGGTGCTCGCCGGCTGGTACTTCAAGCTGCAGGTGATCGACCATGAGGTCTACGCCAAACGCTCGGAGGCCAATCGCATCAAGCCGCGGCCGGTGGTGCCTGGCCGCGGGCTGATCTACGACCGACAAGGCCGCATCCTGGCCAGTAACGAGCAGGCCTACCGGCTCGACGTCACGCCCGAGGAGGCCGGCGACCCCCGGCAACTGGTCGCCGATCTGTCGCGCATCATCGCCCTGTCGCCCGACGACATCGCGCGCTTCGAGCGCGAGCGCAAGGCGCAGCGCGGGTTCCGGCCGGTGACGCTGAAGCTGCGCATCAGCGAGGACGAGATGGCGCGCTTCGCGATCGACCGCTGGCGCTTCCCCGGCGTGGAAGTCGTGCCCTATCTCAACCGCCACTACCCCTATGGCGACCTGTTCGCGCACGTGGTCGGCTATGTCGGCCGCACCGACGACAGCGACATCGAGCGCTATGGACAAGCGCATCTGTTGTTCCCGCAGACCGGGCGGACCGGGTTGGAGCGGTACTACGACGAGCAGTTGCGCGGCAAGATCGGCTACGAACAGGTCGAGACCAACGTGGAGGGCCGCGCGCTTCGCCGGCTCGGCCTGGTGCCGGCGACCGCGGGCACCGACCTGCGGCTGAGCATCGATGCCGAGCTGCAGCGCGCGATGGTGCTCGCCTTCGGCGGCCTGCACGGCTCGGCGGTCGCGGTCGAGCCCAAGACCGGCCAGATCCTGGGCATGGTCAGCCTGCCGAGCTTCGATCCCAACCTGTTCGTCAACGGCATCTCGCATACCGACTACCGTCGGCTGATGGACGATCCGGCGCGGCCGCTGTTCAATCGCAACGTGCTCGGCGGTGGCCCGCCGGGCTCGACGATCAAGCCCCTGGTCGCGCTCGCCGGCCTCGACAGCGGCCTGCGCACGCCCGAATACCGGGTGTTCTCCACCGGCGAGTTCTTCATCCCCGGGCAGCGGCGCGGTTACCGCGACGCCGGACGCGGTGGCGGCTGGACCGACCTGCGCGATTCGATCTCCCGGTCGGTCAACTATTACTACTACCAGCTCGCCTACGAGATGGGCATCGAGCGCTTCGACCAGTACATGACGCGCTACGGCTTCGGTCGGCCCACCGGCATCGACCTGCTGGGCGAGAACCCCGGCGTGGTGCCGTCGCCGCGCTACAAGGCCCAGCGCAGCAAGGAGCCATGGTACGCGGGCGAAACAGTCATCGCCGGCATCGGTCAGGGCTATTGGATCGCGACCGCGCTGCAGCTGGCGCGTGGCACGTCTGCGATCGCCAACGGCGGCGTGCTCAACACCTTGCACCTGGCGGCCGAGCGCCGCGACGGCTTCGATGCGCCGTGGCGGCCGATCGCGCGCCCGCCGGGCGAGCGCATCACCGATCGTCCCGACCACCTGCGCGCCGTGCAGGAGGGGATGATGAACACGATCCATGGCCGTGGATCGGCAACCGCGATGGCGCGGGGCGCGCAGTACCGCATGGCCGGCAAGACCGGGACCGCGCAGCGCGTGAGCCGCCGCGGCAATGCCAGCCTCGATCCGCGCGCGCTGCCTTACCACCTGCGCCACCAGGCCTTGTTCGTCGGCTATGCGCCGGCCGAGGATCCGACCATCGCCGTCGCGGTGACCGTCGAACATGGTGGTTACGGCGGCACAGCGGCCGCGCCGATCGCGCGCCGGATCTTCGATGCCTGGCTGCTGGGCACGATGCCCGAGGTCGAAGTGGATCCGGTGACCGGGGCCCCGGCCGCGGTCGTCGCCGCTGCGCCCGGTGCCACACCGGCACGCGAGGTCTCGTTCGAGGGCGTCGTCGACGGCGTGCGCACGGTGCCGCCGGGCGCAGTCGCCGCGCCTGCGCCTGCGCCTGCGCCTGTGCCGGCGGAGGCGCGGCGATGAAGGTGATCCTGCGCTGGTTGCTGGACCTGTGGCTGCGCTTCACGCGCACGCTCGACTGGCCGTTGCTGGCGGCGCTGGTGGCGCTGATGGGTATCGGGCTGGCGGTGCTGCACAGCGCCAGCGGCAAGAACATGGCGATGGTCGGGTCCCAGGCCGGGCGCTACGCTGTGGGTCTGGGCGCGATGTGGCTGCTGTCGCGGATTCCGGCCGTGCAGTTGCGACGCTTCACGCCGCTGGCCTATGCCGCCTCGCTGCTGCCGTTGATCGCGGTGCTGTTCTTGGGCACCGGGCGCAGCGGCCAGCACTGGCTCAACCTGGGCGTGTTCTATGTGCAGCCGGCCGAGTTGATGAAGCTCTCGCTGCCGATGATGGCGGCTTGGTGGCTGGGACAGCAGCCCACGCCGCCGCGGCTGGGTGCGATCGCGGTTGCGGCCGCGATCATCGGCCTGCCCACCGGCCTGGTGCTGCTGCAGCCCGATCTGGGCACCGCGGTCCTGGTCGCCTCGGGCGGCGCGTTCGCGCTGTACCTGGCGGGCCTGTCGTGGTGGTGGTTCGTCGGCGGCGCCACGGTCGCCGCGGTGGGCGCGCCCGCGGCCTGGTTCTGGTACCTGCAGCCCTACCAGAAGGACCGCATCCTGACCTTCCTCGATCCCGAGTCCGACCCGCTGGGCACGGGCTGGAACATCATCCAGTCGCGGATCGCCATCGGCTCGGGCGGCTTGACCGGGCAGGGCTGGGGCGACGGTTCGCAATCCCATCTCAACTACGTGCCCGAGCACACGACCGACTTCGTGTTTGCGGTGCTCAGCGAGGAGTTCGGCTGGCTCGGGGTCGTGGTCGTACTGGCGCTCTACCTGTTCGTGATCGGTCGTTGCCTGTGGATCGCCAGCCAGGCGCGCGATGGCTTCTCGCGGCTGCTGGTCGGCAGCCTGGGCCTGGCGATGTCGGTGTACGTGGTCGTCAACGGCGGCATGATCTCGGGCCTGCTGCCAGTGGTCGGGGTGCCGATGCCGCTGCTCAGTTTCGGCGGGACCGCCGCGGTGTCGCTGCTCGCCGGCTTCGGCGTGGTGATGGCGGTGCAAGCCAGCGGCCTGCGGCGACGCTGACCGCGTCACAACGATGGCGGCGGTGCAGTGTTGGCGTTGCGTGCACGCGTGCTACCCTCGCCGCCGATGAGCCGACGCCCGTTCTTCCGACTCTCCCTGGCCGCGCTGCCATTCGCATTGGCGGCCTGCGCGACGCCTGCCAATCACGCCGATGCCCAGGCCGACGACTATCGCGCGGTCACGCCGCTGGCCGAGCCCGAACGCCCGGAGGGCGCGCTGCTGCCCTCGGTGCCGCAGCCACCGGAACGGCCGGTCGCGCCGCCATCGGTCACCGATCCGGCGATCCCGCGCGCGCAGCGCGTGGAGAATTTCGTCCAGTACACGGCAACGACCTATGGGGTCGATGCGGCGCGCATCCGCAGCACGCTCGCGCAGGCCCAGGTCCAGCAGAAAATCCTCGATGCGATCAGCCGCCCTGCCGAGGCCGTGCGGCCCTGGCGCGACTACCGGCCGATCTTCATCAACCCCGCGCGCATCGATGGCGGCGTGGCGTTCTATCGCGACAACCGCGAGGCGCTCGAGCGCGTGGCCGCCGACAGTGGCGTGCCGGCCGAGTACATCGTCGCGATCATCGGCGTGGAAACCAGCTACGGCCGGGTGACCGGCAACTGGAAAGTGCTCGACGCGCTTTACACCCTGGCGTTCGATTACCCGCCGCGCGCGCCGTTCTTCGCCGGCGAACTGGCGCAGTTGTTCGCGTTGCAAAAGGCCGAGCCGCAGCTTGAGATCGGCGAGCTCAAGGGCAGCTATGCCGGCGCGATGGGCATGGGCCAGTTCATGCCGTCGAGCTACCGGCTGTGGGCCAAGGACGGTGATGGCGACGGCCGTCGCGACCTGTTGACCCACAAGCCCGACGTGTTCGCCTCGATCGCCAACTACTTCGTCGTCCACGGCTGGCAGCGCGGCGGGCCGGTGGTGGCGCGCGCGCAGCGCGCCGACGGCGCTGCCGACTTCAAGCCTGAGAACTGGGAGCCGGTGTATCCGCTGGCCGATCTTGCCGCGCGCGGCTACACGCCGCTCCCCGGCGAGCCCACCGCCGAGGGCGGCACGCTGCTGTCGCTGGACGGCGAGGCGGGCACCGAGTACTGGCTGGCCTACCGCAACTTCTACGTGATCACCCGCTACAACCGCTCGCCGATGTACTCGCTGTCGGTGCACCAGCTGGCGCAGGCGATCCGGGCGGGGGTCGGTCCGTGATCCGCTGGCTGCTGCCGGCGGCCGCCCTGCTGATGCTCGCCGGCTGCGCGGGCGCGCCCAAGAAGCCAGTGGCCGCCTCCGGCGGCGAACGGGTCGGCACGCCGGCGAGTGCCGCATCGTCTGCGCATGGCGCACGTCGGGTGTCGCCGTACGCGCCGGCGCAGGAGGATCCCAGGACCCGCGGGCACTACACCGCAGGCGGCCTTTACAAGCCCGGTGTCCCCGACAGCCTGCCCGACTACCTGCCCAACGTCGATGCGATTCCCGAGCCGGAGGTCGTCGATCTGCCGCGTTCGGAGATCGGCAACCGCAGCCCCTACCAGGTGCTCGGCAAGACCTACCGCGTGCTCGACGACCACAGCGAATTCGTCGAGACCGGCACCGCCTCGTACTACGGCGCCAAGTTCCATGGCCGGCTGACCTCCAATCGCGAGGTCTATGACATGTACGCGTTCACCGCGGCGCACAAGTCGCTGCCGCTGCCCAGCTTTGCGCGCGTAACCAACCTCGACACCGGACAGTCGGTGGTGGTGCGGGTCAACGACCGTGGCCCGTTCCACGACGGCCGCGTCGTCGACCTGAGCTATGCCGCCGCGGTCAAGATCGGCATCCATCCGGCCGGCACCGGCCGGGTCGAAGTCCGCGCGCTGAGCCCGGGCGAGAACGCACGCCACGACTACCGCGCCGTTGCACAGGCGCCCACGGCCGCACCCGCTGCCACGGTCGCTACGGCCACGCCGCGCCCGGCAGCGCCGCAGGCGACGAGCACGATCGACGCCATCGTCGAGGCCCTGCCGATCGCCAGCGCGCGTGCCGGCGAGCGCCCCGCGCCGCTGCCGCAGCCCAGCGCGGCGGACGGGCGGTTCAACATGTATCAGAACGGCAAGGTCATGACCGCCGACGATTTCGATGCCTGGCTCGCCGCGCGCGGGCTCAAGCTCGAGAACGGACGCCAGGTTCCGATCAACGGCGCCGTCGCGGCCACGACCGTGCCCGCAGCAGCGCCGGTCCCGGCCGCCGCTGCGCCGACGCCCGCGCCCACGCGTGCGGCTGCGGCTGCGGCGCCGGTGTCGGGCGGCGTCACGTTGCAGGTCGCGGCGTTCGGTGCCCGGGCCAATGCCGAACGGGCGCTCGCCACGCTGCGCGGCGCCGGCATCGGCGCAGCCCAGCTCGAGGACGGCACCGCGGCCGGCAAACCGGTCTGGCGCCTGCGCGTGGGCCCGGTCGAGGCCGCGCGTGTCGCCGAGATGACCTCGCGTGTCGCCGGGCTCGGCTTCGGTGCGCCGACCGTCGTGCGCGACTGAGTATTTCCCCATTTTCCCGCCTGCCGTCGCGGCGGGCATTCCGGAGTTCCGTTGCAGATGAAAGTGCCTGTCGTCGTTTCGCGCATGCTGCTGGCCGCCATGGCCACCGCGGTGGTCGGCCTTGCGGTCGCCCAGGACCCCGCGCCGCGGCCGACACCTGCACCGGCGCCTGCGCCGGCCTCCGCCAGCGAGGGGGGCGCTGCACTCAGCGATGCGCTGCCCACGCCGCCGCCGCCGGAGGTGACCGGCACCGCCTGGGTGCTGATGGACTATGCGACCGGTCAGGTCCTGGCTGGCGAGAATGCCGACCAGCGCGTGGAACCGGCCAGCATCACCAAAGTGATGACCAGCTACGTCATCGCCGCCGAGATGGCGGCCGGCAAGGTCAAGCCGGACGACCAGGTGCTGATGAGCGAGAACGCCTGGCGCAAGGGCGGCGCGGGCACCGACGGCAGCTATAGCGGCTTCCCGGTGAACCAGCGCGCGCCACTGCTGGACATGGAGATCGGCATGGTCGTGCAGTCGGGCAACGACGCCGCGATCGCGCTGGCCGAGCACGTGGCCGGCAGCGAGGAGGCGTTCGCCCAGCTGATGAACGCCTATGCCGAACGCATCGGCATGAAGAACACCCACTTCACCAATGCCACCGGCCTGTCCGGCCCGGAGCATTACTCGACCGCGCACGACCTGGCGATCCTGGGCCGCGCGATGGTGCGCGACTATCCCGAGGAATACGCGCACAACAAGATCAAGGAGTTCACGGTCGGGCCGATCACCCAGCACAACCGCAACCGGCTGCTGTGGCGCGATGACAGCGTGGATGGGATCAAGACCGGTCACCACTCCGGCGCCGGCTATTGCCTGATGGCCTCGGCGCTGCGCGGCGACCAGCGGCTGATCTCGGTCGTCATGGGCTCGACGAGCGAGGCCCAGCGCGCCACCGATTCGCTGGCATTGCTCAACTGGGGGTTCCGCTTCTTCGAGACCCACGCGGTCTACGACGCCCAGAAGGCGGTCTCGACGCAGAAGGTGTGGAAGGGCAAGGCCGACGAGGTGCAATTGGGCGTGGCCGAGCCGATGCTGGTCAGCATGCCGCGCGGCAAGTACGCGCAGCTCAAGCCGTCGATGGACATCCCCGAGACCCTGGTCGCACCGATCGAGAAGGGCCAGCAGATCGGCACGGTGCGCGTCGTCCTCGACGGCAAGGTCATTGCGCAGCGTCCGCTGGTCGCGCTCGAGGCAGTCGAGGAGGCCGGCTTCTTCAAGCGGTTGTGGCACGAATTCCTGATGTGGTGGAACTCCTGAGTCCACCTGTCACTGAAAAGGCCGGCAAATGCCGGCCTTTTTTTGGCTTCGAATCGGATAGAACCGGGGTCAGAGTGCAATTTCGCGACGCGAAATTGCACTCTGACCCCGGCTTTTGTTATCGCAGTCCCCGACGGGCACGACGCACTGAGGCTGAGAGTGCGCGACTTCTTCCTGGGGCGACTCCGCGCTGACCGAAGTCTGTTTGCAAACACCCGCGGCAGCGGACTGACGGCCGGTGACCGCGTCGAGCGCGCCAAGGATGGCGCGCGCCCGAGTCAGGACAGGATGTCCTGACCGAGGGGAGAGCGGTTTCCGGCCGGCGGGCTGCGGCCCGTCCGAAGAAGAAGATCCGGTCGGTCGGACGCTTGCACCGCCATCGCTTGGGTTCGGCCGCAGCAGCCCCGATAATCCGTCGATGGACATCAAATCAGATAATCCCGAGCACGGCTTCCAGTTCCCGGGCGTGTTCGAACTCACCGCGATGGGCGCTGCCGACGCCGGCCTGGAGACCGAACTGCCCCGGCTGCTCGGCGATGCCGGCGTCGCCGTGCTGCACGAGACGGTGAATACCCGCGCATCGAGCGGCGGGCGCTACGTGTCCGTGCGCCTGAGCATCCGCGCCGAGACGCGTGCCCAGTACGACGCCGCGCACGAAGCCTTGCGCGCGCATCCCGAGGTCAAGTGGACGCTGTGACCCGCCCGCAACCCAAGCGCGGAGCGTGCAGGGCGTGAATCGGCAATTGCTCTATCGCAGCGGGCAGCTGTACGAATTCACCGTGTCGGACATGCGCGCGTTGTTGCAAGACTCCCGCCAAGCCAACGCGCGACGCGGCGTCGGCGGCCTGCTGGCGCTGCGCGACGGGCTGTTCATGCAGTTGCTGGAGGGACCGGCCCCCGTGGTCGATGCCCTGTTCGCGCGGATCGCTGCCGATCCCCGGCATTGCGAAGTCCGCCTGCTGGTGCGCGCCGAGCGCGCCGCGCCGCTGCTGCCGGACTGCCCGATGGCCTGGGCCGAGGCGCCGCCCGAAGACGGCGAGGCGCTGGCGTTCGCCGAGCTCCAGACCGACCACCGCGCGCTGGCCCAACTCGAGCGGGCCGGCGACGACCCGGTTGCCAAGACCCTGTGCGCGTTCCTGGACGGGGCGTCCGTGCCGCGGGGCGGGCTGGTGCCGGCGTTCGCGGGAGGGTGGGGATGACCGACGCGTCGTCGCCGCTGCCTGCGTCCGTGCGCCGGCTCGGGCGCCAGGCCTATATCCCGGTCTGGCAGGCCATGCAGCGCTTCACCGATGCCCGCGACGCGAGCACCGACGATGAGCTGTGGGTCGTCGAGCACGACCCGGTGTTCACTCTCGGCCAGGCCGGCAAGCCCGAGCACGTACTGGCACCGGGCGACATTCCGGTCGTCCAGGTCGACCGCGGCGGACAGGTGACCTATCACGGCCCCGGCCAATTGGTGGTCTACCCGCTGCTGGATCTGCCACGGCTGAAGGTCGGCGTGCGCGAGTACGTCTGCCGGATCGAGCAGGCGGTGATCGACACGCTGGCCGACTGGAACATCGAGGCGGTGCGCCGCGAAGGCGCGCCCGGCGTCTATGTCGCCGGTGCCAAGATCGCCGCGCTCGGCATCCGCGTCCGGCGCGGTCGCACCTTTCATGGCCTTGCATTCAACGTCGCGATGGACCTCGAACCGTTCCAGCGGATCAATCCCTGCGGCTACCAGGGCCTGCAGGTGGTCTCGCTGGCCGATCTGGGCGGCAGTGCCTCGACCGACGCGGTCGCGCCGGTGTTGCTGGCGCATTTGGCGCAGCAGTTCGGCCTGGTTCTGTCGGACGCGCCGGCTCCGGCGCTTCCCGAGGCCCTGCCGCTGCCCCGCTGACACGCAGCGTCTCCTGCCTGCGGCAGACACTGCGGGGGCAGGGGCCTACAATGGCGCTCCGATCCGCGCAATGCCTTCGCCATGACCCAGACCGCCGATAAATCGATTCCGCTGCAGGTGGTGTCCGCGCCGCCGGCATCGCTGGAGACCGGCGTCAAGCAGGTGGCCGGCGACAAGATCGCCCGTTCGCCGGTGCAGTTCGCGCAGGCGCCGGTGCTGCGCAAGCCCTCGTGGATCCGCGTGCGCATCCCGTCCAACGGCGCGGTCGCTGCGCTCAAGTCGAAGCTGCGCGAGAACCGGCTGGTCACGGTCTGCGAGGAAGCCAGCTGCCCGAACATTCACGAGTGCTTCGGCCACGGCACCGCAACGTTCATGATCCTGGGCGAGGTCTGCACCCGCCGTTGCTCCTTCTGCGACGTCGCCCATGGCCGGCCCAAGCCGCCGGATGCCTCGGAGCCGCGGAACCTGGCGAACACGATCGCCGACATGGGTCTGAAGTACGTGGTGATCACCTCGGTCGACCGCGACGACCTGCGCGACGGCGGGGCCCAGCATTTCGTCGACTGCATCCGCGAAGTCCGCGCGCAGTCGCCGCACATCCGCATCGAGATCCTCACCCCCGACTTCCGCGGCAAGGGTCGCATGGAGCGCGCGCTGGAGATCCTGCGGACCGATCCGCCGGACGTGTTCAACCACAATGTGGAGACCGTGCCGGACCTGTATCGCAATGTCCGGCCCGGCGCCGACTACCAGTGGTCGCTGACCCTGCTGCAGAAGTTCAAGGCCCAGCATCCGGAGGTGTCGACCAAGTCGGGCATCATGCTCGGCCTGGGCGAGACCATGGAGCAGGTGCAGGGCACGCTGCGCGACCTGCGCGCGCACGACGTGGACATGGTCACCATCGGCCAGTATCTGCAGCCCTCCGCGCACCACCATCCCGTACTGCGTTACTGGACCCCCGACGAGTTCAAGGCGCTCGAGGATTACGGCATGGCGCTGGGGTTCAGCCACGTCGCCTCCGGCCCGCTGGTGCGCTCGTCCTACCACGCCGATCGCCAGGCGATGGAAGCCGGCGTCGCCGCCTGAGCCATGTTCGGCCCGTGTGGCCGAGCCTGACGAATGGGTGAACGCCGGGCCCCCGGCCGGGCGCCGCGTGTCCGCAACACAACGAATCGCGCGTCCGGCTTGCATCGGACATGCAACTTTCGGCACTGTCATCCCGTCTATTCACGCGACAGGCTCGACGACCTGTCCATGATTTCCCGAACCCGCAGCGCAGGACACCGAATGAAAGCTTCCCGTGTCGTTTCCGGCTCACTGATCGCCCTGGCGCTGGCGGTGCCGTTGGCGCTGATGGCCAGGCCCGACGCCATCGCCGAGGTCCCGGCGACGCCGAACGTGGACCAGGTCGCGGCGTCCAAGCTCGTCTACGGGTTGCTGTCCGACAGCCGCTACGCCTACCGGCCGCGTCCGCTCGATGCGGGCATGTCGAGCGAGATCTTCGACCGCTACTTCGAGAACCTGGATCCGGGCAAGGTCTTCTTCACCCAGCAGGACATCACGCGCTTCGAGGCGCTGCGGCCGAAGATGGGCGCGGCGGTGCGCGACGGCGACATCGCCCCGGCACTGGAGATCTTCGCGCTGTTCAAGACCCGCGTCGCCGAGCGCACCGCGCAGGCCCGCAACCTGCTGTCGCAGGATATCTTCGACTTCAGCGGCAACGACCGCTGGGAGTACGACCGCAAGGACGCTGCGTGGGCGGCCGACGGCGCCGAGCTCGACGCGCTGTGGCGGCAGTCGGTGCGCAACGACTGGCTGCGGCTGAAGCTGGCCGGCAAGCAGCCTGACGAGATCCGCAAGACGCTCGATCGGCGCTATCTCAACCAGGCGAACACGGTCGCTGCGTACAACGACGAGGACGCCTTCAGCAGCTTCCTCAACGCCTACACCGGCGTCATCGATCCGCACACCGACTACTTCAACCCGCGCGCCGCGCGTCTGTTCAACCAGAGCATGTCGCTGTCGCTCGAAGGCATCGGTGCGCAGTTGCAGAAGCAGGACGATGTGGTGGTGATCCGCGAGGTCATCGCCGGTGGCCCGGCGGCGCTGAGCAACCGCTTCAAGCCAGGCGATCGCATCGTCGGCGTCGGCCAGGGCACCAACGGGCCGATGGAGGACGTGATCGGCTGGCGCATCGACGACGTGGTCGAGAAGATCAAGGGCCCCAAGGACACCCAGGTGCGCCTGGATGTGATCCCCGCCGAGGCCACGCTCGACAGTGAGCCGGTGCGCATCACGCTCACCCGCGCCCGCGTGCGCCTGGAAGAACAGGCCGCGAAGGCCGAGACGCTGACGCTGCCAGCGATCGAGGGCGGCGTCGACAAGCGCATCGGCGTGATCAAGCTGCCGGCGTTCTATCAGGACTTCGAGGGTCGCCGCAGCCGCAACGGCGAGTACGCGTCGGCGACGCGCGATGTGGCCCGCCTGCTCGAGCAGTTCAAGCAGGAGAAGGTCGACGGCGTGGTGCTGGACCTGCGCAACAACGGCGGTGGATCGTTGAACGAGGCGGTCGAACTGACCGGTCTGTTCATCGACCAGGGCCCGGTGGTGCAGGTGCGCGAGTCGGGCGGCCGTGTCGGCGTGCAGGCCGATCGCGATCCCGGCGTCGCCTGGGACGGCCCGCTGGCGGTGTTGATCAACCGCGGTTCGGCCTCGGCCTCGGAAATCGTCGCCGGTGCCATCCAGGACTACGGGCGGGGCCTGATCATCGGCGAGACCACGTTCGGCAAGGGCACGGTGCAGAACCTGGTCGATCTGGACCGGTGGCCGGCTAACGAGAACAAGCGCTACGGGCAGGTCAAGCTGACGATCGCGCAGTTCTTCCTGCCGGGTGGCAGCAGCACCCAGAACAAGGGTGTCGAGCCGGACATCCACTTCCCGGTGACGGTGGATGCCACCGAGTTCGGCGAGAGCACCTACGACAACGCCCTGCCGTGGTCGCGCATCGCCGCCGTGCCGCACACCCAGTACGGCAACTTCGGCGAACTGCTGCCGCAGCTCGAGCAGCTCCACGACACCCGCGTCGCCACCGACAAGGAATTCCAGTGGTGGGCCGAGGACATCGCCGAGTTCCGGGCCGAGCGCGAGAAGAAGTGGGTCTCGCTCAACGAGGCCGAGCGGCGCGCCGAGCGCGATCGCCAGACCGCCAAGCGCGCGCAGCGCCAGGAAGAGCGCAAGGCGCTGGGCCTGGAGCTCGATCCGCTGGCCGAGGACTCCGACGACGATGGCCTGCAGGCGAGCGAGCGTGCGATCGCGCAGCAGGCCCGTCTGGAGAAGGCGGCCGAGGAGCGTCCGGACCCGCTGCTGCGCGAGGCCTCGGCGATCCTGGCCGATGCCGTGCGGCTGCTCAACAACGACCGCAAGCTCTCGGCCTCGGTGCTGCCCGAATCGACCGGCCCTGGCCGCTGGGCGCGCTGAGCCACGCTCGCAGCCGGTTCCAGAAAGCCGCCGCGCCCTGTCGCGGCGGTTTTTTTTGCTCCGGCGCTGGCAGCGGGTTGCCCGTGCGAAACGACGCCGCGATGAAGAACGCGTCCCACGACGCGTGCATTGGCGCGTAAGCCGCGACAGGCGGATGCCTGTCGCCATCGGTGCAGCGGCACAGGTTCAGTGAGCGGGCGCTGCCGGTGCGTGGAGGTTGGCATCACGCCGTGCAACACCGCCATTCCAGCCATGCAACAGGCGCCAGGCGTAGAATCTGCGGCCCGCTGATGCGGGCCTGCCCCCTTTTTCGGAACTGCCCCCATGAGCAACGCGTCCAGTGCGCGTCCGGCGTCGGTATTGGCTATCGGCCTGGCGTTGACGGCCGTCTATGTGGTTTGGGGCTCGACCTATCTGGCGATCCGCTTCGCACTCGAAGGTGGCTATCCGCCGCTGCTGATGGCCGGTACGCGCTTCATTGCCGCAGGTGCGCTGATGTACGCCGTGCTGCGCCTGCGCGGTGTGCCCGCGCCCACGCGCGCCCAGTGGCCGAACGTGATCGCGATGGGCGTGCTGCTGCTGGGATTGGGCAATGGCATGGTCTGCATCGCCGAGCAGAGCGTGTCGTCGGGCCTGGCCGCAGTCGCGGTGGCGTCGGTGCCGATCTGGGTGGCACTGTTCTCGGTCATGCGCGGCGAGCGGCCCGGCCCCATCGAATGGGCGGGCCTGGCGATCGGCTTCGTCGGCGTGCTGTGGCTCAACGCCGGCAGTTCGCTGACCTCGACGCCTGCCGGCCTGGTCGCGCTGCTGATCGCGCCGCTGGCCTGGGCCTTCGGTTCGGTCTGGAGCCGCGGCCGCGACCTGCCGTCACCGTTCATGGCCGCCGCCGCGCAGATGCTCGCGGGCGGCGTGCTGATTCTTGCGACCGGTCTGCTGCTGGGCGAACGGCTGGACGTGCCCCCGACGCCCAAAGGCCATCTCGCGCTCGCGTATCTGGCATCGTTCGGCTCGATCGTCGGCTTCACCGCCTACGTGTGGCTGCTGCACAACGTCCGCCCGACGCTGGCCAGCAGCTACGCCTACGTCAATCCGGCGATCGCCGTGGTGCTCGGCGCTTGGCTGGCCGCCGAGCGGTTCACCGCGCACGACCTGGGCGCGATGGCGGTGATCCTGGCGGCGGTCGTGGCGATCACGCTGGGCCGCGCGCGCAAGGCACCTGTTCCTGCCGCGGCCGGAGACGAGGCATGAACGACGCCGTGCAGGCCCGTCGCGGCACCTGGATCGCCGCTGCGGCCTTCGTGATCTGGGGGCTGATGCCGATGTACTGGCATCTGCTGCGCGAGGTGCCGTCGCTGCAGATCGTGCTGCACCGGGCGATCTGGTGCGCGATCCTCGTGGCCGCCTGGCTGACACTGCGCCACGGGCGCGGTTGGCTGCGCGAGACCATCGCCCAGCCGCGCCTGGCCGGCATGCTGGCGCTATCGGGTGTGTTGATCGCCGGCAACTGGAGCCTGTACGTGTGGGCGGTCAACAGCGGCCACGTGGTCGAGGCGAGCCTGGGCTACTTCATCAACCCGTTGCTCAACGTGGTCATCGGCGTGCTGTTCCTGCGCGAACGGCTGTCGCGGCCGCAGTGGATCGCCGTGGTGCTGGCGGCCTGCGGTGTGCTGTGGCTGACCTTCAACTACGGCAGCTTTCCGTGGATCGCGCTGTGCTTGGCCGGCTCGTTCGCGCTGTACGGCCTGATCCGCAAGTTCGCGGCAGTCGAGGCGGTCAAGGGCCTGGGGGTGGAGAACCTGTTCGTATTCGGGCCGGCGCTGCTCGCGCTGGTCTGGCTGGAACTGCGTGGCGGGGCCGGCTTCTTCTCGCTGCGCTGGGGCGGCCTCACCGATGTGCTGCTGGTGATGGGCGGCGCGCTGACCGCGATCCCGCTGATCTGCTTCGCCTATGCGGTGCGGCGCGTGCCGCTGACGGTGGTCGGGCTGATGCAGTACATCGGCCCGACGCTGCAACTGCTGCTGGGGGTGTTCTTCTTCGGCGAGCCGTTCGGCGCTGACCGCGCTGCCGGGTTCGCCTTCATCTGGGCGGGATTGGCGGTGTTCGCGGTCGACGGTTACCTGCAGGCGCGTCGCCGCATCGTTGCGCAACAGGCCTGACTGCGCGGGGCCAGGCTTGCGTCCGGCGTCCGAGGCGCGACCTCTGGCACAGTGACGCGATGTCCTGTTCCGATACGACTGCAGTCACGGGCCCTGCCGCCGTTCCTCGCAAAACGGCCGGCCATGCCGTCGTCGTGCTCGCCGCCGGTGGCAGCACGCGGCTGGGCTTTCCCAAGCAACTGTTGCGGCGTGCGGGCGAGCCGCTGGTCGCCCGTGCGGTGCGGCTCGCGGCGGACACAGCGCCCGATCGGCTGGTGGTGATGCTGGGCGGGCATCGCGATGCGGTCGCCGCCGCCCTGACGTCCGCACCCGGCGAGCGCTGCGACGTGCCCGCGTGGCGCACGGGGATTGCCGCAAGCCTCGCCGCCGCGGCGCGCGCGCTGCAGGGGCATGCCGGGCCGGTGCTGGTGGTTGCTGTCGATCAGCCGGCGCTCGAGGCGACACATCTGCGCGCGTTGCTCGATGGCGCGGCGATGGCACCGTCGGGCTGCGCGGCAACGCTGCACGGCGATCGTCCGGGCATTCCGGCGGTGCTGTCGCCGGTGTTGTTCGCGCAGGCGCAAGCGCTGCACGGCGATCGGGGCTTCGGCGGGCTGCTCGCGGCACTGCCGCAGCCCGCACTGTTCCGGCTGGAGGCGCCGGCGCTGCAACGCGATCTCGATACGGCCGAGGCCGTCCGGCGGGCGCAGGCCGATGGCCTGTTGGATCGCGACAGCTGAAGGCCGCGCCGGCCGCGCGACGCAGCTAGCGCATCACCGCGAGCCACAGCACGCCGGCGCTGCCGACAACCGCCACCGCGATCGCGGCCTGACGCCAGCGCGCCGCGCGTCGGCGATAGCGCGCGACGCGTTCGGCGTTGAGCGCATTGGCACGCTGGATCCACGGCGCGGTCTCGCGCTCGGCGCGGGCATAGATGGCCTCGGCGCGGTTGGGGGCGGCCTCGGCCTGCAGCGCCGCGTCCTCATAACGTTCGAACGCGCGGGCCTGCAGCGCCTGGATCTCGCGCTGCAGGTCCGCGTTCGACAGCGTGGCCGGGTCGCCGCCGCTCATCCGGCGCGCAGCGCGGTGGTTACCGGCAACTGCGCCGCGCGCACCGCCGGGAACAACCCGCCGACGAAGCCGATCGCCAACGCCCACTTCAGCCCGCCCCACAACAGCGCAGGCGTGACCCGGAACTCGAAGGTCATCTGACCGACGCCGCCGGCGAGCGTCGAGGCGCCGTAGCCGTCGAACAACAGCCACGCGATTGCGCCGCCGAGCAGTCCGCCCAGCAAGGCCAGCAACATCGTTTCGAGCATGACCGCGACCACGACCGGCAGGCCGCGGAAGCCGATCGCGCGCAGCGTCGCGATCTCGCGCGCCCGCGCCGCGACCGTGGCGAACATCGTGTTGAGCGCGCCGAACACCGCGCCGACCGCCATGATCGAGCCCACCACGATGCCGATGACGCGCAGCACCTTGGACATGCCCTCCGACTGCTTGGCGAAGTAGTCCAGTGTGGTGCTGACCTCGACCTGGGTGCGCGGATCGGCATCGAGGCCGGCCTTGAAGGCGGCGAAGGCGCCCGGATCGGTCAGCCGCGCAGTGATCGATGCACGCGTCGAACCGCGGCGGTAGGTAGTGGCGACGACCTCGGCATCGGCCCAGATCTCCGAGTCGGTCGCATCGCCCGCCTCGAACGCGCCGACCACCTGCCAGATGTCGCTGCCCAGTCGGACCGACTGCCCCGGATCGAGCCCGGCGAACTGCTTGCGCGCGCCCTTGCCGACCACCAACTCGCGCTTGCCGGTCTCGAACATCCGGCCCTCGACGATCCGCAGCTTCGGCCGCACCTGGAAGGCCATGTCGCCGACGCCGCGGAACTGCACGCTGCCGTCCTCGTCGGGCCCGCCGCCGCGCAGCGGCAGCGTCGCGGCGACGACCAGTTCGGGCGAGGCCAGCGGCCGACCGTCGGCGCTGCGGGCGATCTGCGGTGCCTGCACGACCGTGCTGATCGTCGCGCGGTCGAGCGTGGACATCACCTCGGCGACCGAGCCGCCGCGCAGCACGATCGCATTGGTGGCATCGCCGGTGCCGCCGACGGTCTGCCGGTAGCCCTCGGCCATCGACAACAGCGCGACCAGGACGGCGACCACGCCGGCGATCCCGATCACCACGACCGACGAGGCGCCCAGTCGCTGGCCGAGCGTGCTGATGCCGACCTGGCTGACCAACGCCGCCTGACGCCCGCCGTGGCTGAGCATCATCCACAGCGCAACCGCGAGCGCGGCGGCGAGCAGCACGTACCACGGCGCAAGAATCCAGACGACAAGCGCGACGACCAGGGCCGCGACCAGAGCGGCGTTCTGCAAAAGGGTTTTGAGCAACGGATGCATGGCGGTCTCCTCAGCGGCCCGCGAGGGCATCGACGATGTTCAGGCGCATCGCGCGCAGCGCCGGCAGCGCGCCGACGACCAGGCCGATCGCGGCCATCAGGCCCAGCCCCAGCAGCCAGCTGCGCCATTCGATCCCCGGCAGGCGGATCATGTCGCCGGCCACGAGGTTGAGCACCGCGCTGGCCGCCGCCGCCAGGCCCAGGCCGAGCACGCCGCCAAAGATCACCAGCACCATCGATTCGGCCAGCACCAGCATCAGCACACTGGGGCTGGAAAAGCCGATGGTCTTGAGCACCGCCAGTTCCGAGGTGCGTTCGCGCACCGCCTGCGCCATCGTGTTGCCGGTCAGCAGCAACAGGGTGAAGAACACCGCGCCCATGATCGCGCTGACGATCATGCCGATGTCGGCCATCTGCTTGAGCTGGGAGGCGATCGCCGCGCCTTCGGTCATCGTGCGGGTTTCGTGGGGCGAGTTGGCCGACAGCGCATCGATCGCCTTGGCCGCGCGATCGGCCCGGCGCACGTCCGATACCCGGCTGACGTACCAGCCCACCTCGTTGTCCACGTACGGCGTGGACTCGGCGTAGTAGTCGTAGTGCATCAGCAGCATCTGGTCGTTGAAGCCGCCCTGCTTGCCGCCGCGATTGCGCAGCACGCCGACGATGTCGAACGACCAGTTCATCGAGCCGTCGCTGTTGGGGAAGATCGACGACTGCAGCGGGATGCGGTCGCCGACCTTCCAGTCGAAGCGCTGCATCAGCTTCTCGCCGACCAGGATGCCGGTGCGCGTGCTCGCGAATGCGTCGCGCTCGGCCTGTGCGACCTCGATTTCCGGGTACAGATCGAGGTAGTTGGGCGCGACCGCGAAGCTGAAGATCTGGTTGCGCGGCCCCTGGTAGGTGCCGCCGAACCAGCTGGCATAGGTGACCGCCTCGATGTTGTCGACCAGTTCGATGCGCTTGCCCAGGGCCTTGGGCAGTGTCTCGATGAACGACAGCCGCGATGCGGTCTGCAGGCGCTGCGCGCCGTCGGCGTTCTTGCCCAGCTGCGCGAACGCCACCCGGATGCCGTCGAGCAGGCCGAACAACAGGAAGGCGGCGACGATCGACGCCACGGTGAGCGCGGTGCGGGTCTTGCGGCGCATCAGCGCGGCCCAGACCAGATGCAGGTATTTCATGGGATGTCCTGCCGGTGGAGTTCAGGAATTCGGTGATGGCTTCGCACCTTCCCCCGCTAGCGGGGGAAGGCCGGGATGGGGGCGAGGGATCGGATCGCGGTGAAGTGCGGCCCGCACAATGCGTGCGGGTGTTCTTCATCGAACTGATCGTTTGCCCCCTCCCAACCCTCTCTCTGCACGCGGGGGAGGGCGCAGACGCTCAGGCCGCTGCCGCGTGCTCGCCGACCAGCGTGCCCTTGTCCAGATGCAGCGTGTGGCTGGCGTACTCGGCGGCCTTCGGGTCGTGGGTGACCATGACGATGGTCTTGCCGTGTTCGCGGTTGAGGGTCTGCAGCAGGCCCAGGATGTCCTCGGCCGATTGCCGGTCGAGATCGCCGGTGGGCTCGTCGCAGATCAGCAGCGTCGGGTCGGAGACGATCGCGCGCGCGATCGCCACGCGCTGCTGCTGACCGCCCGACAGTTCGTTGGGCTTGTGCGAGGTGCGATCCGACAGCCCGACCAGGGTCAACGCGATCTGCGCATTGCGCTTGCGCTGCGCGCCCGAGAGCTTGGTCAGCAGCAGCGGCAGCTCGACGTTCTTCTGCGCGGTCAGCGCCGGCATCAGGTTGTAGAACTGGAACACGTAGCCGACGTTGCGGCTGCGCCAGCTCGACAGTTGTCCGCCGCCCATGCGGTCGATGCGCTCGCCGTTGACGGCGATCTCGCCGCCGGTGGGCGTGTCGAGTCCGCCGATCAGATTCAGCAGCGTGGTCTTGCCCGAACCCGAAGGGCCCATCAGCGCGACGAAATCGCCTTCGGCGATATCGAGATCGACGCCGTGCAGCACCTCGACCCGCTCGGGTCCGCGCTGGTAGGACTTGGTGAGATTGCGGATCGACACCAGTGCCATCGTCATTCCCCTTTCGTGATCTGGACCTGCGGTGCTGCGCAGTGGGCGCAGCGTGTTGTGACCGATCGCGCCATTCGCGCAAGTGCGCGTTGCAGTGGATCAGTCCTTGACTCGGACGCGGTTGCCGTCGGCGAGTGCATCGGGCGCATTGACCACCAGCACATCGCCGGGCGCTACCCCGGATGCGATCTCGACATTGCCGCCGATGCGCTGGCCCAATTCAACGGTGCGCTGGCGCACGACGTCGCCGTCGACCACGAACACCACCTGCGCACCATCGCGCTCGGCCAGCACGGTTGCCGGCACACGCGACAGCCGCGGCGCGTCGGCGTCCTGGGCCGGGCGTGCCTGTTCGAGGAAGCTCACCGTCGCGCCCATGTCCGGCACGATGCGCGCGTCCTTGGCGTCGAGCGCGATACGCACCTTCACCGTCGCCTTGCCGCGGTCGGCGGTCGGCACGATCGCGATCACGCTGCCGGGGATCTTCCAGTCGGGATAGGCGTTGAGCGTGGTCTCGACGGGCATGCCCGGCGACACTCGGCCGATGTAGGACTCGCCGACATCGACTTCGACCTCGAGCGAGTCCATGTCGACGATGGTGCCGATACCGGTACGGGTGAAGCCGCCGCCGGCCGACAGCGGCGACACGATTTCGCCCGGCTGCGCGGCCTTGGCGATGACCACGCCGGCGAACGGTGCGCGGACCAGGGTGTCGTCGACACCGATCGTGGAGATCCGCAACTGCTCGTCGGCGACGTTGGCGTTGCGGCGCGCGGTGGCCAGTTGCGCACGCAGCGCGTCGCGCTGGGCGACCGCCTGTTCGTACTGCGCCTTGGACACCAATTGCTGGCCGACCAGCGCCTGCAGGCGCTCGGCATTGGCGGCGGCCTCGGTCAGCTGCGCCTGCACGCCGGCGACCTGGCTGCGCGCGGCCTCGAGCTGCGCGGCCGACAGATCGCGCCGGGCATCGGCGTCGATCGGATCGAGGGTGGCGAGGATCTCGTCGGCCTGCACGTGCTGGCCTTCCTCGATCCGCACTTCGCGCACGCGGCCGGTGATCTTGGCCGAGACGGTCGCCATCCGGCGGGCGACGACGTAGCCGCTGGCATCGAGCACCGAGCCGCCGGCGCTACCCGGGGCGCTCGGCGCGGCCACCACCGTGGTCTCGACCTCGATCGCGCGCGGCGCCAGCAGCCAGGCTGCGAGCAGCAGGACCATCGCGACCACGGCTGCGATGCCGAGGCCGATCCACAGGCGGCGACGCGACGGCGGCGGCGGGGCGCTGCGGTCGATACGGAGTTCCTTGAGCAGGTCTGCGTTCGTGTTCATCGAAGCCTGGACGGGAGAACTGCGGCCAGTGTGACCGCGGGGGACGAGGGTTTCCAATCTGCCGGCGGCCAAGGCCGGCGCGCGGGTGCGCCGCATCGGCACAGTCTGCCGCCGCCCATAGCCCGGGAACACGTGACAGCTGTCAGGCGATCGTACTGACGTTTGCGCCTGCTGCCACGCGGGTCCAGCGCCAAGACTGGCGGCTCCCGGTCCGAAGGAGACGCGATGATGTCCATGCCTGCGATCGCCCACTCGCCCACACCCGCCGCCGCCGAGCCGCTCGCGCGTTTGCGCGGTGTCGTGCGCACCCGCGGGCGCGTCCGTGTGCTCGATGGCGTGGACCTGGCGGTGCCGCCCGGCCAGGTCACCGCGCTGCTCGGGGTCAACGGTGCGGGCAAGTCCACGACCCTCGACGTTCTGCTCGGCCTGCAACCTGCCGACCAGGGCGAGGCCCGGTTGTTCGGTCGCCCGCCCACCGACCCGGATGCACGATGGCGGATCGGCGTGATGCTGCAACAGGCGCAGTTGCCGGAACGACTGCAGGTCGGCGAATTGCTGGCGCTGGTGCGCAGCTGGTATCCGGCGCCGCGCAGCCTGCCGGACTGCGCCGCCCTGGCCGGGCTCGAGGGGCTGCTGTCGCGGCGCTATGGTCGGCTGTCGGGCGGGCAGCAACGCCGTGTGCAGTTCGCGCTCGCGCTGTGCGGCCGTCCGCAATTGCTGTTCCTCGACGAGCCGACGACCGGCCTGGACCACGACGCTCGGCGACAGGTCTGGAAGACGGTCCGTACCCTGGTGACCCGCGGGGCGGGCGTGTTGCTGACCACGCACGACATGGCCGAAGCCGAGGCGTTGGCCGATCGCGTCGTGGTACTGGCGGCCGGGCGTGTCTGTGTCGCCGGCAGCGTCGATGCGGTGCGGGCGCGAGTCGCGCAACGGCGCGTGGCCTGCGACAGCGCGCTGCCGGAAGGCGAGATCGCGACCTGGCCGGGTGTGATGTCGGTGTCCCGGACGGAAGGGCGTTTGGCGATCGTGACCGACGATGCCGACGCGGTGGTGCGCAGGCTGCTGCAGGCCGATCCGCAGGCCGGCGGGCTCGAGGTGCGCCGCGCGGACCTGGCCGAGGCGCTGACCGCTGGACCTGGGCAGGCCCGGGCGGGAGCAGGCGCATGAGCGCGCGGACCCGGATCGGCGCGTCGGCCGGGCGGGCCCGGGGCGTACGCGCGGTGGCGCAGACGGTGCGCTGCGAACTGCTGCGTCTGCTGCGCGAGCCGATGTACGTGCTGCCCACCTTGCTGTTTCCTGCAGCGTTCTACGCGATGTTCGGACTCGTGCTCGGCGGCAACCGGGGTAGTGCCGAGGCCGCCCGCTACCTGCTGGCGACGTACGGGGTGTTCGGCGCGATGGGGGCGGGTCTGTTCGGGTGTTCGGTGACGCTGGCGATCGACCGCGAACGCGGATTCTTCGCGTTGCAGCGTGCGCTGCCGGCCCCCGGCGGTGCCTGGCTGGTGGCGCGTGCGGCGATCGCGCTGCTGTTCTCGTTGATCATCGTGCTGGAGCTGGCGGCGCTGGCGACGGCGTTCGGCGGCGTGTCGCTGGCGCCGGCGCAATGGGTGCAACTGTGGACCGTCACCGTGTTCGGCGCGCTGCCGTTCTGCGCGATCGGCTTGCTGCTGGGCAGCGTCGCCAGCGCCAATGCCGCGCCGGCCTGGGCGAACGTGCTGTTCCTGCCGATGGCCTTCCTGTCGGGTCTGTGGCTGCCGTTGTCGATGCTGCCCGATGCACTCGCGCAGTTGGCGCCGCTGTGGCCGGCCTATCACCACGGCCAGCTCGCGCTCGCGGTGCTGGGGGCAGATGCCGGGGGCGCCGCTGGCGTGCACGTCGCGGTGCTGACGACGACGACGGTGGTCTGCGCGGGGCTTGCGCTGCGCCGGCTGGCGCGGGTGGGCTGAGCGCATGGACCCAGATCGCCTGCCGCCCCTGGGGCCGGTTACGCTGGCGGCCGTGAGCGCCCAGATGCCAGACCCGATTCCGCTTCGTCCCATCGCCGGGCTGCGCCCGGCGCCCGATTCGGTGCTCGGGATGGCCCTGCGCCAGGGCCGGCCGGCATGGAGCGAGGGCATCCACGCGCTGTGGTCGGTCTGGGTGTTCGTGGTGCCGATGTTCTCGCAACGCGGCTACGACCTGCGCTGGCTCCTGCTGACACTGCTGTCGTATCCGATGTTCCTGGCGCTGTTCGTCGGTGCTCTGGTTCTGCCGCCGCGCCGCGCGCCCTGGTGCGCGGCGGCGATGATCGCGATGTGCTTAGGCATGCTGCCCTGGTACGTGTCGGGCTTGAGCTACTTCGTGTTCGGTTGCGTGTTCCTCGGCACACTGTCGCGCGGGTCGGTGTGGCGCTATGCGCTGACGCTGGCGGCGCTCAATGCGGTGTTGCTGGTGTGGGCGCGCTGGCTCGGCTATCCGTGGACGGCGCTGGCCTGGATGCCGCTCACCACCGGGGTGATCGGCATGCTGGTGCATGTCGACCGCCTGCGGCATGCGCAGGATGCGGCACTGCGGCTGTCGCATGACGAGGTCCGGCGCCTGGCCGCGGTTGCCGAGCGCGAGCGCATCGGGCGCGACCTGCACGACCTGCTCGGGCACACGCTGTCGATGGTCGCGCTCAAGGCCGATCTCGCGTCGCGGTTGGTCGATCGTGATCCCGGTGGCGCCCGCCGCGAGATTGGCGAGGTCGGCGGCATCGCACGCGATGCGCTCGCGCAGGTGCGCCAAGCGGTCAGCGGTATCCGCGCGGCCGGGCTCGCCGCCGAGCTCGCATCGTCACGCTTGCTGCTCGAGACTGACGGGGTGGCGTTCGACTACGTGCTCGACGACCACGTCGTCGGCGCAGGCCTGCCGCCCGAGGTGGAAACGGCCTTGGCGATGACGCTGCGCGAGGCGGTCACCAATCTGCAGCGCCATGCCGGCGCGCGCACCGCGCAGGCGGCGTTCTCGCGAGAGGGCGATGCGATCCGCCTGCAGGTGATCGATGACGGCCGCGGCGGTGCGATCGTGCCGGGCAATGGCCTGTCGGGCATGCGCGAGCGCATCGAAGCGCTGGGCGGCCATCTGCATGTCGAAGGCGGCGCCCAAGGCACCCGCGTCGATGCGCGCATCCCGCTGCCCGCCCCGGTGTGGGTGCCGGGGACGCGCCTGCGCGCCGGGGCCTGCTAACGTCGCGCCATGCCGCGCATGCCCACCGCCGACGCGCCGTTGCGCATCCTCATCGCCGAGGATCAGGCGATGCTGCGCGGCGCGCTGGCCGCGCTGCTCGATCTGGAGCCGGACCTGGCCGTCGTCGGTGCGGTGGGGGATGGCGAATCCGCGTGGCGCGCGCTGCAGCGCCTTGCCCCGGACGTGCTGGTGGCCGACATCGAGATGCCGGGTCTCACCGGCCTGGAGCTTGCGCAGCGCATCCAGCGCCATGGGCTGCCGGTGCGCGTCGTCATCGTCACCACGTTCGCGCGGTCCGGCTATCTGCGCCGCGCGCTCGACGCGGGCGTCGGCGGCTATCTGCTCAAGGACGCGCCGCCCGAGCAGCTCGCGCAGGCCCTGCGCCGGGTCCACGCCGGCGGGCGGGCGATCGACCCGCAACTCGCGCTCGAGGCCTGGAGCGAACCCGATCCGCTGAGCGAGCGCGAACGGCAGGCGCTGCGCCTTGCCGGCGAGGGGCTGGATGCGACCCAGATCGCGGCGCGGCTGCAGCTCTCGCATGGCACGGTGCGCAATTACCTGTCGGAGGCGATCGGCAAGCTCGGCGCCGGCAACCGCATCGAGGCCTACCGGCTCGCCCGCCAGAAGGGCTGGCTGTAGCGACGGCCGCAGCTGGCTGTGCGTAGTGGCGGCGGGCTGCTAGCCTCGTTGGCCCGTGCTCGGTTGTGCACGCTTGCCGGAAGGCCCTGTGATCCGATCCTCGATGCCGCTGGGCGGCCGTGTCGTCGCCCTCATCGCATTGCTGTGGTACCTGTTCGGCCTGTTGCTGCTGATGCTGCGGCTGGCCACGCTGCCGGCGCAGACCGAGGTCGCAACGACCGCGCTCCCGATGTGGTTCGATCTCGTCTCCGGCCTGGCCGTAGTCGCCGGCACGTCCGGCTCGGTCGCGCTGCTGCTGGCCCGCCGTTGGGCGGTGCCGATGCTGCTTGCGGCCTTCGTCGCGGTCGCGGTGCTGGTCGGCGCCGGCCTGGTGCTGCAGCCTGCACTGTTTCCCACCGGGCCTGCGATGCCGGTGCTGCTGGTGCTGGTGGTCGGTTCGATCTGGCTGTTCGCCCGCTCGGCCGCACGGCGCGGCTGGCTGCGCTGACGACGCGGCGTTGCCGCCGCGCCGTCGGCCGGCGTTTTTCAGCCGCAGCGCGCCTGCAGCATTGCCCACGCCGCCCGCAGGCCCAGTGCCTCGCCGCCCTGCGGATGGCCTGGACGGCTGCTGTCGTTCCAGGCGTAGGTGTCCAGGTGCGCCCAGGGCAGATCGCCAGGCACGAAGCGCTCCAGATACAGCGCCGCGGTGACGCTGCCGGCCATGCGCGAGCCGGCATTGGCGATGTCGGCGATGCCGCTGGTCAGGTAGCGCAGGTACGGCCGCCACAGCGGCATGCGCCAGACGGGGTCGCGGGTGGCTTCGCCGCCGGCGATCCAGGCGGCGGCCAGGGCATCGTCGTTGGCGAACAGCGCAGGCAGGTCGGGCCCGAGCGCGATGCGTGCCGCGCCGGTCAGCGTGGCGAAATCGAGCAGCGTGTCGGGCGACTGCTCGGCGGCGTAGGCGAGTGCGTCGCATAGCACCAGGCGGCCCTCGGCATCGGTGTTGTCGATTTCCACGCTCAGGCCCTTGCGCGTGGCGATGACCTCACCCGGACGCAATGCATCGGGACCGATCGCGTTTTCGACTGCCGGCACCAGCAGCGTGATCCGCAGCGGCAGCTGACGCGCCATGACCAGTTCGGCCAGCGCGATCGCGTGTGCCGCGCCGCCCATGTCCTTCTTCATGTTGCGCATGCCGTCAGCCGGCTTGATGTCCAGCCCGCCGGTGTCGAAGCACACGCCCTTGCCGACGATCGCCACATGCGGATGCGAGGCGTCGCCCCACTGCAGGTGCAGCAGGCGCGGTGCGCGGTGCGAGGCACGGCCCACGGCATGGATGGCCGGGAAGTTCCTTGCCAGCAAGGCATCGCCGACGATGCTCTCGAACGTGGCGCCATGTGCGGCGGCGATGTCGCCGACCACCGCCTCCATCTGTTCGGGCCCCATGTCTTCGGTCGGGGTGTTGACCAGGTCGCGCACGCGCGCGGTCGCGGCGATCAGGTCGACGATCGCCGGATCGGGGTCGAGCGCCAGGCGCGCCGGTTTGCGCGCGGTGGCCTTGTAGCGGGTGAAGCGATACGCACCCAGGCCCCAGCCCAGCTGCAGTGCATCGGCCGCGTAGTGGCCGACCGGGTGCCAGCACCCTTCGGGCAGGCCGTAGACGGCATGCGCGTAGCTGTCGGGGTCGTGCGCATCGCCGATACCGATCACCGCGCCGGCCAGGCCGTCGCCGCCGGGCAGCAGGGTCAAGGCGCCCGCGGCGCCGTCGAACGCCTGGGCATCGAGCCAGTGGCCGATGGCGGCCGGCTGGCTGTCGCGCCAGGCAGCGTAGTGCTTGCGCGAGACGATGTGCAGTGGGCGGGCATCGCGTGCGTCAGCGGCGAAGAGGTCGGTGATGTTGTGGGTCATGAGCGGGTCCGGTCAGGCGTCGTCGCGGCGGTCGGCACGGTGTCGAGCCAGTCGGCGAGTGCGGTGAGGGTGTCGAATTGGAGATCGGGCGTCAGCTCGGGATGCTCCCAGCGGCGGCCTTCGCGGTTGATCCAGCAACTGCGCAGCCCCGCGCGCGCGGCACCGGCGACGTCCATCTCGATGTGGTCGCCGACGTGCAGCACGTCGCCATGCGCGCAGCCCAGCCGCGTACAGGCGGCATGGAAGATGCTCGCGTCCGGCTTCGCCGCGCCGTGCTCGCGCGCGGCCAGCTTGAACGCGAACAGATGCGACAAGCCGATGTGTTCGATGTCGGCATTGCCGTTGGTCAGCGCCGCCATCGGCACGCGCGCGGCGATCCGTGCCAGTGCCTCGAGGCTGTCGGGATAGAACTCAATGCGGTTGCGCTCAGCGTGGAACACCCGATAGGCCGCATCGAGCAGGCCGACATCGCCCCCGCTGTCGCGCAGCGCGTGCTCGATCGTGAGCTGGCGCAGGGCCTCGACATCGTGCGCCAGGTGCGCGTTGTCGGCGAACATCTGCGCGCGCAAAGCGCGCATGCGTTCGATCGGGTAGCGCTCGGCGGTCGCCGGACTGTGTTCGCGCAGGAAGGCGTCGAGCGCCTGTTCGATGCGGGTGCCGATCGGTGCGAACGGCCACACGGTGTCGTCGAGATCGATGGTGATGGCGCGGATGGGAAATCGCATGCGGCCATTGTAGCGGGCGTGCTCAGGCCAGCAGCCGCGCCCAGCCCTCGAAGCCCTCCACGCGCCGGAGCACCAGCTTCACACATACCAGCAACGGCACCGCCAGCAGCAGGCCGACGATGCCCCACATCCAGCCAAACAACAGCAGCGCCAGCACCAGCATCAATGGCGACAA
The DNA here is from genome assembly GCF_037198055.1 of Luteimonas sp. gir. Classification (NCBI taxonomy): domain Bacteria; kingdom Pseudomonadati; phylum Pseudomonadota; class Gammaproteobacteria; order Lysobacterales; family Lysobacteraceae; genus Luteimonas; species Luteimonas sp. gir. Next base: position 68,416 of record NZ_JBBAXQ010000002.1, read on the forward strand.
CGCCATCCGCCGGCCCAGCACGATCGGGGTGACGAATTGGCCCTCGAGCGTGTGCAGCGCCAGATAGATCGCCGCCGGAATCACCGGCGCCCAGGCCGGGGTCGGCCAACTGCCCTCGTAACTGACGAAGCCCATCAGCAGCATCAGCAGCACGCCGATCAGCGGACCGACATAGGGGGCGAAATTCAACAGCGCGACGACCGTCCCCCACAGCAGCGCATCCTGCAGCGGCAGCCCCATCCACAGCAGGATGCCGGCAAACAGCGCGCCCAGCAGTGTGTTGATGATCGAGATGGTCAGCACGTAGCGGGAGATCTCGCGTTCGATCGACTGCAGGATGTCGACCGTGAGCTTGCGGCGCTGCCGGTCGGGCAACAGAGCGATCGCGTTGCGTTGCAGGTTCTCGCCATAGACCATGAAGAAGAAGGTCAGCAGCACCACTGCCAGCACTGAAGCCAGCATGCGCGGTGTAGCGACAAGCGTGCGCCACGAACTGTCGTCCTGGATCCGCACCAACTGCACGCGGCGTTGCGGCCGGTCCTCGGTCGCGCGGGCGAAGGTCTCCGCCGCCCGGTTGGCCTGCTGCACCGGCTGGGTCATCTGCTTCAGACGCGGCGCCAGCGCACGCAACTGCTTGGGCGCCTGCTGCACCCATTCGCTGGCTGGCCCGTAGAGCTGGGTGCCGAGCATGCCGGTGGCGGTGAGCCCGGCGGTCAACACCAGCAAGGCGCCGACGAAGCGGGGAATCCACAACCGGCGCAGGCCGCGCAGCACGGGATTGCCGACCAGCGCGAAGAACATCGCCAGCAGCACCGGCAGGATCACGCCTTGCGCGGCCCACAGCGTGGCGAGCACCACGAGCGTGGTCAGCACCACCAGCGCAGTCGATGCGCGTGGACGGGGAGCGACAGGCGTGGGCACCGGCGGCGGTGCATCCTCCGGCGGAGGCGGCGTGGTCGGGGTGCTCATCGAAGGAAAGGGCGCGTCGGGGGCGCGCTCAGCGTCCGGATTCCGAGATTTCGGTGGCTGCCTCGGCAGGCCGGGGCTGGGCGTCGTGGGTGGGCTCGGGGCGACGGCGATCGGCGCGGGGGGACGGGACCGATACGGTCACGGTGTCGTCTGCGCCAGTCGTGACATGGGCCGATGCGGCGGCAGGATCGACGGGTGGGGCAGTCGCAGCAGCGCTTGCGGTGGGCGATGTCGCCTCGGTGGCGGCGTCGGCTGCGGCGTCTTCGGAAGCATCGGCGGCTTCGGCCGCCTGCTTGGCACTGACCGCGGCGATCGTCGCCTGGATCGACGACGCCAGGCCCGACAGCGCGCTGATCATCTGCAACGATTTCGGCCCGCCGATCTTGCCCAGCCGCCGCAGCGCCCGCTTGGGCTGCGAGACGCCCATCGCGAATCCGCCGATCAGGCCGGCAATCACGATCCGCGATGGCGTCCAGGCCTCGCGCCAGCTCGAACGCAACGCGGCGTGGCGGTCGAGCGTCTGCACCACGCGCCCATCGACCAGCGCCTCGGCACGTTCGACCCGTGTCTTGAGACCTTCGAAGTTCATGGCGTCCTCGATTGTGGCGTTGGCCGCGGCGGCGGGACGGCCTCGTCGTCCTCGTCCGGCGTGCTTTCGGAGAACAGCCCCAGCCGTGTCAACTGGCGCCGGGTGGCGTGCATGCCGGCATGATCGAAGAACACCGAGACCCGCCAGGCCGCCAGCGCGGTCACCAGCAGACTGATGGCCATCGCGATCGAGATCGAGGCCAGCCATGACAGGCCCCAGGATTGCAGCAACGCGATCGCGGCGCCCATGGCCAGCAGCCAGGCCGAGGCGCCGAACACCACGGAGACTGCCGACCACGCCAGGGCCCGACCCAGTGCGCTGCGGGCCAGGGCGAAGTCGGCCGAGACCAACTTGCGCAGGGCGCGCCCGGTATCGAGCCCCGAGCCCAGCGTCTCCTTGGCCGCCGCGCGGACGCGGCGGACGCTTTCATCCAGGTTCGGCACCTCGCCGGGCGCGCGGGTTGCGCTCCCGGCCGGTTGCCCCTCGCGCGGGTCTTCCCCGGTCACGCGCTCGGTCATGTCGATCCGCGATTACTTGGTACGGGCGAGCTTGGCGATGATCCAGCCCGCCGCGAACGCCGTGCCGAACGCGGCGATGGGACGCTCACGGATCAGGTCGGCGGCACTGTCGATCAGATCGCGGCCCTTCTCCATGAGCAGGTCGGCCTGTTCCTTCGCTGCGGCGGTACCTTCCTCGACGGCGGCCAGCCCGGCAGAGGCCGAGCCGGCGAGATCGGCCTTGACGCTGGCCTTGCCGAGCTTGAGCTCCTCGCCCGCGACACCGGCCGCATTCTTGACGGCCGAGGTCGCGTCACGCGCAGCCTGCGCCAGGTGGTTACCGGCTTCGCCGAGATTGGACTTCACCGCTTCGGTCGAGGTGGGGCTCATCTTCGCTCACTCCTGTGTGGGACGTGCCGTGCGGACGCGCACGGCGCGGATGGGGTCAACGCATGATCACGTTGTAGATGCGTCCGCCGCGTGAAATGCGCATGGCCAGATCGGTCGGACGGTTGGCCAGCGAATCGCGGAATCCGGCAAGGTCGCGGAACTCGCCACTGTTGGCTGCCAGGATCAGGTCGCCTTCGCGCAGGCCATTTTCGAACGCGCGGCTGCCCGGTGCCACCTTTTCGATACGCACACCGCCGATGCGGTTGTTCTGGCGACGGATCGCCTCAGGCAGGTCGGCCAGGGTCGCGCCGGCCAGGCGCGGATCGAAGCTCGCGCCGTCGCGGGGCAATGCGCGCAGGCGGGTGTCGATCTTCAGTGGCTTGCCGTCGCGCAGCACCTCCAGCGTGACCGGTGCATCGAGCGTCTGCAGGCCCTGGAAGTTGCGCAGGGCCTCGCTGTTGTCGATGCGCTGTCCGTTGGCGGCGATCACCACATCGCCGGTCCGCAGCCCGGCGTCGGCGGCCGGAGAGCCGCCGTAGACGCGCGTGACCACCGCGCCGCGCGGGGTCTCCAGGCCCAGGCCTTGCGCGATGCGCGCGTCGACGGTCTGGGTGTCGACGCCGAGCGTGCCGCGCTGCACGCTGCCGGTGGTCGCCAGTTGGGTCATCACGTTGCGCGCCAGACCGATCGGGATCGCGAACCCCAAGCCGATGTTGCCGGCCATGCTGCCCTGGGTATTGAAGCTGGCGGTGTTGATGCCGACCAGTTCGCCGCGCAGGTTGACCAGCGCGCCGCCCGAGTTGCCGGGATTGATCGACGCATCGGTCTGGATGAAGTTCTGGAAGCCCACACCCGGCACGTTGCTGCGCTCGACCGCCGAGACGATGCCCGAGGTCACGGTCTGGCCGAATCCGAACGGGTTGCCGACCGCGACGACGAAATCGCCGACCTGCAGATTGCTGTCCTGCGCCAGCGGGATCGCGGTCAGGCCGGAGGCCTTGACCCGCATCAGCGCCACGTCGGTGTCGACGTCCGAGCCGATGAACTCGGCCTCGAGCGTGCGCCCGTCCGACAGCGTCACCGAGACGTCGTCGGCGCCTTCGATGACGTGGTGATTGGTGAGCACGTAGCCCTGCGCGGCATCGACGATGACACCCGAGCCCAGCGATTCGTTGATGCGTTCCTGCGACAGCTCGGGGAACATCCGGCGGAAGAAGGGATCGTTGCCGAACGGGCTCACCCGCACGCGCTGCTTGGTATGCACCGACACCACCGAGGGCGTGACCTGGCGCAGCATCGGCGCCAGCGACGGCAGCGGCTGGCCATCGACGGCGGCGGGCAGGGCGACCATCGGCACTGCGGCTGTGCCGGGTGGCGTCGCCGCCGCAGGCTGCTGCAGCGCGTCGCGCATCGCAGTGGCGGCGAAGCCGCCGAATGCGGCGGCAAGGGTCAGGGCGAGAAGCGTGGTCTTGGCTCGCATGGCGGTGGCATCCCCTGTCGGCGTGGCCGTGGCGGAACGAATCGGGTCGGAGATCGAACGTAGTGGCTGCGGCGGCGTTGCTCAAGCGTCTGCAAGACCGGCGGCGGCCAGCGCCCGCGCAGTGTCGCTGCATTCGCTTGAATCGGTGTTGAAGTCCGCATTCATGCGCCCGCCGTTGCGCGCCGCCCGATCAGGCCGCGCGCCCTGCCGGTGCGGCAACCAGGCAGGGCCGCCAAGGTGCGCCGACCACGGCGCGCCGCTACTCGACCGCAGCGGGGCGCGTTACATTGCCGGGTGCGGGCAATGGGCCCGTACGCACAGGACGGGGGCTGCAGCATGGGCAAGGACAAGGGGAAAGCCGCCGGACGCGCCGGCGATGTGGTCGCTGTCGTGCGCAAGCGGGTCCGCACGGCCGCGGCATCGGTCGAGACCTCCGCCCGGCAGGCCGAGGCGGCCGTGGCGGACGGCGCGCGCACGCTGGGCGATCGCGCCAGCCGGATCGTGGCCAAGGCCGCCGATGCGGTGAGTCGGCGCGTGGCCGCGGCGCGCGAGACGCTGGAGAGCGCGCAATCGGCCGCCGCGTCCGAAATCGCCGCGCTCAAGCGCAAGGGTGTCGGACGGACCGCGACCGAGCGCGCGGCTGCGAAGGCGCGTTCGGTGGACGCCGCCAAAAAGACGGCTGCGCGTCCGGGCGCCAAGCCGGCAGCGAAGACCGCCGTTCGCAAGGTCGCCAAGAAGGCCGCCCGGCAGCTCGCCGACGCCGGCAACGTCGTCAAGAAGGCCGCGAAGAAGACCGCCAAGGCAGCGACCAAGAAGACCGCCAAAAAGGTGACCAAGAAGGCGACCAAGAAGACCGCGGGCGCGACGACGACCCAGGCAGCGCGTACCGGCACGGCGACCAAGGCCCCGCGCAAGTCGGTCGCCAAGACGCGTTAGGCACTCGCGCGTCGGTCTTGCTGGACGCCATGCGGCGCGGCGCAGGCCGCACCGAACGGGCTGCTCGACCGCCATGCCGTGACGGCATGGCGGCGATGGCTCAGGCGACCGCCTGGCTCAGATCCGCGATCCGGTAGCCGGCGCCGGTGATCGTGTGCAACAGCTGGACCGGCTGGTCGCGGTCGATAATCTTGCGCAGGTTGTACAGGTGGCTGCGCAGTGTGTCGGAGTCGGGCAGGCTCAGCCCCCAGATCTCCTGTTCGATCTCCCGGCGGGTCACGACCCGTGGCGCTTCGCGCATCAGGATGGTCAGGATCTTCATCGCGATCGGCGCGAGATTGAGCTCGCGTCCGCCGCGCTGGACACGCAGCGAGACCGGGTCCAGCCGCAGGTCGCCGACCTCCAGCACCGCAGCCCCGACCTCGCGGCGATCGCGGCGGATCAGCGCCCGGATCCGGGCCTCGAGTTCCTTGATGTCGAACGGCTTGGTCAGGTAGTCGTCCGCGCCGGCCTCCAGACCCTCGATCTTCTCCTCCAGCGAGTCGCGCGCGGTCAGCATCAGGATCGGGGTCGCATTGCGGCCGTCCGCGCGCAGGCGGCGGCACACCTCGATGCCGCCCAGGCGCGGCAGCATCAGGTCCAGCACGATGACGTCGAACGGATTTTCGGAGGCGATGTTGTAGGCGTCCAGGCCGTCGGCGGCATAGTCCACTTCGAACCCCCGGCTTTCCAGATACTCGCCGACCGGCTCGGAAATATTGCGGTTGTCCTCGACCAGAAGGACGAGGCCCCCGGGGCTGTGATGCGCCATCCAACGAACTCCGACTGCAATTAAGGTCCGCGAAGGTCGCATCAAATCGGTGCAGGTCCGGTGAACGCGGCGGCGCCTAGGTCAGGCGGTCGTGCAGCGTCGTCAGGCGACCGCGGCCGCGGCCGTTTCGGTCCGATCGCGGCCGCCGCGCTTGGCCGCATACATCGCCGAATCCGCGCGGCGCAGCAGGGCCGCGGTGTCCCGGTCGAGCGGGTGCAAGGCACTCACGCCGGCGCTCAGGGTGACCTGGAGGCCGGCGATGCCCAGTGCACTGCCGATGTCCTGCAGTGAGACGCGGAGCACGTCGATGCGGGTCTGCGCATGCACCGGCTCGGCGCCGGGCAGGATGGCCAGGAATTCCTCGCCGCCCATGCGCGCGATGTGGTCGGCATCCCGGAAGGCGTGTCGCAACGCGCGGGCCACATGACGCAGGACGCGGTCGCCGGTCTCGTGGCCATGGACATCGTTGATGCGCTTGAAGTGGTCGACGTCGAGGAAGGCGATCGTCAGCGGTGTGTGGGTCTCGCGCGCATCGGCCATGCACTGCTCGAGTCGTTCCAGCGCGGCACGCCGGTTGGGCAGGCCGGTCAGGGCATCGGTCTGCGCGAGCATGCGCATCTCGTCGCGTTGTCGACGCAAGCGGCCCAGGCGCAGTGTCAGGGTCATGCTGCAGGTCAGCGCCAGCCAGCCGCCGGCCAGCATGAACGCCTCGACTTTCCACAGCGCCAGCGCATCGGGCCAGGCCGCCTGCAGGCCGGCGATCGGCAGGAACGGGATGACGCCGGCCAGCAGCAGCAAGCCGTCGCCGCGGCGCTGTGTCAATGCGGTCAGTGCCGCGATCGCGAACGCCAGACACAGCAGATAGAAACCCAGCTCGATCGCAACCGAGAGGCCCGCCACTGCCCGCACCGGCAGCCAGGGGACCACGACGGTCATCGCGATCAGGCCGCGCGCACCCCACGTGGCGGCGCGGTCGAGCCGTGGGTGTCGTCGTCGCAGGCCCGACTGGCGCAGCAAGGCGCTGGTGGTCAGTCCGGCCATGCCCAGCCCCAGCCCGACCAGGGCCAGCACGGTCATGCCGGCCACCGGAAGCCAGGGGCGGGGCCAGGCCCACAAGCCGGACAGCAACGCCTGCCACAGTGCGAACAGCGATGCGGCGACCGCATAACTGGCGAATGCACGCTCGCGGGTGGCGAAGAACGCCAGCAGTGCCGAGACCAGCAAGGTCAGCACCACGGCGATCGACGCGATGCGGACCGCGAAGCGGGCGATGTCGGCTCGCTGGATCGGCGCGGGCTCGCCCAACTGGACGATCGGACGCCACAGCGGCAGCGCGTTGTCGTCGAAGCCGACCTCGATCGGCGCGGTGTCGCCCGCCTCGGGCACGATCACTGCACCGACCCCGGCGCGGAACCGCGAATCCAGCGACCGGGCGTCTTCGGGCGAGCCACAACGGATGCGCGTGCCATGCCGGATGTCGACCGAGCCGGCGAAGGTGTTCATCACCACCACGGCCTGCGGCGCGCCGGACCAGCCGCCTTCGGGGGCCGGCAGGCGCAGTGCGACATGCGGCCCGGTGTGCGCATGGTCGCAAGTCTGTGAGGCCTCGACCGCCGTCGTCGGCTGGCCCGTGACCACAGGCGCATCGTCATGCCACCCGACGCAGGCTGCCAGCGACAGCACGCCTGCACAGATCGTCAGCAGCCCCGCCTTGCGCATCCCCGATCCTGCCTTCATGCCTGCCTCGTCCACCGCTTCGCGTCGAAGCAGCCCCTGCGCCTTCCCAAGGAAGGGACGACATGGTACGGGATGGGCGGGATCGGCCGTCGTCCGAGTTGGCGTACCCTGTCGCGCCCCGCCGGATCCGCACGATGGGTACGCGCGCCATCGTCCACCTCCTGCTCCACGCCGCCGTGCCGGCGCTGCTGGCCTGGATGTTCTGGCGCAAGCGGTTCCTGCACGCCTGGGGCCTGCTGTTGCTTGGCTGGCTGATCGATCTCGATCATCTGGTCGCCGACCCGGTATATCAGCCCGATCGCTGCAGCATCGGATTCCATCCCTTGCACACCGCGCCTGCGGTCGCGCTCTACGGCGTCCTGGTGGTGCCGCGGCGCACGCGGCTGCTGGCGATCGGTCTGCTGGTGCACATCGCGCTCGATGCGATCGACTGTGTGTGGATGCGTCACGGCTGACCAGCGTCGGACCGCGGCCAGCGGCGATTCAACGAAACACTGGTAGCGTGGGCCGTCGCCCTCGGGCGTAAAACGGGACCTGCGCCATGCGCACTTCGATGCTGACCTGGCTGCTTGCGGCCGCACTGGCGCCGCCGTTGGCCCATGCCAGCGATGGACGCGCCGACCTGCGCCTGCCCGAGACGCCGATGTTCACTGGCGAGGCCGCCTTCGGCGAGGGCGAATACACCGGGCCGCGCACCGCGACGCCGGCCTGGCGTCAGCGCCACGACGACGCCCTGGTGCGGCGCGGCGGTTGCCCGACGGCGCCCGACGGCCAGGAGCGCGCGATCACCGGCAGCGTCAGCACCGGCATCGGCCATTCCTCGCGCGGCGGCACCAGCCACTGGAACGCCGCCGATCTGAATCTGTGCCGCGAGCGCGAAGGCGAGGCCGGTGGCACCGTGAACCTCAATCTGCGCGTGGCGCGCTCCGACGGTCCCATCGGCTACCGCGGCCTGGGCCTGCTGCCCGGCGAAGGGATGTACGACGGGTTCGACACCCCGTTCGGGCCGACCTGGCGCGACATCCATGAGCCGTGGCCGGCCGGGCGGACGCGCTCGGGCTCGTGGACCGAGGGGCGTCGGCCCTGGCGCTGAGCGTGCCGCGCTCGAGCCGCGCCACATTGCATCGCGCTCACATCCGCCTGCCTACATTGGCTCGGCGCCATCTGGCGCGATGCAGCGAAGTGGAGGCGAAACGATGACGATGAAGATTCCCCAGGGCGCGATGATCGTGGTGGCCAACGGGGGCGCGGCGCGCGTGTTCACCAACGTTGGCGAGGCAGGCACGCTGGCGCTGCGTCAGGAAGCGTTGCTCGAAGGCATGAACCTCGACGACGACGGCCCGGCCGGCGCGATGCCTGCAGAATCGAGCGCATCGCAGCTCGACGAGGCCACATTCGCCAAGCAGCTGGCCCTGGGGCTCAACGAAGGCGCGCTGAAGAACAAGTTCACCGACCTGGTGCTGATCGCCGACCCGCACACGCTGGGACGGGTGCGTCCGTTGCTGCACAAGGAGACCACCCAGCGCCTGGTCGCGGATCTGGCCAAGGACTACACCAATCTGCCGCTCGACGCGATCGAGCGTGCATTGTCTTGAGCCGGAGCGGCTGATCATGGCCTGGACCGCACGTTACTCCGCGAACGCGCCCACGCGCGACGACATCGACGCCATGACAGGCGTGCTCGCACTCGAGTTCGGAACCAACTGGTGCGGTCACTGCCAGGCCGCGCAGCCGCTGCTGCGTGCTGCGATCGAGCGGCGTCGGGATCTTGCCCACATCAAGGTCGAAGACGGCAAGGGCCGGCCGCTGGGCCGCAGCTTCGGCGTGAAACTGTGGCCGACCCTGGTCGTGCTGCGCAACGGTGTCGAGGTCGCCCGCGTCACGCGCCCCGGTTCGGTTGAAGACGTGGAGGCTGCGCTCGCCGCATCCGACTGAGTCGAGCGGTCAGCGTGGCGCGCGCTTGCGCGGCAGCGACCGGAACCGCGAGACATGCGGATGGTCCGGCACGGCCCAGCGCCAGGGGCGGTCGGCGGCGCGACGGATGCCGATACGCGGCGTGGCGATGGGCGCATCGGGTGGCGGCGTACCGTCGTCGCCGATCCACAGGCGAGCGCGGCGCGAGGTCAGGTCCAGCCCGCCATCGGCGCCCGAGACCCCGAAGGCCTGGGCCAGACGCCCCGGCCCGGACGCCAGCAAGGCCGGGTCGGCGGTGCCGCGTGCGGCGGCCATCTCGGGCAGGCCGAGCAACGGCTCGGCTGCGCGCAGCAGTACGCCATGGCCGCAGCGGTCGCCGCACACCGCGTTGATCGCCCAGTGGATGCCGTAGATGAAGTACGCGTACAGATGGCCGGGCGGTCCGAACATCACCCGGTTGCGTGGCGTGGGGCCACGGAACGAATGGGCCGCCTCGTCCTCGGCGCCGCAGTAGGCCTCGACCTCGACGATGCGGGCCCGGCGGCCATCGCGGGCCACCAGGCACTTGTTGAGCAGGTCCGGCGCGACGCGGCGGGCATCGCGCGCGTAGAACGATCGGGGCAGGGGACGCATGGTGCGAGCTTGCCGCTGCCGGCATCGCCGGCGCGCGAAACCGGGCCGGATCAGCCCTCGAACGGCTGCACGGAGGTGACGCGCAGGCGCAGGACGCCGCCGGGCGTCGGCCAGTCGATGCACTGTCCGATCGACAGACCGAGCAATGCGGCGCCGACCGGCGCGAGCACCGAGACGTGGCCCTTGGCGACATCGGCCTCCTGGGGATAGACCAGGGTGAGGTGGCGCGGGGCACCGTCGGCGTCCTCGCACTCGACGACCGTGTGCATGCGCACGACATCGGGGGGCATGGCGTCGGGGGGCAGCACCTCGGCGCGGTCGAGCTCGCGCTGGAGCAGTTCGGCCGTCGGGTGGTTGCGCAGCGCGGGCGACTGCAGCATGGCTTCGAGCCGCGCCAGGTCGATGCTGGACACAGTGATCGCCGGCGTTGCGCCAGCATCGGACGGCGGCAGGCCGCTGCGGGGAAGCGTGGACATCAGGTTCTCCATCAAGAAGGGCCGGCAACGGGTGTGCCGGCGAGACACAGACGAAAGGCGACGCCCTCGCGTCGCCCCCGAGGTCGATTGTGCCCCGCCACGCGCGCGCTGGCGATCCCACCCCGGTTCCGGTGGGTGCGCCGGTTGGCGTTCGTGCAGATAGTGCAGCCCATCGACGCGCTGCACACCGGGCACTCATCGGGCGGCATTCATGATGCGTTGGCGCCGGTCACCCCGGTCGTCGCTCTCATTGACTGAAGGCCGCCATGACCCCGATCCGCTATCTGCTGCGCCACTGCGCGGCTTCGCTCGACTGGACCCTGCTCGACGCCGGCTCCGGACGGACGCTTTCTCACCACCCCACGCGCGATGCTGCGTTCCGACAACTGGCGAGCGACGCCTCGGTGCTGCTGTGCGGCGCCATTGTGCGCATCCACAGCGTGGATGGCGGCTTTGAAGGCGAACGCGTGGTCCCTGCGATAACGCCGGCATCGCCGCTTCCCCGGCGCGAGCCCGAGGCCTGCTGGCAGCCGCGGGCGCCTGCGATGGCGTGACGCGCCCTCGGCAGGCCGGCGTGGCACAGGATCGCGTCAGGCCGGTCGCGGTGGATCCTGCGGGCGGGTGGGCGACGGTGGATCGCGCTGCGGCTGCGGGTCGCGTTCGGGATCGCCGGGCGTCGGCACAGGCGGATCGATCGGCCGGTCGGGCATCGGGTCGTGCATCGGATGCGGTGCCGAGCCGGGCACGTCACCGTCGGGCATCGGGGCATCCTGCGGATCTGGCGTGCGCTGCATGTCGTCATCCTCGTTGGGGAGCGCACGACCCTGGCCCGCAGCGCGGAGGCAGCACGTGAAGACCGGCGCGGTCGCTTCACGCGGCCATGGAGAGAATGCACGCATGTCCAGCCGACAACCCGCGCCGGTGGCACCCGGTCCGAGCGATGCGTAGGTTCGTGCAGGCCTTTGGTGATGCGCCGTGGCCGCCGGCGCTGCCCCGGACCGTCGGCGAGACGTTGTCGGCCACCCCGCCGCGCTACAACATCGGCAAACGGCGCCCGGCGGCGGTGATCGTCGATCGCGGCGACGGCCCGGTCGTCGAGGACTTCGACTGGGGCCTGGTGCCGCGCTGGTCGCCGTTGCCCGAAACGCCCTACACCACGGTGACCGCGCGGCTGGCGCGGGCCCCGCGTAGCCGGATCTTCCGGCGGCCCTGGGAGACCCGCCGCTGCGCGGTGCCGATGAACGGCTACTACAAATGGGACCGCAGCGGCGAGACGCCGGTGCCGTACTTCATCCAGGCGCAGGACGGCGAGCCGCTGTTTGCTGCCGGGCTGTGGGACCACTGGGCCAAGGACACACCCGAGCTGTACACGTTCGCGGTGCTGACCCATCCCAACCCGGCGATCCCGGCGCCGCTGGTGCCCGACGGTCCGGTGTTCATGCCTGCCGCGGCAATCGGCGACTGGCTGGCCGGCCCGCCCGCGGCACTGCGCTTCCTGGAGACCATGCCGCAGCCATTGCTGGAGGCCTATCCGGTCTCGCGGCGCATCCGCAGCCCCGATGTCGACGATTACACGCTGCTCGAGCCCGCGGCGCACGAGCGCCACGACGACGAGACCGACGGCGACTGGCTGGCGCACGCCTTCGACGAAGACGACGACTGACGCGCTGTTGCGGTGCCGGTGGCGACGCGGATCAGAAGCGCTTGCCGGTCACCGGGTCGCGACGCGGGTCGGGCACGGCGTGCATCCGCTCGAGCGTCTTCGCATCGGGCGCGCTGCGCTGGATGTCCCAGTCCTGGCCGCGGGGATAGGCGCCGACGACGCAGAACGCCGCGTCGGCCCGCACGCAGCAGTGGCCGGTGCCGACTGGCAGCAGCAGCGCATCGCCCGCCCCGACCTCGACGATCGTGCCGTCGGGGCCGCCCAGCATCAGCGCGGCGGTTCCGGCCGCCACGCCGAGCACCTCGTGAGCGCTGGAATGGAAGTGGTGGTAGTCGTAGACCCCGCCGCGCCAGTCGGGCGGCCAGCCGTTGGCCGAGAAGCGGGCTTCAAAGGCCGCGGCGTCGAAGGGTGCATCGGTCGCCATGCGCAGGCCACGGTAGATGCGCACCGGAAGCCGCGGATTGTTCGGCACCCAGTCGTTGCGACTCAGCGTCAGGCGTTCCTCATGCATGGGGCGGGGACAGCGGGTGGGGGCCCGCACCATAGGTCGGCTCCCGTCGAAGCGCCGCGACGACGACGTACGTCCGTCAACCCGGCAACGCGACGTGCAAGGGCACGGCGCCGTCCCAGCGCGCGCGTCCACCCAGCGCTGCCAGTTCGACCAGCACCGCAGCTCCGACGACCTCGGCGCCCTGCGCCCGCGCCAGGGCGTATGCCGCACGCAGCGTGCCGCCGGTCGCCAGCACATCGTCGACCAGGACCACGCGTGCGCCGGGCGGCAACGCATCGGCATGCATTTCCAGTCGGTCCTGGCCGTACTCGAGCGCGTAATCGTGGTGCAGCACGCGTGCGGGCAGCTTGCCCGGCTTGCGCACCGGCACAAAGCCCGTGCCCAGCGCCTGCGCGAGCGCGGCGGCGAAGATGAAGCCGCGCGATTCGATGCCCACGAATGCGGTCGGCGGCATGTCGCGCCACGGCGCGGCCATCGCCTCGATCGCAGCGGCGAATGCGGCACCCTCGGCCAGCACCGGGGTGATGTCCTTGAAGACGATCCCGGGTTTGGGGAAATCGGGGATCTCGCGGATCAGAGTCGACCAGTGCGGCATCGAAGGGGCTCGAGCAAGGGGCGGGGATGATCGCCGCAATCGGGCCGCCGACACAATGTTCACCGGGACGGGCGTATTCGCCGGAAGTTTCCTGCCGGAACCGGTATGCCCGCCCAACGTGCCTCGCTCGCCTGTGGCTTCGTCCTGGCTGCCGTGCTGTCCGCCGCGCCCGCGCAGGCGCGCACGGTCTGGCGCTGCGTGCGCGACGGCACGGTGAGCCTGTCGACGGCGCCCGAGCCCGGATCGAAGTGCGAGGCCCGCCAGATCGCCGACGATGCGGTGCAGACGCCGAACCTGTGGGGTGCGATGGGGGTGTTCAGCGGTGTGTTGTACGAGCGCGAGCAGGACGGGCAACGGGTCTACGGCACGCGTCGGTTGCCGGGCGCGCGCGAGTACCTGCGCTTCACTGCCCACACGCCACCGGGCGAGCCCGCACACGAGGGCCTGGGTGCGGTGGGTGTACCCAGGCTGCAGCCGCATTCGGCGGTGTTCGCGGCGGCTGCGAAGGCCTATGGCTTGGATGAGGCTTGGCTGCGCGCGATCGCGCATGCCGAGAGCGGCTTCGATGCCGACGCGGTGTCGCCCAAGGGCGCGCGCGGAGTGATGCAACTGATGCCGGACGTGATCGCGGACTATGGCGTTGCCGATCCGCACGCGCCCAGCGAATCGATCCGCGCCGGCGCCCGGCATCTGCGCGCATTGCTGCGTCGCTACGGCGATGATCGCACGCTGGCGCTGGCCGCCTACAACGCCGGGATCGGCGCGGTGACGCGTTATGGCGGCGTGCCGCCTTACCCCGAAACGCAGGCCTACATCGCGAAAGTGCAGGCGCTGTACGTGCGCTATCGGGCGGCGATGGGCCACCCGGTGGAGCGCCCGGCGCTCTGACCTGCTGCCCGCAGGCCGCGATTGCGCGGCCTGCGGGCCGGTGACGGGTATCGCGTCTGCGGCGACGCCGCCGCGCTCACCCCTCGCGCGGCGCCAGCCGGATCAGTCGGCCGTCCTTGCCATCCTCGATGACCCACAACGCGCCGTCGGGGCCCTGTTCGACGCCGCGGATACGCGCACGCATCGCAAAGCGTTCGGCCTCGCGCGCGCTGTCGCCGTCGATCTCCACGCGCACCAGGGTCTGGCCCGACAGGCCGCCGATGAAGGCGTTGCCGGTCCACGCCGGGAACAGCGTGCCCGAATAGAACATCAGGCTCGAGGGCGAAATCACCGGCGTCCAGGTGATCGCCGGCTTCTCGAACTCGGGGCGGGTGTCGTGGTCGGGGATCGGCCGACCGTCGTAGTGGTTGCCGTTGGAGACGATCGGATAGCCGTAGTTCGCGCCGCGCTTGACCAGGTTCAGTTCGTCGCCACCGGCCGGGCCCATCTCGCTGTTCCACAGCCGGCCCTGGGCATCGAACGCGATGCCCAGCGGATTGCGATGGCCGAGCGACCAGACCTGCGCCGCGACGCCGCCCTGGTCGACGAACGGGTTGTCGGCCGGCACGCGGCCGTCGTCCTCAAGCCGCAGGATCTTGCCGAGATTGGAGGCCATGTTCTGCGAGGGATCGAACTTCTGCCGCTCGCCCGACGAGATCCACAGCTTGCCGTCGCGGTCGAACGCGAGGCGGTGCCCGTAATGGCCGTTGCCCGAGACCTTGGGCACCTGACGCCAGATCACCTCGACGTCTTCGAGCGTGCCGGCGTCGGTGTCCAAGCGCCCGCGCGCCACGGCCGCACCGCGCCCGCCCTCGCCATCCTCGGCATAGCTCAGGTAGATCAGGCCGTTCTGCGCGAACTGCGGGTGCGGCTCGACATCGCCCAGGCCGCCTTGGCCCGCGTACGCCACGTCCGGCACACCGGTGATCTCGCGCGCCTGCCCGTCGGGCAGCGTCACCAGCTTGAGCGTCCCGGCCTTTTCGGTCACCAGCAGGCGGCCGTCGGGCAGGAAGGCCAGGGCCCACGGTTCGTCGAAGCTGGCGACCGCGGTGCTCGCGAACGGCAGGCCCTCGATCGCGTCCGCGCCAGCGGTGTCGCGCTCGGCCTGTTCCCCGCTCGAGGCCGGTGCTGACGTCGGTGCGGTGTTGGCGGCGGTGCCATCGCAGCCGATCGTCAACAACAGTGAGGCGGCGAGCGGGGCGAGCGCGAGCAGTCGTGGCATGCGGATCTCCAGGAAACAATCGGGGAAAACCCGAGTGTGGCATACGTCCGTGCGTGCGCTGAGAACGCGGCGAATGCGCGACGGTTCGTAAATATTGTGTTTTTGTTCAGTCATTGACATCGCATTGCGATGTTTGTGCGTTCGGACGCCGCAGTCCGGAAAGCCCATCGCGACGGGGCTGGCGGTGCAGTGTTCACCATTCGGGAACATCGGCTTACCCGGCATCGCCAAGCGTGTGGTTAAGGGGCCGTAATCAGGTGGGATTCAGAGGCCGCGGCGGTTCATTTCGGCGCAGGCAGGGTAGGGACCGTGCGGTATCCACTGACGAGGATGAAAGACCCCCGCGCCCACTTCCCCAAAGAAACGCAGGAGAGACCATGATGAAGAATGCTCGCAAGCCGCTGATCGCCGCCATTGCTCTGGGTGCCGCGATGGTCATGCCGATGGCATTCGCGCAGGATCCGACCGCGGAACAGGCGCCGCCGACCACGGAGGCGACCACGCAGGACTATGCGCAGGATGCGACGGCCGAGGCGCCGCAGGCGCAGCAGGGCCAGGTCACCTGGGCGGATCTGGACACTGACGGTGACGGCCGTCTGAGCCAGACCGAGGCCGCCGGCCTTGAGGGCCTGGCGCAGGTCTTCAGTGATGTCGATGCCGACGGCGATGGCTTCATCACGCCGGAGGAGTATCGCAACTACGTCAACGCCCAGACCTCGGGTGCGGGTGCCAGCGAGAACTGAGTCTCGCTTGCTTGCAGGCCGCTGATGGCGGCCTGCAGTCCAGACCAAGGCGGCCCCGTTTGGGGCCGCTTTTTTTGAATGTGGCGAGTAAACAGCTCACTTCAGTCCGCTTCGGCTGGGCAGCGGCCTGCTCGCGGGGCGCTACTCTCTCGGTGGTTAGACTGTTGCGAAGCTGTGCCGGCATTGCAGCCACCATCGATGGGGTCGAGCGCGCGCGTTTTGTCTTTGCACGCGATCTTTCGTCCACACGAAGTCGGGTTGCAAACGCCTTTAGCAGCGGACTGGCGGCCGGTGGCCGCGTCGAGCGCGCCATGGATGGCGCGCGCCCGAGTCAAGGCAGGGTGAGCATGGAGGGCCTGCGCGGCATGCCGCGCCTCCAGGCGAACGCCACACGAGCTACGCGTGGCCGGACCGCGCAGCGGCCTTGCCGAGGGAAGAGCGGCTTCCGGCCGGCAGGCCGCTGCCCATCCGAAGTGGAACTCCTTCTCGCTGAGCAAGTCGATCCCTTGGCGATCTCCGCGACGAAGGACGGCAGCGGCCGGCATAATGCGCCGATGACCCAAGGCATCCGACTGGTCGGCTTCGATGCCGACGACACGCTCTGGCGTAGCCAGGACTACTTCGACGAAGCGCAGCTGGAGTTCGAGCGCATCGTCGGGCGCTATGTGGATCTGGCCGACGGTCGCGTCGCCGAAGCGCTGTACGCGGTCGAGACCGCCAACATCGCGGTCTTCGGCTACGGCGTAAAGGGCATGGCGCTGTCGATGATCGAATCGGCGACCCAGATCACCGGTGGGCGGATCGCCGCAGCCGATCTCCATCGCATCGTCGAGATGGCCAAGGCGATGTTGCGACACCCGGTCGAATTGCTGCCCGGCATCCGCGATGCGGTCGCGGCCGTCGCCGAGCGTTTCGATGTGGTGCTGATCACCAAGGGCGACCTGTTCCACCAGGAGGCCAAGGTGCGCGACTCGGGGCTGTCGGACCTGTTCGGCCGCATCGAGATCGTCAGCGAGAAGGATGCGGCGACTTATGCGCGCGTACTGGGCGAGTTCGATGTCGACGCGCAGGCCTTCCTGATGGTGGGCAACTCGCTGCGCTCGGACATCGCGCCGGTTCTCGCACTCGGCGGCTGGGGCGTGTACATGCCCTACCGCACGACCTGGATGCACGAAACGCAGGCCGACATCGTCGAAGGCAGCGAGCGCATGCGCGAAGTCGCCACGCCGGACCGCCTGCCCGAAGCGGTGGTTGAACTGGCGGCGCAGGCAATCGCATCGCGTTGAGCGCCTGAAATCCGCGTTGAGCGCGCGTAACCGTTTCCAATTTGAATGCGCTGTTTACGCGGCGTGGCTGCATCGGTGCGACGCGGGAAATATTGCACGACGATTCATTTCGAGCACGGCATGTTGGGCGCACAGGCCGCCGCGGTGGTGGCCGCGTCGCAGGAGAGTCCGATGACATCCAACACTCTGACCCGCTGGATGTGGCCGGCCGCGTTGGCTACCGGCCTGGCCACGACCTTCGCAGTGCCGACGCCGGCCCGCGCCAGTGACGACCTCGTGCAGGTGATCGTGGACATTGCCGACGTCGTGATGCGTGGCGACACCGCCTACGACCGGCGCGGCGGCTATGGCTACGATGATCGCCTGCGCGTGTCCTACGACCGCCACGGCCGGCCGGTGTACTACCGCACTGCGCCGCGCAGCCATGGCCGCCATCATCCTGGTCCGCCGCGCTATGCCGCCGAGCGCCATCGCCACCACGAGCGTGCGCGCGGCAGGACCGAATGCGACCGCCGCGGCCGCTGCACGACGTACTACTACGATCCGCGCGAGGACCGGGGACGTCGAGGCGGGTGGCGCTGAGGAGGCGATCGGGCGTCCATCCAGGCGAATGTCAATCCAGCGAATCGCCGCCTTCGGGCGGCGATTCGCGTTTCGGGATCGCGTCGGGGTGTTGCGCGACGATGCGGTGGCGTTGCCGAGACTGCGCTCAGTCGGCGCGGTGCCGGGTGTCGTCGTTGCGCGGTACGTTGCGCAGGCTGTTCTCGGCGTCCTGGCCCACGCGCGTGGCCACATGGTCGAGCGCGATCCAGTAGGCCCCCAGACCCAATGCGATGACGCCGGCCGCGATGCCCCAGCGCAGCATGCGCGGCGCGCGCGTGGTGGTTCGATGCGGCTCCATCTTGCAGGTGTCCTCGCTTGCGGTGTTGGGCTATCGTCGGCCTCTGTGCGTCGCGGCGGCGTCGAAGCCGCGATGTGATCCGACCAGGTTCTGCCCCGAGTAACTGCCCGATGCGTCCGCTATCCGCTGCCGTATGCCTGTCGTGTCTGCTGCTGGCCGCCGTCGTGTCTTCGGCATCGGCCCAGGACGGCGCCCTGCCCACAAACGCTGCAGACGCCAGCGAAGACGCCGTGCCCGATCCCGGGACCGGCGATGCCTGGCTCGACACCTGGCTTGAGGATGTCGATCTGTATGCGGCGCGCTACCGGGACGCGTTCGTCGACGAGGTCGCGCGTTATCAGGTCGCACCGCGGGCGCTGGTCGAACAACTGCTCGACGAGGCGGGCATGCGCGCCGGCGATGTCTATTTCGCCTGTGCCGTGGGCCGGGCGTTGGGTCGGCCTTGCCGCGAGATCGCCGCACACTGGCGACGCGATCGCAGCGGCGGCTGGGTCGGCGTGCTCGAGCGCCTCGGCGCAGCGCAGGGCGGCGAGCCGGTGGTGCGGGTCAAGCGTGGCCTGGTGGCGAGCTATGACCGCTGGGCGCGGCCGATCCAGCTCGATGCGTCCCTGCGACGGGCGTTTCCCGACCGCGAGCCCTGACGACCGCCGGCGCGCGATCTGCGCGCGCCGGCGTCGACTTCAGCCGATGGCCAGCGTCTTGTTCTTGCGCTCGGCCAAGCGCTTTTCCAGGTAATGGATGTTCTGACCACCCGCGTGGAAGCCTTGGTCGCGCATGATCCGCTGCTGCAGCGGGATGTTGGTCTTGATGCCGTCGACCACCATCTCCGACAGCGCCACCCGCATCCGGCAGATCGCCTGCTCGCGGTCGGCGCCGTGCACGATCAGCTTGCCGATCATCGAGTCGTAGTTCGGCGGGACCGCATAGCCTTCGTAGACATGCGTATCGACCCGCACGCCCGGGCCGCCGGGCGCGTGGAAATGCAGGATCGTGCCGGGCGAGGGCAGGAAGCTCTCGGGGTCTTCGGCGTTGATGCGGCATTCGATCGCGTGGCCGGTCAGCACCACGTCCTCCTGGCGGATCGACAGCTTGTGGCCCGAGGCAATCATCAGCTGCTCGCGCACCAGATCGATGCCGGTCACCATCTCGGTCACCGGATGCTCGACCTGGATGCGGGTGTTCATTTCGATGAAGTAGAAGCGGCCGTTCTCGTACAGGAACTCGAACGTGCCCGCGCCGCGATAGCCGATGCGGATGCAGGCGTCCACGCAGACCTTGCCGATCTGCGCGCGCGCCTCGGGCGTGATGCCCGGCGCCGGCGCTTCCTCGACGACTTTCTGGTGCCGGCGCTGCATCGAGCAATCGCGCTCGCCCAGATGGATCGCGCCGCCCTGGCCGTCGGCCAGCACCTGGATCTCCACGTGGCGCGGGTTCTCCAGGAACTTCTCCATGTAGACCATGTCGTTGCCGAACGCGGCCTTGGCTTCCTGCTTGGTCGTGGCGATCGCGTTGACCAGCGCGGCCTCGGTGTGCACCACGCGCATGCCGCGCCCACCGCCGCCGCCGGCCGCCTTGACGATGACCGGATAGCCGATCTCGCGGGCGATCTTGACGTTGGTCGCCGGGTCGTCGCCGAGCGGGCCGCCGGAGCCGGGCACGCAGGGCACACCGGCCTCCTTCATCGCGCGGATCGCCTCGACCTTGTCGCCCATCAGGCGGATGGTCTCGGCCTTCGGGCCGATGAACACGAAGCCCGACTGCTCGACGCGTTCGGCGAAGTCGGCGTTCTCACTGAGGAAGCCGTAGCCGGGGTGGATCGCCTGGGCGTCGGTGACCTCGGCCGCGGCGATGATTGCCGGCATGTCGAGATAGCTGCGGTTGGACGGCGGCGGGCCGATGCAGACCGACTCATCGGCCATGGCCACGTGCTTGAGGTTGCGGTCGACGGTGGAATGCACCGCGACCGTGCGGATGCCGAGCGTATGGCACGCGCGCAGGATGCGCAGCGCGATCTCGCCCCGGTTGGCGATGACGACTTTTTCAAGCATCGGGGCGGCCTCAGCCGATCACGAACAACGGCTGATCGAACTCGACCGGCTGGCCGCTTTCGCACAGGATCGCGGCGACCGTGCCCGAGGTCTCGGCCTCGATCGGATTGAACATCTTCATCGCCTCGATGATGCCCAGCGTGTCGCCGGCCTTGACCTGCTGGCCGACCGACACGAACGGCGGCTTGTCCGGTGCGGGCGAGGCGTAGAACGTGCCGACCATCGGCGACTTGGTGACCTGGCCGGGCGGGAGGTCGTCGCCGCCCTTGGGCGTGCCGCCGGTGGCGGCCTCGACCGGGGAGCTCATCGGCATCACCGGCTCGGGCGCGCGCGGGGCGGGAGCCGGGGCTGGGGCATAGGCCGCCGGCGCGGCCGCGACCGAGGTGCGCGACAGGCGGACCGATTCCTCGCCTTCCTTGATCTCGATTTCGGTCAGGTTGGACTCCTCGAGCAGGTCGATGAGCTTCTTGATCTTTCTCAGGTCCATGGCGGGCCTCGTGGTTGTCGGCGGAATGGCGGACAGGCTTACAGCGCGCGAAGCTGCTGCAACTGTCCGATGCGAAGACGGGTGTGGTCGATCAGGCACGTCAGGCGGGCGTCGTTGCGACCGCTGCCGCCGATGGCGAGGGCGAAGATGGCGTCGCAATCCCGGGCGCGGAAGCGCTGCCAGGCAGCGTGTGCGTCCGCGAGCGCGGCGGCCGCAGCGTCGCAGGCACCGACGCATCCGTCGGGATCGGCCATCGCGGCGATGGTGGCGGCCTGGGCTTGCTCGAGCTCGGCGTCCAGGCGCGTGTACTCGGCAGACATGCACAGCGCAGCGGTGTCGGTCGACAGCGGCGCGACGCAATCGGCCTCGTTCAGCGGGTCGGCAGAGGCCGCCAGCGGCCAGGCTGCCGCGATGCCTGCCAGCCACCAGGCGGAGACGGGACCGCGGCGCGTCATGCGACCGGCTCCAGCCTGCGCAGCGCAGCATCGAGCGCGTAGCGGTAGCTGTCGGTACCGAAACCGCAGACCACGCCGATCGCCAGGTCGCTGAAATAACTGGTGTGCCGGAACGGCTCGCGACGGTGGGGATTCGACAGGTGGATCTCGATGAACGGGATCACGACCGCGGCCAGGGCGTCGCGCAGCGCGACCGAGGTATGGGTGAAGGCCGCGGGGTTGAGCAGGATCATCGCCGTGCCGTCGGCCCGGGCCGCCTGGACGCGGTCGACGAGCACATGCTCGGCATTCGACTGCAGGCTCTCGAGCGTGTGGCCGGCCGCGGCGGCGCCCTCGCGCAACATCGTGTCGATGTCGGCGAGCGTCGCATGGCCATAGACCTCCGGCTCGCGCGTGCCGAGCAGATTGAGGTTGGGACCATGCAGGACGAGGATCGACGCCATCGGGCACCGGGTGCGGGAGGTGCGCGAAGTCTGCGGGATGTCTCCATAGCTGTCCAGTTCGCAGACGTTCGGCGATTTTAAACGGCCGTTTGATTTTCCCGCTCAGCGCGTTGCCCAGTCCTCGGTCTCTCCGTGCGCGAACGGGCCGATCCGCTGCTTGCGCACCCGGCCCTGCGCATCGATCAGCACCGTATAGGGCAGCACGCCGCGCGGGTTGCCCAGGCGCACACCGGCATCGGCCGGGCCGGGCGCGTCGATCGCAATCGGGTAGGTCACCGGGATGCGCGCCAGAAACGCCTGTACGGCGTCGGCGTCGTCGAGCGCGATACCGAGCACTTGCACGCCATCGGCGCCCTGTTCGCGGGCGAAGCGCTCGAGTTCGGGCATTTCCTCGATGCAGGGGCCGCACCAACTGGCCCAGAGGTTCACCAGCACCGGGCGCCCGGCGTAGGCGTCGGGCAACTGCAGCCGTCCGCCGTCGAGCAATGCGATCTCGAAGCGGGGGACCGGCTCGCCGCGCCGGGCCATGGTCACGCCGGTGGGCGGCGGCTCCGCGGCGGCGACCAAGGCATCGTTGTACAGGCGCTGGCCGGCCTCGGTGCCGAGCAGTGGGCCCGGGCCGGAGACGAACAGGCTGGCGAGCACGCCCAGTCCGCCGGCCACGAGGGCGACCGCGACGATCGCCAGGGTGCCGCCGAGCCGCTTCACTGCGGGGCACCCGCGCGTTCGAGTGCGCCGGTCACGACCGCCTCGCTCAGCAGCGCCGGCAGCACCTCGCCCTCGCCGCCGCCCCGCGGGTAGACCACATAAAGCGGGACACCGACGGCGCCATGCGCCTCGAGGAATGCGCCGATCTGCGGATCGACGTTGGTCCAGTCGCCCACCATGTACGTCGCACCCGCGCGCGCCAGCGCGTCGCGGAACGGCGGCTGCGACAGCACGCGTCGCTCGTTGGCCTTGCAGGTCACACACCAGTCGGCGGTCATGTTGACGAACACCGGCGTGCCGGCCTCGCGCAGCGCCTGCAGGCGCTGCGCCGAGTACGCGACCTCATCGTCCGTGTCGGCGGCGATTGCGCGGGGCGTGTCGGCCTGCGCATCGCGGACCGCATAGGCGGCCGGCAGCAGCGACACCACCAGCAGCGCCAGCGCCAGTGCGCGCGAGATTCCGCCACCAGTCCAGCGGCGGCGTTCGAACCACCACAGCGCGAGTGCGAACAACACCAAGCCGGCGAGCAGCAACGTCATCGCGTTCACGCCCGCCTGCCGCCCGAACACCCACAGCAGCCAAAGCGCTGTGAGGTACATGGGGAATGCCAGCGCCTGCTTGAACGTCTCCATCCACGCGCCGGGCTTGGGCAGGCGGTCGGCGAGCGCCGGCACCAGCCCGATCAGCAGGAACGGCAGTGCCAGGCCCAGACCGAGCATCAGGAACACCGCCAGCGCCAGCGCGGCGGGCGCAGCGAATGCGTAGGCCAGCGCCCCGCCCATGAACGGCGCGATGCAGGGGCTCGCGACCACGCAGGCCAGGACACCGGTGAAGAAGTCGCCACTGGGCCCGGTGCGTGCGGCCAGCGCCTGGCCGAGGTTGCCGACCCGGCCGCCGAGCGTGAACACGCCCGACAGGCTCAGCCCGACCGCGAACATCAGGTACACCAGCGCGGCCACGAACCAGGGCTGCTGCAACTGGAAGCCCCAGCCCAGCGCTTGGCCGGCGGCGCGCAGCGCCAGCACCAGCAGGCCGACCGCGGCGAACGCGACCAGCACGCCGGCCGTGTACCACAGCGCATGCGCCCGGGCCCGCGCACGGCTGCCGCCGCTCTGGGCCAGGCCCAGCACCTTCAACGACAGGATCGGCAGCACGCAGGGCATCAGATTCAGCACCAGGCCACCGAGCAATGCCAAGACGAGCGCCGCCAGCAGGCTGGTGCGCGGCGTGGTGGGCGGGCGGGTGCGCGCGGCGTTGTCGGCGACCGCATCGCTGCCGGCCGCGACCGCGACGGCGCCATCCGGGGCGGCCTCAGGCGAGCGCGGTGTGGTGGCATTGGCGTCGGCAGGTGCCGGCGCGGCGTCGGCGGTGCCTGCTGGAGCGGCTTCAGGCGTGGACGTGTCGGGCGCGGTCGCAGCGGTCGTCGTCGTGCCGGCAGGCAACGTCACCTGCACACGACGCGTCATCGGCGGGTAGCAGATGCCATCGGTCTGGCAGCCCTGGAAGGTCGCCACCACCTCGACCTCGGCGGCATCGGGCCGGCTGCGCAGCACCGGCAGCGGCACATCGACCTGGTCGAAGTACACGGTCACCGCGCCGAAATGATCGTCGTGATGCGCCTTGCCGGCGGGCCAGCGCGGCTCGCCGGCGCGGATGCCTGCCGCGCCCTCGACCGTGAAGCGGTTGCGGTCCTGATAGAGGTAATAGCCAGGCGCCGGGGTGAAGCGCATCAGGAGGGTATTGCCGTCCTGCGCGATCGCCTCGAACGCGAACGCGCGCTCGGCAGGCAACGCATCGCCCGTCCCCGACAGCGCCCGCCCCAACGCCGCAAAGCCGGGGTCAGCGTCGCTTGTTGCCGCAGGCGCCGTCGCGTCAGGGCGCGAGAAAAGCGACGCTGACCCCGGTTTTGCGGGGGGCAGGGCGACCTGGAGGGTACGGGTCTGCGGGGGGTAGCAGATGCCGGCGTCGGCGCAGCCCTGGTACTTGACCTGCAGTGCGACGCGGCGCGTGTCGGCGCTGGGGTGTCCGTCCAGCGTCGCGACCAGGCGATCGCGGTAGGTCTCGACTTCGCCGAAGAACTCGTCGACGTGGCGGTGGCCGTCGGGCAGGGTCAGCGTGGTGGCCCCGAAGCTGCCGTCGGCCACCTGGGCCGCAGTGCGGTGGCGATACAGGTAGTAACCGTCTGCGATTTTCCAGCGGATCTCGATGCGGTCGTGCGCGACCGCTGTGGCCGAAAGCGCCAGGGCCTCGTCGACCGGCAGCACATCGTCGAAGTCGACGGCGGCGACAGGCGCCACCGCGCCCAACAACGTGGCCGCGAGCAGGCCATACCAGGGGCGACAGGCCTGGCGGCGGAGGTGCGCAGCCTGGGTCAGGAACGAGGCAGAGAAGAACGTACGCATCGCGGCAGTATCGCAGGCCGCCCCTTGCGCTGCCCAACCGGGATTTCAGTCTGCCTCGCCGGTCTCGATCGGTGCGGTCTCGTCATCGACCCACCGCAGGTAATCGGCGAGCCCGCCGGCGACCGGCAGCGCGACGAGCGCAGGGGTGTCATAAGGATGCAGCGCCCGCAGCCGCTCGGTCAGCGCTTCGAGCCGGTCGGCCGTGGTCTTGATCACCAGCAGGACCTCGGCATCGCTCTGGACCTGGCCCTGCCAGCGATAGATCGAGGTCACTCCCGGGACGAGATTGACGCAGGCGGCCAGCCGGGCATCGACCAGCGCACGGGCGACGTGCTGGGCCGTGGCGTCATCGGGGCAGGTGTTCAGGCAAGTCAGAACAGGCATTTAGCCAAGGTATCGGCTCAGCGCTCAATGTGCACGCGGTGTGCACAACTTCGGCGCGACGCTGCGCCGGCCCGTTGGGGATGGTCTATCCCGCCGGTGGGCAGTTCACGCGTCCAACGATTAGTGAACTCGCCGGTATACTTAACTTTCCTTCCCCTACGCTGTCTTGGCGGTCCCCATGCGCCTTCGCTCGTCTTTCGTCCTCGCTGCCGGTCTCGTCCTGGCCGCGCCGCTTGCCGCCCAGGCGGCCTCCCCCATCGATGTTGGTGTCGGCGTCTCGGCCACGCGCGAGAACGAGACCACCGTGGTCGCGACCGCGGCCTGGATGCCGGAGTGGCGGCGCACCGCCCACGGCGTCCTGCGCTGGGAGCTGGGTGCGATCTATGTCCGTGCCCGCGACAACACCCGTTTCGATCTCGACGAGGATGTCGGCGTCGTTCATGGCGGCGCCCGCTACGAGCGCGACAACGGATTCACCGCCGGCTTCGGCGTCGGCGCGCAGATTGGCCAGACCGATGCGCTGTCGGGCAATCCGCAGTTCGTCAGCACCATCGGCTGGCGCTGGCAGCGTTTCTCGCTGCTGGCCCGGCACATCTCCAACGCCAGCATCAAGCAGCCCAACGACGGCGAGACCATGCTCGTCGCCGCCTGGCGCTTCCGCTGAGCCACCGCCAGCGTGTCTGCCTGCCCCGGCCCTGTGCCGGGGCAGTGCGTTTGGGTGATCTGATGATTTTTCTGCGCGCCCCCTTGTAAAGCCGGCACGCGCACCCATCTCCCCTCGCGTCCCGGGTTGCCGGGGTGCGTGCGCCGCGCGTTCTAGCAGTCCCCAAGGGCGAGTGCTAGAATTCGGGCCCGTTTTCTTCACAATCAATCACTTAGAGAGGGTTGGAATGAGCAATCTCAAGCCGCTGTACGACCGCGTCGTGGTCAAGCCCGTCGAGGCCGAAGAGAAGACTGCCGGCGGCATCCTGATCCCGGACAACGCCAAGGAAAAGCCCACCAAGGGCGAAGTCGTCGCCGTCGGCGAGGGCAAGGCCCTGGATAACGGCAGCGTGCGCGCGCCGAAGGTCAAGGTCGGCGACATCGTGATTTACGGTCAGTACTCGGGCAGCGCCTACAAGGCCGAAGGCATCGAATACAAGATCGTGAAGGAAGACGACATCCTCGCGATCGTCGGCTGATCGAAAGCGAAGGACGTCAAGGCGTTCGCGAGCGGGCAATCGAGGCGTCAGCGCCCACCCCGTTCCTTGCGACTCAGCTGTGTCCTGCGCGTTTCCAAATTCCTAATCCCCTATCCCAATTCCGGAGTTTTCAATGGCTGCTAAGGAAATCCGCTTCGGCGAAGACGCACGCTCCAAGATGGTGCGCGGCGTCAACGTGCTCGCCAACGCCGTCAAGGCGACCCTCGGCCCGAAGGGCCGCAACGTCGTGCTTGAGAAGAGCTTCGGCGCGCCGACGATCACCAAGGACGGCGTGTCCGTCGCCAAGGAGATCGAACTGGCCGACAAGTTCGAGAACATGGGCGCGCAGATGGTCAAGGAGGTCGCCTCCAAGACGTCCGACAACGCCGGTGACGGCACCACGACCGCGACCGTGCTCGCCCAGGCGTTCATCCGCGAGGGCTCGAAGGCCGTCGCCGCCGGCATGAACCCGATGGACCTCAAGCGCGGTATCGACAAGGCCGTGCAGGCCGCCGTCGCCGAGCTCAAGAAGCTGTCCAAGCCGACGGCCGACGACAAGGCGATCGCCCAGGTCGGTACGATCTCGGCCAACTCCGACGAGTCGATCGGCACGATCATCGCCGACGCGATGAAGAAGGTCGGCAAGGAAGGCGTGATCACGGTCGAGGAAGGCTCGGGCCTGGAGAACGAACTCGACGTCGTCGAGGGCATGCAGTTCGACCGCGGCTACCTGTCGCCGTACTTCGTCAACAACCAGCAGTCGCAGACCGCCGACCTCGACGATCCGTTCATCCTGCTGCACGACAAGAAGATCTCCAACGTCCGTGACCTGCTGCCCGTCCTCGAAGGCGTGGCCAAGGCCGGCAAGCCGCTGCTGATCGTCGCCGAGGAAGTCGAGGGCGAGGCCCTGGCCACGCTCGTCGTCAACACCATCCGCGGCATCGTCAAGGTCGTGGCCGTCAAGGCCCCGGGCTTCGGCGACCGTCGCAAGGCGATGCTCGAAGACATGGCCGTGCTGACCGGCGGCACCGTGATCTCCGAGGAAGTGGGTCTGTCGCTCGAGAAGGCGACGATCAACGACCTGGGCCGCGCCAAGAAGGTGCAGGTCTCCAAGGAGAACACCACGATCATCGACGGCGCCGGCGACACCGGTTCGATCGAGTCGCGCATCAAGCAGATCAAGGCGCAGATCGAGGAGACCTCCTCGGACTACGACCGCGAGAAGCTGCAGGAGCGCGTGGCCAAGCTGGCCGGCGGCGTTGCGGTGATCAAGGTCGGCGCGTCGACCGAGATCGAAATGAAGGAGAAGAAGGCCCGCGTCGAAGACGCCCTGCACGCCACGCGCGCAGCGGTCGAGGAAGGCGTGGTCCCGGGCGGCGGCGTCGCGCTGATCCGCGCGCTGGCTGCGATCTCCGACCTGAAGGGTGCCAACGAAGACCAGAACCACGGCATCGCGATCGCACTGCGTGCGATGGAAGCCCCGCTGCGCGAGATCGTGACCAATGCCGGCGAAGAGCCGTCGGTCATCGTCAACAACGTCAAGGGCGGCACCGGTAACTACGGTTACAACGCTGCCAATGGCGAGTACGGCGACATGGTCGAGTTCGGCATCCTGGATCCGACCAAGGTCACCCGCACCGCGCTGCAGAACGCCGCGTCGATCGCCGGTCTGATGATCACGACCGAAGCGATGGTCGCCGAGCTGCCGAAGAAGGACGAGCCGGCGATGCCGCCGGGCGGTGGCATGGGCGGCATGGGCGGTATGGATTTCTGATCCAGCCCTCCGCTTGACCGCAACACCCGAGACCCCCGCGCAAGCGGGGGTCTTTTTTTTGTGACGGGTGGGCTCCGGGCGGCCTGTTCTCTGCGCGCGTGATGGGCACTGGATGGATGGCGGGTGGGGCCTGCCAGGGCATCGACCCATCCTGTGAGGCGCGACGCGATCAACGCAGGCGCCGCGCCTGCGCAATGCGCAGCCGCGTGCTGAACGATCGGGTGGGGCTGCCGAGTCGTGTTCGGCGCCGTCACCGATCATCGGCGATGCTGTCGCCATGACGACCACGCCTGCCTCCTGGATCCGCGCGCACCGGCGAGGGCTGCGCCTGGGCGCGGTCCTGCTCGTGGTGCTGTACCTGCTCTACCTGATCGCCGCCAACGTGCTGCTCAACAGCGCGTTCGGCGAACGCCTGGTCAATCGCAAGCCCGAGCGCTATCACGCGCAGTGGTCCTGGGCGATGAGCCTGTACCCCGGACATATCCACGCGCGCGATGTGGTGATGGGCGGGCACGCCCGCACCAACCTGTGGACGGCCGCCACGCCGCGTGCCAATGGCCGGATCAAGCTGTTGCCGCTGCTGTGGCACGAGGTCGCGTTCGGCACCATCCGCGCGCAGGACGTCTCGGTGCATGTCGCGCGTACGCCGCACGACATGCCGACCACCCAGCGTCCGGGACGCAAGCCCTGGACGCTGCGCTTCGATGCGATCACCACGCCGAGCCTGTTGCGTTTCGACTTCTACGAGGCGCGCGTGACCGGGCACGGCGACGCGAAGTTCGTGTTCGAAAAACAGCTGGAGGGCGGGCCGATGGAGGTCGGGCGCTCGACGTTGCACATGCCCGATGCGACCCTGCAGGTCGGGGGCGTGGAACTGCTGCGCAAGGGCACGCTGGACTTCGAGATCGCGATGCCCGGCCACATCCGCGAGCAGGCGCAGGGCGTGGACAAGCTGGTGCTGGTCGATCTGCGGCTGTGGGTCGACGGCCCGGCGCCGGGTGTCGATCTGGTGGCCCACAACGACAATGCGTTGCCGATCGGGACAGCCGCGACATCCGGCAAGTTGCGTGCCGACCTGCAGTTGCAGCGCGGCGTGCTGATGCCCGGCAGCCGGCTCGACTGGTCGGCGCCGGTGTTCTCGCGCGGCGCCGACGGCGCGCCGCTGCGCCATCCGCTCGGCGTGGCGCTGCGCACCGCGCCCGATACGATCGCGCTCGCGGCGCGGGTGCCGGCGCCGGCGACCGGCACGCCTTGGCTGCGCGCCGACCTGCATGTCGACGACCGCCGGATCGGGCCGGGCGACTGGCTCCGTCCTCTCCGTGCGCTCGGCGGGACCGTCGGGACGCAGTGGCCGGCGGTCCCGCTGCGCTGGGTCGATGTGCTGCTCGACGATGTCGACTGGCTGTCCTTCGACGGCCGGGCTGACGTCGATGCCGCGCTCGCCCTGCAGCAGGGCCGCTTGCGGCCCGGGAGCCGGATCGACGTGCGCGACGCACGCGTGCGCGCCCGCGTGCTCGACAACCGGCTCGAAGGCGCCGCGCATGCCGCGATGCGCATGCAAGAGGCCGAGGACGACGCGCCGCGGACCACCATCGTGATCGAGATGGACCGCTTCACCCTGGCGCCCGAGGCCTCGCCCGAACGCATCGATCTGCGCGGGCGCGACCTGCGCCTGGAGCTTGCGTCCAGCGGTCCGCTGGCCGAATTCCACGAGCACCTGGACGCGCGGCTGCGGTTCGACGATGCCCAGGTGCCGGATCTGCGCAGCTTCAACCGCTATCTGCCTGGGGACAGCGCACGGCTGCTGGGCGGCAGTGGGCAGGCGAGTGGCGATCTGCGTCTGGACAATGCCGGCGAGATGGCCAGCGGACGGCTGCAGGTGCGCGGCAGCGGTGTCCGGCTCGCGCTCGGGCCCTCGCGGCTGACCGGCGATGTCGCGCTCGACAGC
The DNA here is from genome assembly GCF_037198055.1 of Luteimonas sp. gir. NCBI lineage: Bacteria > Pseudomonadati > Pseudomonadota > Gammaproteobacteria > Lysobacterales > Lysobacteraceae > Luteimonas > Luteimonas sp. gir. The sequence goes on from NZ_JBBAXQ010000002.1 coordinate 98,526, forward strand.
CACCTGACGCGGGCACAGAAGGTGGGGCGCCATTACACGATCGACTCGGTGGCCGCGCGCCTGGATGGCGTGCGCCTGGAGGGCGAGGCGAGCCAGGCGGCTGCCCCGTGGTGGGCGCGCCTGGCGCTCGAGCAGGGCACGCTGCAGTGGAAGGAGCCGTTCGAGGTGGCGGGCCACGGCCAGGTCGACATGCGCGACATCAGCGTGCTGCTGGGCCTGTTCGCCGAGCGGCGGGTGCTGCCGCGCTGGATCGGCAACCTGGTCGACGCCGGCCAGGTCCATGCGACGGGCGACTTGCGCATGCGCAACAAGGAACTGGTCTTCGATCGTATCGAGGCGAGCAACGACCGCGTCGACCTGAAGGCCAAGCTGCGGATCGACGACGGCCATCCGGCCGGCGATCTGTACGCGCGCTGGGGCGTACTGGGGCTGGGCGTGGAGCTGCAGGGCGGCGAGCGCACGCTGCATATCGCCGGCGCGCGCGACTGGTACGAGGGGCGGCCGCCGTTGCTGCCCAGGTCTGCCCGGTGAGGCGATGGTCGCAGATGCAACCGTCGCATCGCCCGGAACGACGTGCTATCAATGCCCCCATGAACCGCGTCGCCGCCTTCTATCGTTGGTATTGGTTTCCCACGCCCCCGGCGGTGGAAGGCCTGCGCGTACCCTGACGATCTCGGTTCACACGCATCCCCGAAAGCCGCCAGCGACCCTGGCGGCTTTTTTCATGCCCGCACTTACGCTCCCATCCAGGATGTTCCGCATGCCCCCCGATACCGACGACCTGCGTATCCGCGACCTGCAGCCGCTCACGCCCCCGATGCAGCTGTTGGCCGAACTGCCCTGCGAGGAGGCGATGTCGTCGACCGTCGCCGAGGCCCGCGCGGCCTGCCACGCCATCCTCCACGGCCATGACGACCGGCTGATCGTCGTCGTCGGCCCGTGTTCGATCCACGATCCGGTCGCGGCGATGGACTATGCGCAGCGGCTGCGCGCGCTGCGCGACACGCACGGCGATGCGCTGGAGCTGGTCATGCGCGTGTACTTCGAGAAGCCGCGCACGACGATCGGCTGGAAGGGGCTGATCAACGACCCCGATCTCGACGGCAGTTTCCGCATCGACCGCGGGCTGCGGCTCGCGCGCAGCCTGCTGCGCGATGTCAACGCCCTTGGGCTGCCGGCCGGCGTGGAGTTCCTCGACATCATCAGCCCCCAGTACCTGGCCGACCTCGTCGCCTGGGGCGCGATCGGCGCCCGGACCACCGAGAGCCAGGTGCATCGCGAGATGGCGTCGGGGCTGTCTTGCCCGGTCGGCTTCAAGAACGGCACCGGCGGCGATGTGCGCATCGCGGTCGATGCGGTCGGCGCCGCGTCGCACCCGCATCATTTCCTTGCCGTGGGCAAGGATGGGCGCTGCGCGATCGCCGCCACCGCCGGTAACCCGGATTGCCATGTGATCCTGCGCGGCGGCGTTCGCCCCAACTACGACGCGGCCAGCGTCGAGGCCGCCGCCCAGGTGCTCGTCGGCAACGGCCTGCGTCCGGCACTGATGGTCGACGCCAGCCATGCCAACAGCGGCAAGAATCCGGACAACCAGCCCGCAGTGATCGCCGACATCGCCGACCGCATTGCGGGCGGCGAACGGCGCGTCGTGGGGACGATGATCGAAAGCCATCTGGTTGCCGGCAAGCAGGCGCTCGGCCCCGGCCGGGCACTGACCTACGGCCAGAGCATCACCGACGGCTGCATCGACTGGGCAACGACGGTCGACGTGCTCGACCGGCTGGCCGATGCGGTCCGGACCCGCCGGAGCCGGGCCGACGCGCAGGCGGCGTGACCATTGCCGGGGGGCGGTGGCGCAGCCGCGCGTGGTGCGCTCAGGCCGCGCTGCCGGCCGCCATGCCCGATGCCCAGGCCCACTGGAAGTTGTAGCCGCCCAGCCAGCCGGTCACATCGAGCACCTCGCCGACGAAGTACAGCCCTGGCACATGCCGTGATTCGAGCGTGCGCGAAGACACCGCCTGGGTGTCGACGCCGCCGAGCGTGACCTCGGCGGTGCGGTAGCCCTCGGTGCCGCTGGCGACCAGCGGCCAGGCCTGCAGCAGCGCCGCGGTGTCGTGCAGCTGCGCCGGCGTGTACTGCCGCATCGGCCGGCTCGCCAGCCACACCTCGCATAGGCGCTGTGCGAATCGGCGCGGCATCACCTCGGCAAGCACGGTCCGCAGTTCGGATGCCGGGCGCTCGGCCTGTTGTGCCTGCAGCCACGCCAGCGCGTCGCGGCCCGGCAGCAGGTCCAGGCGCAGGTCGTCGCCGGGCTGCCAATAGGAAGAGATCTGCAGGATCGCCGGGCCGCTGAGGCCGCGATGGGTGATCAGCATGCGGTTGCGGAACGCGGCGCCATTGCAGCCGGCTTCGACATCCAACGCGACGCCCGACAGCTCGGCCAGCCGCTCCTGGTGCTTGCCGCTGAGGGTCAGTGGCACCAGCCCGGCCCGCGTGGGCAGCAGGGCATGCCCGAATGCGTGTGCGATCTCGTAGCCGAACCCACTCGCCCCCAGGCTCGGGATCGACAGCCCGCCGGTCGCCACGATCAAGGACGCGCACTGCAGCGTGCCGATCGCGGTCCCCAGCCGAAAGCCGCCCTCTACGGCGCGCGGCAGTTGCACCGCGCAATGCGTGCGGACCTGCACGCCGACCGCCTGCGCCTCGTCGAGCAGCATGCGCACGATCTGCTTCGAGGCGCCATCGCAGAACAACTGCCCGAGTTCCTTCTCGTGCCAGGCGATGCCATGGCGGTCGACCAGATCGATGAAGTCCTGCGGCGTGTAACGCGCCAGCGCGGACTTGCAGAAGTGCGGATTCGAGGACAGGTACTGCGCCGGCGTGGTGCCGGTGTTGGTGAAGTTGCAGTGGCCGCCGCCCGACATCAGGATCTTCTTGCCGACCTTGTTGGCGTGGTCGAGCACCAGCACCCGGCGACCGCGCTGGCCGGCCGCGATCGCGGCCATCAGTCCGGCCGCGCCCGCCCCCAGGACGATCACGTCCGGATCCTGGTGGGGTGGGGAGGTGACGACGGAATCGGGCATCGGGACGGCACGGCGGTGAGCGGGGGCGCAGTCTAGGCCGTCTGCCGCCTCGATGCCTCGGCGGTGAGGTCGGGCGTGGTCTCTGCATGGTGCTCACATGGCCCTGAATAGGCTGCGCCATCTTCCTCGATAATGCAGCCATGGATCTCAAGAGCGGCTATCCGTTCTGGGCCGTCCGCAACGGCCTGATGCATGCCTTTCCCAAGCTCTGCCAGGACCTCAACTGCGACGTGCTGGTGCTCGGCGGCGGGATCACCGGTGCGCTGATCGCCGACGAACTGGTCGCGCACGGGCACGAGGTCGTGGTGCTCGAGCAGCGCGATGTCGCCTGGGGCAGCAGCGCGGCGAGTACCGCCCTGCTGCAGTACGAGATCGATACGCACCTGGTGGACCTGGCACAGCGTTACGGCGAGGACGACGCGGCGCTGGCCTATCGCGCCTGTGGCGAGGCGATCGACCTGCTCGCCTGCATCGCCCGCGACGTGCGCGATGTCGACTTCGAGCGCACCGGCAGCCTCTACTACGCCAGCCGGCAGCGCGACGTCCCGGCGCTGCGGGACGAGTACGTCGCGCGTCGCCGGCACGGGTTCGATATCGAGTATCTCGACGGGCCCACGGTGCAGGCGCGCTACGGTTTCCAGGCACCGGCCGCGCTGCTCAGCGCGCAGGCCGCCCAGGTCGATCCCTACCGCTTCGCCTCGCGATTGCTGGCGCGGCTGGCCCGGCGCGGCGCCGGTGTCTACGACCGCACCAAGGTCGTGGACCTGCAGGCGCGCAGCCGCGACGTGCTCGCAACGACCGATGCCGGTGCCCAGGTCCGCGCCCGCCATGTCGTCGTCGCGGCCGGCTACGCCAGCCAGCACTGGCTGCCCAAACGGGTGGCGCGCAACCGCAGCAGTTACGCGTTCGTCACCGATCCCCTGGACGACGACCTGCCCGAGCGGCTGGCGCGGCTGCTGGTCTGGGAGACCGCGCGGCCGTACCTGTACCTGCGCACCACTGGCGACCGTCGCCTGCTGATCGGCGGCGAGGATGACGCGGTCGACGTGCCCGCCCGCCGCGATGCGCGCGTCGACAAGAAGGCGCGCCGGCTGATGAAGCGGGTGCATGCGCTCTGGCCCGAGCTCGACCTGCAACCGACCTTCGCCTGGGCCGGTACCTTCGCCGAAACCGAGGACGGCCTGCCGTTCTTCGGTCCGCATCCGGCGACCGGGCCGCGCGTGCACTACGCGATGGCCTACGGTGGCAACGGCATCACGTATTCGATGCTCGGTGCCGGGCTGTTGCGCGCCGGGATCGAGCGTCGCCGGCATCCGCTGGCCCGGCTGTTCGCGTTCGACCGGCTCGACTGCTGACGGCGCGCCGCATCCGCATTTGCCTGCGCATGGATAATCGGTGCGATGACCGCGCCCACGCTCTGGCACCTGTACCTGCTCGAATGCCGCGACGGCAGTTGGTACGCCGGCATCACCAACGATCTCGACGCGCGGTTCAAAGCGCATGCGGCCGGTCGCGGCGCGAAGTACACGCGCGGCAATCCACCGGTGCGCATCCTCGCCAGCCGCGTCTACCCCGACCGCGCCAGCGCCTCGCGCGCCGAATGGCAACTCAAGCGCCTGCCTCGCGCGCGCAAACTGGCTTGGCTGCAGGCGCAGCCCGAGGCCTGACCTGGCAAACGGCCCTGTCTGTTGCGCGACCTGCGGCAGGCCGGCGTTCGCTGCTTCAGCGCGTCGCGCGCATGTCGCCGGTGTCGAGCCAGCGCTGGTGCCAGGACAGCGCCTCGGGCAACAGATGCGGCGTGTGCTTGCCGTAGCTCTCGCGCAGCGCGCGCGCGAAGTAGTCCTCGAGCGCGTCGCGATAGTCCGGATGCGCGCAGCGGTCGATCAGCACCCGCGCGCGCTGCTTGGGCGAGAGCCCGCGCAGATCGGCCAGGCCGTACTCGGTGACGACGATCGAAACATCGTGCTCGGTGTGGTCGACGTGGCTGACCATCGGCACGATCGACGAGATCGTGCCGTTCTTGGCCGTGCTCGGGCTCATGAAGATCGACAGGAAGCCGTTGCGGGCGAAGTCGCCCGAGCCGCCGATGCCGTTCTGCATGCGGCTGCCCATGATGTGGGTCGAATTGACGTTGCCGTAGATGTCGACCTCGACCATGCCGTTCATGCCGATGCAGCCCAGGCGGCGGACGAGTTCGGGATGGTTGGAGATCTCCTGGGTACGCAGCACGATGCGCTCGCGGAAGAAGCCGATGTTGGCCTCGAAGCGCAGGCTGGCTTCCGGGCTCAGCGCAAAGCCGGTGCACGAGGCGCTGCGCAGCACGCCCGATTCGAGCAGGTCGAGCATGCCGTCCTGGATGACCTCGGTGAACGCGGTCAGGTCGCGGAAGCCGCTGTCGGCAAGGTTGGCCAGCACTGCATTGGGGATGTTGCCCACGCCCGACTGCAGCGGCAGCAGCCCCTTGGGCAGCCGACCCTTGGCGACCTCGTGCTGCAGGAACTCGACCAGGAACGCAGCGATGCGCTGGCTGGCCTCGTCGGGCGGGTTGAACGGGCTGTTGCGGTCGGGGGCCGCGGTGCGCACGATCGCGACGATCTTGTCCGGGTCGCAGCGCAGTGCGGTCTCGCCGATGCGGTCGTCGGCGTGTTCGAGCGGGATCGGGCGGCGCTGCGGCGGCAGCGCGGTGCCGTAGTAGATGTCGTGCATGCCTTCGAGCGCGAGCGGCTGCACCTCGTTGACCTCGACGATCACGCGCTTGGCCAAGTCCAACCAGGTCTTGCTGTTGCCGACCGAGGTCGACGGCACGATAGTGCCGTCCTCGCGGATCGCCACCGCCTCGATCACCGCCACGTCGATGTCGCCGTAGAAGCCGAACCACGCATGCTGGGCGACGTGGCTCAGGTGTGCGTCGATATAGGCCAGGCTGCCGTCGTTGATGCGGCGGCGCGCCTCGGGATCGCTCTGGAACGGCAGGCGCAACGCGATGCCATCGACCTTGGCCAGTGCGCCGTCGAGCTCGGGCGCGGTCGAGGCACCGGTGAGCAGTCGGATCTGGAACGGCTGCCCCGCGGCATGGACCTGCTCGATGCGTGCGGCCAGCGCCACCGGCACCGCCTTGGGGTAACCCGAGCCGGTGAAGCCGCTCATTGCGACGGTCTGGCCCGGTTCGATCAGCGCGGCTGCCTGCTCGGGCGTGACGATGCGGCTGCGCAGGGCGGCGTTGCGGATACGGTCTTCGGTCATGACGGGCACAGGGGGACGTGAAGTCCCGATTATCGCGTGGGCAGCCGGATCGTGCAGGACCCGCGCGGTGGCGCGTGCGCTCGCTATAGTCGTGCCCCCGTCCGTTCCCGGATTCGCCATGTCCTCGCCCGTCGCCCGCACCTCGCTTCCCGCCGTCGCCTGCGCCGCAGGCGGCACCGGCGGCCATCTGTTTCCGGCCGAGGCGCTGGCGCGGGAGCTGCAGCGGCGTGGGCATCCGGTGGTGATCTACACCGAGCGCCGCGGCGCGGCCTACACCCAGGCGCTGGCTGGGCTCGACCACGTCGTGCTGCCGGCGCGCAGCCTCGAAGGCGGCGTCAGCGGCAAGCTCGCCGCCGGGCTCACGATCCTGCGTGCGGCCTGGCAGGCGCGCCGCGATATGCGCCGGCGCGGTGTCGGCCTACTGGTGGGCTTCGGCGGCTATCCCAGCTTCGCGCCCGCACTTGCGGCCCGAAGCCTGGGCTGCCCGCTGCTGCTGCACGAGCAGGGCGCGCGGTTGAGCCTAGCCAACCAGAAACTGCTGCGGCTGGCCGCCGGCGTGGCGACCTCGTTCCCGGCGACCGCCGGACTCGACGGCTTCGATCCCGCGCGCGTCGTCGACACCGGCAATCCGGTGCGCGCCGCGATCCTGGCTGCACGTGGCGACTACCCCGCGCTCGGCGGCGATGCGCCGCTGCGGCTGCTGGTCGTGGGCGGCAGCCAGAGCGCGCGGGTGTTCGGCGAGGTCGTGCCGCCTGCACTGCTGCGGCTGCCCGAGACGACGCGGCGCCGGCTGCACGTCTCGCTGCAGATGAAGGGCGAGGGCGTTGACGAAGTCGAGGCGACGCTGCGCGCGGCGGGTATCGAGGCGACCGTGCGGCCATTCTTCGACGACATGGGCGTACGGCTGCGCGATGCACATCTGGTCGTCACCCGCGCCGGTGCAACAACCGCTGCCGACCTGTTGACCGTCGGCCGCCCCGCGGTGATGGTCCCGATTCCGCAGGGCGGCTCGCGCGACGAGCAGCGCCGCAATGCCGAGGCGCTGGCCGCCGCGGGTGTGGGCTGGTGCATGCCCGAGGCCGAGCTGAGCGCCGAGCGGCTCACCGCGTTGCTCGAAGAGGCCTTCGCGTCACCGACGGTGCTGCCGGCTGCGGCGCGCGCGGCCGTCGTGCTCGGACGACCCGACGCCGCGTCGGCGCTTGCCGATCTCGTCCAGACGACGCTGGGCATCGCGCGCGACAGTGGCTCGCGGGGCGCCCATTCCGCGGCCTGAGCCTGAATGCGCGCGGGTTGGTGAACCGGCCAGTATCGTTTTGCACTGCAGCGTGCATCCCGTCGACCAGTCTTCCAATATCGCCCCGCACCCGACGTGGGGGAGGGAGCAAGCCCGTAACCGGTTCGCCGGAAGCGGGCTTTTTTTTTTGGTTCTTCGCCGACATCCGGGGAAACCTGTTTCTCTTCGCTCGATCAGGGGCTCCTCTTCGGAGCGCGCGTCGCGCCAGCCGGGGACTGCTCCCCCAGCTCGGTCAGCCATCCATGGCTGACTCGCCGCCGCGGGCCATCCCAGGCCCGCTATCGCAATCCCCGACTAGCACGACGCACTGAGGCTGACAGTGCGCAACTTCTTCCAGCGGGCGACTTTGCGTCCACCCGAAGTGGGGTTGCACATGTCTATGCGGCGGGCTAACGACTGGCGACCGCGTCAAGCGCGCCATGGGTGAGCCCGCTTCAGCTCGCGCGCCTCAGAAAGACTTCGCTTGGCTCGTCTTACCGGTCGCGGAGTGAGCGTGTCCTGTTTCGCACCGGCGGCCGCTGTCATGATGACGGGATGACCGACGATCTACGTGCAGCGCTCGATGCGCATGTCGCCCGCCTGTTGGCCCGCCTGCCAGATGAGGTACACGCCGATCCCGCGGCGATGGCGCGGCTGCGCCCCGTCGCGGTCGCCAGCGACCTCGCGATCGATGTGCTGCAGCGCCAGCCCGACCTGCTTGCGCAACTGCTGGCCGACGACGGCGACACGTCGCCCACACTGCCGACGCTGGAGGCGGGCAATCGCAATGACTGGCCGATGCTGCTGCGGCGCTACCGCCTGGCCTGTTCGACGCGGCTGATCTGGCGTGACGTGCACGGGCTTGATGATGTCGAAGCAACGCTGGCCGGCAGCACGCAGTTGGCCGAGACCTGCCTGCAGGTCGCGCTGGGCGCCCTCGAACAGGATTTCGCCAGCCGCCACGGCGTCGTGCGCGACAGCGAAGGCCGCGCGGTGCGCCTGGTGGTGTTCGGGCTCGGCAAGCTCGGCGGCGGCGAGTTGAACTTCAGCTCCGATATCGATCTGGTCTACGGCTTTGAAGCGGCCGGCGAGAGCGATGGTGCGCGGTCGTTGGCGGCCGAGGACTACTTCACCCGGCTGGGCCAGCAACTGGCGCGGTTGCTCGACGAGATCACCGGCGACGGCTTCTGTCATCGCGTCGACCTGCGCCTACGGCCGTTCGGCAACGCGGGCCGGATCGCGCTGAGCTTTGCGGCGATGGAGCAGTACTTCCAGCGCGAGGGCCGCGACTGGGAACGTTACGCCTGGCAGAAGGCGCGGCCCGTGGCCGGCGACCTCGCCGCGGGCGGGCGTTTTCTCGACCTCTTGCGGCCGTTCGTCTACCGCCGTTATCTCGACTTCGGTGCGCTCGACGGCCTGCGGCAGATGAAGGACATGATCGCGGCCGAGGTCGCGCGTCGTGAACTGGCCGACGACATCAAGCGCGGCGACGGCGGCATCCGCGAAGTCGAGTTCCTGGCCCAGGCGCTGCAATTGATCCGGGGTGGGCGCGAGCCGGCATTGCGCGAACGACGGTTGCTGCCAGCGCTGCGGGCGCTGCATGCGGCCGGGCAATTGTCCGACGAGGCGCTGACGCGGCTGCAGGCGGCGTACCTGTTCCTGCGCCGCGTCGAGAATCGCTTGCAGATGCTGCGCGATGCACAAACCCATCTATTGCCGGCCGATCCGCTCGACCGGTTGCGGATCGCGTCCGGCCTGGGCTATGCCGACTGGGCGGCGCTCGAGGCGGATCTGCGGCGCGAGCGCGACCACGTCGCGCACGAGTTCGATGCGTTGCTGGCGGTGCGCAGCCAGCAGCGCCGCGTCGACACCGACAGCGATCTGGCGACCTGGTGGCGCGCGCTGCCCGATGGCGGTGATGCGCAGACGCTGGCCGAGGCTGGCTTTGCCGATGCGCGCGAGGTCGCCGAGGCACTGCGTGACTTCGCCCGCTCGCCGAGCGTGCGCGACCTGTCGGACAACGCACGCGCGCGGCTCGACCGGCTGATGCCGGTGTTGCTGCAGGCCTCCGCGCCGGCGGATCGGCCGCTGCAGGCCGTGCGCCGCCTGTTGGCGCTGCTGCACAACATCCTGCGACGTGCCAGCTACCTGGCCCTGCTCGACGAACAGCCCGCAGCGCTGGCACGGCTGGTGGAGGCGGTGACTCGCAGCGCCTTCCTCGCCGAGCGCCTCGCTGCGCATCCGCTGCTGCTCGACGAGCTGCTCGACGCCCGGGTCGAGGGTCCACTGCCCGAGCGCGATGGTCTGGCGACCCAGTGCAATCGCGTGCTGCAGCAGCGCGATCTGGAATCGGCGTTGCTCGCGCTCAACGAGATCCGCCAGCAACTGAGCTTCCGGATCGCGCTGGCCACGCTCGATCGCAGGCTCGATCCGCCGACCGCGACCCGGCAGTTGGCCTGGCTGGCCGATGCCGTGGTCGAGGTGGTGCTCGCGCTGGCGATGCGCGAACTCGAGCGCGCCCATGGCCGGCTGCCCGACGCCCGTTTCGTGGTGGTCGGCTACGGCAGCCTGGGCGGCGAGGAACTGGGGTTCGGTTCGGATCTCGACCTGGTCTTCCTCTACGACGCGCCCGCCGACGCCCAATCCGATGGCGCCCGGCCGCTCGATGCCCAGCGCTGGGCGGCGCGTCTGGCGCAGAAGATCGTCGCGCTGCTGGGGACGGTGACCGGCGGTGGCCGGCTCTACGACGTCGACGTGCGCCTGCGCCCGGACGGCGGCAAAGGGCTGCTGGTCTCGTCGCTGGCCAGCTACGCGGAGTACCAGCGCGAGCGTGCGTGGACCTGGGAACACCAGGCGCTGGTGCGTGCGCGGGTGGTTGCGGGCGATGCGTCGATGCGCGAGGCGTTCGAGTCGGTCCGCAACGACACGCTGGCCCGGCCTCGCGAGCCTGTGGCGCTGCGGGAGGAGATCGCCGCGATGCGCCGGCGCATGCGTGGCGAACTCGACCGTTCGACTGCCGACCGGTTCGACCTCAAGCAGGGCGAGGGCGGGCTGGTGGATCTGGAGTTCCTGGCCCAGTCACTGGTGCTGCAGGGCGCGGCGACGCATCCCGGGCTGCTCGCGCCCCGGGCCACCCCGGCGTTGCTCGAGGCCGCCGCAACGGCGGGCCTGTTGCCGGCCGACCAGTGCCAGTCGCTTCGCCAAAGCCATGCCTGTCTGCTGGAGGCGGCGCTGGCCTGCATGCTCGACCGTCGGCCGCGCATCGCATCGGTCTCGCCGGCGCTGGAATCGGCTCGGGCGACGATCGCAGGTATCGCCGGCTGGGCCTGATCTTCATCCTGGATTAGCCCGGACAGGCGCAGGCTTGACCCTCTGGAGACGGCCCACAGCGGTGGCGCGGCTACCCGCTTGGGTGAACGGTCCCTGTCCAGAAAGCGTTGGACGTTCCATGGCCAGAACACTCGGGAACTTCCGGCAGCCTTAGCAGTCATATCTGGAGACTGCTACCATCCTTTCATGAGCACGCAGACCATGACCCACGCCCTGGTTGCCAACAGCCTGCCGATCCCCAGCCCGCTCGGTTCGCTCGATGCCTATATCGGCGCCGTGCACCAGATTCCGGTGCTGACGGTCGAAGAGGAGCAGGCGCTGGCGCAGCGGTATCGCGATCATGACGATCTCGATGCCGCGCGCGAGTTGGTCCATTCGCACCTGCGCTTCGTCGTCCATGTGGCCCGCGGTTACAACGGCTACGGATTGCCGCTGGGCGACCTGATCCAGGAAGGCAACATCGGCCTGATGAAGGCGGTCAAGCGCTTCGATCCGGACGTCGGTGTGCGCCTGGTGAGCTTTGCCGTGCACTGGATCCGCGCCGAGATGCACGAGTTCATCCTCAAGAACTGGCGCATCGTGAAGGTCGCCACGACCAAGGCGCAGCGCAAGCTGTTCTTCAACCTGCGCAAGAGCAAGACCCGTCTGGGCTGGCTCAATGCCGAGGAAGTGCGCACCGTTGCCGCCGATCTCAACGTCTCCGAGCGCGAAGTGCTGGAGATGGAATCGCGCCTGTCGGGCCGCGACATCGGTTTCGATGCGCCCGCGGGCGAGGACGACGACAATGCGCCACCGGCGCCGGTCGCCTACCTCGTCGCGCAGGACGAGGACCCGGCGCAGGCCTACGAGCGCAGCGACAGCGAGGCCGACCAGCTCGAACTGCTGCGCGAAGGCATGGCCAAGCTCGACGCCCGCTCGCGCGACATCATCCGTCGCCGCTGGCTCGACGACGAGCACAAGGTGACGCTGCAGGAACTGGCCGACGAGTACGGCGTGTCCGCCGAGCGGATCCGCCAGGTCGAGGCCAACGCGTTGAAGAAGATGAAGGCGTTGTTCGCGGCCTGAGTGCCGCAGTAGCCACCGCTGGATACAGACCGGCGGCCCGCGCAAGCGGGCCGTTCCGTTTAGCTAACGTCTTCAGTATCCGACGCGCTTGGTTAGGACACAGGCGACATTTCTGAAATTAGTTCCTTCAGCATATTCATAGCCTGTGTACACGTCGGAGCCGTTGCAGATACTTCGACGCCCGTGCCCCCAGGAATGGAGACGGTGGCGGTAACAGTGCACGATTCGCTATTTATGCCTGCTTCGAGGCCCGCCGCGCTTTTGCGAGAAACTTTGATATCCCTCAATGTCAGATTGCGGACTTCTGCATAGTTCTGCAAGTCTTGAACTATCATGGATGCGCTCTCGACCGAAGGACTTGCAGAAGCAATCGGAGCTCCAGAAAACGCCATTGCGAGAATCGCGGAACACAGAATCTTCGACGTCATGTCTCACCTCTTCCTTGCGAATGAAGCTTGAACATGGACTGGGGACGCGAAGCTCGATGTGAAAAAAAGGTTAGGCGATCGTGAGCCATAACGATGCCCGGCTTTCTGGGCATCGGGTTTTCACGCGGCATGTGTGAGTCACCACTTGAACAGCACCAGGCTCAACGCCAGGGCGGCCATGCCGGTGACCAGCCCGTAGACGGTTTCGTGGCCCTTGGCGTAGCGCTTGGCGGCGGGCAGCAGTTCGTCGAGTGCGAGGAAGACCATGACGCCGGCGATGAGGCCGAACACGGTGCCGAACACCGGTTCGGACAGGAACGGGCGCAGCAGGGCGTAGCCGATCAGCGCGCCCAGCGGCTCGGCCAGGCCCGACAGCAGGCAGGCCAGGAAAGCGTAGGTCTTGTTGTTGGTCGCGAAGTACACCGGCACCGCGATCGCGATGCCTTCGGGGATGTTGTGGATCGCGATGGCGAACGCCAACGGCAGGCCGACGCCGGGGTTCTCCAGCGTCGCGAAGAACGTCGCCAGGCCTTCGGGAAAGTTGTGCGCGGTGATCGCGATCGCTGTCAGCAGGCCGACGCGTTTGACGTAGCTGGCGTTGTGCTCGCGGAAGTAGGGGTCGTCGACTTCGAGCCGCTCGTGCGGGTTGGGCACCAGCTTGTCGATGGCGACGATGAAGAGCAGGCCACCGAGGAACGCGAACGTCCCCCAGGTGAAACCGAGCTGCGGACCGTAGGCGTCGGTGAAGGCGAGGATCGACTTGTCGAGGATCTCGGTCAGCGACACATAGACCATCGCACCGGCCGCGAATGCGAGCCCGAATGCGAGCAGCCGCGCATTGGGCTGCTTGGCGAAGATCACCAGCAGACTGCCCAGGCCGGTGGCCAGGCCCGCGGCGGTGGTGACCGCGAGTGCGATCAGGAAGTGCTGGCTGGAGATGTCGAGCATGGAAATGGCCGGATCGAAGAGGCTCAGTCCGGCGCCGTGTCGGGCGTCGACGGATGAGCGGCCATGCTATCCGAAGCCTGCAGCGAACGGTCCTGCACCGGCGCTTCGGGACCGACCTCCGGTGCCGGCCCGAAGATGATCCGCGCCGCGCGCCGGTGGGTCCAGTAGGCGAGCGTCCAGTTGAGCAGCACCACGACGCGGTTGCGGAAGCCGATCAGGAAGAACACGTGGGCGACCAGCCAGAACCACCAGGCGGGCGCGCCCGAGAGCTTGATGCGCCCCAGATGCGCGACGCCGGCCATACGGCCGATCGTGGCGAGGTTGCCGTAGTCGCGATAGAAGAACGGGGTCCTGGGCTGGTCGCGCAGGTCGGCGAGCAGATTGGTGGCTGCGTGCTCGCCCATCTGCTTGGCGGCGGGCGCCACGCCCGGCACCGTGCGTCCCTCGCTCTGGACCGCGACCATGTCGCCGATGGCGTAGATCTCGGGATGGCCGGGCACAGTGAGGTCGGGGGCCACCTGCACACGGCCGGCGCGATCGCGCGGTACGTCCAACAGCGTGCCCAGCGGCGAGGCCGCGACGCCGGCAGCCCAGATCACGGTCCGGGCGGCGATGCGACGCTCGCCGATCCGGTAGCCATCGGCATCGATCTGGGCGACGGGTTCGCCGGTGAGCACCTCCACGCCGAGCTTTTCCAACTGGCGACGGGCCTTGGCCGACAGGTCCTCGGGGAACGAGGCGAGCACGCGCGGCCCAGCTTCGATCAACCGGACCTTGGCCAGTGCCGGATCGATATGCCGGAACTCGCTGCGCAGGGTGTGGCGCGCGATTTCGGCCAGCGTCCCGGCCAGTTCGACGCCAGTCGGACCGCCGCCGACGATCGCGAAGCTCAGCCACGCGGCGCGGGCGTCGGGATCGGTTTCGGCCTCGGCGCGCTCGAAGGCGAGCAGCATGCGGCGGCGCAGGTGCAGCGCGTCGTCGAGCGTTTTCAGGCCTGGCGCGTGCGGCGCCCAGCGGTCATTGCCGAAATAAGCGTGGGTGGCGCCGGCGGCGAGGATCAGGCGGTCGTAGCCCAGTGTCATGCCGCCATCGAGGGTGAGCGTGCGGGTCTCGGGCTCGATGCCCTCGACCTCGGCCATGCGCACCTCGACATTGCGCTGGCGTCGCAGGATGTGACGCAACGGCGCGGCGATGTCCGGCGCCGACAGGCCGGCCGTGGCGACCTGGTAAAGCAGCGGCTGGAACAGGTGATGGTTGCCGCGGTCGATCAGGGTGATGCGCACCGGGGCGCTGGCCAGAGCGCGCGTGGCCCAGAGCCCGGCGAAGCCGCCGCCGACGATGACGACGCGAGGAAGGTCGGAAGCGGCGGGCATCGCGGCCTCTCGAAGCGGGGACGCTCGATTCTAGGTCGAACGCCGTGCACACACACAAACCCGGGGTCAGAGTCGAATTTTCAAGCAACCGGGGGCAGCGTCCACTGGATTCGCCGCGGCCTGATGGATGCGGGCGAATAATCGACTCTGACCCCGGTTTGGATCGCGCGAGTGCTTGCGGTCACAGGCGGGCGCGTTGTGCGGCGAGGGCGTCGCGTTGCGCGGTCCAGTCGGCCAGGCGTTGACGTTCCTGTTCGACCACCGTCATCGGCGCGTTCTTTACAAAGGTCTCATTCGACAGCTTGCCGTGGCATTTGGCCAGTTCGCCTTCGACGCGCTTGAGTTCCTTGTCCAGGCGCGTGCGTTCGGCATCGAGGTCGACCAGACCTTCGAGCGGGACGTACAGCGCGAACTCGCCGACCAGGGCCGTGGCTGCCGGCGGCGGGTCGCCTTCGAGGCGGTCGATGCGCTCCAGGCGGACGAGGGAGCGCAGCTGCGAGTCGAAGCGACGCAGCCGCTCGGTCGACAGCGGGTGGTCTTCCCGAGTCAGCAGCACGATCTGGCGCGACGGCGACACACCCAGTTCGCTGCGGATGCGGCGCAGGGCGCTGACCATCTGCTTGAGCCATTCGACATCGGCGTCGGCCTTCGAGTACGCGGCCACGGCCTGCGCGTCGGCCTGGGGATAGGGACGCAGCGAGATCGTCGTGTCCGCGATGCCCAGCCGCGGCGCGACCTGGCGCCACAGTTCCTCGGTGACGAACGGAATCAGCGGATGCAGCAGTCGCAGCAGCGATTCGAGCACGTGCAGCAGGGTGCGGCGGGTGCTGTCGGCGGCCGCTTGGTCGGTGCCCAGCAGCGCGGGCTTGGCGAGCTCGACGAACCAGTCGCAGAATTGGTTCCAGGCGAACTCGTAGAGCGTCTGCGCAAGCAGGTCGAAGCGGTAGCTCTCGAAATGCGTGCGGGCTTCGTTGGCGGCCTGATCGAGTCGCGACAGGATCCACTTCTCGGTGTCGGTCACCGGCCAGGCGGTATCGGCCGTGGCAGCGTCGAAGCCCTCGGTGTTCATCAGCACGAAGCGTGTGGCATTCCACAGCTTGTTGCAGAAGTTCTTGTAGCCTTCCGCGCGGCCGAGGTCGAACTTGATGTCGCGACCGGGGCCGGCGAGCGCAGCCATCGTGAAGCGCAGCGGATCGGCGCCGTGCGCGGCGATGCCGTCGGGAAATTCCTTGCGCGTGGCCTTTTCGATCTTCGGCGCATCCTTGGGCTTCATCAGCCCGGTGGTGCGCTTGGCGACCAGATCCTCGATCGTGATGCCGTCGATGATGTCCAGCGGGTCGAGCACATTGCCCTTGGACTTGGACATCTTCTGGCCGTCCTTGTCGCGGACCAGGCCGGTCATGTAGACATCGCGGAACGGCACCTGGCCGACCAGGTGATCGGTCAGCATGATCATCCGCGCGACCCAGAAGAAAATGATGTCGAAGCCGGTCACCAGCACGCTCGACGGCACGAAGTGCGCGAAGCCGCGCGCGTCCATTGCCGCCGCATCCGGCCAGCCCATCGTGCCGATCGGCCACAGCCCCGATGAGAACCAGGTCTCGAGCACGTCGCTGTCCTGGGTCAGCGCCACGTCCGGCCCCAGGCCCGCCTTCTCGCGCGCCTCGGCTTCGGTGCGGGCGACATAGATATTGCCGGCGGCGTCGTACCAAGCCGGGATGCGGTGTCCCCACCACAGCTGGCGGCTGATGCACCAATCCTGGATGTTCTCCATCCAGTGGCGATAGGTGTTGGTCCAGTTCGGCGGGACGAACTTGACGGCACCGCTTTCCACGAGCGCCAGGCCGCGCTGGGCCAGGCCGTCCATCGCGACGAACCATTGGTCGGTCAGATACGGCTCGATGACCTGGCCGGTGCGGTCGCCACGCGGCACCTGCAGCTTGTGCGGGCGCGCCTGCAGCATCAGCCCCTCGGCCTCGAGTTCGGCGAGCACGGCCTTGCGCGCCTCGAAGCGGTCCAGGCCGCGGAAGCGTTCGGGCGCGGCGTCGTTGAGCGCGGCGTCGGGCGTGAACAGGTTGATCGTCGGCAGGCCGTGGCGCTGGCCGACCTGGTAGTCGTTGAAGTCGTGCGCCGGGGTCACCTTGACCACGCCGGTGCCGAACGCACGGTCGACGTAGGCGTCGCCGATCACCGGGATCGTCCGGCCGGTCAACGGCAGGGCCACGGCCTTGCCGATCAGGGCTGCGTAACGCGGGTCCTCCGGGTGCACCATCACGGCGGTGTCGCCGAGCATCGTTTCCGGCCGCGTGGTGGCCACAACCAGGTGGTCGCGCGTCTCACGCAGTGTCTCGTGGCCGTCGGCGTCGATCTCGATGTGCTCGTAGGTCGCACCGTCGGCCAGCGGGTAGCGGATTTCCCACAGGAAGCCGTCTTCCTCTTCGCTGACGACCTCCAGGTCGGAGATCGCGGTCTTGAGCACGGGATCCCAGTTGACCAGACGCTGGCCACGGTAGATCAGGCCCTGCTCGTGCAGGCGCACAAAGGCCTCGACCACGGCCTGCGACGGTTGCGGGTCCATCGTGAACGTCGTGCGCGACCAGTCGCCCGAGGCGCCCAATCGGCGCATCTGGCGCTCGATCGTGCCGCCCGACTCGGCCTTCCATTCCCACACCTTCTCGATGAAACGCTCGCGCCCCAGCGAATCGCGGGTCTCGCTGCTGCCGGCCAGCTTGAGGTTGCGCGAGACCACCATTTCGGTCGCGATACCGGCGTGGTCGGTGCCCATCTGCCAGAGCGTGCGGTAGCCGCGCATCCGGTGATAGCGCACCAGGGCGTCCTGCAGCGTGTGCTGGAACGCATGCCCCATGTGCAGCGTGCCGGTGACGTTGGGCGGCGGCAGCAGGATCGTGTAAGCCGGGCCGTCACCCTGCGGCGCGAACACGCCGCCGGCCTCCCACTCGGCGTACAGGCGGGCTTCGAAGGAACCGGGGTCGTAGCTGGGGGCGAGAGGCATGGTGGGAGCGCCGTGATTCGTGATGGGTGATTCGTGATGGGAGCGCGGATACACAGGGCGGGGTGGGCGGCATCGCTCGACGCCCAAGCCCCGATCCCGATGTTCGGCCTTACCCTCACATGTCGTGCTTGGAGACCTCGAGTCCGGCGGCCTTGTAGTGGCGCCAGCGCTCGCGCAGAGGTTCACGGGCCGAGTCGTCGGCGGGGACGACTTCGAGTACGCGTTCGAAGCCGCCGTCGACCGCTGCATCGCGCAGGTTGATCACCAACGCGCGCATCGGGGTGTCGGTGTCGGGGGCTGCGATCAGCACCGGCGCCTCGTCGTCTTCGTCGTCGGTACCAGCGATCTGGTGCGGGATGTAGTCGTCCTCGCCCATGTCCCAGAGCATGTCGTCGAGCATCTCGGCTTGCGCCATGTCGCGCGCCAGCACCAGCGTCCACTGCTGCGCGGCATAGGCCTTGCGCACCAGTTCGCAGACCAGCCGGAGCGGCTCATCGCGGAAACGGGGCTTGGCGATCAGATAGAAGTCGGCGCGCATGGAAAAGGCAGAGAAAGAGGTCGTCTCAGCAGGGATCAGTCGAGCGGGCTAAACCGGGATCAGAGTGCAATTCGACGCGGGGTCAGAGTGAAATTTCGCCTTGCGAAATTGCACTCTGACCCCGGTTTTCATGCGGCAGTGCGATCGAGCAGCCACTGCGACAGCAGGCCGACGGGGCGGCCGGTGGCGTAGGCCATCTTGCCGCTGCCGCTGGCGCTGCCGGCGATGTCCAGATGGGCCCAGCGCTGTCCTTCGGTGAAGCGCGAGAGGAAGCAGCCGGCCGTGATCGCGCCGCCCCAGCGGCCGCCGATGTTGTAGACGTCGGCGAAGTTGGAATCGAGCATCGACTGGTACTCGTCCCACAGCGGCAGGCGCCAGGCGCGGTCGAAGACGTGCTCGCCGGCGGCCAGCAGTTCGGCGGCCAGGTCGTCGTGCTTGCTCATCAGGCCGGTGGCCTGTGTGCCGAGTGCGACCATGCAGGCGCCGGTCAGCGTGGCGACGTCGACCAGGGCGGCCGGCTCGAAACGCTCGGCGTAGGTCAGCGCGTCGCACAGGATCAGCCGGCCCTCGGCGTCGGTGTTACCGACCTCGATCGTCTTGCCCGACATGCTGGTGATGACGTCGGACGGGCGATAGCTGTTGCCGTCGATCGCGTTCTCGACCGCCGGCACCACGACGTGCAGATTGATCGGCAGGTCCAGGCCGACCGCGGACACGAACGTGCCCATGACCGTCGCCGCGCCGCACATGTCGAACTTCATTTCCTCGATGCCGCCCTGGGTCTTGAGGTTGACGCCGCCGGTGTCGAAGGTGATGCCCTTGCCGACCAGGACATAGGGCTTGGCGTCGCCGCCGTTCTTCCAGCTCAGCACGACCAGACGCGGGCGGTTGGCCGAGCCGCGGGCGACGGCCAGCAGCGAGCCCATGCCCAGCGCTTCCATCTGCGCTTCGTCGAGCACTTCGCACGAGGCCTTGTCGAAGCGGTCGGCGAACGTGCGCGCCTGCTCGGCGAGGTAGGCCGGGTTGCAGATGTTCGGCGGCAGGTTGCCCAGTTCGCGCGCGAACTTCACACCTGCCGCGATCGCCTTGCCCTGCGCCAGTGCCTGGTCGTCGTCGCCGACGATGGCGATCGAAGCCAGCTTCGCCGGCTCGCGCTTCTTGTTGCGCGCGCCCAGCGTGGCGACATAGCGATAGGCAGCGTGATCGGCGGCGATCACCGCCTGGCGGATCGTCCACGCGGTGTCGTGGCCGGCGACCTCGAGGTCGGCCAGTGCCAGCGCCGCGTTGGCGATGGTGCCGTCCTTGAGGGCGCGGATCGCATCGCCTACGGCGCGCAGGTACTGGGGCGCACCGAACTTGGCGCGCTCGCCCAGGCCGACGGCCAGCACGCGTGGTGCGGTCACGCCGGGCAGGTCGTGCAGCAGCGTGGTGCGCCCGGGCTTGCCGGGCAGGTCGCCGCGCTGGGCGAGCGCCGACAGGCGACCGCCGCTGGCGGTGTCGATGGCGGCCGCCGCGCCCGACAGCGGACCGTCGGCGAAGACGCCAACGACCAGGCAGTCGCTCGACAAAGTGGGGGGCGCGTCGCGGTTCAGGGAGAATTCGAGGGTCATCAACCAGATTCCATGGGGTGATCGGTACACTTCACGGTCCAGCGGGCGTGGCCTGTGACAGGCTCGCCATCGCAGATGCGTCGTGAAGGCGCGGCTGGACGAACCCCCAAGTCTAAAGCAAAGCCCCCGCGCCCGATGCCGAAGCTCGACCGCTACCTGTTCCGCGAATTTGCCCAGGCGACCTTCGCGGCGCTGGTGGTGCTGATGATCGTCAGCCTCGGTGGGGTGTTCGCCGATGTGCTCGGCGACATCGCGCGCGGCCGGGTGCCGGCCGGCCTGATGCTGGCCCAGCTGGGCCTGCAGGTCGTCAACTATCTGCCGTTGATCCTGCCGCTGGGCCTGATGCTGGGCCTGATGCTGGCGTTCGGACGCCTGTACCGCGATTCGGAAATGCCGGTGCTGACCTCGGTCGGCGTCGGCCCGGTGCGGCTGTTGCGGCCGCTGGCACTGGTCGTGGTGCCGATGACGCTGTTCATCGGCGCCTGCTCGCTGTGGCTCGGCCCGTGGGCTCGTGGCTACTCGCAGCAGATGATCGAAGCCGGCCAACGCAGCCTGCTGGTCTCGGGGCTGGAGGCCGGCCGGTTCGTCGAGTTCCCCGGCGGCAACGGCGTGGTGTACGTCAATGCGATGTCCGACGACGGCAGCCGCCTGGGTCGGGTCTTCGTCTATCGCCAGGACGACGGGCGCATGGACGTGACCACCGCGCTGAGCGGCGAATTGAGTGTCGAGGCGGCGGGGCGCTTTCTGCGGCTCGATGAGGGCTTCCGCGTCGAAGGCCCGCTCGATGCCGGGCTCGATTACCGGCTGATGCGCTATGCCAGCAACGAGATCCGGTTGCCGGCTGCCGATCTGGGCGCCGATGCCGATGATCCAGCGCTGCAGCCGACGCTGACGCTGTTGGGCGACGACCGCCGTGAGGCCCGCGCGCAGCTGCATTTCCGGCTGGCGCCGCCGCTGTTGGCGTTGGCTTTCGCGCTGCTCGCCGTGCCGCTGGCCCGCAGTCCGCCGCGCCAGGCCCGCTACGGCCGGATGATGATGGGCTTTTTGGCCTACGTCATGGGCATGAACCTGATGATGCTGGGTGCAGACTGGGTCGGTGAGGGCCGGATTCCGGTCGCCCTGGGCCTGTGGTGGCTGGTGCTGCCGTTGCTGGGCTTCGGCGCCTGGCTGTATTTCCGCGATGGCCGGGTGGTCGCGCCGAAGTGGAGGCGTGCGCGATGAGGCCGTTGGTGCGGATCCATGATCTCTACGTCGCCCGCATGGTCACCATCGCAGTGTTCGCGACCTGGGTGGTGCTGGTCGGGCTGGATGCGCTGATGGCCGGTGTCAACGAGATCGGCGCGGTCGGGCAGGGCAACTACACCTATATGTCGGCGGTGGCCTACATCCTGCAGACGCTGCCGCGCCGCGCCTATGTGATGTTCCCGACGGCGGCGGTGATCGGCTCGCTGATGGGCCTGGGGCAACTGGCCGCGACTTCGGAACTGATCGCGATGCGTGCGCTGGGCCTGTCGCGCACACGTCTGGCCATCTCGGTCGCTCTGCCGCTGCTGGTGCTGACGGCCCTGATGGTGGTCAACGGCGAGACCCTGGGGCCGATGGCCCAGCGCAGCGCCGACAGCATGAAATCGGCCCAGCGCTCGAACAACATGGTGGTCGGCCGGTATTCGGGCCTGTGGGCGCGCGAGGGCGACACCTTCCTCAATGCGCAGAACGGCAGCGAAGTCGCCGAGGCGGGCGGCAGCCGGATCCAGTTGCAGGACGTGCGCCTGTTCGAGTTCGCGAGCGACGGCCGCCTGGAGTCTGTCGCCCACGCCAAGACCGCCGAGCACGGCGCCGACGGCTGGCTGCTGCGCGACGTGCAGCGCACCTGGTTCGAGCCGCGCGCAGTGACGCGGACCGAGGCGCTGGAAGAGCACTGGGCCTCGCAACTCGACGCGTCCACGCTGGCGGCCAGCGCCAGCAGCATCTGGCGGCCGCGCTACATGCCGGCCAGCGAACTGCGCGCGGGCATCGAGTATCGCAAGCGCAACCAACTCGACGCCGGCGAGTTCGAGGAGCATTACTGGGGGCGCTGGTTCTACCCGCTCAATGTGCTCGCGCTGTGCCTGGCTGCGATTCCGTTCGCGTTCGGCTCGCTGCGCAGCGGCAATGCCGGTAAGCGGCTCTTCATCGGCGTGGTGTTCGCGCTCGGCTTCTGGCTCATGCAGATGCAGGTGGTGAAGTTCGCCGCCGTCTACCGGATCGATTTCCGCCTGGCCTACCTGCTGCCACCCAGCGTGATGCTGCTGGTGTCCTGGCTGCTGTTCCGTCGACGCAGCGCCTGACGGGCGGCGGCGTCGGGCGGCGCTTGCCGGGCCGCGAACAACGATGGCCGGCGGCGGGTGTGCACCGTCATTTTTCGACGTGGCATGCGGTCGGCTGCGCCCGTGGCGCCCCGGGCAGCGCAGGACCTCTCAGCGCGCAGACCGCTTGGGGTCGCGCACGATCCGGGTGCCGCTCGCCCGGTCGTGCCAGGTCAGGCGGTCGCGATCGAACCAGGCCCACCAGAACCCCAGGCCGCCGGCCAGCAGCGACACCGTCCCGATCGCGAAACGCAGCCACAACGCGCGTGCCGTCGGCTGGCCGCCATCGTGCCCGCGCACCCGGATGCGCCAGGGCCGCATGCCCAATGTCTGGCCGCCGTGGCGCCAACTCACGACCGCGTAGGCACCGGTCGCCAGCCAGCAGCACAGCCACAGCAGCCACTGCAGCGTGCTCAGCGGCGCGATGTTCTCGTGCGGGTCGTGATGCCCGGCGAAGGTATAGCCCGCGGTGAACAGGGCCGACAGCAACAGCCACAACGCGAGCGCCGGCCAAAGATCGTAGACCAGCGCCAGCAGTCGCCAGCCTATCCAGGGGCGGGCAGGGACGGCTGGACGGGAGGGCGATGCGGACATCGCGACAGGATAGCGTCAGCGCCCGGCGTTGCGCTGCGCAGGCGCGACGATGACGCCTGCGTTCGGCGGCGGATGTCAGGCCGACGGTGTGGGGTCGGCCGTCAGGCTCTAAGCTGCGCACGATATGCCGACCACCGCCACACCCGCCGAACGCCGCGCCCTCGTGGTCGGCCTGCCGCCGTTGCGCGACGATGACCGCGCTGCGATCGAAGGGTTTCTCGACGCATTCTGGGCCGAGACCGGCATCGCCACGCAGACCGGTACGGCCTACCGGCGCGATCTGGAAGGACTCGCGCGCTGGCGCGATGGTCGTGACGGCGGCATCGCCAACGCGGACCGTGCCGCGCTGTTCGACTACCTAGCATGGCGCACCCGCCACGGCTGGTCGCCGCGCAGCAATGCGCGGCTGTTGTCGGCGCTGCGCGCGTTCTACGCGGACCGGCAGCGGCGGCATGGCCGCGCCGACGACCCGACCGCCTTGCTCGAACCGCCGAAGCTGCCTCGGCCGCTGCCCAAGGCCTTGGGTGAATCGCAGATCGAGGCCTTGCTCGCCGCACCGGATGTGACCGCAGCCGATGGCCTGCGCGATCGCACGATGCTCGAGCTGATGTACGCCTGCGGCCTGCGGGTCAGCGAGCTGACCGGCCTGCCGGCCAATGGCGTCAATCTGCGCCAGGGCGCACTGCGGGTCACCGGCAAGGGCGAACGCACCCGCCTGGTGCCGCTGGGCGAGGAGGCGCAACACTGGTTGCAGCGGTATCTGGCCGAGGCCCGCCCGGTGCTGGCCGGCGGCAAGCCGCTGCCGGCCGACGCCCAGGGCGGTACGCCGCTGTTCCTGACCGCCCGGCGCCTACCGCTGTCCCGGCAGCAGTTCTGGGGCCTGGTCAAGCGCTATGCCGCGATCGCAGGCATCGACCCGGCCCGGATCAGCCCACACGGCCTGCGCCACAGTTTCGCCACCCATCTGCTCAACCACGGCGCCGACCTGCGCGCGCTGCAGATGCTGCTCGGCCACAGTTCCCTGTCGACGACCCAGATCTACACCCTCGTCGCCCGCGAACACCTCAAACGCCTCCACGCCACCCACCATCCGAGGGGGTGAGCCCCCGTCGCTCACGCGGCATGCCGCGTGACGGGGGCGAACGCCCCGCGCGCTGCGCGGGGCCGGGCGTGCGCCGAAACAAATAGCCGACACCAATCCGACGCCGACCGCGCGGGGGCGAACGCCTCGCGTGCTTCGCGAGGCCGGGCGTGCGCTGGAATCAATAGCCGATAGCAACCCGATGCCGACCGCGCATGCGCGAACGCCCTGCGTGCTACGCGGTGCCGGCCAGCCGGGCCGGGCCGGGCCGGGCCCTCATCGGGCGACCAAGCATCGCCATGGATGGCGGCGGGGTGTCGACGCCGAGACGGCACTGCCGCGCGGCTGGGCGAACGCCCCGCGCGCTGCGCGGGGCCGGACGTGCGCCGAAACAAATAGCCGACAGCAATCCGACGCCGACCGCGCATGCGCGACCGCCTCGCGTGCGGCGGAAGGGAACAGCGTGCCCGGTGGTCTCAATGCCCTCCCCGCGAGGAGGTCGGCGCCTTGGGCTTGCCGCTAAATGCGCCCCTATCCCAGCCTTCCACCCGTGAAGGGTGCAATGCCCCGCGGTGCGGGGAAGGGGCCGAACACGATCACTGCGGGAGATCGCCGCCCGCGTGTGGGTCGCGTGTTGGAAGTGATGCAGGGCAGGGCGTCGCGTCTGGCGCAGTCGCTGCGAGTCCCTCCCCCGCTTGCGGGGGAGGTCGGCGCCATCGGCGCCGGGTGGGGGCAGCGCGGATCTCCATGCGCTTCGCAGTCTATCGCCGTTGCCACAGTGCGTCCGAACGTTTGTCCTGGCGCCACCGACCCTGGTCCGGGAAGGCGCTCCCAGCATCCGCGCACCGCACCCAGCCCCAGCCTCATGCGCCTGCCCGCCGCCGTGAACGAGAACGGGCCCGTGAAGGCGGTCGGGGGCGTTCCGGTCCCGGCTTCGTGCCAGAATCGCCGGTCCTGGAGTTTCTCCGTCCGCGGTAGCCCGATGCGATGAAGCGATACCTGTTCGCCCTGTTGAGCGCCTTCAGCCTGTCCGCCTGTGCCCAGGGCACGAGCACCCCTGATGCGGCGGCCAACCCGGCCGCACCGACCTCGGCCGCGAGCGCTGCCGCCAATGTCCCGCCGCCGCCCCCGGGCACGCCGGCCGCGATCGCGCGCAACGCGATCCTGTCGATCAACCCGCAGGTCTCGATCGAGAGCATCCACGACGCGCCGCTGCCGGGGTTCCAGGAGGTGATCGTTGCCGGCCAGGTGCTCTACGTCAGCAATGATGGCCGCTACGTCATGCAGGGCAGCCTGTTCGATGCGCAAGAGAAGCGCGACCTGAGCCAGTCCGGGCTGTCGCAGCTGCGCAAGCGCTTGCTGTCGGAGGTGCCCGAGGAGCAGCGGATCATCTTCGCGCCGGCCAACCCCAAGTACACCGTGTCGGTCTTCACCGACGTCGAATGCGGGTACTGCCGTCGTCTGCACGACGACATCGCCGAGTACAACAAGCGCGGCATTGCGATCGAATACCTGGCCTATCCGCGCATGGGGCCTGGCAGCGAGGATTTCCGGTTGATGGAGTCGGTGTGGTGCGCGGCCGATCGCCGCAAGGCGCTGACCGATGCCAAAGCCGGGCGCCGGGTGACCTCCCAGCCCTGCGCCAATCCGGTGGCGGCGCATTACGCGCTGGGCCAGCGCGTGGGTCTGACCGGCACCCCGATGATCGTGGCCGAGGACGGCACTCAGATGCCGGGCTACATGCCCCCCGACCAGTTGCTCGCCGCGCTGCAACGCCTGGCTGGCGCCGCCGGCGGCCGCTGAGCCGACAGTGAGTGCGTGGCCGGGCGGCAGGCCCGGCCATTGGCTACAATGGGCGGCCCTGAATCACGGTTTGCCCGGACATGATCGTCCTCGAGGGCCAGCAGGCCCTGTCGCCGTTCCGACGTGAGCGGCTTGAAGCGCGTCTGCAAGCGGTCTCGCCGGCGCTGCGCGTCGCCGATGCCTGGCACGTCTACTTCGTCGAGGCCGAACCGGGCCGCACGCCAGACGACGCCACGCTGCGTCGCCTGCTCGAAGTCGATGCCGGTCCGGGACCTGCGTCTGCGCCGGATACGGTGTCGCGCATTGTGTCGCCGCGGCTGGGCACGATGTCGCCTTGGGCGAGCAAGGCCGGCGAACTGCTGCGCGGTGCCGGGCTGCCGATCCACCGCGTCGAGCGCGGCCTGCGCATCGACCTGCTTGGCTGGTCCGATTCGGCCGTCGAGCGTGCGGCGGTGGACAAGCTGCTGCACGACCCGATGACCGAGTCGTTGCTCGACGACGTCGACGCGGCGCAGGCGCTGTTCGCCGTGCCGCAGCGGGGCGTGCTCGAGCGCATTCCTCTCGACGCGCTCGAGGCGGCGAATGCACGCTTGGGCCTGGCGCTGGCCGACGACGAGATCGCCTACCTGCGCGAGCGCTTCGGCGTGCTCGGACGGGCGCCCTCGGATGTCGAGTTGATGATGTTCGCGCAGGCCAATTCCGAGCACTGCCGACACAAGATCTTTAATGCCACGTGGACCATCGATGGTGAGGCGCAGCCGCAGTCGCTGTTCCGGATGATCCGCCATACGCATGCGCAGACGCCCGAGCACACGCTGTCGGCCTACAGCGACAACGCCGCGGTGGTAGAAGGCTATCCGGCGCGCCGCTTCCGACCCGATCCGGTGTCGTTCGAGTACCGCAGCGAGCCGCTGCTCGACAGCGCGTTCTGCATCAAGGTCGAAACCCACAACCACCCGACGGCGATCTCGCCGTTCGCCGGTGCGGCCACCGGTGCGGGCGGTGAGATCCGCGACGAGGGTGCGACCGGACGCGGCGGCAAGCCCAAAGCGGGCCTGACCGGCTTCACGGTCTCGCACCTGCGCATTCCGACGTTGCCGCAGCCGTGGGAGGGCGTGCGTGCGCTCAACCCGCGCATGGCGCCGGCGCTGGAGATCATGCTCGACGGGCCGCTCGGCGGCGCGGCGTTCAACAACGAATTCGGTCGGCCCAATCTGCTTGGCTATTTCCGCAGTTTCGAACTCGCCGAAGGCGATGACGGTCTGCAGCGTGGCTACGACAAGCCGATCATGCTGGCTGGCGGACTGGGCGCGATCGACCGCACGATGGTCGAGAAGAAGCGCCTGTCGCCCGGCGATGCGGTCGTGGTGCTGGGCGGACCGGCGATGTTGATCGGGCTGGGCGGCGGCGCCGCCAGTTCCGTGGCCTCGGGCGAAAGCGCCGAGGACCTGGATTTTGCCTCGGTGCAGCGCGACAACCCCGAGATGGAACGGCGCTGCCAGGAAGTGATCGACCGCTGCGTCGCGCTGGGCGAGCGCAATCCGATCCTGTGGTTCCACGACGTCGGCGCCGGCGGCTTGTCGAATGCGATTCCCGAGCTGCTGCACGACTCGGGCGTGGGCGGCATCATCGATCTGGATCGCGTCCCCAGTGACGACCCGTCGCTGTCGCCGATGCAACTGTGGTGCAACGAGTCGCAGGAGCGTTACGTCCTGGGCATTCCGCAGGACCGGGTCGACGAGTTCACTGCGATCTGCGCGCGCGAGCGCTGCCCGTTCGCAGTCGTCGGTGTGGCGACTGCCGAAGAACACCTGACTGTCGGTTATGGCGTGCTGCCGCAATCGCTTCCCCCGCATGCGGGGGAAGGTGCCCGAAGGGCGGAAGGGGGCGAGACCGCAAGTGGCGGCAATGCGTCGCAGCACCCGATCGATCTGCCGATGGATGTGCTGTTCGGCAAGGCGCCGAAGATGCACCGCGACAGCGCACGGCTGGCGCCGCATCGCTGGCCGGCCGTCGATACCCGCAGCATCGACCTGCACGAAGCCGGCCTGCGCGTGCTCGCGCATCCGACCGTCGCGGCCAAGCAGTTCCTGGTCACGATCGGCGACCGCTCGGTCGGCGGGCTGACCGCACGCGACCAGATGGTGGGGCCATGGCAACTGCCGGTGGCCGACTGCGCGATCACCCTATCGGACTTCGATGGCTTCACCGGCGAGGCGATGGCGATCGGCGAGCGCACGCCACTGGCGCTGATCGACGCCGCCGCCGCGGCGCGCATGGCCGTTGGCGAGGCGATCACCAACCTGTGCGCGGCGCCGGTGGAGACGCTCCACCGGGTCAAGCTGTCGGCCAACTGGATGGCCGCCGCTGGTCACCCTGGCGAGGACGCGCGTTTGTTCGATGCCGTGCGCGCGGTCGCGATGGAGTTGTGTCCGGCGCTCGACCTGTCGATTCCGGTCGGCAAGGACTCGCTGTCGATGCAGGCGCAGTGGCAGGAGACCGCCGGCGCTTCCGCGTCGTCGAGCGCCCCGTCGCAAAGCGCCGACGACGTGACCCACAAGGTCGTCTCGCCGGTCTCGTTGATTGTCAGCGCATTCGCGCCGGTGCCGGACGTGCGCACGCAGCTGACCCCGCTGCTGGCGCGCGCGCCGGGCAGCGAGCTGTGGCTGATTGGCCTGGGCGCTGGCAAGCAGCGGCTCGGCGGCTCGGTGCTGGCGCAGTGTTTCGATGCGTTCGGCGGCCCGTGCCCGGACGTTGACGATCCGGCCCGATTGAAGGCGTTCTTCGAGCTGATCTGCGAGGCTCGCGAGGCCGGCCTGCTGCTGGCCTACCACGACCGTTCCGACGGCGGCGCATTCGCCGCCCTGTGCGAGATGGCGTTCTGCTCGCGGCAGGGTCTGGACATCGATCTGGAGGGCTGGGGCGAGGCGCGTCAGCGCGATGCCGTGCGCACGCTGTTCTCCGAGGAGCTGGGCGCGGTGGTGCAGATCGCGTCGGAGAACCGGGCCGAATTCGCCGATCTGGTCGAACGGCACGGTCTGATCGAATGCGCGCAGCGCATCGCCCGACCGACGTCCTCGCCGACGATCCGTGTCGTCGATGGCGAGGACGCGTTGGCCGAGTGGAAGTGGGAGGCGCTGTTCGACGCGTGGTGGTCGGTGACGCATGCGATGCGGGCGCTGCGCGACAACCCCGAGTGCGCCGACGAGGAGCGGGCGTCCGCGCGCGACTTCGCCGCCCCCGGCCTGCGTCCCGTGCTGACCTTCGATCCGGCTTCGGCGCCCTCGATCGTTACCGGTGCGCGTCCGCGGGTGGCGATCCTGCGCGAGCAGGGCGTCAACGGCCAGATCGAGATGGCCGCGGCTTTTGATCGTGCTGGATTTGCTGCGATCGACGTCCATATGAGCGACCTCATCGAAGGACGCGTGGACCTGGCGACCATGCAGGGCCTGGCGGCCTGTGGCGGCTTCAGCTACGGCGACGTGCTCGGCGCGGGGCGTGGCTGGGCCACCTCGGTGCTCGAGCGGACGCAGCTGCGCGACGCGTTCGCAGCGTTCTTCGAGCGCGGCGACACCTTCTCGCTGGGCGTGTGCAACGGCTGCCAGATGCTCTCTCAGCTCAAGGCGATCATTCCGGGCGCAGCGCACTGGCCGCGATTGCTGCGCAACCGCAGCGAGCGCTTCGAAGGCCGGGTCGGCCTGCTCGAGGTCGTCGAATCGCCGTCACTGTTCCTCGCCGGCATGACCGGATCACGGATCCCCGTCGCGATCTCACACGGTGAAGGGCGCGTGCAGTTCGACGATGCACAGGCGCGCTCTTCGGCGCGCGTGGCACTGCGCTATGTCGAGGGCGATGGCACGCCGGCGGTGCGCTATCCCGCCAATCCCAACGGCTCGCAGGATGCGATCGCCGGGCTGTGCTCGGACGACGGGCGCGCGACGATCCTGATGCCGCACCCCGAGCGCACCCAGCGCGCCGTCAACTTCAGCTGGGCGCCTGCCGACTGGTCGGACGCCAGCCCATGGATGCGAATGTTCCACAACGCGCGCAGGTCCTTGGCCTGAACTGACGCGATTCGTCACTTTCGCGCAAACCTGTCCCGATCGGGACTTGGCCGGACGGCCAGGTCCCCTCTCCGTGTCCGTCATCCCGCTGTCGCCTAGCAGCGGGGGCTGCCTCCAAGTCCACAATCGGCTGTGAGAAAACCCAATCAATTCATTGGGTTGAAGCCGCATGCCGTGCCGGCATAGATGCGAGCACAAATCGTCAGCAAAAAGCACCCTTCGTTACCGTATTGACCTTCTGCGGCAGTGCCTCTTGACGCGGCGCGTCAGTCTGGAGAGAGTCGGCATCCGGTCGGTCGTTTGGGGACGATTCAAGTTGCGTACACTCGCCATTCATGAAATTCGCGCTGCCAAGCGCGTGTCCGCGCCCGGCGCGGGTTCCCAGCCCCACTGAATTCCATCGCAAAGCCGCTCGGTCGATCGTCGACCTGCGGCTTTTTTTTCGCCCGTATTCCATCAGCCCAAACAAGCACTCCGAGGGGAAGCCCATATGAACCGGATCTATCGCAAGGTGTGGAACAAGTCGCTCGGCCAGATCGTCGTCGCCTCCGAACTGGCGACCGGCGACGGCGTCGGCGCGACCGTCACCGTCGGTCGGAGTGCACGCCCCGCACTGCTGGCGCTGGCGCTACTGGCCGCCATGCCTGCTGCCTGGGCACAGGTCGCCATCGGCGAGCTCGCTGAGTGCACGGTTGGCGGCGTGACCTACGAATGCATCGTGCCGGGGGGCGCGAGTGCTGCGGTGGGGGCGGTCGCCATTGGTGGTGCAGCGCAGGCCGGCGGTGTGACGTCCACCGCCGTGGGCACGCAGACGGTCGCCACCGGGTTCGCCTCGGGTGCCTTCGGCGCGTCGGCGCGCGCCACGGCCCTCCAGGCGCTCGCACTCGGTGCGAATGCGCGCGCGATCGCCGCCGACAGTGTCGCGCTGGGTGCCAATTCGCGCGCGAACCGCGCCAATACGGTGTCCGTAGGTGCCGAAGGCGAGGAGCGCCAGATCGTCAACGTGGCCGCGGGCGTAGAGGCCACCGATGCCGTCAACCGCGCGCAGCTCGATGCCGTTGCCGCCGTCGCGGATGTGACCGCGCAGTACGTCGCGGGGACCGGAGAAGGTGCGGCGGCTGCCGACGGCGATGTCGCCTTCGCCGCCGGCTCGGATGCGACGGCCGGTGGTGATGGCAGCGTCGCCGTCGGCGCGGACAGCAGCGCTTCCGGGCTCGAAGCCACGGCGGTGGGCTATGGCAGCGATGCGTCGGGCGAACTCGCGAGCGCGATCGGTGCCGAAAGCATTGCCAGCGGCGGCATGTCGGCCGCACTTGGCTTCCAGGCGGCGGCCGAGGGCGAGTGGTCGACCGCAGTCGGCGCGCTGGCGTCTGCGAGTGCACAGGAAGCCACGGCGCTCGGCAATGGCAGCGCGGCCAGTGGTGTCGCCTCGACCGCCGCCGGCACCGGCGCTGTGGCGTCGGCTGACAACAGCGTCGCGCTGGGCGCGAACTCGGTGGCCGATCGCGAAGACAGCGTCTCGGTGGGCGCTGAAGGTGCTGAGCGCCAGATCACCAACGTTGCCGACGGTACCGAGACGACCGACGCCGTGAACCTGGGCCAGTTGCAGGAGGCGACCGCCTACACCCAGTACTTCCGCGCAACCGGCGATGGTGAAGCCTACGCCGAGGGCGAGCAGGCCACGGCCTCAGGCTCGAATGCGATTGCCGAAGCGGACTATTCGACTGCGGTCGGTTCGACCACCTACGCCTCGGGCGTCGGGTCGTCGGCCTTCGGCAGCGGCGCGAGCGCGAGTGGTCAGTACGCGACGGCCTCTGGTTACAACGCGGTTGCCGAAGGCGACTCGAGCACGGCAGTCGGTGGCTGGCTGTACTACGAGGATGAGAACGGCGACGTGCTGCTGGACCAGACCACGACCGCCAGCGAGGTCGGCGCGTCGGCACTGGGTGCGGGTGCGCAGGCGCGCGGTGCGTTCAGCACGGCGACCGGTGCGGCTGCCAACGCGACGGGCGTGCAGTCCACCGCGCTGGGCTACAGCAGCAGCGCGGTCACTGATAGGTCGAGCGCATTGGGCGCGTTTTCTGAAGCAACCGGTGGTTCCGCCACGGCGGTGGGCTACGGCAGCGTGGCCAGTGGCGACTACGGCCTGGCGGTCGGCGGCATCGCCGACTACGGCGCGCTGGTCTTCGGCTTCCCCGGCTTGATCCTGCAGGCGACCGAGGCCAGCGGCGTGGCCTCGACCGCGTTGGGCAACGGCGCCTTGGCGACCGATGTGGGCGCGACCGCGGTCGGCACGCTGGCCGAGGCGACCGGGGTGCAGGCGACCTCACTCGGCACGCTGGCCTACGCGACCGCGGACGGCGCGTCGGCGCTGGGCAGCGGCAGTTCGGCCAGCGGTGTCGATTCGTCCGCGATCGGCTTCCTGGCAGACGCGTCGGCCGACAATAGCGTGGCGCTGGGCGCGAACTCGGTGGCCGATCGGGCGGATAGCGTGTCGGTCGGTGCGGCGGGCAGCGAGCGGCAGATCACAAATGTCGCGGCGGGCGCCGAGGCGACTGACGCGGTCAACGTCGCGCAACTCGAGGAAGCGACCCAATACAACAAGTACTTCGCCGCATCGGGTGGCGAGGACAGCGACAACGGTGCCTATGCGGACGGCGACTACGCCACCGCCGCAGGTGAATCGGCACTGGCGTCGGCGCAGGGCGCTTCGGCGTTCGGCAGTGGGGCGTTTGCGCTTGCGGACAATGCGACGGCGGTCGGCTTCAACGCGGTGGCCGATGGGCAGAACAGTGCGGCCTTCGGCGCAGGCGCCGAGGCGCATGGGCCGGCAAGCGTGGCGGTCGGCGGCAATGCGGTCGACGAGAATGGCGAGCCGCTGCTGACCCTTGGTGGTCAACCGGTCGAGACCTCGGCCACCAGCGCAGGCGTTGCCGGCACCGCGGTCGGCGCGAGCGCGGAGGCCACGGGCTTCGCGTCATCGGCCTATGGCGTGGGCGCATCGGCGCTGGGCGCGCAGTCGTCGGCGTTCGGTGCAATCGCCACGGCCTCGGCGGACTACGCGACGGCCGTCGGCACGCAGGCGATTGCCAGCGGTGCGAGCAGCGTCGCGGTGGGCGGGCCGGCGGATCTGATTCCGGGCCTGGGCCTGTTGGTTTCCACTCGCGCCTCGGGCGACGGTGCGGCGGCCTTCGGTAGCGGTGCAGTGGCCTCGGGCACGAATGGCACCGCAGTCGGCACGCTGACCGAGGCCGAAGGCACAGGCAGCGTGGCGCTGGGCTACTTTGCCTATGCGCCCGGCACCAACGCCGCGGCACTGGGTGCCGAGTCTTGGGCCAGTGGCGAGAACAGCACCGCGGTGGGTTACTACAGCACGGCTCTGGCCGACAACAGCGTGGCGCTGGGTGCGAACTCCGAGGCCGACCGCGACAACACAGTGTCGGTCGGTTCAGTTGGTGAGGAACGTCAGATCACCAATGTCGCCGACGGTACCGAGACGACCGACGCAGTGAATCTGGGCCAGTTGCAGGAAGCGACGGCCTACAACCAGTACTTCCGCGCAACCGGTGACGGTGAAGCCTCCGCCGAGGGCGAAGATGCAACCGCGTCGGGCTCGAACGCGATTGCCGAAGCGGATTATTCGACCGCGGTCGGTTCGACCACCTACGCCTCCGGCGTCGGGTCTTCGGCCTTCGGCAGCGGCGCGAGCGCGAGTGGTCAGTACGCGACGGCCTCTGGTTACAACGCGGTCGCCGAAGGCAACTCGAGCACGGCCGTTGGTGGTTGGCTGTACTACGAGAACGAGAATGGCGAGGTCGTGCTCGATCAGACGACGACCGCCAGTGAAGTCGGCGCATCGGCCCTGGGCGCCGGTGCGCAGGCACTCGGTGCGTTCAGCACGGCCACTGGCGCGGCGGCCAGCGCGACGGGGGCGCAGTCGACCGCACTGGGCTACAGCAGCAGTGCCATGACGGATGGGTCGAGCGCGCTGGGCGCGTTCTCTGAGGCGACCGGTGGCTTTGCCACGGCCGTGGGCTACGGCAGCGTGGCCAGCGGCGAGTACGGCTTGTCGGTTGGCGGCATTGCCGACTACGGCGCGCTGGTCTTCGGCTTCCCCGGCTTGATCCTGCAGGCGACCGAGGCCAGCGGCGTGGCCTCGACCGCGTTGGGCAACGGCGCCTTGGCGACCGATGTGGGCGCGACCGCGGTCGGCACGCTGGCCGAGGCGACCGGGGTGCAGGCGACCTCACTCGGCACGCTGGCCTA
The DNA here is from genome assembly GCF_037198055.1 of Luteimonas sp. gir. Taxonomy (NCBI): domain Bacteria; kingdom Pseudomonadati; phylum Pseudomonadota; class Gammaproteobacteria; order Lysobacterales; family Lysobacteraceae; genus Luteimonas; species Luteimonas sp. gir. Next base: position 132,583 of record NZ_JBBAXQ010000002.1, read on the forward strand.
CGCGACCGCGGACGGCGCGTCGGCGCTGGGCAGCGGCAGTTCGGCCAGCGGTGTCGATTCGTCCGCGATCGGCTTCCTGGCAGACGCGTCGGCCGACAATAGCGTGGCGCTGGGCGCGAACTCGGTGGCCGATCGGGCGGATAGCGTGTCGGTCGGTGCGGCGGGCAGCGAGCGGCAAATCACCAATGTCGCGGCGGGCGCCGAGGCGACTGACGCGGTCAACGTCGCGCAACTCGAGGAAGCGACCCAGTACAACAAGTACTTCGCCGCATCGGGCGGTGAGGACAGCGACAACGGCGCCTATGCGGACGGCGACTATGCAACCGCGGCTGGCGAATCGGCACTGGCGTCGGCGCAGGGCGCTTCTGCGTTCGGCAGTGGGGCGCATGCGTCTGCGGTTAACAGTGTGGCCATCGGCTTCAACAGCTTCGCCGCAGCGGAGGGGGCCGTCGCAGTCGGTGGCCTTGGGCAGGCGTACGATGAGTTCAATTCGCCGATCTTCGATGAAAATGGTGATGCTGTCCTCGTCTCCACGCAAGCAGAGGCTGGCGGTACTGCCGTTGGTGCGGGGGCACTTGCGACAGGACAGAACGCCACAGCTTTGGGCAACGGGGCTCAGGCGCTTGGCGACGAAAGTTACGCCGGTGGCGTGAAGTCACGTGCGACTGGATCATGGAGTACAGCGATTGGTAGCAATGCGTGGGCTGGTGGCAGCGAAACCACCGCTGTAGGCGCGTACGCATGGGCCACCAAAGACGGCGCAACCGCGTTCGGGACATCGGCATGGGCAACCGAAACAAATGCGTCTGCATTCGGCTACGGTGCCTGGGCCGCCGGCTCGGGATCCATGGCACTGGGTATGGATTCCTGGGCAGATGGCGCTAACGCCATCGCAGTGGGACGTGGCGCTCTCAGTACTGATGACCGTGCCATTGCGATCGGTGCGACTTCACTCGCCGATGGCGCCAATGCAGTCGGTATTGGCCAAGGCTCGCTGAGTTTGGCGAGCGGTGCGGTGGCTTTTGGCGCTCGCGCCACTGTGGAAAGAGACGCGAATGGCGGTCTCGCGCTCGGCGCCAATGCAAGTGTTGCAGCCGAGAACAGCGTGGCCCTGGGTTCGGGCGCGCGTGCTGATCGAGCCAACACTGTATCTGTCGGCGCTTCGGCCGAATGGACTGACGAGTACGGGGTCACCCACCCGGCTAATGAGCGCCAGATCACTAATGTTGCTGCGGGCACCGAGGACACCGATGCGGTGAATCTCGCGCAGCTCAACGCCGCCGCGGACGGCGCGCTGCTCGCGGGTCGCTACTTCCGTGCCACCGGCGACGGCGAGGCGTATGTCGAGGGTGAGGACGCGATCGCGGCGGGCTCGAATGCGATTGCCGAAGCGGACTATGCGACCGCGATGGGCTCGACGACCTATGCGTCGGGCGTTGGGTCTTCGGCCTTCGGCAGCGGCGCGAATGCGAGTGGCCAGTACGCCACGGCATCGGGTTACAACGCGGTCGCCGAGGGCGATTCGAGCACGGCGGTTGGTGGCTGGCTGTACTACGAGAACGAGGACGGCGAGGTCGTGCTCGACCAGACGACGACCGCCAGCGAAGTGGGGGCATCGGCCTTTGGCGCGGGTGCGCAGGCACTCGGTGCGTTCAGCACCGCGACGGGCGCAGCGGCCAACGCGACGGGTGCGCAGTCGACTGCACTGGGTTACAGCAGCAGTGCCATGACGGATGGGTCGAGCGCGTTGGGCGCGTTCTCGGAAGCGACTGGTGGCTTCGCGACTGCGGTAGGTTACGGCAGCGTGGCCAGCGGCGAGTACGGCTTGTCGGTTGGCGGCATTGCCGACTACGGCGCGCTGGTCTTCGGCTTCCCCGGTTTGATCCTGCAGACGACCGAGGCCAGCGGCGTGGCGTCGACCGCGCTGGGCAACGGCGCTTGGGCAACGGATGTTGGCGCGACGGCAGTCGGCACATTGGCCGAGGCGACCGGCGTGCAGGCAACGTCCGTCGGCACGCTGGCGTACGCGACCGCGGACGGCGCGTCGGCGTTGGGCAGCGGCAGTTCGGCTAGTGGCGTCGACTCGACCGCGATCGGCTTCCTCTCCGGTGCGTCGGCCGATAACAGCGTCGCACTTGGCGCGAACTCGGTGGCCGACCGCGCGGACAGCGTCTCGGTCGGTTCGGAAGGCAGCGAGCGGCAGATCACCAACGTCGCGGCGGGTACACAGGCGACCGACGCGGTCAATGTCTCGCAGCTCGAGCAGGCAACCCAGTACAACAAGTACTTCGCCGCGTCGGGCGGTGAGGACAGCGAGAATGCAGCTTACGCGGATGGTGACTACGCGACCGCGGCGGGCGAATCGGCGCTGGCCTCGGAGCAGGGCGCTTCGGCATTCGGCAGCGGGGCGTTCGCACTTGCCGAGAACGCAACGGCGACGGGCTTCAATTCCGTGGCTAGCGCGGCCAACGCCTTGGCGGCCGGCGCATCGGCGGAAGCGTCGGGCGAGTATGCCGTCGCTGTGGGCGCCGAGAGCCTGGCTTCGGGCGAACTCGCCACTGCCACTGGTGCCGCCGCGGTCGCCAGTGGCGATGGCAGCCTCGCGTCCGGCGCACTGGCCGAAGCCGGCGGTGTCGAATCGACGGCGGTCGGCTTCTATGCAGCTGCGACCGGCGATGGCGCAACCGCGGTGGGTGCTGAGAGCGTTGCCGAGGGCGCGACCGCCGCGGCCTTCGGTTTCGGCGCAATGGCCGCTGCTGACTTCACGACAGCACTCGGTGCGCTAGCGACAGCTTCCGGCCTGAACAGCACCGCGGTGGGCAACTTCAGCTTTGCGAGCGGCGCCAACGCGCTGGCGGTAGGCGCCGACAGCGCAGCGACAGGCGCCGACAGCACCGCCGTGGGTCAGGGGGCGACCGCGTCTGGCATCAACAGCGTTGCATTGGGTTCGGGTTCGATCGCGGATCGCGAAGGCAGCGTGTCAGTCGGCTCGGCAGGCAATGAGCGCCAGATCACGAATGTCGCCGCCGGTACCGAGGACACCGATGCGGTGAACCTCGCGCAGTTGCGCAGCATGTCCGATGGCGTCGGCGGCAAGCTGCAGGACGCGATGCAATCGGCGGCCGACATCTTCGGCGGCGGCGTCACGATGACGGCCGCCGGCACGCTGAGCATGCCGAGCTACGCGATCCAGGGCGCCAGCTACACCTCGATCGGCGACACCTTCGCCGCACTCGACAATCAGATCACCGAGCTCAAGACGCGTGTGGGCCAGGTCGAGACGGTGATCGAGTCCGGTGCCGGCACCAACGACCAGGTGGCGGTGGGTGGCGATACGCCGGCGACGATCGCCGACGGCACCAACGGGGTCGCAGTCGGCGATGGTGCGCAGACGGGCGGTCAGAACGGCGTGGCCATGGGCGGCGACGCCTACGCGCATGGCCCCAACGACACCGCGGTCGGCGGCAACGCCAAGGTGTACGCGGACGGCAGCACGGCGCTCGGCGCCAACACGACGATCACCGCCGAGGCGACCAATGCAGTGGCCGTCGGTGAGGGGGCGAGTGTGAGTGCGGCCTCGGGCACGGCGTTGGGGCAGGGCGCTTCAGTCACTGCGGAAGGTGCGGTCGCACTGGGACAGGGCTCGGTCGCAGACCGCGCCAACACGGTCTCGGTCGGCAGCGCGGGCAGTGAGCGTCAGATCACCAACGTCGCGGCCGGTACTGCTGCGACCGACGCCGCCAACGTCGGCCAGGTCAATGCCGGTGTTACCGAAGCCAAGGCCTACGCCGATACCACAGCGACGCAGGCGGTGGCCACCTCCAAGGCCTACACCGACCAGAAGTTCGCCGCCTGGAACGACAACTTCGAGACGTTCAAGGGCGATGTCGATCGTCGGTTCTACGACACCGACCGCCGCATCGACCGTCAGGGCGCGATGGGGGCGGCGATGTTGAACATGGCCACCAGTGCCGCCGGCATCCGCACCCAGAACCGTGTCGGCGTCGGTGTCGGTTTCCAGGGCGGCGAAAGTGCGCTGTCGCTCGGCTACCAGCGTGCGATCAGCGAGCGCGCCACGATCACCGTGGGCGGCGCGCTCAGCGGCGATGAGAAATCCGTGGGTCTGGGTGCCGGCTTCGGCTGGTAATCCCGCAAGGACCGGCGGGCGCTGCCTGCCGGTCCGCGGTTCGATGGCACTGGGGCCGCCCGATGCCATCCATGCGACGTCCGTCGGAACGGTGGCCTTGTGCTGTCGTGCCGACGCTTCCGAGGTCCAATACTCCAACGAGGGTCCAAAATGAAGAACAGCATCATCCCCAGCGCCCTGGCCATCGCGGTCGGTGCGGTGCTCGCCACCGGCGCCGTCCATGCGGGCAAGACCCAGCGCCCGGCCGATAAGGTGGGGACCCAGGCGCCATTGCAGCAATCGGACGCGACCCCGATCCGGCGTTTCATCGTCGAGTACCGGGACGGCGCGCGGGAGCGGCAGGACCAGCAGGCAGCGGTTGCGGGCGTCCGCACCGCGCTCGCCCGCTCGGGCATCGTGCGCGGTGCCACCAAGGCGAACAACGTGCAGTACCTGCGCACGCTCGCGACCGGGCACCAGGTCATGCGCCTGGCCCAGGGTGTGGATCGCGTCTCGGCCGAAGCCCTGATGCGGCAGATCGCCGCCGATCCGAACGTCAAGTCGGTCGCACCTGACCGTCTGCGCCAGATCGCGGCGGTCCAGCCGCAGGCGGCCTACGTGCCCAACGATCCGGGTCTGGAATGGCAGTGGCACATGCTCGCACCCGACGGCACGGTGACCGGCGACGGCGGTCCCAACCGCGGCGGTATCAACGCGCCGGCCGCCTGGGACCTCACCGATGGCGACGGCATCACGATCGCGGTGCTCGATACCGGCATTACCGAGCATCCCGACATCGACAGCTCGCTCGGCGACGCCGGTTACGACTTCATCTCCGACAAGTTCGTGTCGGGTCGCGCCACCGATGACCGCGTCGCGGGCGGTTGGGACCTGGGTGACTGGACAATCGGCTACCCCGGTGCGGAAACCTGCCAGCAACGCCCGAGCAGCTGGCACGGCACCCACGTCGCTGGCACCGCAGGCGCGCAGCGTACCGACAACGGCATCGCGGTCACCGGTGTCGCCTATGGGGCCAAGATCCTACCGGTCCGTGTGCTTGGCCATTGCGGTGGCTACGATTCGGACATCGTCGACGCCATCATCTGGGCGGCCGGCGGCGACGTGGATGGCGTGCCGGCCAATGCCAACCCCGCGCAGGTCATCAACCTGAGCCTGGGCGGCACCGGCGCCTGTTCGGCAGCCGAGGCCGACGCCATCGCGCAGGCGAATGCGCTTGGCGCGACCGTGGTGATCGCGGCGGGCAACAGCAATGCCGACGTGGCGAACTTCTCGCCGGCCAACTGCCCAGGCGCGATCGCCGTCGCCTCCAACGGCATCACCAGCCGCCGTGCGTACTACTCCAACTATGGCACCGGCATCGATGTTTCGGCCCCGGGTGGCGGCGTTTACCCCAATGACGCGAGCTCAGGCTCGCAGATCGATGACGGCTTCGTGTGGCAGGCGGTGAATCCGAGCACGACTGCGCCCACGCCACTGGCCAGCTTCACCAACGTGCCGACTGGCGGTACCGCTGGCACCTCGCAGGCCTCGCCGCATGTCGCCGGCGTGGTCGCACTGATGCAGGGCGCACGCCTGGCCGCGGAGCTGCCGCTGCTCACCCCGGAGGAAGTGCTCGATGTGCTCAAGCGCACCGTCACGCCCTTCACGGTGGCGCCGTCGACCAGCCAACCGATCGGCCCGGGCATCGTCAATGCCGGCGCCGCGGTGATGAAGGCCATCGAGCCGCCTTGCGATCCCGAGGTCGAGACCTGCGCACCGGATTCGACGCCGATCGGCAATGGCGTGCCGATGCGCAGTCTGGCGGGTGCGGCGGGCAGTGAGACGCTGTACTCGATCGAAGTGCCGGCCGGTGTGACCGGCGCGCTGACGATCACCACCAGCGGCGGCAGCGGCGACGTCTCGCTCCATGTCAGCCTCGACGAGGCGCCGGCGCAGACCGGGACCTGGAACTCGACGCGTCCGGGCAACACCGAGACCGTCCGGATCAACCGGCCGGCCGCGGGCGTCTACTACATCAAGCTGGCCGGTACGCGCGCCTACAGCAACGTGACCCTGCAGGCCAAGTTCACGGCCCCGGCTCCGGGGGTCTAAGACCGCCGCCGCACCCGCAAGGACGCGGGTGCCGTCGCGTCTATTCGAGCCCGCGGCCAGCCGCGGGCTTTTTTTGCGGCCTTTCTCCCGATTCACATGCGGGAGTGGGCGTTCCACGCCGGATAGCCAGGAGAAACCGGGGTCAGAGTGCAATTTCGTCTCACGAAATTGCACTCTGACCCCGGTTCTGCGTAGTGGGTGGGGCGGCGCGGCTGAGCGGTACAGGCGGCATCTGGGATACTGTTGCGCCAGCTTCCCCGCCCAGATCGTCATGTCCAAACCTTCCGGTCCGCGCCGTTCCCCGGTCGAGAAAGCCGCCCGCCGCGCGCAGGGCACGCCGATCCATGCGCAGCTGCGCGACGGCGATGGTCGCGTGCTCGCCGGTGCGACGTTGGAAGACGGCGAATGGACAATGGTGCTGGCCGGCCGCCCCGTGGCGAGTACGCCGAGCGCCGCGATGCTGCTGGCGATGCTGCGTCACACCGCCGCGGTGCAGGGGCGGGCCGGTGTGCGGACCCGGCTGTCGGTCTCGAAGGTGCTCGACGCAGCCGCGTGCGCGGAGGCGCAGGCGGCCGGTCGCACGCTCGCCGCGCATCTGGACTGGCTCGAGGCCGAGCGGCGCACGCGCAATGATCCGGCCCCGGCACTGCACTGAGCCGGAGAGGTTGGGCACGGCCTGCTGAACGATGAACTGTGCAGGTGGCGTCGACGGTGTGGATGGCCACCGCCGTTATCATTCTCGGCTAGTCCAATCGATACGCCTGTGATGGTTCGCCTCCGTCTGATGCCCGCCCTGGTCCTGTTGCCGTTGGCCGCTGCGTTGCTGGTCGGCTGCGGGCGCAATGCGCGCGAGGACGTGCCGTTCATGGGCGAATCGTTCGACGCCGACGACATCTATTCGCGCACCTACGATCTGCCGCCGGCCCAGGCCTGCAGCGCCGCGCGCTTGGCGCTGCTGGGGCAGGGCTACGCAGTCGGCAAGGCAGGGGACGACGCGGTCGAGGCGACCAAGAACTTTCAGCCCGAGGACGAGGTGCACACCCAGCTGTCGGTGCGTGTGTCGTGTGTGCCGCGCGGCAGCGACCGGACGCTGTTGTTCGTCAGCGCGCTGCTCGACCGCTACGTGCTGCGCAAGAGTTCCAACTCGGCGAGCCTCGGCGTCGGCGCGCTCGGTTCGTTGTCGGTGCCGATCGGCAGTCGCGAGGATTCGCTGGTGCGCGTGGCCAGCAGCACCGTGCAGGATGCCGGCTTCTACCGCCGGTTCTTCGAGCGCGTCGGCTACTACGTGCCGAACTCGACGGACGGCGATCGGCGCTCGCCGACGCCTCAGGTCGGTGAGGATCCGCCGCCCGACGATCTGCACCGTCCGGCGCGGGACGACGCACCGCGCTGAGCCCCGGCTGCGAGCGAACTGCTACAGTCGCCCGGTCCATCGCCGCTGGGGTTGTGTCTGGTGAATGCCGTGCTGGAGGGGTCCGAAGCGTCGTCCGCTGCGCCGGAGCTGCGGGTCATCGCGCGGCTGCGCGACAACGGCCGGCTCAAGGACGTCGATCTCGCCCGTGCGCAACGCCTGCATGCCGAGGCGGGGGGCAGCCTGCTGGGGCTACTGGGCCGGCTGGGCCTGGTGTCCGAGCGCGACCATGCCGAAGCCTGTGCTGCGGAGTTCGAGCTGCCGCTGCTGGCCGGGCGCGAGCTGCCTGACGAACCGCCCGAAGCTGCCGAAGGCGCGACGCCGCTGTCGGTGCGCTTCCTGCGCCAGTTCCATGTACTGCCGATCGGCGAACAGGACGGCCGTCTGCGCCTGTGGATGTCCGATCCCTATGACGGCTACGCACTTGATGCCGTGCGCCTGGCGACCGGGCGCGAGCCGGTGCCGGCGGTGGGCCTGCGGTCGGAGATCGACGATGCGATCGAGCGCTGGCATGGCCAGGGTCGCAGCGCGATGGGCACGATCGTCGAGTCGGCCGACGGCGAGGGTGGCGGCGATGTCGACGATGTCGAGCACCTGCGCGATCTGGCATCCGAGGCGCCGGTGATCCGGCTGGTCAATCTGGTGATCCAGCGCGCGGTGGAACTGCGTGCCTCCGACATCCACATCGAACCGTTCGAGAGCCGGCTCAAGGTCCGCTACCGCGTCGACGGCGTGCTGATCGACGGCGAGAGCCCGCCGGTCAATCTGACGGCTGCGGTCATCAGCCGCATCAAGATCATGGCCCGGCTCAACATCGCCGAGCGTCGCCTGCCGCAGGACGGACGCATCATGCTGCGCGTGCAGGGCAAGGAGCTCGACCTGCGCGTGAGCAGCGTGCCGACCGCGCATGGCGAGAGTGTGGTGATGCGCCTGCTCGACCGCGAGACGGTGGTGTTCGACTTTCAGCGGCTGGGCTTCGACGGCGAATTCCTGCCGCAGTTCCAGAAGGTGCTCGACCAACCGCACGGCATTCTGCTGGTGACCGGCCCGACCGGCTCGGGCAAGACGACGACGCTCTACACCGCGCTGTCGCAGCTCAACACGCCGGACGTGAAGATCATTACGGTCGAGGACCCGGTCGAGTACCAGATCGAAGGCATCAACCAGATCCAGGCCAAGCCGCAGATCGGTCTGGACTTCGCCAATGCGCTGCGCTCGATCGTGCGCCAGGATCCGGACATCATCATGATCGGTGAGATGCGCGACCTGGAAACCGCGCGGATCGCAATCCAGTCGGCGCTGACCGGCCACTTGGTGCTCAGCACGCTGCACACCAACAACGCCGCCGGCGGCATCACCCGCATGCTCGACATGGGCGTGGAGGATTACCTGTTGACGTCCACGGTCAACGGTATCCTGGCCCAGCGCCTGGTGCGCCGGCTCGAGCCGACACACGCGGTGCGCTATGCGGCCTCGCCCGAAGAGATCGAGCGCTTCGAACTGCGCCGCCATCAGCCCGAGGGCGAGATCCACCTCTACCGCCCGGGCCCGTCGGCCGCGGCGCCGACCGGCTACCTCGGGCGCACGACGATCGTCGAGTTTCTGGTCATGAACGACGAGATGCGGCGCGCGGTGATGCGCCATGCGGGCATGGGCGAGCTCGAAGACCTCGCGCGCCGCGCTGGTATGCGCACGATGTACGAGGACGGCATCGCCAAGGCCCTGCGCGGGCTGACGACGATCGAGGAAGTGCTGCGGGTGACGGAGGAGGCGTGATCGAGACGCCGTGCTGGAATGGAATAGCCGGGGGGGAGGCATGAGCAGGACGGCGTGGGGTTGTCTGCTGGTCGCCCTTCTGGCGGCCTGTGGCGGGGAGCGCAAAGCGGGTGATGAGGCTGCACGCGCGACTCCCATAGAAGGCGTCGCGGAGCCGCCGGGGGTCGAACCCTCGGCCGCTGCGATCGGGACCTCGTCGGGACATGGGCTCGTTGCCGGTGAGAGCGGCGTACCGGGCAAGCGGACGGCGCCCGTCACGGTGCCCGGCGACCAAGCAGTGCGATCGGATGTCGAAGAGACGACTGGCCTGACCGCATCGTCAGAGTCGACGGCGCGTGTCCCAGACCCGGCGCCCTCGCCGGCGGAATCACGCTTCCTGCAAGGCGGCGCGTTGCGTGCCGATGCGTTTGAGGCGGCCAACGATGGGCCGGGATGGGATGCGGTCGTCCGCGATTTCGAGCGCGATGGGTTGGTGGATCCGGATGCGCGGGATCTTCATCTGCTGTTCGGTGAATGGCTTCGCAGTTCACTGGCGAGATACGATTTCGTGCCGGCTGGTTTTGGCTGCGGCCGAAGCCTTTGCGCCGCGACGATTGCGTTCGACGCACCGGACGCCCGCCAGCGCTACGATGCCTGGCGTGACGTCGGCTTCGATCCTCCGATGTCGGTTCCGGTGTTCGCGGATTCGCTTTTCATCTCGCCGGACGGTCGTCGAGAGATGCGGATTCTGTTCTCGACCGATCCCGCAACCTCAGCCATCAAGGTCCGTTGAAAAAGGCGGCAATGACCCTCTACCGCTACAAGGCCCTCAACACCCGCGGCGAAGTGCTCGACGGCACCATGGATGCCGCCAGCGAGGCCGAGGTCGCGCTGCGCCTGCAGGAGCAGGGGCATCTGCCGGTGGAGGCGCGCCCGGCGAGCGAGGCGCGTGGGCTCGGCGATTGGCGGGCGGCGTTCAAGCCCAAGCCGTTCTCCGGGCAGCGGCTGGTGCAGTTCACCCAGCAGCTGGCAACGTTGCTGCATGCCGGGCAGCCACTCGACCGCGCCCTGACGATCCTGCTCGATCTGCCCGAGGAACCGGAGGCCAAGCGCACGATCACCGAACTGCGCGACGCGGTGCGCGGCGGTGTATCGCTGTCGACGGCGCTCGAGCGCCAGCACGGCACCTTCTCGCGGCTGTACGTGAACATGGTGCGCGCGGGTGAGGCCGGTGGCAGCCTGGAGGACACGTTGCAGCGGCTGGCTGACTATCTCGAACGCGCGCGCGCCTTGCGCGGCCGGGTGGTCAATGCGCTGATCTATCCCGCGATCCTGATCGTCATGGTCGGCGCCTCGCTGATGTTCTTGCTGGGCTACGTCGTGCCGCAGTTCGCGGCGATGTACGACAGCCTCGATGCCGAACTCCCCGTATTCACGCGCCTGGTGCTCGGCGTTGGCAGCTTCGTGCGCGACTGGTGGATCGTGCTGTTGATCGTGCCGGTGGTCGCGGCCTACGCCTTCGCACTGAAGCTGCGCGACGCCCGGTTCCGCGCGCGCTTCGATGCCTGGCTGCTCGAGCGCCGTCTGGCCGGCCCGCTGGCCGCGCGCATCGAAACTGCGCGACTGGTGCGAACGCTGGGCACGTTGTTGCGCAACGGCGTGCCGCTGATCACGGCGCTGGGCATCGGCCGTAACGTGCTGGGCAACCTGGCGCTAGCGGCCGATGTCGAGGCGGCGGCTGCGGAGGTCAAGAACGGCGTCGGGCTGTCCTCGGCACTCGCGCGTGGCGGCCGGTTCCCGCGACTTGCGATCCAGATGGTCCAGGTCGGCGAGGAATCGGGCGCCCTCGATGCGATGCTGATGCGCACCGCCGACACCTTCGATCAACAGACCGGGCAGTCGCTCGACCGCATGCTCGCGGCCCTGGTGCCCGCGATCACGATGCTGCTTGCCCTGGTGGTGATGGTGGTGATCCTGGCGGTACTGGTGCCGATCTACGACCTGACCAGTGTGATCGGGTGAGACGCCGCCCGTCGTGATCGGCGATTCGTGAGCAGCGGATCCCCTCGTCCCTGAGATCTTCGCGCGTTCCGGCGACGGATCGCGCGGCGTCGATCACCGCGTGCTGCGTGGACGCGCAGTACGCGCAGGCTCGCGCCAGCGCAGCCACAGCAGCACGGTCGCGGCGCCTGCGCTCGCCACGCCCCACAGGCCGACGGCGCCGTGCGCCGGGCCCCAGACGTGCATGCACACCCAGGCCGCGAGCGTCAGCGCGAGTCCGCCTGCCCAGCGCAAGGCGCGCCGGCGCGCAGGCGTGGGCGTGCCGCCGAGCACTGCAGCGTGGTGGCGGTCCATCGCCAGCGCCAGCGCGGCGAAGCCGGCGGCCGCGAGCAGGATGGCCAGCACGAGCAGGGCGGCGCTCATGCCGGCACCTGCGCATCGCCGACGCGCGCGCGCCGTGGCGGTCGTACGGGGGCGCGGCGCGCGTGGCGATCGACTGCCCAAGCCATCCAGCCCAATATCGCGCCAAGGACCAGGAGGCCGATGTCCATCGTCGCCATCGCCGTGTCGCCAGCGGCGAGATTGGCGAACAGCCCATGGCGCGTCGCGATCAGGTTGTAGACCGGCAGCGCTGCGAACAGCAGGGCGCCGACCGCCAGTTGCTCGCGCCAGGCCGCGACCGGCCGGCGCACGCAGGCGTGCAGCACGCACGCCAGCCAGAACAGGAAGAACAAGTGGATCTCCCATTGCGCACGCTCGGCCATGCCGGTGGGCAGCAGCCGGTTGGCCCAGAAGAACACTGCCATCGCGGCCGGCAGGCCGGCGACGAAGCCGATGTTGAGCGATTCGACCAACCGGAAGCCGACGTGCGGGCGTGCCGGGTCGGGCAACTGCGCGCGCCGTTTCACCGTCCACAGCACCAGCCCACTGGCGACCATCAGCGTGCCGGCCAGGCTCGACAGGAAGAACAGCCAGCGCATGGTCATCGGTGCGAAGCGCGCCGCATGCAGCCCGACCATGCCGTCGCGGGTGTCGGCCGCCGCGCCTTGCGGCGGTGTGCGCCAGACGAGCTCGCCGCTGGTACCGGAGAACGCCATCGACTCGTAGTCATAGAGGATGCGGGCATCGGTACTGCGCGAGGCCACGACCTGCGCGGCGGCATCGCCGGGCAGGTCGATGCGCAGCGTGTCGACGCGATCGGGCTGCCAGCCTGCGGCGGCGCGGACGCGCATCGCCTCGACGTCGCCCAGCGGTGCCGGCGTGCCACTGCGCTCGACAGTCGGTGCCTGCGGGAACAGTTCGGCGTAGAACGCCTGCTCGTCGGCGTAGCGGGCATCGATGCCGAACGGCATGTACAGCGCCATCAGCGTGATCAGGCCGGTGTAGGTGATCATCAGATGGAACGGCAGCGCCAGCACCGCCAGTGCGTTGTGGCCGTCGAGCCAGCTGCGCTGGCCCTTGCCGCGGCGGAAGGTGAAGAAGTCGGCGAAGATCTTGCGGTGCGTGACCACGCCGCTGACGATCGCCACCAGCATGAACATCGCGCAGATGCCGGCCAGCCAGCGTCCCCACAGCACCGGCATGTAATGCATGTCGAAATGCAACCGGTAGAAGAAATCGCCGCCGCGGGTGTCGCGGACCGCGACCGCGTGGCCATTGGCATCCAGCCAGGTGCGCGAAGCGTATGCCTCGCGGAACGACTGCCCCGGCATGCGCCACGATACCTGGGTGCCGGTGGTGCGCGGCCCGGGCAACTGCACGGTCCACGCGTCCGCGCCCTGGGCGTGCGTTTCCAGCCAGGCCAGCGCCTGGCGAGTGGCGGTCGCGGCGTCGACCGGCGCGCCCAGTTCGGGCGTCATCCAGCGGGTGATTTCCTCGCGCCAATAGGCGCTGGTGCCGGTCAGGAACATCGCATAGAGCACCCAGCCCACCAGCAGACCGCTCCAGGTGTGCAGCCAGGCCTGCGACTGGCGAAAACCGCGGCTCATGCCGGTGCCCCGGTCAGCGCCACGACCGTGCCCGCCACGGCCGCGATACCCGCCAGCCACAGTCCGGCGCGCAAGCCGTCGCGCGCAGCGAACGTGGCCATCACACCGGCCGCGAACAGCGCGAACGACAGCAGTGTGGCGGTCACCGCGGCCGACAGTGCGCCACCGGGCAGCAGCCGTGCGATCGCCACGACGCACAGGGCCGTGGCCGCGTAGTTGCCGGGCACCGCGACCAGCACGCGGCACACCACATCCAGACGGACGGCGATCGGTGTCCGGGCGCGCTGGGCACGGGCGGTCAAAGGAGCGGGGGTGGGCATTGCGGGCGTCAGGCAGGGCGGCGGTGGCGATGATATCAAATGCGAATCATTTACAACTAGGTGATCGAGCAGGACGGCGGCTCCGATCGTGCTGATGCCGGGCTTCCCGGTCGGTCGTCCGTGCGGCATACAATCCGGACTCGATCCCAAGACGAGGCAGCGCCCCATGCACCACTCCCTCCGATCGCGTCGCGGGGTCCGCAAGACGCAACAGGGCGGTTTCAGCCTGATCGAGATCATCCTGGTCGTCGTGCTGATCGGCGGCATCGTCGCCTTCGCCGCGAGCCGGATCCTGGGCGGCGGAGACCGCGCGCGGGTCAACCTGGCCAAGGCCCAGGTGCAGACCCTGGCCGAGAAGGTCCACCAGTTCGAGATGGACACCGGCCGCTTGCCCAACGCTTTGAACGATCTGGTCGTCCAGCCCGGCGATGCTGGTGGCTGGCTCGGGCCGTACGCGAAGGAAGGCGAGCTCCGCGACCCCTGGAACACGCCCTACGAGTTCCGCGCGCCGGGCGACGGCCAGCCCTTCGAGATCGTCAGCTTCGGCGCCGACCGCAAGCCTGGCGGCGACAGCGTCAACGCCGATATCCGCTACGAATGATCCCGCGGCGGCCGCGACCGTCGGCGCCGCGGCCGCCCCCTGGCCGCGCGGCGCCGGGATGCCAGCGCGGCTTTTCGCTGTTGGAGGTCCTGCTGGTCGTCGGCCTGATCGCAGTGACCGGCGTGCTCGCCGCGGCCGCGATGAGCGGCGGCTTCGACCGCATCGCGCTGCAGTCGACCGCCAAGGAACTGGCCGCGCAGTTGCGATACACGCGGACCCAGGCGATCGTGACCGGTGAGCCGCAGCGCTTCGTGCTCGATCCCCAGGCGCGCACTTGGCGGGCGCCCAACGGCCGGCATGGCGAGATCCCGGCCAAGCTCGATGTCGAATTCACCGGCGCACGCGAATTGCAGACCTCACACAGCGAGGGCGCGATCGTGTTCTTCGCCGACGGTGCGGCCACTGGCGGCCGCATCCGGGTGATGCTGCGCGGCGCGGCCTGGCAGGTCGATGTCGCCTGGCTGACCGGCGAAGTCCGGCTGGGCCGAGGCGAGCAATGAATCGCCCGGGCGCAGGACGCGGCCAGGCCGGCTACACGCTGATCGAGGTCATCGTGGCCTTCGCCGTGCTGGGGTTGGGCCTAATGCTGTTGCTGGGTACCTTGTCCAACGGCACCCGGCAGGTTCGCTGGGCGGCCGATGCCGGGCGCGCTGCATTGCATGCACGTTCGCTGCTCGACGGCGTCGGCCTGTCGATCCCGGTCGTGCCGGGCCAGACCAATGGCGACTTCGAGGATGGCCGCTACCGCTGGACGCTCGCGATCGCGCCGTACGTCGATCCCGACCTGCCGCCCGCAGCGCCGCTCGCGCAGGGCGGACCGCAGTTGTACGAACTGACGCTGGCGATGGACTGGGGCGAGGCCGGCCCGCGTGAGCGCCTGCAGGTGCGTACGCTGCGGCTGCATGCGTCCGACCCGACTGGCCTGGCGGTGCCATGAGCCGTCCGATCCGCGGCTTCACGCTGATCGAAGTGCTGGTGGCGACCGCGTTGCTGGCCGCCGGCCTCGCGCTCGCACTCACTACGCTGCGCGCAGCGACTGCGACCGTCGAGCGCGGCGAGACGCTGGCCCAGCGCAGCGAGCGCATGCGCGCGGTCGAAGGTTTCCTGCGCCGCCGGATCGCCTCGGCGCTGCCGATCGGCTTCGAGGTCGACGACACCACGGGTGAGCCGCTGCGTTTTGTCGGCGAAGCGCAGCGGTTGCGCTTCGTCGCCGATCTTCCTGACTACCTGGGGCAGGGCGGGCCGCACCTGCATGACCTCGCGGTCGACGACGACGGCAAGCCGCAGCGCCTGACCGCGGCGTTCGCGATGGTGCTGGGCGGACGCACGGTCGAAGAGGCCGCGCCGCGCCCGCCCGAACCGCTGATCGACGATCTGACTGCACTGCGCCTGCGCTATCGCGGGTTCGATGCGACCGGCGCGCTCGGCGAATGGGGCGAGCGCTGGGGGCCGGCAACTTTGCCGTTGCAGGTCGAGATCGCGATCGAGACCGAACGCGATGGCGCCTGGCCGCTGCTGGTCGTCACCTTGCCGCAGGGTAGCGGGCAGCCCGCGCAGGAGGCCGTGCCATGAGCCGGAGCCGCGGCGCGGCCCTGCTGCTGGTGTTGTGGTTGATCGTGCTGTTGTCGGCGCTGGTCGGCGCCTTCGCGCTCACCGCCCGCATCGAGAACCAGCAGGGGCGCGTGCTGGCACGCGGCACCGTGGGCGATGCCGCCGCGCGTGCCGGGCTCGAGTACGCGCTGATGCGGCTCGCATTGCCGGACCAGGCCCTGCGCTGGCAGCCCGATGGCCGGCCCTATGCCTGGCAGTTCCACGACATGGCCGTGGAGATCCGGATCGTCGACGAAACCGGGAAGGTCGATCTCAACGCGGCTGGCGGCGACTTGCTGGCTGCGCTGTTGCATGCGGTGGGCGCCGAGCCCGATGTGGCGGCGCAGGTGGCCGGCGCGATCGTCGACTGGCGCGACGAGGACGACCTGGTGCAGCCGGTGGGCGGCGCCGAACGCGCCGAGTACGCGGCGCAGGGGCGCGCCTATGGCGCCAAGAACGCGCCGTTCGAAACCGTGGCCGAAGTCCAGCAGGTGCTCGGGATGACGCCGGCGCTGTTCGAGGCGGTGTCGCCGCACCTGACCGTCTACGGCCGCCTGCCGTCGCCCGATCCGCAATTCGCCGATGCGGTGGTGCTGCAGGCGATGGGCGTCGACGCCGACCCGATTCTGGCCGCGCGCGCGGCCACCGGTGCACTGCTGGCCGAGGCGGTGCTGGGCGGCGGCAGCGGCACGTATAGTATCGACAGCCGTGCGCGGCTCGAAGGGGGACGGAGCGCGCGGCTGCGGGCAGTGGTCAGGACCGGCGCTGGCGCCGTACCGGGCACGGCATATAGCGTGCTGCGTTGGGAGGAGGGAGCTTCACCACGATGATGTCCGCAACACCCGCATCACCGGGCGCGTCGGCGCCGCCGCGCCGTGGCTGGCGCCCGGACGGGCGAACCTGGGCCCGCGTCCGCAGCGCCTTGGCATGGTGGCGCACCGCGCTCGCGGCCTGGTTGCCGCCGCGCGTGCGCGACCTGTTCGGACTGTCCGGCCGCCGCCTCCTGCTGCAGCCGCAGGGCGACAGCCTGCGCCTGGTCCTGCATGAAGCGCGCGACACACGTGAGCTGGCGCAGGTGCCGCTTGCCGAACTGGCAGGGCGCGCTGGCGACCCGCTGGCGACATTGCTGGGCGAACGCCTGGCCGGGACGCCGCGCTGGCTGCTGCTGCCGGCCCAGGCAGGATTACGCAGGCGCATGCTGCTGCCCGAAGCCGCCGCCGATCGCCTGCACGACGTGCTGGGCTTCGAG
Organism: Luteimonas sp. gir; assembly: GCF_037198055.1. Lineage (NCBI taxonomy): Bacteria > Pseudomonadati > Pseudomonadota > Gammaproteobacteria > Lysobacterales > Lysobacteraceae > Luteimonas > Luteimonas sp. gir. The sequence goes on from NZ_JBBAXQ010000002.1 coordinate 149,736, forward strand.
ATCGACCGGCAGACGCCGTTCGCCGCTGGTGACGTGCGGCATGGGCACCGTCTTTTGGGGCGTCGAGGCGATGGCCAACTCGAGGTCGAGTTGGTGGTAGTGCCGCGGGCGACGATCGAAGCCGAACTCGCGGCGCTCGGCAGCTTGGCGCCGACGCTCGCCGGCATCGACCTGGCCGAGGGCGACCGCCCGCTCGGGGTCGATCTGATCGACGCCGAGCGCAGGCGCCACCGCGAAGATCCCCAGCGCCGGCTGCAATGGCTGCTCGCGGCGATCGCCGTGTTGCTGACGGTGGCCGGCCTGTGGCAGATGCGCGAGAACCGCGCCGCCGCGGCCGATGCCTTGCAGGCGAAAGTCGAAACCGAGGCGATCCGCGCGCGTGCGGCGTCTGCGCAGCGCCAGCAACTGGCCGACCTGCGCGAGGGCATGGCGTTTCTGCAGGCCCAGCGGGCTGCGCGGCCGACCACGGTCGCTGTCCTCGACGAATTGAGCCGTCGGCTGCCCGACAGCACCTCGCTGGAAAAGGCGGCGATCGAGGGCGATCGGATTCTGCTGATTGGCCTGAGCACCGAGGCCTCGGCGCTGGTCGGACAACTGGAGGGGTCGCCGCTGTGGCATTCGCCGGCGCTCGCCGGGGCGTTGCAGAACGATCCGCGGACGCGCTCGGACCGCTTCACGTTGACCGCCGAACTTGCACCGCCGCCCGCGCCCACCGCGCCGCCACCGCAGGAGGCCGCCCGTGCCGACGATGCCCGATAGCCCGGAGCCCGCGCGCGACCGCTGGCTGGCGCTGGGGCTGCTGCTGGGCGCGCTGCTGCTCGCTTACCTGGTGCTGCTGCACCCCTGGTGGACGCAGCCGATGCAGGAACTGGGCGCGCGCATTGACTCGTTGCAGGAGCGCGAACTGCGGATTCGCCGTGAACTCGAGCAGGCGCCGCAGGTGCGCGCCGAACTTGAGCGCGCGCGCGAGGCGATGGCCGCGGCGCCCGGCTTCATGCCGCATGCGAGCGTGGAGCTGGCGACGGCCGCCCTGGTGCAGCGGCTCGAGAATGCGGTGCTCGAGGCCAGTCCCGGCAACCGCAGTTGTGCGATCAGCAACCGCTCGCCGCTGGCCGGCGGCCGCAACGACCGCTACCCGCGTGCGACCGTGCAAGTGCGGCTGCGCTGCGGTATGCCGGAGCTCGCCGCGGTGCTGCATTCGCTCGAAGCGGGAACGCCCCGATTGTTCGTCGACAACCTCAACATTCTCAGCCAGCGGCACACGCTGGCAGCGGGCGCCCCCAGCGGCGGCGTCGATGTGAGTTTCGATCTGTCGGGCTATGTGTTGCCGGGTCCATCCGCACCTGCGGCGGCGCCCAGCGCGGAGGCGGCGACCGATGCGGGTTGATCGGCTCAATCCCCGGACCTGGGTGATCGGCGCCGTCGCGGCGTGGGCGCTGCTGTTCCTGGTGCTGACCTTGGCCGGGCTGGGCGGGCGCATCGGCCAGCGCGAGGACGAGGGCGACCCGTCGGCGGTGACCGCGCCGGCGATGCCGGATGTCGCGCCCCAGCCACCGCTGTCGCAGTACGGGGAGATCGCGGCGCGGCCGCTGTTCTCGGCCGATCGCAAACCGCATCCCTTCTTCATCGACCCACAGGACGAAGGCGGCGAGGCCGCGCCGGGCTTCGACTTCGTGTTGACCAGCGTGTTGCTGACGCCCGATTTCGCGATGGCGATCCTGCAGCCCAGCGGAGGCGGCGAATCGATCCGCCTGCGCATCGGCGAGGCGCCACCGACCACGCCCGGCTGGGTGCTCGGCAGCGTGGACGCGCGCAGCGTCGTGTTCAACGGCCCCGAGGGCCCGCGCACGCTGGAACTGCGCGTGTTCGACGGCACCGGCGGCCAGCCGCCGACCCCGATGACCACGCCGGTCGCGCAGGACCGTGCTGTGCAGATGCCGCTGCGCCGGCCGCCACCCGCGACGGATCCGCCGCCTCCCGATGTTCCGCAGGCCGGCGATGCCGGACGCGCCCAGGCCCGGAACGCTGCGCGCAACCGCGCACCATCAGGTGGTGCGCAGACGGCCGGCAACGACGTGGCCGCGACGGCGGAGGCGCAGGTCGAGGCGATCCGTCGCCGGATCGAGGAGCGGCGCGCGCGCCTGCGCCAGGAACAACAACAGCAACAGCAGCAATCACCATCCTTCCGGCCGCCGGCCCCGCCGAAGCCGTCGCCCACCCCCGTCCAGGATCCGTAGACTCCAGTCGATGAAGCCTCTTTCGATGACTCCCGCCCTTCCGTCCAGGACGCTCGCGATCGGCATCTGCATCGCGTTGCTCGCCGGCTGCGCCACGGCGCCGCCGCCGACCGTTCGGCGCGACGCCGATCTTCGCCAGGGGGTGGAGGCGGATGCCACGGGCGTGGCCGACGGGCCGCGCGTGCAGTCGCTGGTCGACGACGACGACCGGCCGCGTCCGCAGATCCGTCGCGGCAGCGGCACGGTGATCAATCGCGGCGCCGCAGCGGCGCCGCCGCCGACGCTCGGCGGCACCACCACCGGGCAGGCCTCGTTCAATTTCGAGGGCGAATCGGTGCATGCGGTCGCCAAGGCGATTCTCGGCGACATGCTCGGCCAGAACTATGTCATTGCGCCGGAAGTGCAGGGCACGGTCACGCTGGCGACGCCCAAGCCGGTGAGCGCGGCGCAGGCGCTGAGCCTGCTGGAAATGGTGCTGGGCTGGAACAACGCCCGGATGATCTACAGCGACGGCCGCTACAACATCGTGCCGGCCGACACCGCGCTCGCCACCGGCACGGTCGCGCCGCGTACCGGCGGCACCGGGGCTGCGCGCGGCTTCGAGGTGCGCACGGTGCCGCTGCGCTACATCTCGGCGACCGAGATGGAGAAGGTGCTCGAGCCCTACGCGCGCCCGAACGCGATCGTCGGCGCCGACAACGCGCGCAACGTCATCACGATCTCGGGCAGCCGCTCCGAACTCGACAACTACCTGCGCACGATCGAGATTTTCGACGTCGACTGGCTCTCGGGCATGTCGGTCGGCGTGTTCCCGCTGCAGTCGGGCAAGGCTACGCAAGTGGTCGCGGACCTCGAAAAGGTGTTCGGCCAGGACAGCGAATCGCCGGTCGCAGGCATGTTCCGATTCATGCCGCTTGAAGGCGCAAACGCGGTGCTGGTGATCACGCCGCAGGCCGATTACCTGGGCGAGATTCAGCAGTGGCTCGAGCGCATCGACAACGCCGGCCAGGAGCCGCGGTTGTTCTCGCTCGAACTGAAATTCATCAAGGCGCGCGAGCTTGCGCAACGCTTGTCGGAGGTGTTCGGCGGCAGTGGTGGCAGCAGCGGCCAGGACAGCGCCTCGTTGATGCCGGGCCTAAGCGGCAACACGCTGCGTAGTGGCGGTGTCGACAGCAGCACGTCGGGCGGCCGCGGCGGGCTCGATTCGTCGACGGGCGGCCTGGGCAGCAACTCCGGGATGGGCGGCGGCCGTGGGGGCATGCGCGGTGGCGGCGGCAGCGGGGGCGACATTGGCCAGATGCAGCTCGACGAGCGCCAGGAAGGCCCCAGCAGCGTGACGCTGGAGGTCGGCGGCGACCGCGTCGGCGTGTCGGCGGTCGACGAGACCAATACGCTGCTCGTGCGCACCACACCGGCTGCGTGGCGGTCGATTCGCGACGTCGTCGAACGGCTCGACGTGATGCCCGCGCAGGTGCACATCGAGGCGCAGGTGGTGGAGGTGCTGCTGCGCGGTGAGCTCGAGTACGGCGTCAACTGGTTCATCGAAAAGGGGATGTCCGACAACAGCATTGGACCCTTTGGTCCCAGAGGCGGCGTGTCGGGTGTCGGTGGCCCAACCCGCTGGAGCACACTGGGCGCCAGCGTCGGTGGCGTATCGGGACCTGGCCTGGCCTGGACGCTGGTCAAGAACGACGCCGCTGCAGTCATTCGTGCGCTTGACGATGTCACCGACGTCAACATCCTGCAGTCGCCATCGGTGTTCGTGCGCAACAACGCGATGGCCGAGTTCAACGTCGGCGCGAGCATTCCGATCTCGTCGAGCAGCATCAATCCGATCCTCGGCGACAGCAGCTACACCAATGTGCAGTACCTGGAGACCGGCACAATCTTGAAGGTGCGGCCGCGCGTGACCCGCGACGGCATGGTGTTCCTGGACATCGTGCAGGAGGTCAGCTCGCCGCAGCCGCAGAACACTGCCGATGAGCTGGGCAATGTGCGAATCGATACTCGTCGGCTGAAGACCGAGGCGGCTGTGCAGGCCGGCGATACGGTGATGCTGGCCGGCCTGATCCGCGACGAGGTGTCGAAGTCGTCCTCGGGGATTCCCGGCCTGAGCCGGATTCCGGTGATCGGCAGCCTGTTCGGCTCGCAGGCGACGAGCAACGAGCGCAGCGAAGTCATCGTCCTGCTGACGCCGACGATCGTGCGCAATCCGCAGGAAGCGCGCCAGCTGACCGACGAGTACGGCCGCCGCTTCCGCGCGCTGCAGCCGCTGCAGCCGCGCAACTGATATGACTGGGGACGCGCGCCGATGACGGCGTTGCCGGTTGTGTTGCTGCCGGTTGGGCACGACGACGATGCGCTCGACGCCTGCCTGGCCGCGCTCGACGCCGGCACGCCTGCCGGCACGCAGGTGTGGCTGGCCGACGATGCGCGCATCGGGCCGCGCGGCGCGCAGATCGTGCAGCGCTGGCTGGCCAGCACGCCGTTGCAGGCTGATTACACCTGCCGTCAGCGCGGCGTCGGCGAGGTCGCGCACCTGGACGACGTGCTGCGCGCCTGCGGCGATGCCGATGTCGTCGTGCTCGCGCCCGATGCCGTGCCGCTGCCCGGCTGGCTGGTCGAGTTGGCCGCGTGCTTCGCGCGTGACGCCTCGATCGCGACCGCGACGCCCTGGTGCAATGCCGGCGAGGCGGCGTCGTGGCCCCGCATCGGCGAGATCGCGCCGGTACCGGACGATCCGCTGCGCCTCGCGCGTGCCTGCCAGCAGTTGCCGCCCATGCATCCCGAACTGCCGGCTGCGATCGACCACGCAGTGCTGCTGCGCGGCAACGCCCGGCGCAAGGCGGGCGGGCTGGACGCCGCGAGTTACGGGTCCTGGTATGCCGCGCTGATCGACCTGTCGCTGCGCATGGCCGGCCTGGGCTGGCGCAACGCGTTGTGCGAGACCGCGTTCGTCGCGCGCGGCGGCGAGGGCGGTCCGCGCGAGGGCGACATGGACGCGCTCGCGGCCCGCTGGCCCGCCTGGCATGCGCGGCTGGCGACGTATCTGATGGATGACCCGCTGCATGCCTGCCGCGCGCAGCTGCAGCGAGGCTATGCCGCACTCGAAAATGCACCGACCCAGCAGGGGTTGTTCGCCGCGCACGACCTCACCGAAATGGGTGATGGGCCAGCAGGCGACGACGCAACCTCAAGCCGGCATACCGCATCCGGGGCGCCGGACGGCACGGCTTCGCCCAAGGACGCAGCGGCCACGCAGACCGAGGCCGGGGCCTCCCCTCGATGAGCGCATCTTCGACTCCGATACGTGCGCCCGATGTGGTCGCCGTGGTCGTCACCCACCAGAGCGCGAGCACGATCGATGCCTGCCTGCGCCGCCTGCGTGAGGCCGATGGGGTGGCGCAGATCCGGATCGTCGACAACGGGTCGATCGACGAGACCTTGGCGATCGTGCAGCGGCACGCCTCGCTCGATCCGCGTGTGCATTTCATCGGCAATCCGGACAATCCCGGTTTTGCGGTCGCCTGCAACCAAGGCGCGCGCGATGCCGATGCGCCGTGGATCGCCTTCATCAATCCCGATTGCCTGGTCGAGGTGGACGCGCTGACGCGGCTGCGCGCGCATGCCGACGCGCTTGGCAATGATTGTCTGCTGGGCAGCGAACTGCTCGGCGAGGACGGCGTGGCCGATCCGGCCGCCCGGCGCCGGGATCCCGATTTCGTCGCGATGCTGCGCACCGCATCCGCTCGCGATCTGTCACTGCCGCGCGCGCCGCAGCCGCTGCAGCGCGTGGACGCGGTATCGGGCGCGCTGATGCTGCTGCCGCGCACGCTGTTCGATCGCATCGACGGGTTCGACACCGGCTACCGGTTGCATGCCGAGGACCTCGACCTATGCCGCCGCGCCCGCGAGGCGGGCGCTACGGTCGCGGTCGCCAATGACGTCGCGGTGCTGCACGTGCGCGGCGTCTCCAGCCGCGCGCGACCGCTGTTCGTCGAGTGGCACAAGCACCGCGGCCTGTGGCGCTACTTCCGCCGCTTCGAGGCGCCACACCGCAGTCTCGCCCAGCGCGTTGGCGTGTGGTTGGCGATCTGGCTGCGCTTCCCGCTGGCCGTGTTGCGCCGGCTGTAGCCGTGGACCGAAGCGTTCCGCGGCCGGTGAGCGATGCAGGCGCTTTCGCCACCGCCCACGCGCTAGGCTAGCCGGGCTCTTTTCGCGGACCGCCCCATGCCGATCATCCAGTCCCTGCTCGACACCGACCTGTACAAGTTCACGATGATGCAGGCGGTGCTGCACCAGCACCCCGGTGCGCACGTCGAGTACCGGTTCAAGTGCAGGACCCCGGGCATCGACCTGGCGCGCTATCTGGACCAGATCGAGCAGGAGATCGACGCGCTGTGCGCGCTGCGCTTCACCGATGACGAACTGGCCTATGTGCGCGGCCTGCGCTTCATCAAGCCCGACTTCGCCGACTTCCTCGGGCTGTTCCGGCTCGACCGCAAGTACATCGAACTGCGGTCGTCGGCATCGGTGCCGGGCGAGATCGAACTCGACATCCGCGGCCCCTGGCTGCACACGATCCTGTTCGAAGTGCCGCTGCTGGCGATCGTCAACGAGGTCTGGTTTCGCAACACCTCGGCGCCGGATTTCGCCGAGGGCGAGCGCCGGTTGCAGGCAAAGGCTGCGCTGTTGCGCGATACGCCCGGCTTCGACGATTGCAAGGTCGCCGACTACGGCACGCGGCGCCGCTACTCGCGGCAGTGGCACGGCCACATGCTGCCGTTGTTGCGCGACGCACTGGGTGCGCAGTTCGTCGGCACCAGCAACGTCGATTTCGCGCGCCGCTACGGCATGACGCCGCTGGGCACGATGGCGCACGAGTACCTGCAGGCGTTCCAGGCGCTCGGGCCGCGGTTGCGCGACTCGCAGGTCGCGGCGCTCGAGGCCTGGGCGCACGAGTATCGCGGCGACCTGGGCATCGCGCTGTCGGACGTGGTCGGTCTGGACGCGTTTCTGCGCGATTTCGACATGTACTTCTGCAAGCTGTTCGACGGCGTGCGCCACGATTCGGGCGACCCCTTCGTCTGGGGCGACCGCATGCTTGCGCATTTCCAGCACAACCGCGTCGATCCGGCGAGCAAGACCCTGGTCTTCAGTGACGGCCTGGATTTTGCCAAAGTGATGCGGCTCCACGACCACTTCCGCGGCCGCTGCCAGGTCGCGTTCGGGGTGGGCACGCACCTGACCAACGACCTCGGCCCGACGCCGCTGAACATCGTCATCAAGATGGTCCGCTGCAACGGCCAGCCAGTGGCCAAGCTCAGTGATTCGCCGGGCAAGAGCATGTGCGACGACCCCGGTTACCTGAGCTATCTGCGCCAGGTGTTCGGGGTGGCCAAGACGTTGGACTGACCGGCTGCGCCAGCTTCCGCGGCGGGTGTTTCCAGGTGCGATACTCCCGGGCACGCGAGGCAGCGTAGGGGGCAACGCATGCAGCAGACGGGGTGGGATCGGCAGCCGCAGGCGCTGGAGTCCGGGGACATGGACGCGGTCTGTCCGCGTTGCGCGAACACGGACGGGCAGCGCATCGACTGGCGCTTCATCGGCGACGCGCTGCGCCGGGACGTCTTCAGCCTCGAGCACGGCATCGTGCACACGCTGGTCTGGCTGCTGCTGCGGCCCGGCAGGGTGATTGGTGACTATCTGGCTGGCCGGCGCGCCGGGTACGCCAAGCCGCTGTGGCTGCTGGTGTCCACGGCCGCGCTGGTGGTGCTGCTCAACCGCCTGTTGCCGGGGACAGGCACGATGGCCGACTTCAATGCCGGCGCGCAGGCCGCCATCGGTGCCCAACCCGCCGCGCCCGACAACGCCGAACGGGCAGTGGCACTGCTGCGTGGGCTCGGCACGTGGGCGGCGGCGAATCTGAGCATCCTGACCCTGCTGCTGGTGCCGCTCGAAGCGGCCGCCTTGAAGCTGGCGTTCTGGCGTGCCGCCCGGCTGAACTATCCCGAGTGGCTGACGATCACCGCATTCCTGACCGCACAGACATTCCTGCTTTGGTCGATCGGCATCGCGTTGCGTGGGGTGTTCCCGCACGCGGAACTGTGGGCGACGCGACTGGCGATGGGCTGGTTCCTCTACAGCCTGATCCGCAGTTTCGACGGCCTGCCGTGGTGGAACGCGCTGTTGCGCGGCGCGGTCGGGCTTGCGCTGTATGTCGCCGGTGCGTCTGTGGCGGTCGGTCTGGTGGTCCTCGCTGTGGTCCTGGTCGTGTCGGCGGGCTGACGCCGCGCGATCAGCGGACGCTGCGGATCTGGTCGCGCAACTGACGCGCGCTCCGCGCCGCGGCCTCGGCGTAGTCGTCGCCGCTCGACGCGTAGAGGATCGCGCGCGAGGAGCTGACCATCAATCCGGTGCCGTCGGCGCTCCTGGCGTGGGTCACGACCGCCTCGACATCGCCGCCCTGTGCGCCGACGCCCGGCACCAGGAACGGCAGATCGCCGACGATCGCCCGGACCTCGCGCAACTGGGCCGGCCAGGTCGCGCCGACGACCAGGGCGCAGTTGCCGTGCGCGTTCCAGTCACGCGCGATCGTCTCGGCGACATGCTGGTACAGCGGGCGCGTGGCGCCGCCCTGCGCGACCGGCAGATCCTGCAGATCGGTGGCGCCGGGATTGGAGGTGCGGCACAGGATCACCACGCCCTTGTCTTCGCGGTCGAGGAACGGCTGCACCGAGTCGCGGCCCAGATACGGATTCACCGTAACCGCATCGGCGGCGTAGCGCTCGAAGGCCTCGCCCACGTACTGCTGGGCGGTGCTGCCGATATCGCCGCGCTTGGCGTCGAGAATCACCGGCACGTCGGGATGCTGGGCATGCAGGTGCGCGATCAGCCGCTGGAGTGCAGCCTCGGCGCCGAGCGCGGCGAAGTGCGCGATCTGCGGCTTGAACGCGCAGGCGTACTCGGCCGTCGCATCGGCGATGTCGCGGCAGAAGGCGAACACCGCATCCGGGTCGCCGGAAAACCGGGCCGGAAACTTCGCAGGTTCGGGGTCCAGCCCCACGCAGACCAGCGTATCGGCGGCCTGCCAGCGCGCGCGCAGCGCCTGCATGAAAGAGCGGGGCATGGTGGTCCTCAGGTCACGATGATCGGGGCGTCGTGGGTGACCACGACCGTATGCTCGAACTGCGCGCCGACGCCCTTCGGGCAGACCAGCGACCAGCCGTCGCCCTGCGCGTCGGTGCGGGTGCTGTGCGTGGCCAGGAACGGCTCGACCGTGATCACCATGCCGGCGTGCAGCCGGCGGGTGTCGCGTCGGTCGTAGTAACCCGGAATCGAGCCCGGTTCCTCGTGCAGCGCGCGCCCGACGCCGTGGCTCTGCAGGTCGCGGATGACCCGGAAGCCGCGACGCGCGGCGACCATCTCGATAGTCCGGCCGATGCTGTTGATCAGTCCGCCCGCACGCAACTGTGCGATCGCCGCATCGCGCGCCTCACGGGTCGCATCGAGCAGGCGCTGCTGCGCCGCATTGGCCGTGCCGACGACGAAGCTCGCCCCGGTGTCGGCGAAGAAGCCGTCGAGCTCGGCCGAGACATCGATGTTGACCAGGTCGCCGTCGCACAGCGGCGTGCCATCCGGAATGCCATGCGCGACCACCCGATTGACGCTGATGCAGGTCGCCGCCGGAAAGCCGTAGGTCAGCACCGGCGCCGACTGCGCGCCGGCCTCGCGCAGCATCTGGGCGCCGACCGCATCGAGCGCGCGCGGCGTGACGCCCGCGATCGCCTGATCCCGCATCGTGGACAGGATGCCGGCGACCAGCGCACCTGCGCGCCGCAGGCCTTCGAGCTCATCAGGCGTCTGGATCGTCATGGAAAACCGGGGTCAGAGTCGAATTTCATGGCTGTGCGCCGAAGGGCGTGCGGGTGACGGGGTCAGGGAAAAATCGACTCTGACCCCGGTTTTGGGAGTTGGGCGATGATCGCATCGGCCAGCGCCTGAGGCGACTGCCGGCTGTCGAGCGTCATGACCGGGCAGTGCAGGGTTTGCCGCCAGCGGTCGTGCATCGCCCGGCTGCGGATTTCCGGGCCGCCCGTCTCGTACTGGGCGGCCCAGTCCATGAAGGCGCGATGGTGGCCGACCATATCGCCGCCAGGTGCGATGCGGTCGCCGTAGCGGGTCCGTTCGCGGGCGAGGAGGCGATGCATGCGCTCAGTGTCGTCGAGCGAGAGGAAAACGGCCAATGTGCATCGCGCGACGAGGCTGCTTCCCCAGCTCACCAGCGAACCGGTCAGGATCCACCCGTCATGACCGGTCAGACGTTGTTCGATCGCCGCGATGCGCTCGTCCGGCGTCGTCTTCTCGGTATAAGGAGGGTCGGTCGGCTTCCAGTAGACCTCGTCGACATCCACGTGCGGCAGCGCAAGGCGTGCGGCCAGTGCGGCGCCCAGCGTGGTGGTCCCGCTGCCGGACGCGCCGAAGATGTGGATGCGATGGGGCGGCGTCATGGCCGGATCGGGACCCGCGGTGCGCGGGTCCTCACGGGTCACTTCAGCGCCTTGAACCGCAGGCGCTTGGGACCGGCGTCGTCGCCGAGGCGGCGCTTCTTGTCTTCCTCGTACTCGCGGTAGTTGCCCTGGAAGAACTCGACGTGGCTGTCGCCCTCGAACGCGAGGATGTGCGTGGCGATGCGGTCGAGGAACCAGCGATCGTGCGAAATCACGAAGGTGTTGCCCGGGAACTCCAGCAGCGCGTCTTCCAGCGCGCGCAGCGTTTCGATGTCCAGGTCGTTCGACGGTTCGTCGAGCAGCAGCACGTTGCCGCCCTGCAGCAGCGTCTTGGCCATGTGCAGGCGACCGCGCTCACCACCGGACAGCGAGCCGACCAGCTTCTGCTGATCCTGACCCTTGAAGTTGAAGCGGCCGATGTAGGCGCGCGACTGGATCTCCACGCCATTGATGTTGAGGATGTCCAGACCGCCGGCGATCTCCTGGAAGACGTTGTGGTTGCCTTCGAGCTTGTCGCGGCTCTGGTCGACGTAGGACAGCTGCACGGTCGGTCCGACGATGATCTCGCCCGAGTCCGGCTTTTCCTGCCCGGTGATCATCTTGAACAACGTCGACTTGCCGGCGCCGTTGGGGCCGATGATGCCGACGATCGCGCCCGGCGGCACGATCATCGACAGGTTGTCGATCAGCAGCCGGTCGCCGAACTTCTTGCTGACGTTCTTGAACTCCATCACCGAGTTGCCCAGGCGCTCGCCCGGCGGAATGAAGATCTCGTTGGTCTCGTTGCGCTTCTGATAGTCCTGCGACTGCAGTTCTTCCAGGCGGGCCAGGCGCGCCTTGCCCTTGGAGCGGCCGCCCTTGGCGTTCTGCCGCGACCACTCGAGTTCCTTCTGGATCGCCTTCTGGCGCGCCTTCTCCTGGTTCTCTTCCTGCTTCAGGCGCTCATCCTTCTGCGTCAGCCAGTCGGTGTAGTTGCCCTTCCACGGAATGCCGCGGCCGCGGTCGAGCTCGAGGATCCACTCGGCAGCGTTGTCGAGGAAGTAGCGATCGTGGGTGACGGCCACGACGGTGCCGGTGTAGCGAGCGAGGAACTGCTCCAGCCACTCCACCGACTCGGCGTCGAGGTGGTTGGTCGGTTCGTCGAGCAACAGCATGTCGGGCTTCTGCAACAGCAGGCGGCACAGCGCCACGCGGCGCTTCTCGCCGCCCGAGAGGTTGCCGATCTTCGCGTCCCACGGCGGCAGACGCAGCGCGTCGGCGGCGACGTCGAGCTGGTTCTCCAGCGTGTGCGCATCCCCCGCGGCCAGGATCGCCTCCAGGCGCTCCTGTTCCTTGGCGAGCGCATCGAAATCGGCGCCTTCCTCGGCGTAGGCGGCGTAGACCGCCTCGAGCGCGGCCTGGGCCTGCAGCACCTCACCGACCCCTTCCTCGACCGCCTCGCGGACCGTCTGCTCGGGGTTCAGGCGCGGCTCCTGCTCCAGGTAGCCCACCTTGATGCCGGGCTGCGGGCGGGCCTCGCCCTCGAAGTCGGTGTCCACGCCGGCCATGATCTTGAGCACCGTCGACTTGCCGGCGCCGTTGAGGCCCAGCAGGCCGATCTTGGCGCCGGGATAGAACGACAGCGAGATGTCCTTGATGATCTGCCGCTTCGGCGGGACCACCTTGGACACGCGGTTCATGGTGTAGATGTATTGCGAGGACATGGGGGCTCCGGTTGCGCCTGCCCGCGCCGGGGCCCGGTCGGGCGGCGTCAGGCGGGAGAAGAATGCCCGCGATTATAGCCCGCATCCCAAGGGACGCGTCCGCGGCTGCGCGCGCCGGGACCACGGTCGCGCCTGTGCGGAGGGCGCCTCCGACCTGAGGCCGCGGCGCGCACTTGCGCATCGTCGGGCGAGCCCGGCACCGCCGCGCCCTCCGGCTGCAGAGCCGTGGCAGGGCGTCCGGCCGGGCTTCGCCCCGCGCGGCCGGCTACAATGGCCGGCCACGCCCGATCCTGGAGTCCTCGATGTTCCCGCGCGACGCCCGTCTCGACAGCTTCGATCCCGAACTCGCCCAGGCCATCGCCGCGGAGGTCCGCCGGCAGGAGGATCACGTCGAGCTGATCGCATCGGAAAACTACTGCAGCGCATTGGTCATGGCGGCCCAGGGCAGCCAGCTGACCAACAAGTACGCCGAGGGCTATCCGGGCAAGCGTTACTACGGTGGCTGCGAGTACGTCGACGTCGCCGAGCAACTGGCGATCGATCGGCTCAAGCAGTTGTTCGATGCCGACTACGCCAACGTGCAGCCGCATTCGGGCTCGCAGGCCAACCAGGCGGTCTACTTCGCGCTGCTGCAGCCCGGCGACAAGATCCTGGGCATGAGTCTGGCGCACGGCGGCCATCTGACCCACGGTGCCAAGGTCAACGCCTCGGGCAAGCTGTTCGACGCGGTGCAGTACGGCGTGGACGATGCCGGGCTGATCGATTACGACGAGGTCGAGCGGCTCGCGCTCGAGCACAAGCCGAAGATGGTTGTCGCCGGGTTCTCGGCGTACTCGCAGAAGATCGACTGGGCGCGCTTCCGCGCGATCGCCGACAAGGTCGGCGCGCTGCTGTTCGTCGACATGGCCCATGTCGCGGGTCTGGTCGCGGCCGGCGTGTACCCCAGCCCGCTGCCGCATGCGCATGTCGTGACTTCGACCACGCACAAGACCCTGCGCGGTCCGCGCGGCGGCATCATCGTTGCCAGCCGCGAAGGTGCGGGCGACCTGTTCGACGACATGAGCAAGAAGCTGCAGTCGATCGTGTTCCCCGGCATTCAGGGCGGTCCGCTGATGCACGTGATCGCCGCCAAGGCGGTTGCGTTCAAGGAAGCGCTGGACCCGGCGTTCAAGACCTACCAGCAGCAGGTGGTGAAGAACGCGCAGGCGATGGCGAAGGTCATCATCGAGCGTGGCTACAAGATCGTCTCCGGCGGCACCGAGAACCACCTGATGCTCGTCGACATGATCGGCAAGGATGTCAGTGGCAAGGAGGCCGAGGAAGCTCTGGGCCGCGCCCACATCACGGTCAACAAGAACTCCGTGCCCAACGACCCGCGCAAGCCGTTCGTGACCTCGGGCCTGCGCCTGGGCACGCCGGCGGTGACCACGCGCGGCTACACCGAGGCCGACTGCACCGACCTGGCCCACTGGATCTGCGACGTACTCGACGCACCGGCCGACGACACCGTCATCGCCGCGGTGCGCGAGAAGGTCGCCGCGCAGTGCGCCAAGTACCCGGTCTACGGCTGATGTGGGCGGCATCTCTGCTCGCCGTGCTGGCGGCTGCGTCGTCGCCGGCGCAGGAGGGCAACGTCGTGCGCGATGCTGCCGTCGATCCGATTTATGCCGAGGCAGGGCCTGAGGAGCTGTTGCTCTGCCCGGCCGGCACGACGCCTCGAATGACGGAAGACCAATTGCGCGAGCGTCTCGAAGCCTGGTACGGCGACCTCGTCGATCAGGATATCTCGGCCGCCGTGGATCCCATCTTGCGCGAGGCGCCCCGAGAGCTGCGCTATCCCAGGCGGGCGCTGCGCGCCTATGGCGCTGGCCATGTTGTGGTACTGATCCTGATCGAGAAGGATGGCTCTGTGCCCGAGGCGCTGGTGACCTGCAGTTCCGACCCGCTCTATGAGTCCAGCGCTGTGGAGTTCGCGCTCGGGTACCGTTTCGCGCCATCCACACTGCATGGCCAGCCGATCCGCTCGCTGGTCCGCCAGCCGGTCGAGTTCGGTACCCCCTAGCGCTGCATTTCTTCCGGACCCGGTATGCACTGCCCCTTCTGCCAGCACATCGACACCCGGGTGATCGATTCGCGCGCGTCCGAGGACGGCGCAACGATCCGTCGGCGTCGCGAGTGCGAGGCCTGCGGCGAGCGGTTCAGCACGCTCGAGACGATCGAGCTCAAGCTGCCGGCGATCATCAAGGGCGACGGCCGGCGCGAGCCGTTCGACGCGCGCAAGCTGCGCCTGAGCATGGATCGCGCGCTGCACAAACGCCCGGTGTCGGAGGAGCAGATTGAGGCCACGGTGCGGGCTGTGGTGCACCAGTTGCGCATGACCGCCGAGCGCGAGGTCTCGTCACGACGGGTCGGTGAATTCGTCATCGCCGAACTGCGCAAGCTCGACCATGTCGGCTTCGTGCGTTTCGCCTCGGTCTACCGGGCGTTCGAGGACGTGGCCGATTTCCGCGAGGAGCTCGACCGGCTCGAACGCGACCTGCCGGCCGATGCGCAACTGCCGCTGCTCGGCGGCGAGACCCTGCCACCCGGTCGCGGCGCGCGCAAGCGCTGACCGGCCGCGCGAGCGCGCGGTTGGCGGGATCCGAATTGCGCGCCGGCTGATGGCGAGTTGCGCAGGCGTGCGCTCAAGCACATGGCGCAAGCCCCCTGATCATCTGGAAATGCCGCATATGACCGACTTCGATACCGACGACCACCGCCACATGGCGCATGCACTGGCGCTGGCCGAGCGTGGCGCCTGGACGGCGCGGCCCAATCCGATGGTCGGCTGCGTGTTGGTGCAAGGCGGTGCGGTCGTCGGCGAAGGCTGGCACGCGCGCAAGGGGGGGGCGCACGCCGAGGTGGTCGCGCTGCAGGCCGCCGGTGAGCGGGCAAGGGGGGCGACCGCCTATGTCACCCTCGAACCGTGCGCGCACGTCGGCAGCACCGGGCCCTGCGCCAATGCCTTGATCGAGGCCGGCGTGGCGCGCGTGGTCGCGGCGATGCGCGACCCGTTCCCGCAGGTCGACGGCGCCGGCTTCGCCCGGCTGCGTGCGGCCGGGATCACGGTCCAGGCCGGCCTGCTGGAAGCGCAGGCGCGCGCGCTCAACGTGGGCTTCCTGTCGCGGGTCGAGCGCGGCCGCCCGTGGGCCCGGGTCAAGCTCGCCTGCAGCCTCGACGGGCGCACGGCCATGGCCGACGGCACGTCGAAGTGGATCAGCGGTCCGCAGTCGCGCGCCGACGTCATGCGCTGGCGTGCGCGCAGCGGCGCGATCCTGACCGGCAGCGGCACCGTGCTCGCCGACGACCCGGCGCTCACCGTGCGGCTCGAGGATGCGGCGCCGTTCTTGCCGCCGCTGCGCGTCGTGCTCGATGCCGGGCTCGCTTCGCTGTCGCGCCGACAGGTCCGCGACGCGGCCGCGCCCACGCTCTATCTGCACGCCGCCGATGCCGCGGTGCCGGCGGATCTTGGCTGCGAACACGCCGCGGTGCCGCAGCGCGACGGCCGGCTGGACTTGGCGGCGGCGCTGACGCTACTGGCCGCTCGCGGCATCAACGAGGTCCAGGTCGAGGCCGGCGCGGTGCTCTCGGGTGCGTTGCTGCGGGCGGGCCTGGTCGACGAACTGCTGCTCTATGTCGCCCCGGTGCTGCTCGGCGAGCGCGCCCGGCCGCTGTTCGACGGCCTGGGCATCGACACGATGGCGCAACGGCTGCAGTTGGAGACCGTCGAGGTTGCGCGCCTCGGCGACGACCTCCGGCTGCGGCTGCGGCCGGCTGCCACCGGCTGAGCCCGCTGCCCCCGACCCAAGGCCCCCGAGCGCGGTGCCTGCCGGGGCGCGGCATCGGCCGGCGCGCTCACGCAAGCGCGTAAATCCGGGCTCGGTGCAATGAAGCGTCCCGCCAAGCGGGGCGGGGTGACGGGCACGGCGCTGCTAGAATGCCCGCGCCGGCCCGTCCGGCATCCAATCGAATGTCTTCAGGGCGGGGTGGAAGTCCCCACCGGCGGTAGGCGCGGCGACGCGCGAGCCCGCGAGCGCTGCCGGCGACGTGCGAGATCCTCGCATCGGCCCGGCAGGTCAGCAGACCCGGTCGAAGTCCGGGGCCGACGGTCATAGTCCGGATGCAAGAAGACGACGTCCTGCGTGGCCTGTGGCCGCGCGCGCTGTCGCGTCCCGAACCGTTCCCATTCGGCACACCGTGCGGGCGATCCGCACGGACGGAGGCAGCGACATGTTCACCGGATTGATCGAAGGCGTCGGACGCCTGGTTTCCAACGAGGCCCGCGGCGGCGACGCGCGGCTGCGCATCGCGGTCGGCACGCTGCCGTTCGCGGACGTGACGCTGGGCGAGAGCATCGCGGTCAATGGCGTTTGCCTGACGGTCGTCGCGCACGACGACGCGCACTTCGAGGCCGATGCCTCGACCGAGACGCTGGCGTTGACCACGCTCGGCGCGCTGGCCGCGGGCCGACCGCTGAACCTCGAACGCGCGATGCGCCCGACCGATCGGCTTGGCGGCCACCTGGTCAGCGGCCATGTCGATGGCGTCGGCCGCGTGGCCTCGGTGCACGACGATGCCCGCGCGCAGCGCTGGCGCTTCGAGGCGCCGGCGGCATTGCTGCGCTACGTCGCGCACAAGGGCTCGATCTGCGTCGATGGTGTCAGCCTGACGGTCAACGCGGTCGATGCCGACGGCTTCGAAGTGGCCCTGGTGCCGCACACCGTCGCGCACACGGCGTTCGGCGCCACCGCGGTGGGCGAGGCGGTCAACCTCGAGGTGGACCTGGTCGCGCGCTACGTCGAGCGCCTGCTGGCCAGCGGCGCGGTGCCGCCGGGAGCGCATGCATGAACTTCGCGCCGATTCCCGAACTGCTCGAAGAGATCCGTGCCGGCCGGATGGTCGTGGTCGTCGACGACGAGGACCGCGAGAACGAGGGTGACCTGATCATGGCCGCCGAGCTGGTCCGGCCGGCCGACATCAACTTCATGGTCACCCACGGCCGCGGTCTGGTCTGCCTGCCGCTGACCGCGGACCGCGCGGCCCAGTTGGGCCTGGCGCCGATGGTGCGGGCCAACACCGCGCAGTTCCAGACCAACTTCACGGTCAGCATCGAGGCCGCCGAGGGCGTGACCACCGGCATCTCGGCGCACGACCGCGCGCATACCATTCGCACCGCGGTCCGGCCCAACGCGCGGCCCGAGGACCTGCACCAGCCCGGCCACATCTTCCCGCTGATCGCCCAGCCCGGCGGCGTGCTGACGCGCGCCGGCCACACCGAGGCCGGTGTGGACCTGGCGATGCTGGCGGGACTGGAGCCGGCGGGCGTGCTGGTGGAGATCCTCAACCCCGACGGCAGCATGGCCCGCCGCCCGGAGCTGGAGGCGTTCGCACGCGAGCACGGGCTGAAGATGGGCTCGATCGCCGACCTGATCGCCTACCGCTTGAGCACCGAACGCACCGTCGAGCGCATCGACGAGTGCGACATCGACACCGAGTTCGGCCCGTTCCGGCTGGTGACCTACCGCGACCGGATCGCGCACGAACTGCATTTCGCGCTGGTCCGCGGCACGCCCGATGCGGCGACCCCGACGCTGGTCCGTGTCCAGGTCGAGAACCCGCTGGCCGACCTGCTGCACTGGCGCCGCGATGATTTCGGCGTCGCCGCCACCGACGCGCTGCGTGCGATCGCGGCCGAAGGGCAGGGCGTGATGGTCGTGCTGTCTGCGCCGCGCGATGCCGACGGTCTGCTGGCGCGGTTGCGGCAAGAACCGGTCGTGCGCCCGCCGGGCAAGGACAAGGATGTCGGCCAGTGGCGGCGCAATGGCGCCGGCGCGCAGATCCTGGCCGATCTGGGCCTGGGCCGGCTGCGCGTGCTGGGCACGCCGCGCCGGCAGATCGGCCTGGCCGGCTACGGGCTGGAGGTCGTGGAGACCGTTCCGGCATGACGCGCGCTAAACTGGCCGGCCTGAGCGAGGCCCCATGCCCATGAGTCACATCGAAGGCGACCTGCGCGCCCCGGCCGGCGCGCGCTATGCGATCGTCGCCAGCCGCTGGAATCCCAAGATCACCGACGCGCTCGTCGCCGGCGCGCGCAAGGCGTTCGCCGACCACGGCGTCGCCGACGACGCGGTCGACGTGGTGCGCGTGCCCGGCGCCTGGGAGATCCCGTTGGCGTGCGCGCGCCTCGCCGCGGCCGGCGGCCATGCCGCGCTGTTGGCACTGGGCTGCGTGGTGCGCGGCGACACCCGCCACTACGAGCAAGTGGCCGACGGCTGCAGCGATGCGCTGATGCGCGTCGCGCTCGATGCCGGCGTGCCGGTCGCCAACGGCGTGCTCGCGGTCGAGGACTATGGCGACGCCGAGAAGCGGGCCGGCGGCAGTCACGGCAACAAGGGCGAGGAGGCGGCGCTGGTCGCCATCGAAATGAGCAATCTGCTGGACAAGATCGGATGACCCAGACCCGCAAACCCCATGGCGTCGACCCGGTGCTGCGCTCGCGCGCGCGCCGCCGCGCGCTGCAGGCCGTCTACGCGATGCAGATGTCCGGCGCGCAGGCGCGCGAGATCGTCGCGCAGTTCGCCCACGAACAGGCCAATGAAGTCGCCGATCTGGCGTACTTCGAAGATCTGGTGCACGGCGTGGGCAGCCGCTACCGCGAGCTCGATGCTGCGCTGGCGCCGTTCCTCGACCGCGAGATCGACGAGGTCGACCCGATCGAGCGCGCGATGCTGCGCATCGCCGCCTACGAGCTGCAGCACCGCGTCGACGTGCCCTACCGCGTGGTCATCGACGAGGCCCTGCGTACGGTCAAGCGCTTCGGTTCCGAACACGGCCACACCTACGTCAACGGCGTACTCGACCGTGCCGCCGCGCAGTGGCGCGCGCCCGAGGTCGGGGCCTTGCGCGGCCGCTGAGCGTCATCGCGCCCGCGCACCGATGGCCGGCGAATTCGCGCTGATCGACCGCATCCGCGCCCGCGTGGTGCAGCGGGGCGATGTGGTGCTGGGCATCGGCGACGATGCCGCGCTGCTGGCGCCCGAACCGGGCGCGCAGCTCGTGGTCGCGATGGACACGCTCAATAGCGGCGTGCATTTTCCAGACGACACCGGCGCCGCCGACATCGGCTGGAAGGCGCTGGCGGTCAATCTGTCGGACCTGGCCGCGATGGCCGCACGCCCGGCCTGGTGCACCTTGTCGCTGTCGCTGCCGACCCCCGATGCCGCCTGGATCGATGCCTTCCTCGACGGCTTCGACGCGCTGGCGCGTCCGCACGCGGTCGCGCTGGTCGGCGGCGACACCACGCGCGGCCCGCTGTCGGTCTGCGTCACGGTGCACGGCCTTGTTGCGCCCGGCCAGGCGCTGCGGCGCGACAGTGCCCGGGTCGGCGACGACGTCTGGGTCAGCGGCACCCTGGGCGATGCGGCAGCCGCACTTGCGCAGTGGACGCAGGGCGGGGCGCGCGATGCCGAACTGCGTCGTCGGCTCGATCGCCCGGACCCGCGGCTTGCGCTGGGCGGGGCGCTGGCGGCGCATGCGCATGCCGCGATCGATGTGTCCGACGGTCTGCTGGCCGACCTCGGCCATGTCTGCCGGGCGAGTGGGGTGGGGGCGCAGATCGATGTCGATGCGCTGCCGGCCTCCGAGGCGCTGCGGCGCGCGATCGCCGATCCCGAACAGCGGCGTGCGCTGCAGGCCGCGGGCGGCGACGATTACGAGCTGTGTTTCACCGCCCCCGCGCATGCGCGCGCGGCGATCGACGCGGTCGCATGCGCCAGCGGCACGCCGGTCACCCGGATCGGGCACATCGTGGCCGGCGACGGCGTCGTTGCGCACACCGGCGATGGGGTCGCCTGGACGCCGGCGCGCGCTGGCTGGGACCATTTCCCCGGCTGACTCAGCGCGCTGCGGTGTCGGATACCGGGCGCGTGCGCACCTCCTCGGGCAGCAGGCTCAGCACTTCGTCGATGATGCCGGGCAGGGATTGCTCGCTGTAGCCGCGATGGGTGAAGGCCACGCGGCCTTCGCGATCGAGCATGAACATGTGCGGCAGCGTCCGCACGCCGTACAGATCGCTGATGCGGCCGCGCGGGTCGGCAATCCAGGTCAGGTCGATGTCGCGGTTCTGGCGGACCACATTGTTGAACTCGGCGCGCGGTTCCTTGTAGTTGACCGCGATGACCTCGAGCGCATCGCGGCCCACCACGCGCTGGAACTGCCCCAGCACCGGCAGTTCCTTGCGGCAGGGCGGACACCAGGAGGCCCAGAACGTCACGATCACGACCTTGCCGCGCAGCGCGGCGAGATCGACGTCGCGGCCTGCGCGGTCCTTGCCGAGCAACGGTGGCGGCAGGCTGCCGACCGCCGGTGGCGTCGCGTCCTGGGCGGACGCGCTGCCCATCGCAGTGGTGAACAGCAGGCAGGCCAGCACGCAGCTGGCGATCGATCGCCTCATCCCTGAATCCCCTGTAGTGCCCCGTGCCGATCTTCGCATGCGGCACCACCGGATGCGCATCGGACCCTGATCTGGCATGGGTCCAGGCGATGGTCATGCGGCGGCAGATGCGCGCGTCGACAAACGCCGCGTGCACGTCGCGAACAGACGCTCAATCGTCCGCGCGGAACGCGTCCTCGATCCAACGCAGCGTCGGCGCGGCGACATCGCCGCTGGTTTCGACGACATCGAAGCGACAGGGCAGGTCACGCAGCCGAGGCTGGCGCGACAGGAACAGCTGCGCCGCCAGCACGAGCCGGCGGCGCTTGCCGGCATCGATCGAGGCCGCGCCGCCGCCGAAGCGCAGGTTGCGACGATGTCGCACCTCGACGAACACGACCGTTGCAGTCGCACCGCGCGTATCGCGCATGACCAGGTCCAGTTCGCCGCCGCGATAGCCGACGTTGGCGGCCAGCAGGGTCAGTCCGGCCGCCTGCAGGTGGGCCAGTGCCGCCCGCTCGGCGGCCTGGCCGTCGCTGCGGCGATCGTTCAACCGCCGGCGTCCGCCTGCGCGACCACGCGACCGTCGCGCCAGGTCGCCCACGCCGGCTGGCGCACGACCTGGCCACCGGGGCCGATGCGCAGCATGCCGGTGGCGCCGCCGATCCCGGCCTCCGCATTGCGGCTCAGGTGTTCGAGGTAGCCGCTCAGCAGCCAGGCATCGAAGCCGAACGCGAACAGCCGCGCCGCGCCGCCGCGCGCGGTCGGCAGGTCGCGGGCGATCGTCGCCTGCGGCGGCAGCGAGCGCGCGCTGGCCCCGGTCGACCAGCTTTCGGTCGGGAACACGATGCCGTCCAGGATCTGGTCTTCTTCCGGCTTGCCGGTGCCCGCGGTGAGCTGCGAGGTGCCCAGGCGCAACCGGCTGCCGAGCCCGGCAACCGACAGCTGCGGCGCGATCACGCGCGCCTGGTTGCCGCGGATCGCGAGGAACACCGCGTCCACGCCCGCACCGGCGGTCACCGCGTTGCGGAAGACAGCGGTCTGGTCGACCGGCGTGTCGCCGACGACCGCGATCGTGCCGACGATGTTGCCGCCGGCCTGGGTCAGGCGTGCGCGCAGCGCGTCGACGCTGCGCCGCGCATTGTCGTCGCCATTGCTGAGCACCAGCACATTGCGCGCGTTGCGGTTCAGCAGGTACTGCGCGGCCGCATCGCCTTCGTCCTCCGGTGCCAGCGAGAACGCCGCCGAGTTCTCGGGCGGTGTGGTCGCGCCGCGGTTGAGCGCGAGCAGCGGCACTGCCGGCGCCGACTGCATGACCGCGTCGACCTCGTCGCGGCCCAGCGGCCCGACGATCTGGTCGGCGCCCTCGGCGACCGCGCGGGCATAGGCGCCAGCGGCGCCGGCCGGGGTGCCGGCGGTGTCGTAGAAGGCCAGTTCCGGCCGCGTGCGGCGCTCGCCGTAGTAGCCGGCCAGCAGGCCGTCGCGGACCGGGCCGGCCGCGGTTGCCAGCGCGCCGCTCATCGGCAGCAGCACCGCGAGCTTGCGCGGCGGACGGTAGCCATCGGACTCGGCGGGCGGGCGGGCGTTGTCGAACTGCCAGCGTCCCGGCTCGGCGGGGGCGACGTCGCCGGCGCCGGGCCCGGCGGTGCCGGTGGTGCGCACGGTCGCGCACCCGGCGATCAGCGCCACCAGAGCCACGGCCACCATCGGGCGGGTGGCGCTGCCGGGACGGAGGACGCGCGGGGTCGCGTGCGCGGTCTGGGCCTGGGTTGCTGTCATGTCGCGGTTCCGCTGCGGGATAATGGCCGCATTCTAGCGTTCCGCTGTGGAGACGATGACTGCATCCGCCCGCCCCACGCCCGCGCCGGGCGTCCTGCACGTCGTCGCCACGCCGATCGGCAATCTCGGCGACCTGTCGCCCCGCGCGCAGCAGGTGCTGCGCGATGTCGATGCGATCTGCGCCGAGGACACCCGGCACACCCGCCAGTTGCTTGGTCATTTCGGCATCGAGCGGCCGCTGGTCGCGCTGCACGAGCACAACGAGGATGGCCTGGCGGCGCGCCTGGTGGAGCGCCTGCGCAGCGGCGAGGCGCTGGCGTTGGTCAGCGATGCCGGCACCCCGCTGGTCAGCGATCCGGGCTTCCGGCTGGTTGCGGCCGCGCGTGCGGCCGGCCTGCGGGTGTCGCCGGTGCCGGGCGCCAGCGCGCTGATCGCCGCGCTGAGCGTGGCCGGCCTGCCCAGCGACCGCTTCGTATTCGAGGGCTTCCTGCCGGCGAAGGCCGGCGCGCGCCGCGAGCGGCTGCAGATGCTCGCCGCCGAGCCGCGCACCTTGCTGTTCTACGAATCCTCGCACCGGATCGACGCGATGCTCGCCGATGCCGTCGCGGCATTCGGTCCCACGCGCCGCGCGGTCGTTGCGCGCGAGCTGACCAAGTTGTTCGAGACCGTGCTCGACGGCGACCTGGCGACCTTGCACGCGCGCGTCGTCGCCGATGCCGACCAGCGCAAGGGCGAATTTGTCGTGCTCGTCGAAGGCGCCCCTGCGTCCGAGGACGCGGCGCTGGCGGAAGGCCGGCGGCTCTACGCCGCGCTCGCGCGTCACCTGCCGCCGTCGACCGCCGCCAAGGTCGCCGCCGACCTCAGCGGCGCGCCGCGCAAGGCGTTGTACGGGCAGGGAACTCCCGACGCCTGAGCGGGTCGAACGGCATCCATTGCAAGGATGCTGTTCGCATGTCTCGACCCCTACGCCGTCTGGCGACCGTCGTGTGCTGTCTCGTGCTGGCCGGTTGTGCCTTGCGCGTGCAGGAATCACATCTTGTCCGGCCGATGCCGGCACCGCCCACCGACCTCGCCGCGCTGCGTGCCGAGTACCCTGCATACACCGCGACCGAGACGCGGATCGCAACGCCCGACGGCGCTTCGCTGTATCAACTGCGGTTGCAGCGGCCCGATGCCCGGGCGACGGTGCTGTACTTCGGCGGCAACGGCTATCGCATCGGTCTGTATGCCAAGTACGCGCTGCGGGTCTACGACGCCTTGCCGGTGGACCTGGTGCTGGTCGACCACCGCGGCTACGGCGGCAGCACCGGCACGCCGACGATCGCCGCGCTGCAGGCCGATGCCCTGCAGGTCTACGACGCGCTGCGCAGCGACACCGCGGCGTCGGGCCGGCCGCTGATCGTGCACGGGCAATCGTTGGGGAGCTTCCTCGCCGGCCATGTCGCCGATGCGCGCACGCTCGATGGGCTGGTGCTCGAAAGTTCGATGACCACGGCCGAGGACTGGGCCGCGGCGATGCGCGCGCGTTCTGGGTTCTGGACGCGGCTGACGGTACGCCGCTTCGACATCGCACCGGCGTTGCAGCAGGCCGGCAACCTCGAGGTCGCCAAGCGGCTGGACGAGCCGGTGCTGTTCGTCGTCGGCGAACGCGATGTCGTCACCGCACCGCGGTTTTCGCAGGCGCTGTTCGACGCGGTGCCGCTGCCGGCCCAGGACAAGCGCCTGGAAATCGTGCCCGAGCGCGGCCACAACGACGCGTCGTTCTCGCCGCAGTTCCGCGCCGCCATGCTGGCAATGCTGGACCGGGTCGAGCGCGACTGAGCTGGCATCGCCGGGTGCTGTGCAGGCGACAAGCTGCATGGACGCGCGGCGTTGATGGCGATCGCACTGGCCAAAGGCTGCCACGCCCGGAGCGGCGTGCGACAATGTGCACCGGCGGAGTCGGCCGGACAGTCGCGTCGTCGGCCTTCACTTCGGTGGAGACCGGCGCCGAGGAAAGTCCGGGCTCCACAGGGCACGGTGCCAGGTAACGCCTGGGCGGCGCGAGTCGACGGAAAGTGCAACAGAAAGATACCGCCAGCGGCCCGGTCGTCTCCGGACGGCCAGGTGCGGGCAAGGGTGAAATGGTGCGGTAAGAGCGCACCGCGAGCCTGGTAACAGGCCGGCACGGCAAACCCCACCGGGAGCAAGACCAAATAGGGACCTCATGACGCGGCCCGCGTCGGGTCCGGGTAGGTTGCTCGAGCGTATCGGTGACGATGCGCCTAGAGGAATGACTGTCCACGACAGAACCCGGCTTACAGGCCGGCTCCGCCACCTTCTAAAAACGCGGCTGATCTCCCCTGCAGTGCAGGGGAGGTCGGCATGTGTTGCGGATCTATGTGCCGGCATGGGGAGGAGTGAGGAGGCAACGCGCCGCGATCCTGCGAGCGTCCGCCCCCACCCCAACCCTCCCCCGCATGGCGGGGGAGGGAGCAGACATCTGCCCCCACACCAACCCTCTCCGCATGGCTGGGGGAGCAGGCGTCTGCGCCCCCACCCCAGCCCTCCCCCGCGTGGCGGGGGAGGGAGCAGACATCTGCCCCCACCCCAACCCTCCCCCGCATGGCGGGGGAGGGAGCAGGCATCTGCCCCCACACCATCCCTCTCCGCATGGCGGGGGGGCAGGCCTCTGCGCCCCACCCCAGCTCTCCCCCGCATAGCGGAGGAGGGAGCAGGGCGGCCCCCGCGATCGTTTCCCCACGGCGCCGCATGCTTCAGTCATCTCCGCGTCGCGGGAATGGAATCGCGCGCCGTGCGCCCAGATCACCTCCCCTGCATGCGGGGGAGGTCGCGCGCGCAGCGCGCGGGTGGGGGCGGGGCTTTCGTCGCCGGGGGCGCCCGCACGCGACATTTCTGCGCGTCAACCCGTCGCACCTGGCCACTCGGCCTGCATCTGCTGCATTGCAACATGACGATTCCGTAAAGGCCGCGTGACGCTGCCGTTCAGGTCCAAAAGTGACGCATTCTCAAAATTTGAGACGAAACAGATGGTTGTGGATAAAGCTTGAACAAGTCTCTGAAGAGTGCCGCAAGTCATTGACCGGACAGGTGAAAAGCGCCGTACAAAGCTGTTGACAACCCGTAGGCGCACTCCTAAGGTGGCGACACGTGGGGAAACCTGGGATTTCGTGGTTTTCCGGCGCACAAGCCCGCCTAAGACGGGCGCCACGAGGTAGGACGGACGTGTTCCAGGGCGAAACCGCCATCACCATCGACGACAAGGGCCGACTGGCGATTCCCACCGCCTATCGGGACGTCGTCGCGCGTGAGTGCGACAACCGCCTCGTGCTGACCTACAACCCCTTCGACGCCGGCAGCCTCTATCTCTACCCCTACAAGGTGTGGGAAGACGTCCGCGACAAGATCAACGCGTTGCCGCGCACCCGCTCCACCAACCGCACCCTCCAGCTCAAGCTGGTCGGCGCGGCGATGGTCGTCGAGCCCGACGGCAACGGCCGCATCAGCATCCCCGCCAGCCAACGCACGACCGTCGGCATTGAGCGCAAGGCGGTGCTGGTGGGCATGGGGGACAAATTCGAACTCTGGAGCGAGCAGGCGCACCAGGCCCAGATCCGGCAGACGCTCAGCGACGCGGACATGGACGGTGACGACCTGGTCGGACTGCAGTTGTGACGGGCGGTGGTGCGGATGCCACGTCCGGCCACCTCCCGGTGTTGTATGCGCAAGTCCTCGAGGGCCTGCGTGTACGTGAAGACGGGCGGTACCTGGACGGCACGTTCGGACGCGGCGGTCACGCCGGCGGCGTCCTCGAACGCCTTGGCCCCGGAGGTCGACTGCTGCTGATGGACAAGGATCCCGACGCGATCGCAGTGGCCCAGGCGCGCTTCGGCGCCGACGCGCGCGTGGCCATCCGCCGCGGCAGCTTCGCTGCGCTCTCCGAGTGGGACGCCGTGGTGCAGGCGCCGCTTGACGGCGTGCTGTTCGACCTGGGCGTGTCGTCGCCGCAGCTCGATGTCGCCGATCGCGGCTTCAGCTTCGGCAAGGACGGCCCGCTGGACATGCGCATGGATCCGGACGCTGGCGAAAGCGCTGCGCAGTGGGTGGCGCGGGCCGCCGAGGCCGAGATCGCCGACGTGCTGTGGACCTACGGCGAGGAGCGCATGAGCCGGCGCATCGCGCGCGCGCTCGTCGCCCGGCGCACGCAGACCCCATTCGAGCGCACCGCGGACCTGGCGGCGGTCATCGCCGCGAACGTGCCGCGCGCCAAGCCGCAGCGCGGCCAGCGCGAGACCCATCCGGCGACGCGCTCGTTCCAGGCGATCCGAATTCACGTCAATCGCGAACTGGCCGATCTCGAGACGGGTCTGGATGCCGCGCTCGACGCGCTGGCACCGGGCGGGCGGCTGGCGGTGATCAGCTTCCATTCGCTCGAGGACCGCATCGTCAAGCGCTTCATCGCACGCCATGCCAAGGCGCCGGCCGGCAATCGCCGCCTGCCCGAAGCGCAGGCCTTCGTGCCGGCGCTGCGCATCGTTGCCGATGCCACCAAGGCCGACGCCGCCGAGCTGCACGACAACCCGCGCGCGCGCAGCGCCGTGCTGCGCGTGGCCGAGAAGCTTCCGACCGTGCACGGGGAGGCCGCATGAAGCTGCGCCACCTCGTCGTCGCCCTGCTGCTGGCTGCCAACGTGATCACCGCGATCGGCGTGGTGCACGCGCGTCACGACTATCGCCAGCTGTACATCCAGCTGACCCGGCTCGAGCGCGCGCGCGACGAACTCAACGTCGATTTCGGCCGTCTGCAGCTCGAGCAGGCCACCTGGGCGATGAGCAACCGCGTCGACCAGGTCGCGCGCGAGCGCCTGGGCATGCGCTTCCCCGAGACCGCCGAAATCGTGGTGGTGCGGCCATGAAACTCGGCAGGTTCATCAAGGCCGGCGACGGCCACGCCAAAAAGCCGCGCAAGCGCGCGCAGTTCGACCTGCGTCTGCGGCTGATGCTGGTCGGCGGTGCGCTGGGCCTGGGCGCGGTGGCGCTGGTCGGCCGCGCAGTCGACCTGCAACTGATCGACAACGCCTTCTATCAGCAGAAGGCCGACGCGCGCTTCCGCCGCGAAATCCCGATCCCGGCCTCGCGCGGCATGATCACCGACCGCAACGGCGAGCCGCTGGCGATTTCCTCGCCGGTCGAGTCGCTGTGGATCAACCCGCAGGAACTGAGCAAGCATCCCGACCGCCTGCCCGAACTGGCCGAGGCGACCGGCCTGCCGCTCGAAGAGCTGTCGCGCGCGGTCTCGCAGCGGGCCGACAAGGAGTTCATGTACGTGCCGCGCCATCGCCGGATCAGTCCGTCGACGGCCAAGCGCGTGCTCGACCTCGGCATTCCCGGTGTGTTCTCGCAGCGCGAATACCGCCGCTTCTACCCGCAGGGCGAGGCGGTCTCGCACGTGCTCGGCTTCACCAATATCGACGACCGCGGCCAGGAAGGCATCGAGCTGGCGTTCGACGACTGGTTGACCGGCACCCCTGGCGCGCAGAACGTGATCCGCGACCGGCACGGCCGCATCGTCGAGCACGTGAACCTGGTCCGCGCCGCCGAGCCGGGCAAGGACCTGGTGCTGAGCATCGACCGCCGCATCCAGTTCCTGGCCCATCGCGAGCTGCGGCGCGCGATTGAGGAAACCGGCGCCAGTGCCGGTTCGATCGTGATCCTCGAAGTGGCGACCGGCGAGGTGCTGGCGATGGCCAACCTGCCGACCTACAACAATAACCGCGTGACCGGCGAAAACCGCGACGCCCACCGCAACCGCGCGGTGACCGACCTGCTCGAGCCCGGCTCGACGATGAAGCCGATCACGATCGCCGCGGCGCTGGAGAAGGGTGTCATCACGCCGACCAGCACCTTCAACACCAGCCCGGGCTGGATTCCCAACGGGCGCTTCAAGACCAGCGACTTCCGCAATTACGGTGTGCTCGACACCACCGGCATCATCACCAAGAGCTCCAACGTGGGCTCGGCGATGGTCGTGCACAAGCTCGACAGCCAGTACTTCTACGATTTCGTGCGCAGCTTCGGCTACGGCCGCAGCACCGGTAGCGGCTTCCCCGGCGAGGCGGCCGGCCTGTTCCCGGACCCTTCGCGCTGGAGCGGCACCACCAAGCAGGGCATGTCCTACGGCTATGGCCTGTCGGTGACGCCGATGCAGATCGCGCACGCCTACGCCACGCTGGGCAACCACGGCCGCGCGCTGCCGCCGACCTTCGTCAAGGGCGGTGCCGGCGAGCCGCGCCAGGTGCTGTCGGCGAAGGTCGCCGACGAAGTGGTGCGGATGATGCAGACGGTCACCGAGCCCGGCGGCACCGGCACCCGCGCGGCGATCCTGGGCTACCACGTCGCCGGCAAGTCGGGCACCGCGCGCAAGGCCAGCGGCGGCGGGTACGCCCGGCGCTATCTCGCGTTCTTCGCCGGCCTGGTGCCGGTGGCCGATCCGCGCTTTGCAATGGTCGTGGTCATCGACGATCCCGACACCTCCAAGGGCGGATCGACCTACGGCGGCGGCTACGTCTCCGCGCCGGTGTTCAAGCGGGTCATGGATGGTGCATTGCGGCTGATGGACGTGCCGCCCGACGACATCGAGACCTGGTTGGCCGCGCAGGCCGCCAACGAGGCCAAGCTCGCACGCGAGCACGGGCGCACGCCGGCCGCTGCGCAGGCGACGACGACGGGGACGCCGCGATGAGCCGCGCGATGCCGTTGTCCGAACTGCTGCCCGACGTCGCCACCGTGCCGGCCGACACCGTCATCACCGGCCTGGTGCAGGACAGCCGCGCGCTGCGGCCGGGCGATGCCTTCGTCGCGATCGGCGGCTTCGGCACGCACGGCCTGCATTTCGCCGCCCAGGCCAAGGCCGCGGGCGCCAACGCGGTGCTGTTCGAGCCGCCGGTCCCGGCCGAGATCGAGACGCTGCCGGCCGATGCGATCGCCGTGGCGGGCCTGCGCGACCGCATGGGCGCGATGGCCGATACCTTCCACGGTCAGCCCTCGCGGGCGATGACGATGGTCGGCGTCACAGGTACCAGCGGCAAGACCTCCACGGTGCAGCTGCTGGCGCAGGCGCTGGAGGCCTCGGGCACGCGCGCCGGCACCATCGGCACGCTCGGCGCCGGCCTGCACGGCGCGGTCGCCCCGACTGGCTTCACCACGCCGCTGGTGCTGCAGACCCATGCGTTGCTGGCGCAGTTGCGCGACGACGGTGCGCAGGCGGTGGCGATGGAAGTCAGCTCGCACGCGCTCGACCAGGGCCGTGTCGATGCAGTGCATTTCGATGTCGCGGTGTTCACCAACCTCACCCGCGACCACCTCGACTACCACGGCGACATGGCCGGCTACGGCGAGGCGAAGGCCAAGCTGTTCATGCGTCCGGGCCTCAAGGCCGCGGTAATCAATGTCGACGATCCGTTCGGCGCCACGCTGCCGGCGCGGCTCGATACTGCCGTACGCGCGATCCGCGTCAGCGCCGCCGGCGCGGCCGATGCCGACATCGCCGCGTCCGATGTCGCGCTCGATGCCGACGGCATCGCGTTCTCGCTGCGCATCGGTGGCGAACGGCTGACGGTGCGCTCGCCGCTGCTGGGCCGCTTCAATGTCGACAACCTGCTGGCCGTCGCCGGCGTGCTCGCCGCGCTCGGCCAGGCGCCGGCGCAGATCGTGCGCGCGCTCGGCGTGCTGCAGCCCATCGCCGGCCGCATGAACCGCTTCGGTGGCGGCGATACGCAGCCGCTGGTGGTCGTCGACTACTCGCACAAGCCCGATCCGCTGCAGCAGGCGTTGCAGTCGCTGCGCGGTCATCTGCGCGGCCGACTGACCTGCGTGTTCGGCTGCGGTGGCGAACGCGACACCGGCAAGCGCGCGCAGATGGCGGCGATCGCCGAGGCCCATGCCGATCGGGTGATCGTCACCGACGACAATCCGCGCCGCGAGAATGGCGATGCCATCGTCGCCGACATCCTCGCCGGTTTCGAACGCGCCGACACGGTCCGTGTGCAGCGCGACCGCGGCCGCGCGATCGCGCAGGCGATCGCCGAGGCCGAGCCCGGTGACATCGTGTTGATCGCCGGCAAGGGACACGAGCCCTACCAGGAGATCGACGGCGTGCAGCATCCCTTCGACGACCGGCAGGTCGCGCAGGCCGCGCTGGCTGCGCGCGGGACGGAGGGCGCACGATGACGCCGCTGTCGCTCACCCGGATCGCCGCGCTGGTCAACGGCCGCCTGCAGGGCGCCGACGACGGCGTGCAGATCAAGGCCGTCGTCACCGACACCCGCCGGCTCGACGCCACGGACCCGCGTGCGCGTCTGTTCGTCGCGCTGCGCGGCGAGAACTTCGATGGCCACGCGCACGTCGCGCGCGCTGCCGAGCTGGGTGTGCGCGCCGCGCTCGTCGCCCGTCCGCTCGACCTGGCGCTGCCGCAGATCGTCGTCGCCGACCCGCAGACCGCGCTCGGCGCACTGGCCACGGCGGTCCAGCGTGCGCGGGTCGCGCAGGTCGTCGCGATCACCGGCAGCAACGGCAAGACCAGCGTCAAGCAGCTGACGGTCGAGATCCTGCGCCGGCATGCCGCGACCTGCTTCAATCCCGGCAACCTCAACAACGAGATCGGCCTGCCGCTGTCGATCCTCGATGCGCCCGAGGACGCCATGTTCGCCGTCTACGAAATGGGCGCCGGGCAGCCGGGCGACATCGCCTATCTGACCGCGATCGCGCGCCCGCGCATTGCCCTGGTCAACAACGTCGCGCCGGCGCACCTGGAGCGCATGGGCAGCCTGCTGGGCATCGCCGACACCAAGGCCGCGGTCTACGACGCGCTGCCTGCCGACGGCACCGCGGTCATCAATGCCGACGATGCGTTCGCGCCGTATTTCGCGCAGCGCGCCCACGGGCGCCGCCTGCTGCGCTTCGGCATCGAGGCCACGGCCGACGTGGTCGCCCGCGCCATCCGTCCCGACGCGGCCGGCACCCGCTTCCAGCTGATCACGCCCGCTGGCGAGGCGCCGGTTGCGCTGCCGTTGGCCGGCCGCCACAACGTGCGCAATGCGCTGGCTGCGGCCGCGATCGCGCTGGCGGCCGGCGTGCCGCTGGCGACGATCGTCGATGGGCTGCAAGCAGCGCAGGCGGTGTCCGGCCGGCTGGCCCTACATCGCCTGTCCAGTGGCGCGGCCCTGATCGACGACAGCTACAACGCCAATCCCGGCTCGCTGCACGCCGCGATCGAGACCCTGACGACCATGCCGGGCACGCGCTGGCTGGTACTGGGCGACATGCGCGAACTCGGCGCCGACGGCGCTGCGATGCATGCGCAGGCCGGGCTGCGCGCCAAGGCTGCCGGCATCGCTGCGCTCTACGCACTCGGACCGTTGGCCGCGCACGCGGCCGACGCCTTCGGCGACGGCGCGCAGCGCTTCGACACCCACGCTGCGCTCGCCCAGGCCCTGGTCCGCGACCTGGATGCCAGCGCCTCGGCTCACGACACGCGGTCTTCCACGGACGACCGACCGGCCCTCACGATCCTGGTCAAGGGATCCCGGGGCAGTGCGATGGACCGGACGGTCGCCGCACTGCTCGACGCGCAAGGAACCCACGATGCTGCTTGAACTCGCCCGCTGGCTGCAGGGGTTCGAGGACTTCTTCGGTCTGTTCGAATACCTCACCTTCCGCGGCATCCTGGCGGCGCTGACCTCGCTGTCGTTGTCGTTGTGGCTGGGCCCGGCGGTGATCCGCAAGCTGGCGCAGTACAAGGGGGGGCAGCCGATCCGCCAGGACGGTCCGCAGACGCACTTCTCCAAGGCCGGTACGCCGACGATGGGCGGTGCGCTGATCCTGATCACCGTGCTGGCGGCGGTGTTGCTGTGGGGCGACCTGCGCAACAAGTACGTGTGGCTGGTGATGGCGGTGATGGTCGCCTTCGGCGCGATTGGCTGGTACGACGACTGGATCAAGATCGTGCATCGCGATCCCAACGGCCTGAAGTCGCGCTGGAAGTACCTGCTGCAGTCGGTGTTCGGCCTGGCGGCCGGCCTGTACTTGTATCTGTACGCGGACGTGCCGGCGGCGACCACGTTCTACCTGCCGCTGTTCAAGTCGATCGCGCTGCCGCTGGCGGGTATCAGCTTTGTGGCGATCGCCTACTTCTGGATCGTCGGCTTCTCCAACGCGGTCAATCTGACCGACGGCCTCGATGGGCTGGCGATCATGCCAACGGTGCTGGTCGCTTGCGGCATGGGCGTGTTCGCCTACGCCTCCGGCAACGCGGTGTTCTCCAGCTATCTGCAGATCCCGCAGGTCCCCGGCGCCGGCGAGCTGGTGATCATCTGCGCGGCGATCGCCGGCGCGGGCCTGGGCTTTCTGTGGTTCAACACCTATCCGGCGATGGTGTTCATGGGCGACATCGGCGCGCTCGCGCTCGGCGCGGTGCTCGGCACGATGGCGGTGATCGTGCGTCAGGAACTGGTGCTGGTGATCATGGGCGGCATCTTCGTCATCGAGACGCTGTCGGTGATGATCCAGGTCGCCAGCTTCAAGCTGACCGGCAAGCGCGTGTTCCGCATGGCGCCGATCCATCACCACTTCGAGCTCAAGGGCTGGCCCGAGCCGCGGGTGATCGTCCGCTTCTGGATCATCTCGGTGATCCTGGTCCTCGTCGGTCTCGCCACGTTGAAGGTGCGCTGATGGCCCGCGTCCACGACACCGCACTCCACGACGCCTTTGGCGCCCGCCAGGCGACCCGGCTCGACGAGATCCACGGTCGGTTCGACCCGTGGCTGGTCGGGATCATGGTCGCGATCGCGACCCTGGGCGTGATCATGGTCGCGTCGAGCTCGATCGCCGTCGGCGAGGACATGGGGGTGGGGCGGTACTACTTCCTCAGCCGCCACTTCATGTTCATCGGCTTGGGGCTGGGCCTGGCGTTCGCAGTGATGCGCACCGAGCTCAAGACCATCGAGAAGTACGACCGTTTCGTGCTGTTGATGTGCGCGGGCCTGCTGCTGCTGGTGTTCGTGCCGGGGTTGGGGCGTTCGGTCAACGGCGCGCACCGCTGGATCAACCTGGGCATTTCCAACTTCCAGGTCGTCGAGGCGGTCAAGGTCATCTACATCGTCTGGCTGGCGAGCTACCTGGTGCGCTTCCGAGACGAGGTCAACGCCACCTGGGGCGCGATGCTCAAGCCGATCGGCGTGGCCGTGGTGCTGGTCGGCCTGCTGCTGCTGCAGCCCGACTTCGGCTCGTCGATGCTGCTGCTGGGCGTGACCGCCGGCATGCTGGTGCTCGGCGGCGGCCACCTCAAGCGCATGATGCTGCCGGTGCTGCTGCTGCTGCCGGCGGTGGTCGCGGTCGCGGTCATGGAGCCTTACCGGTTGCGCCGCATCACCTCGTTCATGAATCCCTGGGAAGACCAGCTCGGTGCGGGCTACCAGCTCAGCAATGCGCTGATGGCGGTCGGCCGCGGCGAGTTCTCCGGTGTCGGCCTGGGCGCGTCGGTGCAGAAGCTCTCCTACCTGCCCGAAGCGCATACCGACTTCATCTTCTCGGTGTTGGCCGAGGAACTGGGCTTTGTCGGCGTGTGCCTGGTCGTCGGCCTGTTCGTCGCGCTGGTCGGCCGCGCGCTGTGGGTGGGTCTGAAGTGCGTGGAGATGCGCCGCCACTTCGCCGGCTACTGCGCGTTCGGTGTCGCGTTGATGATCGGCCTGCAGAGCCTGGTCTCGATCGGCGTGAACCTCGGCCTGTTGCCGACCAAGGGCCTGACGCTGCCGCTGGTGTCCTCGGGCGGTTCGAGCGTGATGATGACCTGCGTCGCGTTCGGGCTGCTGCTGCGCGTGTCCTACGAACTCGACCGCGCCCAGCGCCAGGTCGCCCGGCTGCGCGGCGATGCCGCCGCGCCAGCACCGACGCCGGCCGGCCCGATGCCCCCCACCCATCAACCGCCGCTGCCCGTGCCGCCGGCGACCGCCAAGCGCGGCACCAGCCGTCTGCAGCAGCGCGTCGAGCCGAGCTTCGGCGGCAGGAGCCACGCATGATCCGTCGCCTGCACCAGACCCGTGGCCTGTCGAAGGAAGACTTCGCGAAGGTCTTCTCGCGCGTGCATTTCGTCGGCATCGGCGGCACCGGCATGAGCGGCATCGCCGAGGTGCTGGTCACGCTCGGCTACAAGGTTTCGGGTTCGGACACCGCCGACAGCGCGGCGACCCGCCGGCTCGCCCGTCTGGGCGCGACCGTGCACCGCGGCCACGCGGCGGCCAACGTGTTGGGCACCGACTGCATCGTCGTGTCCAGTGCGATCCGCGCCGACAACCCGGAGCTGATGGAGGCGCGCGCCCAGCGCATCCCGATCGTGCCGCGCGCCGAAATGCTCGCCGAGTTGATGCGCTTCCGCCGCGGCATCGCGGTCGCCGGCACCCACGGCAAGACCACCACGACCTCGCTGACCGCCAGTGTGCTCGCCGAGGGCGGCCTGGACCCGACCTTCGTCGTCGGCGGGCAGTTGCTCGCCGCCGGGGCCAATGCCCGCCTGGGCAGCGGCGACTGGCTGGTCGCCGAGGCCGACGAGAGCGACGGCAGCTTCCTGCGGCTCAACCCGCTGGTCGCGATCGTCACCAATATCGATGCCGACCACCTGGAGAACTACGGTGGCGACTTCGCCCGCGTCCAGGAAGCCTTCACCGAGTTCCTGCACCGGCTGCCGTTCTACGGGCTGTCGGTGCTGTGCATCGACGATCCCGAAGTCGCCCGGCTCGCGCAGAGCGTGCCGCGGCACATGATGACCTACGGCCTGTCGGACGAGGCGGACGTGCGCGCCGAGAACGTCCGCCAGGACGGCGCGGCGATGCAGTTCACGCTGTGCCTGCCCGAGAACGTGCGTGTCGAAGCCCGGCTGGCCTTGCCCGGCCGCCACAACGTGCTCAACGCACTGGCCGCCGCTGCGGTGGGCTGGCAGCTCGGCGTCGCCCCCGAGGCGATCGTCGCCGCGCTGGGTCGCTTCGAGGGCATCGGCCGCCGCTTCAATCTGCTCGGCGAAGTGGTCACGCCGACCGGCGCCCGGGTGCAACTGGTCGACGACTATGGCCACCATCCGCGCGAACTGGCCGCGGTGTTCGCCGCCGCACGCGGTGGCTGGGGCGATCGCCGGCTGGTGGTCGCATTCCAGCCGCACCGCTACAGCCGCACCCGCGCGCTGTTCGACGATTTCGCCGGCGTGCTGTCGGATGTCGATGCGCTGGTGCTGACCGAGGTCTATCCGGCCGGCGAGGCGCCGATCGCCGGCGCCGACGCCAAGACACTGGCCCGCGCGATCCGTGCACGCGGCCGCATCGAGCCGGTCGTCGTCAATGCCGCCGACGACCTGATCGACGTGCTGCCCGACGTGCTGCGCGACGGCGACCTGTTGCTGATGATGGGCGCCGGCGACATCGGCGCGACCGTGCAGCGGCTGGCCCAGGACGGCTTTGCGGAGGTGACCGCATGAGCGCGACCGTGCCCGCGCCGCGCATCACCGATCCGGCCGCGTTCGGCCGGGTCGCCGTGCTGCTCGGCGGTCCTGGTTCGGAGCGCGAGGTCTCGCTGCAGTCCGGACAGGGCGTGCTCGACGCGCTGCGCTCGCGCGGTGTCGACGCGCACGCGGTCGATGGCGTGCCCGCGCTTGCCGAGGCGATCGTTGCCGGCCGCTTCGACCGCGTCTTCAACATCCTGCATGGCGGCGATGGCGAGAACGGCGTGGTGCAGGGCCTGCTCGACGCCTTCGGCGTGCCCTATACCGGCTCGCGCGTGCTCGGCTCGGCGCTGACCATGGACAAGATCCGCACCAAGCAGGTGTGGCTGAGCCTGGGCCTGCCGACGCCGCGCTATCGCCGCATCACAGCTGGTGAGGACGTGCACGCCGCGGCGCGCGAGCTCGGTCTGCCGGTCATCGTCAAGCCGTCGAAGGAAGGCTCGAGCGTCGGCGTCAGCCGGGTGTTTGCCGACGCCGATCTCGACGCCGCGGTCGCCCTGGCCGCGCGCTATCCCGGCGAGCTGCTGATGGAGCAGATGATCGAGGGCGACGAGCTCACGGTCGGCATTCTCGATGCCGGTGAGGGCCCGCGCGCGCTGCCGTCGATCCGCATCGTGCCCAAGGGCGCGTGGTACGACTACGAGGCCAAGTACGTCTCCGACGACACCCGCTATCTGTGCCCCGGCCAGGACGGCGACGACGAGGTGCGGCTCGGCGCGCTGGCGGTGGAGGCGTTCGTCGCCGCCGGCTGCAGCGGCTGGGGCCGCGTCGATGTGATGCGCGATCGCGCCACCGGCGCGCTGCACCTGTTGGAAGTGAACACCGCACCGGGCATGACCAGCCATTCGCTGGTGCCCAAGGCCGCCGCGCAGTTGGGCATGGACTATGCCGCGCTGTGCTGGTGCGTGCTCGAATCGACGCTGATGCCGGAGGCGGCCGCGCGATGAACCAGGCGCTTGCCACCACGACGCGGATCCTGGCCTGGCTGCTGGCGCTGGCGCTGGTGGCGTTGCCGGTCGTCGCCGTGATGCAGGGCTGGATCGGCGCCGAGCGCTGGCCGCTGCGCGTGCTGCGGATCAACGACGGCCTCGAGCAGGTCGATGTCGCCCGCGTGCGCGAGACGGTGCTGCCGCACGCACAGCGCGGCTTCTTCGCGGTCGATCTGGCGCAGGCGCGGCGCGACGTCGCGCGGCTGCCCTGGGTCGCCGGTGTCGAGGTGCGCAAGCACTGGCCCGATGTGTTGGAAGTGCGCATCGGCGAGCATGTCCCGTTCGCACGCTGGGGCGAGGACCGGCTGCTGTCGACCCGCGGCCGGCTGTTCTCGGCCGAAGGGGTCGAGGTGCCGGACGCGATGCCGCGCTTCGATGGGCCCGACGCGCGCGCCAACGAGGTCGTCGCGCTCTACAACGAGGCACGCGAGCTGTTCCGGCCCTCGGGCCAGCAGATCGAAGGCGTCGTGCTCGACGCGCGCGGCAGTTGGCTGATCCACCTGTCCAGCGGCACCGAGGTGTTGGTCGGCAGCCAGGACGCGGTGCCGCGTCTGGCGCGCTTCGCCCGGATGCTGCCGCGCTTGGTCGCCAACCGCGCCGAGCCGCTGGCACGCGCCGACCTGCGCTACACCAACGGCTTCGCCCTGGTCTGGGGGACGCCTGGCACCGACAGCGAGGCCGCGGGTACCGCGCCGGCAGCCGCCTCCGGCGGATCTCCGGCATTGGCGCTTGGCGCGCCGGGCATGCCCGCTCATCACGACTCACGACTCACGACTCACGGCCTCTCATGAACCGCAAAGGCGACAAGACCCTCATCGTCGGACTGGATATCGGCACCTCGAAAGTGGTGGCGCTGGTCGGCGAATATTCGCCCGGCAACCCGATCGAGGTGATCGGGATCGGTAGCCACGAGTCGCGCGGGCTCAAGCGCGGCGTGGTCGTGGACATCGAGTCGACGGTGCAGTCGATCCAGCGCGCGGTCGAAGAAGCCGAGCTGATGGCCGGCTGCGAGATCCGCTCGGTCTACGCCTCGATCTCCGGCAACCACGTGCAGTGCCGCAACTCGCCAGGCATCGTGCCGATCCGTGACAACGAAGTGACCTGGTCGGATCTCGATCGCGTGCTCGACGCGGCCAAGGCCGTCGCGATTCCGGCCGACCAGAAGATCCTGCATGCGATCCCGCGCGAGTACGTGCTCGACGACTCGCAGGAGGGCATCCGCAATCCGGTCGGCATGACCGGTGTGCGCCTGGAGGTGCATGCGCACCTGGTGGTGTGCGCGCAGTCGGCCGCGGCCAACATCAGCAAGTGCGTGCAGCGCTGCGGCCTGCAGATCGACGACCTGATCCTGTCGTCGCTGGCCTCCAGCACCGCAGTGCTGACCTCCGATGAACGCGAGTTGGGCGTGGTGCTGGTGGACATGGGCGCGGGCACGACCGACCTGGCGGTGTTCGTGCAGGGCGCGATCTGCCACACCGCATCGCTGCCGATCGCCGGCGACAAGGTCACCGAGGACATCGCGCACATGCTGCGCACGCCGACCCCGGAAGCCGAGCAGATCAAGGTCCGCTACGCCTGCGCGCTGGCGCAGCTGGCGACCAGCGAAGAATCGATCCAGGTGCCCAGCGTCGGCGACCGGCCGCCGCGGCGGCTGCCGCGCCAGTCGCTGGCGCAGGCGGTGCAGGCGCGCTACGAGGAGATCTTCGAGATGGTGCAGGCCGAACTGCGCCGCTCGGGCTTCGAGCAGCATGTGCGCGCCGGCATGGTGCTCACCGGTGGCGCGGCGAAGATGGAAGGCGTCGTCGAACTGGCCGAGGAAATGCTGCAGATGCCGGTGCGCGTGGGGATTCCCCAGCACGTCACCGGACTGGGTGAGGTCGTCGGCAATCCGGTGCACGCCAGCGGCGTGGGCCTGCTGCTGATGGGCAGCCAGATCGAGCACCCCCGACGCCCGGTGATCTCCGCCGGTCGCGCGGGCGGGCTGCTGAAGAAACTCAAGACGTGGTTCAACGGCGAGTTCTGACGGACCCGCCACGCGCTGCGTCTTGCGCAATGGGCGTTTCAAAAAGCGACAAAGAAGGGCAGAGGGCAGGGCGGCGACGAAGACAGCGGTAAGCGGTAACCAGCACATTCGACAACAACATAAATACCGGATGGCGGTGTGGCACACGGGGTTCGGCGGTTTCGAATCGCGCATCGCGCATCACCAATCACGGCTCCAAACCGAGGACAACGGACATGGCACATTTCGAATTGGTCGAGAAGATGGCTCCAAACGCGGTGATCAAGGTCATCGGCGTCGGCGGTGGCGGCGGCAACGCGGTCGCGCACATGGTCAACAACAGCGTCGATGGCGTGGAGTTCATCACCGCCAACACCGACGCGCAGGCAATCAAGAATTGCGGCGCCAAGCTGCAGCTGCAGCTCGGCAGCAGCGTCACCAAGGGCCTGGGCGCAGGCGCCAACCCCGAAGTCGGTCGCCAGGCCGCACTCGAGGACCGCGAGATCATCATGGACGCGCTGCAGGGCGCCGACATGGTGTTCATCACCGCCGGCATGGGCGGCGGCACCGGCACCGGTGCGGCGCCGGTCGTGGCCCAGCTCGCCAAGGAAATGGGCATCCTGACGGTGGCCGTGGTCACCAAGCCGTTCCCGTTCGAGGGCCGCCGGCGCATGCAGGTCGCGCTCAAGGGCATCGAGGAGATGTCGGCGCACTGCGACTCGCTGATCACCATCCCCAATGAAAAGCTGATCACCGTGCTCGGCCGCAATGCCACGATGATCCAGGCATTCCGGGCCGCCAACGACGTGCTGCTGGGCGCGGTGCAGGGCATCGCGGACCTGATCGTGCGTCCGGGCCTGATCAACGTCGACTTCGCCGACGTGCGCACCGTTATGGCCGAAATGGGCCTGGCGATGATGGGCACGGGCCTGGCCCGGGGCGACGATCGCGCGCAGGCCGCCGCCGAGGCCGCGATCCAGAACCCGCTGCTCGACGACGTCAACCTGGCCGGCGCCAACGGCATCCTGGTCAACATCACCGCCGGCGCCGACTTCACGATGGCCGAGTTCGACGAGGTCGGCCGCACGGTCGAGAACTTCGCCAGCGAGGACGCGACCATCGTCATCGGCACCGTCCTCGACCCGGACATGCAGGACGAAGTCCGCGTGACCGTGGTCGCCACCGGCCTCAACCGGGCGCCGGCACGTGGCACCGGGCACGACAGCGCCGGTCGCGGCAAGCCGCAGGTGCAGTTGATCAGCAACAACCAGCGTGGCGTCCGCGACGGCACCACCGGCCTGTTGATCGACGACGGCGACGCCGTGGCCCCGTACAGCCCGGGCCACAGCATCGCGGCCTCGCTGCGCGGCAATGGTGGTGCGGCGGCGTCGACCGCGTCGCGCTCGGCCGGGCAGGGCGCCGCACGCAGCGATACGGGCGATGCGCCGAAGGTCGCCGATTTCGGCAGCGACAGCAGCTACCTGGACATTCCGGCGTTTCTGCGTCGGCAGGCCGACTGAGCCTGCCGATGGCGTCGTCGACCGACACCGCGCAGGCCGGCCCGGCCTGTCGGGGTCGAGCCGACTGACGCCGCTGTCTGTGCCCGCATCGCACTTGCCCGGTGCGGCGGCGCGCAGTGTGTTGTCCTCGCAAGCATCGGCGCGCTGTTGTCCGCAGCGCGCCGTTTTGGCCCGCCGGGTACGCCCGGCGGGCCGGTTTGTTGCCCGTTGTTCCCGCCGGCGCATCGCGTCGGCCTGCATGCCGGATTCCGGTCCCGGATGCATCTTGACCGCCTCGAATCGCTTCGTTCAGGTTCAGCGGTCTCCGTGATAATCTGCCCCGGTTGCCTGCCGCGTCCGCGGCTGGCGCTTCTTTCCCCCGGACTTTCGATGCCCCGCCAACGCACCATCAAGAACGTGATCCGCGCAACGGGCGTCGGCCTGCACAGCGGCGAGAAAGTGTTCCTGACCCTGCGCCCGGCCGCCCCGGATACCGGCATCGTCTTCCGGCGTGTCGATCTCGACCCCGTGGTCGACATTCCCGCCCAGGGCGGGCTCGTCACCGAGACCACGCTGTGTACCGGCCTGAGCCTGGGCACGGCCCACGTGCAGACGGTCGAACATCTGATGTCCGCGCTTGCCGGACTCGGCGTGGACAATCTGTACGTCGAACTGTCCGCGGCCGAGGTGCCGATCATGGACGGCTCGTCGGGGCCGTTCGTGTTCCTGCTGCAGTCGGCAGGCGTGGTCGAGCAGGCCGCGCCCAAGCGTTTCATCCGGATCCTGGCGCCGATCGAAGTGCGCGAGGGCGACAAGATTGCGCGGTTCGAGCCCTATGACGGCTTCCGCCTGGATTTCACCATCGCCTTCGACCACCCGGCCATCCCGCTGGCGCAGTCGCGGGCCGAGGTGGAGTTCTCGACCGAGGCCTACATCCGCGAGGTCAGCCGCGCCCGCACCTTCGGGTTCATGCGCGACCTGGAGTACATGCGCGAGCGCAACCTGGGGCTCGGCGGTTCGATGGACAACGCCATCGTGCTCGACGAGTTCCGCGTGCTCAACGACGATGGCCTGCGCTACGCCAACGAGTTCGTGCGCCACAAGATCCTCGACGCGGTCGGCGACCTCTATCTGGCCGGCCATCCGATCCTGGGCCTGTTCAAGGGCTACAAGTCCGGGCACGCGCTGAACAACAAGCTTGTGCGCGCGTTGCTCGAAACCCGCTCGGCCTGGGAAATCGTCAGCTTTGCCGAGGACGATGCGGCGCCGGTTGCCTACGGCGCCCCAGTCGCTGCCTGAATCGCCCGGTCGCATGCTGCGACCCGATATCGACCGCCCGCTTCGGGCGATGGTCCGAGTACGTCCCAACGCGAGGACCGACCTACAGCACCGTCGGCACGCGCGGATCGCGATTCCGATCGCCAGCGTTCAGGTCGGGCGCTTTGTCTAACGGATTTTTAACCTTGGCTTTCTGAAAAGTTAGCTTCTTGTTAACGCCCCAGATGGCGATGCCCGGTAGGATGCCCCCTCTCCTTCACCTGGCCTTGATGCCGATGAAGGGGGCAGGCGGGACCCACAGACTTCACACCTCCTCGTCCTTGCCGCCTTCCGGCGGTCGGAGCGAGGCCAGAACCGACCGCAGCGTGTCGCGTGCGACCGCCGACGGTGGGGTGGCCAGCGCACCGCGGACCTCTGGGGGTGCGGGTCGCAGGGGTTGGGTCGACGTCCTGACGACGATGTCGTCGACATCCAGTCCGATGGAGCGGGCAGCGTCGAGCAGCGTATCGGCCGACAGGCGCAGCCTGGCGTGCCAGATAGGCGAATCGACGAGGAACACCAGCCTGCGGCGATCGACATTGGCCAGCCGCGCATGCGGCGCCAGTGCCGGCGGCAGCAGGGGAACGAGGCGGCGATCCAACGCGTCGAGCCACATGGCCCGACGGATCGGATCGGCCGACGTGCCATCCAGGGCCGCGTCCAGCGCGGCGGTCGGGGCTCCGATGCGGGATGGCTTGGATCTGGACCGGAAATCAGACATTGGCACCATGACCGTCAAAACCTTGTTGAATGATATGCGCGGCGTTGCCGCACAGGTGGCCCGCAGGGCCCGCATCCTGGCCCGTCGCCGGCCGGTCTCGATGGCGATCGTGGTCGCCGCGGCCGGCATGTGCGCCGCCGGCGCGATGAACTCGGCCGAGATCGCCCGCCTGCACGGCGTGGCCGCCGCGCACGAGCGCAGCCTGGATGAGACCCGCCGCGAGGCGCAGCGCGAGGTCAATGCGCTCGCCGCCCGGCTCAGCGAACTGCAGGCCCAGGCCAACCGTCTCAACGCGCTTGGCGACCGGCTTGCCCGCGGCGCCGGCATGGAGGACGGCGAGTTCGACTTCGACCGGACCGTGGGCGTCGGCGGTCCCGAGCCGGCGCAGGACATGCCGGCCGGTAAGCTGCTCGGTGGCCTGGAGGCGCTCGAAGGCGACCTGACCCACTCCGGTCAGCAGCTCTCGGTGCTCGAGGCGCTGTTGCTCGACCGCAAGCTCCAGCGCGACGCGCTGCCGTCGCGCTCGCCGGTAGGCCGCAGCTTCGTGACCTCATCCTATGGGTACCGCGCCGACCCCTTCGGCCGCGGCGGCCAGTTCCACAAGGGCATCGACTTCGATGCGCGCACTGGCGACCCGGTGATGACCGTCGCCGACGGCGTGGTCAGCTATTCGGGCGTGCGCCGCGGCTACGGCAATGTCGTCGAGGTCGACCACGGCAACGGCTACGTCACCCGCTACGCGCACAACTCGCGCAACGTGGTGAAAGTCGGCGATCTTGTGCGCATCGGCGACGAGATCGCCAAGGCCGGCTCCACCGGCCGTTCGACTGGCGCTCACGTGCATTTCGAGGTCTGGGAGAACGGGCAGGTGCAGAACCCACGCAAGTTCCTCGGCGCCATGGGCGTGAGCCGGCAGTAACCGGTTGGGGGCCCGCCCCCACCCAATTGGAGCGCCCTCCATCCCAACCCTCCCCCGCAGGCGGGGGAGGGCTGATGCGCGGCATAGCCGCCGGGCCGGTCGCTCGAGGTCGCAGGACGCCGCACCTCCCCCACGCGCGGGGAGGGCTGATGCGCGGCATAGCCGTCGGGTCGGGCGCTTGCGAGGTTGCAGGGCGCCGCACCTCCCCCGCGTGCGGGGGAGGTCGACG
This sequence comes from Luteimonas sp. gir, assembly GCF_037198055.1. NCBI lineage: Bacteria > Pseudomonadati > Pseudomonadota > Gammaproteobacteria > Lysobacterales > Lysobacteraceae > Luteimonas > Luteimonas sp. gir. The sequence goes on from NZ_JBBAXQ010000002.1 coordinate 193,653, forward strand.
CCGTTAGGCGTCGGGTGGGGGCACGGGCTCGGGCGGCCAAGACGGAAGGCCGCGACATCGCCTGCGGCCGCCCCCACCCAACCCTCCCCCGCAGGCGGGGGAGGGCTAAAGCGCGGCGCAGTCGCCGGGCCGGTCGCTCGCGAGGTCAGGACGCTACACCTCCCCCGCGTGCGGGGGAGGGCTGATGCGCGGCGCAGCCGCCGGGTCGGGCGCTTGCGAGGTCGCCGGACGCCACACCTCCCCCGCGTGCGGGGGAGGTCGACGCCGTTAGGCGTCGGGTGGGGGTACGGGCTTGGGCGGCCAAGACGGAAGGCCGCGGCATCGCCTGCGGCCGCTCCCACCCAACCCTCCCCCGCAGGCGGGGGAGGGCTAAAGCGCGGCATAGCCGCTCCGGCGCTCGTCGGCGCGCAAGCCAGTGGCTTGCAAACGCGCCTCCTCGCCCCGAGCTACAATGCGCGTTGCCATCAAAGGGCGCCTGGCGCCCTTTTCTGTTTGCGGCTTCTGGGGAATCCGCCTCGGTCCCGCGCTCCGATTCCAGACTTCGGTACTCCAATGCTCAATCGCTTGCTCACCAGTGTCTTCGGCAGTCGCAACGACCGCTTCGTCAAACAGCTCGAGAAGGTCGTCGTCAAGATCAACGCGCTCGAGCCGGAGATGGAGGCGCTGTCCGACGACGCCCTGCAGGCCAAGACCCCGGAGTTCAAGCAGCGCATCGCCAACGGCGAGACGCTCGACAAGCTGCTGCCCGAGGCCTTCGCGGTCTGCCGCGAGGCCAGCAAGCGCGTGCTGGGCATGCGCCCCTACGACGTCCAGCTGATCGGCGGCATGGTCCTGCATATGGGCAAGATCGCCGAGATGCGCACCGGTGAAGGCAAGACCCTGGTCGGCACGCTGCCGACCTACCTCAATGCACTCGAGGGCAAGGGCGTCCACGTCGTCACCGTCAACGACTACCTGGCCCGCCGCGACGCGGCGCAGATGGGCAAGCTCTACAACTGGCTGGGCCTGTCGGTCGGCGTCATCTGGCCGGGCATGCCGCACGGCGAGGCCAAGCGCGAGGCTTACCGCGCCGACATCACCTACGGCACCAACAACGAGTTCGGCTTCGACTACCTGCGCGACAACATGGCGCTGTCGAAGGCCGACCGCTATCAGCGCACGCTCAACTACGCGATCATCGACGAGGTCGACTCGATCCTGATCGACGAGGCGCGCACGCCGCTGATCATCTCCGGCCCGGCCGACGATTCCCCCGAGCTCTACATCAAGGTCAACCGCATCGTCCCGTCGCTGGTCCGCCAGGAGACCGAGGACGGCGAAGGCGACTTCTGGGTCGATGAGAAGGCCAAGCAGGTCCATCTGTCGGAGGAAGGCCAGGAGCACGCCGAAGCGCTGCTGCGCGGCGCGGGCATTCTCGGCGAGGACGAAAGTCTGTACGCGCCGCAGAACATCCACGTCGTGCACCACCTCAACGCCGGGCTGCGCGCGCACGCGATCTATCAGCGCGACGATCACTACATCGTCCGCGACGGCGAGGTCATCATCGTCGACGAATTCACCGGCCGTACGCTGCCGGGTCGTCGCTGGTCCGACGGCCTGCACCAGGCGGTCGAGGCGAAGGAAGGCGTACCGGTCCAGCGCGAGAACCAGACGCTGGCCAGCATCACCTTCCAGAACCTGTTCCGCATGTACGGCAAGCTCTCGGGCATGACCGGCACGGCCGATACCGAGGCCTTCGAGTTCGAGAGCATCTACGGCCTGGAGGTCGTGGTGATCCCGACCCATCGGCCGATGATCCGCAAGGACGCGCCCGATGCGGTGTTCCTCAATCGCGCCGGCAAGTACCGCGCCGTGGCGCGCGAGATCCAGGCCGCGCACGAACGCGGCCAGCCGGTGCTGGTCGGCACGACCTCGATCGAGGTCTCCGAGCTGCTCAGCGAGCACCTGCGCAAGGAAGGCATCGCGCATGAAGTGCTCAACGCCAAGCAGCACGAGCGCGAGGCACAGATCGTCGCCCAGGCCGGTCGTCCGGGTGCGGTGACCATCGCCACCAACATGGCCGGTCGCGGTACCGACATCGTGCTCGGCGGTTCGCTCGAGACGGAGCTCGCGCTGCTCGAGGCCGAGTCCGGCGTGCCGGTCGACGACGCCACCAAGGCGCGCCTGCGCGCGGAATGGCAGCAGCGCCACGACGCCGTCGTCGCCGCCGGCGGCCTGCACATCATCGGCACCGAGCGCCACGAGTCGCGGCGTATCGACAACCAGCTGCGCGGCCGCTCCGGTCGCCAGGGCGACCCGGGGTCCTCGCGCTTCTACCTGTCGCTCGAAGACAACCTCATGCGCATCTTCGCCGCCGACTGGGTGCAGAAAGTCATGGCGCGGATGGGCCTGCAGGAAGACGACATCATCGAAAGCCCGCTGGTGACGCGTCAGATCGCCAACGCGCAGCGCAAGGTCGAGGCCCACAACTTCGACATCCGCAAGAACCTGCTCGATTTCGACGACGTCAACAACGACCAGCGCAAGGTCATCTATGGCCAGCGCGACGAGCTGCTGGACGCCGAGAGCGTCAAGGACAATGTCGACGGCATCCGCGCCGACGTCGTCGCCGGCATCGTCGGCCGCTATGTGCCGCCGCAGTCGATCGACGAGCAGTGGGACCTGCCGGGCCTGGAGGCCGAGATCGAGCGCGAGTTCGGCCTGCGCCTGGAGCTGGTGTCGCTGGCCAAGGCCCGCGACGAACTCGACGCCGAGCAGATCGCCGAGCATGTGCAGCAGTCGGTCGATGCGCTGTTCGCCGACAAGGAAGCGCAGCTGGGCGGCGAGACCATGCGCATGCTCGAAAAGCACATCATGCTCAACGTGCTCGACCAGGGCTGGAAGGAGCATCTGGCGCGCATGGACTACCTGCGCCAGGGTATCCACCTGCGTGGCTACGCGCAGAAGCAGCCCAAGCAGGAGTACAAGCGCGAAGCGTTCGAGCTGTTCTCCGAGATGCTCGACAAGGTCAAGCACGAGGTCGTGACGATGCTCGCGCGAGTGCGTGTGCGCAGCGAGGACGAGATCGCCGCGCTCGAGGCGGAGGAACGCCGCCAGGTCGAGGCCAAGCTCAACCAGGCCCAGTTCCAGCATGCCGATGCCGGCGGCTACGGTGCCGACGAGGAAGCCGAGGACGTGCGCGCTGCCCAGGCCGAGGCGGCCGGGCCGCAGGCCCAAATCGTCCGCGACGGCGCCAAGGTCGGCCGCAACGATCCCTGCCCCTGCGGCAGCGGCAAGAAGTACAAGCACTGCCACGGTCAGCTGAGCTGACCTGTCCGGCCCCGCCATCGCGCGGGGCCGGTGCCAGAGGCGCTCCCGACGCGCAGTCCTGAGCGCTTCGCGTCGCTGGGCCCAGGGCTCGGCTGCCGCGTGGGGCAGGCGATCGCGGTGGAGTGGATCCGTCACAGATTTCGATGTGCCAGCGGTCCATGCCGGGCGTCGAGGCTGACATGCCCCGGCGAGACCAGCCGCCTCGACCGCTTGGCAAGCCGCCGTCGCCTCCCTAATCTCGACCCCCTGTACGTCGAAATCAGAGGCATGAGCGAACGCGTCGTCGAAGTCGTCGCCGGGGTCATCACCGACAAGCGCGGCCGCATCCTGCTGTCCCGGCGCACGCCGGGTCGCGACATGCCGGGCTTGTGGGAGTTTCCCGGCGGCAAATGCGAGCCGGGCGAGACCCCGGAAGCGGCGCTGGCGCGCGAACTCGATGAAGAGCTCGGCATCCAGATCGTCGTCGGCGCGCCACTGGTGGTGGTGCCACAGCGCTATCCCAGTAAGCGCCTGCGGCTCGACGTCCGCCATGTCGCCCAATGGCAGGGCACCCCCAAGGGCCGCGAAGGCCAGGCGTTGACCTGGGTCGCGCCCGACAAGCTCGGTCGCTACTCGATGCCGCCCGCCGACCTGCCCGTTGTGGCCGCCCTGCAGGCCCCCGATCGCTACCTCGTCACCCCGCCGCCCGGCGACGACGATGCCGCCTGGCTACGCAGCCTCGACGAGGCCTTGCGCAACGGCATCCGCCGCGTGCAACTGCGCCTGCCGGGTATCGATCCGGACCGGCAGGCCCGCCTGCTCTCCGAGGCGGCCACACGCTGCCGCCGGCGCGGCGCCGAACTGCTGTTCAACGGCCCGCCGACGCTGGCCCAGGCTGCGGGCGTCGGCCTGCATCTCAAGGCCGCTGCGTTGCGCGACCACGCGATACGTCCGATCGCCCCTGGCCTGCCGCTCGCCGCCTCCTGCCACGACGCCGACGACCTCGGGCACGCTGCTCGTCTGGGCTGCGACTTCGTCGTGCTGGGACCCGTCTCGGAGACTGCCACTCACCCCGGCCAGTCCGGCATCGGCTGGCCGGCCTTCGCCAGCCTGCGCGAACACAGCGCCCTGCCGATCTACGCCATCGGCGGCATGACCCCCGCCGACATCCAAACCGCCCGACGCCACGGCGCCCAAGGCATCGCCGCCATCCGCAGCCTCTGGCCCGGGATCCCTTGAGACGCGGCCCCCATCCCAACCTTCCACCCGTGAAGGGCGCAATGCCCCGTAGAACGGGGGAAGGAGCAAAGCAAATGTCCGCGCGTGCGGGGGGAAGGGGCAAGAGCAAATGTCGGCGCGAGCGGGATTTGGCCGCGCGCTGCGTGCTGAAGTCGCCTCCCCCGCCTGCGGGGGAGGCCGGTGCCCTGGCGCCGGGTGGGGGCGGGGCATGTCGCGGGAAAGCGCCCCCATCCCAGCCTTCCCCCGTAAAACGGGGGAAGGAGCAGAGCAGTATCCGTGCGCGCTGTATTCGAACCGCGCGCTGCGTGCTGAAGTCGCCTCCCCCGCCTGCGGGGGAGGCCGGCGCCCCTGGCGCCGGGTGGGGGCGGGGCTTGTCGCGGGAAAGCGCCCCCATCCCAGCCTTCCACCCGTGAAGGGCGCAATGCCCCGTAGAACGGGGGAAGGAGCAAAGCAGTGTCTCCGCGCGCGGGGTTGGCCGCGCGCTGTGTGCTGGAGTCGCCTCCCCCGCCTGCGGGGGAGGCCGGCGCCCTGGCGCCGGGTGGGGGCGGGGCTTGTCGCGGGAAAGGCGCCCCCATCCCAACCTTCCCCCGCGTGCGGGGGAAGGAGCAAAGCAGTGTCCGCGCGGGGTTGGCTGCGTGCTGCGTGCTCGGGTCGCCTCCCCCGCGTGCGGGGGAGGCCGGCGCCCTAGCGCCGGGTGGGGGGAGGGGGCTTGTTGCGGGAAAGGCGCCCCCATCCCAACCTTCCCCCGCGTGCGGGGGAAGGAGCAAAGCAGTGTCCGCGCGGGGTTGGCTGCGTGCTGCGTGCTCGGGTCGCCTCCCCCGGGTGCGGGGGAGGCCGGCGCCCTGGCGCCGGGTGGGGGGAGGGGGCTTGTTGCGGCGGCCCTGCAGCGCGCAGCGCGTCGTCGATCAGCCTGCCGCCAATCCCCCCGCGCGCGTCGCGGCGAGGGCGCGGTAGCGGGTGTCGAGCTCGCCGATGCGGGCGTCCAGGTCGGCCAGGCTGCCGTCGTTGACGATGACATCGTCGGCGATCGCCAGACGCGCCTCGCGGGTCGCCTGGGCGGCGATCATCTCCTGGGCCAGCGTTTCGTCGATGCCGTCGCGGCGGAGCAGGCGGGCCAATTGGACCGCCACCGGCACGTCGATCACCAGCACGCGATCGAGCCACGGGTAGTGGGCGCGTCCGCCTTCGGCGAGCAGCGGGATCGCCGCGATCACATACGGACCCGTGGCGGCCTCGCAAGCGGTCTGCAGAGCGAGCCGGATGCGCGGATGGAGGATGGCTTCCAGGCGCTTACGGGCGTCGGAGTCGGCGAAGATCCGTCGCCGCATCGCAGGGCGATCAAGGCTGCCGTCGGCGGCCAGGGCCTCGGCGCCGAAGGCCGCGACGACCTCTGCCAGGCCTTCGCTGCCGCGTGCGACCGCTGCATGCGCGGCGAGGTCGGCGTCGGCGACGACAATGCCACGCGCTTCGAACGCCGCCGTGGCCGCGGACTTGCCCGAGGCGATGCCGCCGGTGAGACCGATGACCAGCGCGCCCATCGTGGCAGTGCGCTACTTCAGCCCGGACACGCGCAGGTAGAACGCGGTCAGGTCGTGGCCCCACATGAAGGTCACCCAGCCGGCCACCGCCAGATACGGTCCGAACGGGATCGGCGTGGCCCGGTCGCGTCCGCGCACCGCGAGAATGATCGAGCCGACGATCGCGCCGGTCACCGCCGACAGCAGGATGATCGGCAGCAGCCCGGCCAGCCCGCACCAGGCGCCGAGCGCAGCCAAGAGCTTGAAGTCGCCGTGGCCCATGCCCTCCTTGCCGGTCGCCTGCTTGAACAGCCACCACACCGACCACAGGCTGGCGTAGCCGACCACCGCGCCCAGCAGGGCGGGCTTGGCCGGCATGTACAGATTGTCGAGGCTGGCGATGAGCCCCAGCCACATCAGCGGCAAAGTCAAGGAGTCGGGCAACAGTTGGGTGCGCGCATCGATACCGGACAGGGCCACCAGAAAGCCGGTCAGCACCAGCGCGCCGAAGCCCTGCCAGCCGAAGCCGAACCGCCACACGCAGGCCGTGAACAGCAGCATCGTCAGCAGTTCGATCGCCGGGTACTGGACCGAGATCGGCGCCTTGCAGCTGCGGCAGCGCCCGCGCAGCGCCAGCCAGCTGACCACCGGGATGTTCTCGTACCACGACAACTGATGCCCGCAATGCGGGCAATGCGAGCGTTCGACGACGATGCCGGGGGGCGGCGGGTCGTAGAGGTCGGGCTCGCCGAGGATCTCGCGGCTGTCGCGCTTCCACTGCCATTCCAGGCGCCTGGGCAGACGCAGGATCACCACGTTGAGGAAGCTGCCCACCAGCAGGCCGAGGCCGGCGGCGAGGGGATAGCCCAGGGCCGGGTTGTGATCGAGAAAAGCCATGCGTCAGCCGGTCGCCGCCATCGCGAGTTTGAAGATCGGCAGGTACATCGCGATCACGATCGCGCCGACCAGGGTGCCGATGATGACCATCACGAACGGTTCGATCAGGCTCGAGATCGCATCGACGGCGTTATTGACCTCTTCTTCGTAGAACTCGGCCACCTTGAACAGCATCGTGTCCAGCGCGCCCGCCTCCTCGCCGATTGCGGTCATCTGCACCACCATGTGCGGGAACAGGGCCGTCTGCCGCATCGCCATGTTGAGCTGATAGCCCACGGCCACATCGTCACGCATGCGCAGCACTGCGTGCTCGTAGACCGAGCTGCCGGTCGCGCCCGACACCGAATCCAGCGCCTCGACCAGCGGCACGCCGGCCTTGAAGGTCACGCCCAGCGTGCGCGCGAAGCGCGCGATCGACGAGTTGTGCAACACCCGGCCGACCACAGGCAGACGCAGCAGCATGCGATCCACCCCGTGCTGCAGTGCTGGGGAGCGCTTGAACGCGAACATGAAACCGAACGCGGACGCAAACACGACGATCGCGATCAGCCACCACCACTTCACCATCATCGCCGAGATGCCGAACACCAGCTCGGTGAACGCCGGCAGGTCGGTGCCGAAGCTCTCGAAGGTCTCACGGAACGTCGGCACGACGAACACCATCAGGATCGCGCAGACCAGGATGGCCACGCCGATGATCGCGACCGGGTAGAACAGCGCCTTCTTGATCTTGCCCTTGATCGACTCGATGCTCTCTTTGTACGAGGCAATCGTGTCGAGCACGGTTTCCAGAGCGCCGGCCGACTCGCCCGCGCGCACCAGGTTGCGGTAGAGCTCGTCGAACTGCACCGGATACTTGCTCAGCGCCTCGAAGATCGACGCACCGCCCTCGATGTCGACGCGGATGCCGTCGACCATCTGCTTCATGCGCGGGTTCTTCTGGCCGTTGCCGATGATCTCCAGCGCCTGCACCACCGGCACACCGGACTTCATCATCGTCGCGGTCTGGCGACTGAAGATCGCGATGTCGCGCGCGGAAATCGCCTTGCCGGCGCCGCCGAACAGCGGCTGGCGCTTGGGCTGCACCAGCGTCGGCTGGATGCCCTGGCGACGCAGCTCGGCGCGCAACAGATTGGCACTCTTGGACTGCTGCTCGCCCTTCATCTTGATGCCGCGCTTGTCCGTGCCCTCCCAGGCGAACAGGCGCAGCGTCACCCCGGCTTGCGCCGGCGTCGCGTTCGAAGCGCGGACAGTCTTGCGGGCCGCGGTGCGTGAGGTCGACATGGAACGTTCCCCAGGGGTCGGCGTGTCCCTCGCCGGACGGATGGCCGCATGGTAGCGAAAACCGGCCCCTGGCGCTCGACGCCGCGGGCCCCGGGTGGGGATCAGTCCTTGGTGACGCGGTTGATCTCGGCCAGGCTGGTCAGGCCCTGACGGGCCTTCTCCAGCGCCGATTGGCGCAGGTCCTTGACCCCCGCGCGCTGCGCAGCCTCGGCGATCTGCATCGCGTTGCCGCCCTGAAGCACGATCGTCTGGATCTGCTCGCTCATCGGCATCACCTGGTACACGCCCACGCGTCCGCGGTAGCCGTTGGTGCATTCATCGCAGCCCACCGGCTCGTAGATCTCCACGCCCGCGCGGACCTGCTCCTCGGTGAAGCCTTCGGTGAGCAGCGCATGGTCGGGCAGCACAACGCGCTGCTTGCAGCGCGGACACAGCCGCCGCGCCAGTCGCTGGGCGATCACCAGCGTGACCGAGCTGACGATGTTGTACGGCGCGATGCCCATGTTCATCAGGCGCGCGATGGTCTGTGGCGCGTCGTTGGTGTGCAGCGTCGAGAGCACCATATGGCCGGTCTGCGCCGCCTTGATGCCGATCTCCGCGGTTTCCAGGTCGCGGATTTCGCCGACCATGATCACGTCCGGGTCCTGACGCAGGAACGCGCGCAGCGCCGCGGCGAACGTCATGCCCCGGCGCTCGTTCTGCTGCACCTGGTTCACGCCCGGCAAGCGGATCTCGACCGGGTCCTCGACGGTCGAGATATTGCGGGTCTCATCGTTGAGGATGCCCAGCGCCGTGTACAGCGAGACCGTCTTGCCCGAGCCGGTCGGGCCGGTGACCAGCACCATGCCGTAAGGCTTGTGGATCGCATCGAGGAACAGCTTCTGCTGGTCCGGCTCATAGCCCAGCTTGTCGATGCCCAGCTTCGCGGCGCTGGCATCGAGAATACGCAGCACCACCTTCTCGCCGAACAACGTCGGCAGCGTGCTCACGCGGAAGTCGATCTGTCGTGTCTTGGACAGGTTCAATTTGATGCGCCCGTCCTGCGGCGCCCGCTTCTCGGCGATGTCGAGCTGCGCCATCACCTTCAGGCGCGCGGCGATGCGCTGGTTGAGCTTGACCGGCACCTTGGCCGCCAGCTTGAGCATGCCGTCGACGCGTAGCCGCACGCGGTAGTCGGTCTCGTAGGGCTCGAAGTGGATATCCGAGGCGCCGCGCTTGATCGCATCGACCAGCACCTTGTTGACGAAGCGCACGATCGGCGCATCGTCCTTGCCGTCGACGACGTTCTCGATCCGGCCGCCGTCCTCGTCGTTGCCCACATCCAGGCTCTCGAGACCTTCGGCATCGTCCAGCGCGCCGGCCAGCGAATCCGAGCTCGACAGCCACAACTCCAAGGTGCGGCGGATGCTGTCCTCATCAACCAGGATCGGCTCGACGGTGAGATTGGTCTGGAACTTGATGTCGTCCAGCGCCAGGGTGTTGGTCGGATCGGCGGTACCCACGAACAGGCGCGGCCCGCGCTGGAACAGCGGCAGCACCGCATGCTTGTTGAGCAGTTCCTCACTGACCAGCTTGACGGCGCTCGCCTGCGGCGCCATCGCCGCCGGGTCGAACAGCGGCATGCCGAACTCCACCGACAACGCCGCCGCCATCTGTGCCGCGCTGACCAGCTTGTGCTCGCGCAGGTAGCCTGCGACATTGCGTCGCGCCGCGGTGGCCTTGTCCAGTGCCTCACGCGCGGCCGCTTCGTCCAGCGCACCGTCCATGACTAGGCGGCGGGCGATGCCGGTGATGCCGACGAGATTGGGGCCGGGTTGGACGCTCATCTGATTGCTCTGCGGTGGACCGCGGGCACTCTACTGCAACCGGCGTCGCGGCGGCGCATCGTGGCCCGCCAGGTCGCTCGCCCATCGGCGAGGCCGATCTGTAGGGATGAGGCTTGGTCGCCAAAACCGGGGTCAGAGTGCAATTCGCCACGCGAAATTGCACTCTGACCCCGGTTTGGGTTGCGAGAATGCGTATCGGACGCTAGCGACGAGCGCGCGGCGACCGGTGGGTGTGTCTCAGCCACCGGCGCCGACACCAGCCGCCGAGTGCGGACGCCAACATCGCCGGCACGGCGAGCAGGGCGGCATACACCACGCCAGCTGCCAGCAGCGGGCCTACACCCGATACCGCGATCACCACCGGGACCTGCGCGAGCATCACCATCGCGCCCCAGCACCACGCGCGTATCGGGAAGGCCAGGCCGAGGGCCAGCGACAACGCAAGCGCCGCAGGGCAGGCAAGCGTCCAGTAGCGCTCCGCATCCCACGGCTCGCCGCCGCCCATCGACAGTGACACCACGCTCCAGAGTGCAAAACCGGCAAGCGCGGCGATGGATAAGGGCAGCCAGGACGGCTTCATTGGCGGCAGCTCAGGCGCGTGCGTCGCACGAAAGGCGACATCTTATCGATCCCGCGCTTTCCCCCGGAAGTTAATGCATGCAGCCGTGAAATAAATGCACGGACTTGGCGCTATCCGTGAAAATCACGCACACACCGGCATCGCCAGGGCGTCATGTCCCGGCTCTGCAGACGATCCCGTCGCGCGGCAGCGCTACCCGTCGGTGTCGTCGCGTGCCATCAACCGCGCGATCGTGCGTGGATGCACGTTGAAGCGCTGGGCCACCGTCCGGTGTGTCAGGTGATCGCACAGCACCAGCTTGCGGGCTTCCTCGCGCTGGTCCCGCGACAGCGAGCGGGCGCGTCCCATATGGCGTCCCCGTGCGCGCGCCGCGGCCATCCCGGCGCGCGTGCGTTCGCTGATCAACGAGCGCTCGAACTCCGACAGCGCCGCCATCATGTGGAAGACGAGCCGGCCGCCCGACGAGTCGGTGTCGATGTACTCGCACAGCGAGCGGAAGCGGACCTGTCGCTGCCCCAGGCTGGCCAGCAGGTCCACGAGGTGGGTCAACGACCGGCCCAGACGATCCAGCCGCCACACCACCAACGTGTCGCCGGCTTGGGCGTTGGCAAGCAGTTCATCGAGTCCGGGGCGCGACCGCAGGCCGCCGGACACGCCCTCATCAGTGAAGATCTCGGTACAGCCGGCGGCCTTCAAGGCGCTCAGCTGCAGGGTGACGTTCTGTTCGTCAGTCGAGACTCGCGCATAGCCTAGAAATCTCATGCCTACCGCGCAGCCTCCGTGTTCGCCAGTCCCCGTGGGCGACACTCCCTGTTGACACAAGGGAACCCTTTCCTCCCTGTGTCCATTTCGGCTGCGCCGAATCCTTAATGCGAACTACGCCCTTACTTTCGCCCGTCCATATTGCGGGCGATTTCAGTTTTGCACAAGGGTTCCCTTTCGCCGCAAAAGACTCGAAGTTTCACCAATTCTTGCATTTTATTTCCTTTCGAGTTGGGCGTTATAGATTAACAGAAGAGTAGTGCGAGAAGGGGCAAGTCCGCATTCATTTGCTTAGCAGGTCGGCATCTTGCGATGCGCCGCGGCATGAATCGACAGGACATACGAAGTGGCTCACGTCTTTCCCTGGAGAGGGCGACGGAGCGCATGCGTGTGTCTGCCCGAAAAAAAGCAAAAACGACCACTGCCCGCCAGAGCGCGTCGGCAGTCCTATGACGATTGTCTAAAAACAACAAGATGTGAGGACGCGAAATTGAACAGGATCTATCAGAAGAAATGGAGTCGCGCACTGCAACAAGTGGTCGTGACGTCCGAACTGGCCAGCGCTGAAGGCGCGGCCGCCGTGGTGACTGGTGTCGTCGGTGCCCCGTCCGACGCAAGGCTCACCACCGCACTGCGCTGCGCCCTGTGGGGATCGCAGGCGCTGTTGCTGACGGGTGCGATGTTTGCGGTGCCGCAGGCGGCGATGGCCGTCGATGCTTTCTGTCAGAACGCGACAGGGCAGGTTGTCGGTAGGGGTGGAAATTTCGGGAACGCAGTCGCATGTGGCAATGATGCCCTCGCGAATGGCAACGCTGGTGTCGCCATAGGTAGTGGTGCCCGTGCAACCGCCAACGCGACCACGGGTGTGGGCTACGCGGCCCAGGCCAATGGCCCGAACAGCAGCGCCTTCGGTGGGCAGGCTAGGGCAATGCGCGAAAGCGCCGTTGCTGTTGGTGCGCTCGCAGTCGTGGAAGGCAATGGCAATTACGGTGTCGCAATGGGCCGGGAGTCTTACGTCACTGGCGCCTACGGGATCGCGACCGGCTATCAGGCCAAGGCGTTGGGGAGTGGCGCGGTTGCGTTGGGTCAGCAGGCCAATGCAAGCGGCATCAGCTCCGTTGCGATTGGCCAGCAGGCTAATTCCTCGTTCAACAACGCTGTTTCGTTAGGCTATGCCGCCCAGGCGCTGGGTTCAGCAAATATCGCGCTAGGGGCTACTGCCAGGGCCGAGCAGACGGGTGCGATCGCCATGGGTTATGGCGCTCAGGCGATAGGATACAGCGCCGTGGCGCTTGGGGCGGGCGCCACTGCCAATGGAGACCGCCATGCCGCTGTGGGGTACATGTCGGAGGCAGCTCCCGCAGTTGCGACGAGTGCAATGGTGGTCGGCGGCACAGCGTATAGCTTCGCGGGTGGCGCACCAACTGCCAACTTTAGTGTGGGTAACACTCGAACTGATCAGTACGCCCAGAAACGTACCATTACCAATGTGGCGGCCGGCCGCGTCAACGCGGCCAGCACCGATGCGGTCAACGGCAGCCAGCTCAACGCCGCCTATCAAGGCATCAACCTGCTGTCGACCTCGACCTCGACCAGCATCAGCTCGCTGTCGACGGCGATCGGCAATGGCGGTACGGGCGGCGGCAACGCCGTGCAGTACAACGACGCGGCGCGCACGGCGGTCACGCTGGGCGGCGCGTCGGCCACCGCACCGGTGCGCCTGACCAATGTGGCGCCGGGCGCGCTTGCGACCACCAGCACCGATGCCGTCAACGGCAGCCAGTTGTTCTCGCTGTCGACCTCGGCCTCGACCGGTGTCGCGTCGCTGTCGACGGGCGTCGGCTCGCTTTCCACTGGCCTGAGCACCACCAACAGCACGGTCACCTCGCTGTCGAGCGGTGTGAGCACGACCAACAGCACGCTCGCGTCGCTGTCGAGCTCGACCTCCACGGGCCTGGGTTCGCTGTCCACCGGCATCGGCTCGCTGTCCACCGGCCTGAGCACGACCAACAGCTCGGTGACCTCGCTGTCGACCGTCGCCGCGAACGCGGTGCAGTACAACGATGCTTCGCATGGCCAGGTCACGCTCGGCGGTGTCGGCGCGACGACGCCGGTGAAGCTGAGCAACGTCGCGGCGGGTTCGCTGGCGGCGGGCAGCACGGACGCCGTCAACGGCGGCCAGCTCGGTCTGCTGTCGACCTCGACCTCGACTGGCCTGAGCTCGCTGTCCACCGGCCTGAGCTCGACCAACAGCACGATCGCCTCGCTGTCGACGCTGAGCGAAAACGTCGTGGTCTACAACGACGGCACGCACACCGCGGTCACCTTCGGTGGCACCAACGCGACCGCGCCGGTGCGGCTGACCAACGTGGCCGCCGGCTCGCTCGCCGCCGACAGCACGGATGCCGTCAACGGTAGCCAGCTCGGTTCGCTGTCCACCTCGACCTCTACCGGCCTGAGCACGACCCGCTTCGATCTGAACTCGCTGTCCACGTCGACCTCGACGGCGTTCGCGAACCTCCAGACCGGCGGCACCGAGAATGCCGTGCAGTACAACGACTTCTCGCGTTCGGCCGTCACCCTGGGTGGCACCACCGCGACCGCACCGGTCCGGCTGACCAACGTGGCCGCCGGCTCGCTCGCCGCCGACAGCACCGATGCGGTCAACGGCAGCCAGCTCGGTTCGCTGTCCACCTCGACCTCCACCGGCCTGAGCACGACCAACAGCACCGTGGCATCGCTGTCGACCTCGTCCTCGACCGGCCTGGGCTCGCTGTCCACCTCGACCTCGACGGCGTTTGCCTCGCTGTCCACGGTGGGTGCGAACGCAGTGCAGTACAACGACGCCTCGCACTCGTCGGTCACGCTGGGCGGCGCTTCGGCGACCGCGCCGGTGAAGCTGACCAATGTCGCGGACGGCTCGCTCGCGGCCGGCAGCACGGATGCGGTCAACGGCGGCCAGCTCGGCTCGCTGTCCACCTCGGCCTCGACCGGTCTGGGCTCGCTGTCCACCTCGACCTCGACGGCGTTCGCCAATCTGTCGACCGTGAGCGCCAACGCGGTGCAGTACAACGACGCGACGCGTACGGCGGTCACGCTGGGCGGCACGTCGGCCACGGCGCCGGTGCGGCTGACCAACGTCGCGGCCGGTTCGCTCGCCGCCGACAGCACCGATGCGGTCAATGGCAGCCAGCTTGGTTCGCTGTCGACCTCGACCTCGACCGGTCTGGGTTCGCTGTCCACCGGCCTGAGCTCGACCAACAGCACCGTGGCCGCGCTGTCGACCTCGGCCTCCACGGGTCTGGGCTCGCTGTCCACCTCGACCTCGACGGCGTTCGCCAACCTGTCGACCGGGGCCGCCAACGCGGTGCAGTACAACGACGCCTCGCGCTCGATCGTCACGCTGGGTGGCACGTCGGCCACGGCGCCGGTGCGGCTGACCAATGTGGCGGCCGGTGCGCTCACCGCCAACAGCACGGACGCGGTCAACGGCAGCCAGCTGTTCTCGCTGTCGACCTCGACCTCGACCGCCTTCGCCAATCTGTCGGCGGGCGGTAGCGGCTTCAACGCGGTGCAGTACAACGACGTCAACCACGACGCGGTCACCTTCGGCGGCGCCGCTGCCCAGGCCCCGGTGCGGTTGAACAACGTTGCGGCCGGTTCGCTGGCGGCCAACAGCACGGATGCGGTCAACGGCAGCCAGCTGGGCGCGCTGTCGACGAGCCTGAGCACGACCAACTTCAACCTCAACGTGCTGTCGACCTCGACCTCGACTGCGATCGCCAACCTGACGGTCAACGGGGGTGGTGCGGCGAACGCGGTGCAGTACGACGATGCCTCGCACACCAAGGCGACGCTCGGCGGCACGTCGGCGACCGGGACGGTCGGTCTGACCAACGTCTCCGACGGGTCGCTGGCGAGCGACAGCACCGATGCGGTCAATGGCCGTCAGCTGGGTTCGCTGTCGACCTCGACCTCGACCGGTCTGGCCTCGCTGTCCACGGCGCTGAGCAGTATCGGCACCGGCGGCGGCAGCCTGATCGGCGGCGGTGGCGACACCGGCGGCGGCGCCCCGCGTCCGCCGGCGAAGGCCGACGGCGACGGCAGCCTGGCGGCTGGCGGCGGCTCCAATGCCAACGGCAACGGCGCGACCGCGGTCGGTTCGGACTCCAACGCCAACGGCGACAAGACCACGGCCATCGGTTCGGGCTCGTCGGCCAGCAACCAGGGCACCGCGATCGGTGCGGGTGCGGTGGCCAGCGGCGCCAACTCGGTCGCGTTGGGGGCAGGGTCGATTGCCGACCAGCCCAACACCGTGTCGGTGGGTTCGCCTGGCCATGAGCGTCGCATCGTCAACGTGGCCGACGGTATCGCCGATACGGACGCGGCGAACATGCGTCAGTTGCGTGCGGTCGAACACCGTGTCGACCAGATCGAGCGCAACACCAACGCCGGCATCGCAGGTGCGATGGCGATGGCGATGATGCCGCAGCCCACCGACCCGGGTAAGAGCATGGTCTCGGCCTCGCTCGGCGGGTACGACGGCGAAGGCGCATTGGCCGTCGGCGTGTCGCGCGTCTCGGAAGACGGCGACTGGGTGTTCAAGGGCGGTGCCACCGTCAACACCCGCGACAAGACCGGTGCAGGCGTGAGCGTCGGCTATCAGTGGTGATGCGTTGACCGCGCACGGCCGCCTTCGGGCGGCCGTGTGTGGGCGGCATTCGCTCGACTGACAGGAGGTGGTGTGTGAAGTCGTTCCTGGCAAAGCTGGGCACCGTGGTGTTGCTGGTGCTGTTGATCCTCGCCCTGGCGTTGATCGTGTTGTTGTTTGCGGGCACGGGACGGGCGTCCCAACTGGCCCGCGGTATGACGGGAAGCAGTTCGCCGATCAGCGAGCTGCTGTTTCCCAACCTCGCCGCAGAAGAGCAGGCGAGACAAGGCATTTTCGTCTCCGAGGCCGAGCTGCGACGGCTGGTGCTCGGCATGACGCGGCGTCAGGTGCTGGCGCTGCTGGGCCCGCCGCAGTTCAGCGATGGACTGCCCGAGCCGCGCGAGTGGAGCTATGTCATCAAGCCCAGCCCGCGGGCGCCGGTGGCCGAGGCGTGTCGGGCGCGGATCTGGTTCGACAAGGAGAACCGGTCGAGCGGGATCGCGTTTCAGCCGGCCGGCTGCGCGCCGATGGCGCGTGACGATGTGCGCGACGGCGTGGCCGCGGCCCGCCGCCGCAGTGCCTGCGCACCGCCGCACGTGGAGGTGCGGATGCCGCCGGCCGAGCAGGCCAGCGGGGCGATGTCGGGCTCGCAGGGCCATCGGCAGTCGGCGTTCGTCTATCGGGCGCGTGCCGGGGCGCCGTTGCGCCCGGACACCCTGCATGCCGCGCCCATGGGCCCGCATGGAGACACGCATCGGGACTGGCCCAGTTGGTTCGCCGTCCGGCGCGCGCCTTCGACCACGCCGCAACCGCTGGCGCAGGTCGAGACCGCGGCCGCCGACCACGGCGGGCAAGGCGTCGCCGAGCAGGCGCGGCCCATGAAGTAGCGCACACCGAACAGAGCCATCGGGGCTGGCGGGATCGCCCCATCGCGTGACACCAGGGGGCCGCCCGGCGCGGCCATGGAATCGAGCGAGGACACAACGGAATGAGAATCGGACTTTCGATCAGCAGTGCGCATCCGCACGACGCCGCCGAAGCGGCGGCGCGTCGGCGCGCCCTGCACATGGCCCAGGCGCTGGCGGCCGTGGACACGGTCGAGCACGTGATGCTGGTCGATACCGCGCAGGTGCCGCAGGCCATGGACGAGGCCGATCCCGAGACGCTGCGCTTGCCGGTGGCCGGTCAACGCGAGGCCACCGAACAGCTGGACATGCTGATCGAGATCGGCGGCCAGCCCGACCTGGAATGGCTCGACTATCTGCGCGCCCGCGGCAAGCGCGTGGTGCTGCATCCGCCGCATCCGCCGTATGCACGGCTGATGGAGGCGACGATCTTCGACCGGCCGCGCGGCTTCGCCCGGCCGCGGCGTTGCGACGAAGTGTGGCTGCTGCCACGCGACGCCGCACTGGCGCCGACGATGCGGGCCTTGCACCGCTGCCCGGTGCAGGAAGTGCCGCTGCTGTGGGGGCCGGAGTTCGTCGATGCCCAGGCCCGGGTGCTGCAGGGGCAGGGCATCGAGTACGGGTCCCGGGCCGCGCGTCTGGCGCGCGAAGGCACCGATGCGCCCGACAGCGAGCTGCAGAGCCTGCGGATCGCCTGCATCGCCAGCAATACCTCCGTGCTCGATGTGGCCCTGCTGCCGATCCTGATCGCCAATCACGCCTACCGCATGGGCACGGTCGCGATCGAGCACGTCCACGTACTCGGCAGCCTGCACCTGCGCCAGCACCCGACCTTCGCCGCGCTCAGCCCGCATCTGCAGCTGGTGAGAGACGACCGTCTGCTGCTCACCGGCGCCCAGGGCTTTGCGCGCTACAGCGCCGAGCACCGGATCGACCTGGTCATCGCGCACCAGTGGTGCCGCGACCAGGACGCGGCCTGGCTCGACGTGCTGTACGGCGGCTTTGCGCTGGTCCACAACTCGCCCTGGCTGCACGCCGCAGGTGTGGGCGCCTATTACCCCGGCTTCGACATCGATGCCGGCGCCGACAGCCTGGCGCTGGCCGCGCACGACTGCCTGGCCGGTTTCGGCGCGGCGCGCTTGCGCGAGCTGGAATTTCTCGGCGGTCTGCATCCGCAGGTGCCGAGCAATGTCGCGGCGTTCGCGGCCGTGCTTGCCACTGCGCCAGCCCTTGCGGAGACGCTCGCATGAGCGGGGCCACCGGACGGCGCGGCGGCCTGCTCGAGGTCGGCATCACGCTGTATGTGCGGCGCGGGCAGCAGTCGATCTGGGAGAACGGCATCTTCCAGAACTGCTTCCTGCTGGCCACGCTGCTGCTGTGCGCGCCGCGCGTGGGCTCGGTGCGGCTGGTCAACGGCGGCGACGGCGACCCGACTCAGAGCGGCGACTTCCTGGCCGCCTCGCCAGTGCCGGTGATCGATCTGGCGACCGCGCTCGACGAACTCGACGTGGTCATCGAGCTCAGCGCCCAGCTCGACCCCACGTGGGCGCAGGCCTTCCGCGAGAAGGGCGGGCGGATCGTCGCGATGCACGTGGCCAACGACTACGTCATCGACATCGAGCGGATGATCTACGGCCTGGCACCGGGCATGCGCGCCTCGGGTGTGGTCTACGACAGCGTCTGGACGCTGCCGTCGTTCGAGGCCACCTGCGCCAGCTACTACCGCCACGTGCTCGGCGCCCCCGTACGCACAATGGGCCACCTGTGGAGCCCGGCGATGCTCGAGCACCGCGCCGCCGAGTCCGGTGTCGCATTCGAGTACGTGCCCGGCCGCACGCGTTGGCGGCTGGCGGTGTGCGAGCCGAACATCTGCTCGGTCAAGACCTGCCACATCCCGATGCTGGTATGCGATGTCGCCCATCGCCAGGCACCGGACGTCATCGTGCACCTGCGCGTGCACAACACGCTGCAGATGAAGGCCAACCCGGACTTCGTCGCCTTCGCGCGCAGCCTGGACCTGGTCAATCACGGCATCGCCACCTTCGAGCCGCGGCTGCCGATCGCCGACATCCTCGGCGTGAGCGCCGATGCGCTGGTGTCGCACCACTGGGAGAACGCCCAGAACTACCTCTACTACGAAGCGCTGTGGGGCGGCTTTCCGCTGATCCACAACTCGGCGCTGCTCGGCGGCTGCGGCTATCGCTACCGCGACTTCGACTGCGAAGACGGCGCCCGCGCCCTGCGGCAGGCCCACGCCATGCACGACGCCTCGCTGGCGAGCTACCGCCGCGACGCGCGCGCCTTTCTCGACACGCTCCACCCGGCCAATCCCGACAACGTCAGGCAGTACGAAGCGGCGCTGGAGGCGCTGTTCGCATGAGACGACATCAAGCCCGTGCCGCGCTCGCCGCCTGGTTCCTGGCGGCCTGTGTCGTGGCCCACATCCTCCTGGCCGCCGTGACCCAGGCCGCCGAAGCGCAACCGGTGGCGATGCCCGCCAGCCAGGAACTGCCCTTGCTCGCCAGCGCCGCCCGCCGTGCCGGCATCCGCACCTGCCTGCCGGCGCTGTCGGCGATCTCGGCCAGCGTCTCGCGCGATGTGCTGCGCCAGGACGTGCTGCTGGACTGGGATCGCGAGTCGCCCGACGACGGCGCGTTCTTCAGCCTGCTCGCCTCCGAGACCCGCGACCGCACGATGCTGCTGTCGGTCAACCGCGTGCCCGAGCGCAATGGCGGCTGTGCGTTCCTGGTCGAGAACATCCAGGCCGATCGCCGCGCCTGCAATGTGCTGGCCTCCGACGAACTCGTCGGCTACACCCGGGTGCCGTTCCTGCCGACGGTCGATGTCTACACCCTGGCCGAGCGGCCGCAGGAAACGGTGATGCTGGTGCGTGCCTCGCCCGGCTGCTTGATGGTCTGGCGGCACGTGCAGTACGGCATCGGCCGACCGACCCGCATCCCCGGCACCGCACCCGGCTATCAGGCCGGGGAGGGCGGGCAATGATCGAGTCCCTGCTCGGGCGGCTCACCGGCCGGCGCGCGGCCTATGTGCGCGACCTGACCGATGAAGGCGTGGTGCGCACGCCGCTGCGCATCGGCATCACGCTGGGCCTGCATGCGCCCGACGAAAGCCTGTGGACCAACGGCATCAAGCAGAACGCGCTGTACCTGGCCAAGCTGCTGCTGGGCAGCCCACACGGCCACCAGGTGCTGCTGGTCAACGTCACCGACGTGCCGATCACCGATCGGCTGCCGTGGGATTTGAAGCAGTTTCCGACCGTGTCGTTCGAGGCCTGCCGCGATCAGCTGGACGTGCTGATCGAGCTCGGCGGGCAGATCGACGCCGCGCAGACCCAGCACCTCAAGGCGCGCGGCACGCGCCTGGTGAGCTACTGCTGCGGCTTCGAGTACATCCACAACGCCCAGGCGATCCTGTTCGGGCGCCGACTGTGGGACACGATCTTCGTCAACACCCGCTACGACGCGGTGTGGGTGATTCCGCAGGTCGCCGAAAGCACGCTGCACTTCCTGCAGACGCTGCGCCGGGTGCCGGCCACGATCGTGCCGTTCGTCTGGGATCCGATGTTCCTCGAGCAGCGCACGCTCGCGTTGCCGCATGCCGGGCAATACCGCCCCACCGATGGCGCCAAGCGGCTGACGGTGATGGAGCCCAATCACGACATCACCAAGTTTTGTCTCTATCCGGTGCTGATCGCCGAAGAGGCCTGGCGGCGGGTGCCCGAATCGATCGGCCATCTGCACGTGACCAATGCGGCGCGCATCGCGGTGGAGAGCCCGGAGTTCATCGGGCTGATGGCCCAGCTCGACATCGTGCGTGCGGGCAAGGCGAGTTTTGTCGGGCGGTTCGAGACGCCCAACTTCCTGGCCGCGCACACCGACGTGGTGATCTCCCACCAGTGGGCGAATCCGCTCAACTACTTTTACTTCGATGTGTGCTGGCAGGGCTATGCGCTGGTGCACAACGCCTCGCTGTGTGCGGGCCTGGGCTACTACTACCCCGGCAATGACGTGCAGGCCGGCGCGCGGCAGCTGATCGAAGCGCTGACCCGGCATGACCTGCAGTGGGACAGCTATCGCACCACCCAGCGCGAGCGCATCGCGCCCTATCTGAGCACTGATCGCGCACTCATCAGCGCCTACGACGCGCTGCTCGCGAATCTATGCAACGCGGAGGCGCGGCCATGAGCCGGCGCTTGCTGTCGTACGTCTGCGCGCTTGCGGGCGACTGGGCCGCCGGCAGCCCCGTGTCACGCGCCGGCTGCGCGGCCACGCCACCGAATTCCTGTTTCACCCGTCCCATGGCCGTGTTGGCCGCAATGACCACCCCTGAGGAAGTATCTAAATGAATCGCATCTACGCACTCCGCTGGAACGCATCCATCCGTCGTTGGGTCGTGACCAGCGAACTGGCCAAGCGCACGCGCCCAGCCACTGGTGCGTCCGCAGGAAGCGGTCGCACGATTGGCGCCGCCGTACTTTCGATGGGCCTGCTCGGCGCAGGTCTGCCCGCGGCCTATGCCGCTGACTACACCGTGGCCAATGAGGCAGAACTGCGCAACGCGTTGGACGAGGCTGCGGCCGATGGCGACGCGGAGTCGACGATCACGTTGACCGCGAACATCGCGATGGCCGATGTCACACCGCTGCCAGCAATGCCCAAGCCGGTGGTGCTCAACACCGGCACGTTCGTGCTCTCCGAGCTACCGACCACAGGCAATATCCCGGGCCGCACGTTGACGGTGGGCAGTGGATCGCTGTTCGTCATCGGCAGCATCACCGGTGGCAACGCGGCGACGGTAACCACCAACAGTCCCGCCGGCGGTGCGGGCATCACCGTGCCAACCGGTTCGGTGCTCGAGAACAGGGGAGCCATCACAGGTGGCCGGGGAGGTGGGCGGAATTTCGCTGAGTCGCCTGCTATTTCCGGTACTGGTGGGGCTGGCGCCGCGATCACTGGAGGCAGCTTCGTCAACACTGCGTCCGGCGTCCTGACCGGTGGTGCAGGCGGTCAGTTGAATATGCAGAACAGTGCGAACAGTCAGTTGTACGTCACAGCGGGTGGGGCAGGCGGTGCCGGCATCGTCGTCAGCGGCGGTGGCAGCCTGAACAATGCCGGCCTCATTGTTGGTGGCGTCGGCGCCAGCCCCAGCAATCGGGCTAACGCCCAGGTGGCCTTCGGTGGCAATGGCGGCACCGGTGCGCGCCTGACGGCGGGTTCCCACGTCAATAGCGGCACCATCCGCGGCGGTCAAGGGGCAGTGGGCTACAACTACGGGTCATCCGGTCACGGCGTTGCTGGCATTGGCGTTGAGCTCTTGGGCGGTGCATCGCTGGTCAACACCAGCAGCGGGTCGATCGTTGGCGAGAATGGGCGCGCTGGAGGGGGTGGCAACACCGGCACCGGGCGGCCTGGCGCTGCCGGTGTCACGGTCACCGATTCCCGATTCGAGAATCTGGGCACTGTCGAGGGCGGACGTACAGGAATAAGCAGTGGTAGCGGAATTGGCGGCTCCGGTATCAGCGGTTCCAATGCCTATGTGATCAACGACGGCATCTTGCTCGGCGGCCTGGACGTTAATGGGACGACCCGGGGTATCGGACTGGCTTTTCTCGGCGGCACCAATACCTTGGAGCTGCGTTCAAATAGCGCAATTACTGGCAATGTAGGTGCGTTTAGTGCCGGTAATGACACGCTGGCGCTTGGCGGCTCGGTCGATGCCAGTTTCAATGCCGCTGAGATCGGCCCGTCGGCGAAGTATCGTCGTTTCGGCAAGTTCTCCAAGATCGGCACCAGCACCTGGACGCTGACCGGCACGAACACCACAACGACACCGTGGACGCTGACCCAAGGTGTGCTCGCGGTTTCGGCAGATGGCGCACTCGGTGCAAACGCCGGCGCACTGACCTTCAATGGCGGCACGCTGCGTGTGGACGGCACCGCGTTCAATACGACCACCCGCGCGATGCAGGTGACGTCTGCCGGCGGTGCGTTCGATATCGCCGACGCCGCCAACACCCTTACGCTCGGACAGGTGCTTGCAGGTGATGGCGCGAT
Source organism: Luteimonas sp. gir (assembly GCF_037198055.1). Taxonomy (NCBI): domain Bacteria; kingdom Pseudomonadati; phylum Pseudomonadota; class Gammaproteobacteria; order Lysobacterales; family Lysobacteraceae; genus Luteimonas; species Luteimonas sp. gir. The sequence goes on from NZ_JBBAXQ010000002.1 coordinate 216,676, forward strand.
CGCCAAGCGCGGTGCCGGCACGCTGGTCTACGCCGGCAACAACACGTATGCCGGTGGCACGACCATCGAAGCCGGCACGCTGCAGCTCGGCAACGGCGGCACGGCCGGTGCGGTCGTCGGCAACATTGTCAACAACGCCGCGCTGGTGGTGAATCGCAGCAATGCAGCGACGCTGGCCGGCACGATCTCCGGCAGCGGTACCGTCACCCAGTCGGGTGCCGGCACCACGACGCTGACTGGCACCAACAGCTACACCGGTGCGACCAACGTCACCGCCGGTACGCTGTTGGTCAATGGCGATCAGCGCCTGGCGACCGGTGCAACCAGCGTTGCCAGTGGCGCGACGATCGGCGGTGCGGGCACGCTGGGCGGCGATGTCGCCGTGGCCAGCGGCGCGACCCTCGCCCCAGGTGCGACCGCGGGTGCACCGGGCACGCTGACCATCGCCGGTGATCTCTCGCTGGCCGATGGCGCGGTGCTGAACTACCAGTTCGGCCAAGCCGGCACGGTCGGTGGTCCGCTCAATGACCTGACCGCGGTCGAAGGCGACCTGGTGCTCGACGGCACCTTGAACGCGACCGCCTCGCCGGGTGGCAATTTCGGGGGCGGCCTGTACCGCGTCATCAGCTACAACGGGGCGCTGACCGACAACGGCCTGGCGCTGGGCACCGGGCTCGACCCGGCGACGTTCAACGTGCAGACCTCGGTGGCCAAACAGGTCAACTTGGTCAACACCGCTGGGCTGAGCCTGAACTTCTGGGACGGCGATGCCGGCGGCCGGAACGACGGTTTCATTGATGGCGGCAACGGCACCTGGCAGGCCCGCTCGGCCGGCGGCGACGACAACTGGACCGACGCCGATGGGTCGATCAATGCCACGTACTCCGATGGTGCCTTCGCGGTCTTCGCGGGCACCGGCGGCACCGTCGATGTGGACAACGACGCCGGTGCAGTGACCGCGAGCGGGATGCAGTTCGCGACCAATGGCTATGTGGTGCAGGGCGATGCGCTGACGCTGGTCGAGGACGGTACCAACGACGCGACGCTGCGCGTCGGTGACGGCACGACGGCAGGCGCTGGCTATACCGCGACCATCGATGCGGTACTGCAGGGCGACACGCCCGTCACCAAGACCGACGCCGGTACGCTGGTGCTGGGCGCGGACAACACCTATGTCGGCGGCACCACGATCGAAGGCGGCACGTTGCAGCTCGGTCACGGCGGTACGACCGGCAGCGTGCTTGGTGATATCGCCAACGAGGGTGCGCTGGTCATCAATCGCAGCAATACCGCCACGTTGGCGGGCACGATCTCCGGTACCGGCAAGGTGACCCAAGCCGGCACCGGCACGACGACGTTCACCGCCAACAACACCTACACCGGTGGTACCACGATCTCGGCCGGTACGCTGCAGTTGGGTACCGGCGGCACGACCGGCGGCTTGGTCGGTGATGTGGTCAACAACGGCGCCTTGGTGATCGACCGCAGCAACGCGGTCGCGATGGCGGGCACGATCTCGGGCACCGGCAAGGTCACGCAGGCCGGCACCGGCACCACGACGCTGACCGCCGACAACACTTACACCGGCGGCACGACGATCTCGGCTGGCACGCTGCAGCTGGGCAACGGTGGCACCACCGGTGGCGTGGTTGGCAATATCGTCAACGATGGCGCGCTGGTGATCGATCGCAGTAACGCCGTCGCGATGGCGGGCGTCATCTCCGGCAGTGGCACCGTGACCCAGGACGGGACCGGCACCACCACGTTGTCTGGTGCCAACACCTACACCGGCGCGACCACTGTTGCCAGCGGCACGTTGCTGGTCAACGGCAACCAGCGCGGTGCGACCGGCACGACCAGCGTCGCCAGCGGCGCGACGATCGGCGGCTCCGGCGTGATCGGCGGTGATGTCGCGGTGGCCAGCGGTGCGACACTCGCCCCGGGTGCGACCGCCGGTGCGCCGGGCACGCTGACCATTGCGGGCGACCTGTCGCTGGCCGACGGCGCGGTGCTCGACTACCAGTTCGGCCAGGCCGGCGTGGTGGGCGGTCCGCTCAACGACCTGACCCTGGTCGAAGGCGACCTGGTACTGGACGGCACCTTGAACGTCACGCAGTCGGCCGGCGGTGCGTTCGGCGGTGGTCTGTACCGTGTCATTGGCTACAACGGCGCGCTGACCAATAACGGCCTGGCCCTCGGTGCCGATCTCGACCCGGCGACGTTCAATGTGCAGACCTCGGTTGCGAACCAGGTCAACCTGGTCCACACCGCTGGGCTGAGCCTGAACTTCTGGGACGGCGAGGCGGGCGGGCGCAACGACGGCACGATCACCGGTGGCGACGGCACCTGGCAGGCACGCGCGTCGGACAGCAACGACAACTGGACGGACGCCGACGGTGCGATCAACGCCGCATACTCCGATGGGGCGTTCGCAATCTTTGCGGGCACCGGCGGTACGGTCGATGTGGACAACAGTGTCGGCGCGGTTACGGCGAGCGGTCTGCAGTTCGCAGCTGACGGCTATGTCGTGCAGGGCGATGCGATCACGCTGGTTGACGAGGCCGCGGACGGCACCGTGATTCGCGTGGGTGACGGTACGACCGCGGGTGCAGGATTCACGGCCACCATCGATTCGGTGCTGCAGGGCGACACCGGCTTGGTCAAGACCGATGCCGGCACGCTGGTGCTGGGCGGTGCCAACACCTACACCGGTGGCACGACCGTCACCGGTGGTGCGGTCGCGATCTCCGAAGATGCCAACCTCGGTGCAGCGACCAGCGGGATCACCCTCGACGGCGGCACGCTGCGGGCGCTGGCGGATCTGGACAGCGATCGCGCGATCGCTGCGCAGGCCGGTGGTGCCACGCTCGACACGCAGGCCCATGCGGTAACGCTGGGCGGTGCGATCGACGGTGCCGGTGCACTGACCAAGGCCGGCACCGGCACGCTGACGCTGACCGCCGACAACGGCTATGCCGGCGGCACGACGATCTCGGCGGGCACGCTGCAGCTGGGCAATGGCGGCACGACCGGTCATATCGTCGGCGACATCGTCAACAACGGCACGCTGGCAATCGACCGCAGTGACGCCGTGACGCTGGCGGGTGCGATGTCCGGCACCGGTCACCTGACCCAGATGGGCACGGGCACGACCGTGCTGACCGGCGCCAACACCCACACCGGCGGCACGACGATTGCAGCGGGGACGCTGCAGGTCGGCGACGGCGGCACCACGGGCAGCCTGGCCGGTGACATCGTCAACAACGCGGACCTGGTGATGAACCGCTCGGACGAGACGATGCTGACCGGGGTGATCTCCGGCACTGGCCATCTGACTCAGGCGGGCACCGGCACCACCGTATTGGTCGGCGACAACACCTACACCGGCGGTACGACGATCTCGGCCGGCACGCTGCAGGTCGGTAACGGGGGCGATACAGGCAGCCTGATCGGCAATGTCGACAATGCCGGGACGCTGGCCTTCGATCGTGCGGGCACGACCCGTTTCGACGGCACCATCACCGGCGCGGGTCGTGTGGTGCAGACCGGTCCGGGTGCGGTGCTGTTCGGCAATGCCAACATCTATGCCGGCGTGACCGAGGTGGCCAGCGGTTCACTGCAGGCGGGCATGGCCAATGCCTTCAGTGCCAACTCGCGGCATGACGTGGTCAAGGGCGGCATGCTGGATCTGGCCGGCTACGACCAGACCGTCGGTGGTCTGCGCAACAGCGGCATCGTGTCGCTGATGGGGGCCACCCCGGGCACGACGCTGACCGTGCGTGGCGATTACGTCGGCGATGGCGGCGTGCTGCGCATGAGCACGACGCTGGAGGATTCGTCCAGCCCGACCGACCGCCTGGTGATCGACGGCGGCGCGGTCAGCGGTCGTACGCTGATCGAGTTGACCAATCGTCAAGGCCTCGGCGCACAGACGACCGGCGACGGCATCGAGCTGGTCCGTGCGATCAACGGCGCAACGACCACCGCGCAGACGACAAAGGATGGCTTCGCCCTCGTCGGCGAGTACGTCGACGCCGGTGCCTACGAGTACCGCCTGCACGCGGCTGATGCTGCGGGTCTGGGCGAGAACTGGTACCTGCGCTCGACCAATCGCGGTGAGGTGCCGTTGTTTGCCTCGCTCAGCGGTCAGCTGCGCACATCGTCGGCCGGCATGCTCGGCAACCTGCATCAGCGCATGGGCGACGCGACGATGGGCAGCGGCTCGGAATCGGCGGGCTACCGCCAGTCCTGGGGCCGTCTGGTCAGCATCGATCGCAGCCTCAAGCAGGGCGGCGATGCGACACCGAGCAGCCGCGGGCGCCAGAACGGCCTGCAGATCGGCTCCGATGTCTGGGCCGGCGGCAACTGGCACGTGGGCGCGTACTTCGGCACGTTGGCCGGCGAGATGCAGGTGGAAGGTTCGGCCCGCGGCAGCACGAACCTGGCGGTGGGCCGCACCGATCTCGACAGCAAGTTCGTCGGTCTGTACGGGACGTACGAGGGCGAGAACGGTTTCTACGTCGACACGGTGCTGCAGGGCGGCCGCCTGCGCTACAAGCTCGTGCCCACGGCCAGCGACATGGTGTCGGGCAAGGGCGACAGCCGGACGGTGTCGGTGGAAATCGGCCAGGCGTTCCCGATCGGGCGCGACTGGCAGATCGAGCCGCAACTGCAGCTGATGCACCAGCGTCTGAGCAATGACGACGTGCAGATCGCGAACGCCTTGGTCCAGCAGGACACGGCCGACAGCCTGACCGCGCGCGTGGGCGTGCGGCTGAAGGGCGAGTTCGAGACCGGCGCGGGGCTGCTGCAGCCCTACACCCGGGTGAACTACTACCGCACGCGCTCGGACGAGGACGTGTCGCGCTTCATCGGCCCGTCGGCGACGGCGGACATCGTGACCCCGACCGGCGGGCGCAGCAGCGAGGCGGCCATGGGCATGACCTTGTCGGTGAACCGCGAGGTGAGCCTGTTCGGCGAGGTCAGCAAGTTGTGGGCGCACGGCGACCAGAGCCGAAGCCGCAGCGACGATCTGTCGGCAAGCGTGGGCGTGAAGGTGGGTTGGTGAGGCACCGCGGGCACGACGGATCTGCCGCCGTGCCCGCATCGCGCCCGATGCACTAGACCCAGACATCGGGCTTGTCAGGCACGCGCGGCGGTTGCCGCGCGTGCCTCCATCGTCTGTCGTGGATGCGGCCGTCGCTGGCCGCAGGTAAGGAGGCTGGTCCATGTCGTGTGCGGTCGATCCCCGCGCTGCGGGGCGAATGCAGGATGTCTGGCTGTTGGTCACCCTGCGCAATTACGGTCAACTCAACGCCACATTCGGCCCGGCGGCCGGCTATGGCGCCGATGGCATCGCGCCCAGCGTGCTGCGCGCATTGAGTTGGATCTGCGCCTTGCAAGGCGCGTTCATCGAATGGGTCGGACCGGACCGGCTGATTGTCCGGCTCGATTTCTCGGGTCCCGAGCTCAGCGAACAGGAAAAGCGCCAGTTGGTCGAGGACTGGCTGGTCCTGCTCAACCGTCGCTACGTGCTCGAGGACGACACCGAAGTCATGCCGGCCGTGTCGGTGCGACTGATCGAGGAGGTGTCCAATCTCGGCCCAGGCGCCGAAGGCGAGGCCGTGCTGTTGCAGGACCTGACCTGGCAGGCGGACTACCGGCGCGACATCGCGCTGGCGGTCGCGCTGCACGACCAGTTGGACAAGGGCCATATCGAGGTTGCCCGCTCGACCATCGTGCCCGGCGACGATCCCGACTGCGTCATCTATCACGAATTGGTGCTGCAGCTGTCCGCGGCCTCGCCATTTCCGGCGAGCGACCTGCCGTTATGGCTGTCGGCGCTACAGCGTCTGGGCATGACGCGCCTGCTCGACCACACGCTGTTGCACACCGCGCTCGACCAACTGGTCGCCGATCCCGAGCTCACGCTCGCCTGCAGCATCTCGCTGCAGAGCGCGGCCTGCGATATGTGGTGGAGTTCGTTGTTCGAGCGCCTGCAGGCCGACCCGCAACTCGCAACCCGGCTGGTGGTGCAGATCGCGATGCCGGTGCCGGTGCTCGACACCGCGCCAGCGGAGGCGTTCTGCCAGCGCCTGCGCGATGCCGGGTGCTCGATCGCGTTCGACGGCTTCGGCAGCGGCCGCTGCAACCTGGATTTCCTGCTTGCGGTCAAGCCCGCGATCGTGTGCATCGGCGAGCGCTACGCCTACCTCGACACGCGCAAGGAAACCCAGGAGACCTGGAGCGACGAAGTGCTCGACGCACTGCAATCGCTGTGCCGGGCCGCGATTCCGCACGTGGTGATCATCGAGCGGCGCGAAGCCACCAAGGCGGCGATGCATGCCGTGGACGGCAACTGGTCGCTCTATCGCGGACGCGCGGGCCAGCACCGCGCCAACGGACAACTGCGTTCCCGAGACCGCGCCCTGCAACGCGTTGCGTGCTGATTCCAGCCCGTCGCTCCAGCGGCTGACCCACCTCCCCCTTTCTCTCCCTTTCCCCCCGTTCCTCGGTGCTGTTCACCCCACGGCTGCAACGCCCATCTTTAAGGACATACCTCATGAACCGCATCTACGCACTTTGCTGGAACGCGTCCATTTCCCGTTGGGTCGTCACGAGTGAACTGGCCAGGCGCAGCCGTCCGGCCGCCGGCACGTCCGCAACGCGTCGGCGCACGATTGGGACCACCGTATTGTCGATGGGCATGCTCTGGGCCGGGCTGCCGGCGGCCTATGCCGCCGACTACACCGTGGCCAATGAGGTGGAACTGCGCAACGCGCTGGAGGAGGCTGCGACCGACGGCGACGCGGAGTCGACGATCACGTTGACCGCGAACATCGTGATGAGCGATGTCACGCCGTTGCCGGCAACGCCCAAACCGGTGGTGCTCGACACCGGCACATTCCTGATCTCCCACCCGGCGACGACAGGCAATACAACGGGCCGCACGTTGACGGTGGGCAGCGGGCCGCTGGTCATCGCCGGCCGCGTTGCCGGCGGCAATACCGCGACGACCGGCAGCAGCGCGAGGGGCGGCGCCGGCGTCACCGCGTCCGGCGCGTCCCTCGAGAACCGCGGCAACGTCGCCGGTGGGCGGGGTGGCGGTCAGGTCGCGGGCGAGACGGGTGTCACCGCAGGGCCTGGCGGTGCCGGCTACGCGTTGACGCAAAGCGACTTCGTCAACACAGCCTCGGGCGTGGTGACCGGCGGCGCTGGTGGCTCGGTGAACATTCAGTTCATCGATCTGACGAATTCCGGCGCAGTCGGCGGTGCAGGCGGCGCCGGCCTCGCCTTGACTGCGGGCCGGATGGACAACGCCGGGACGCTCATGGGCGGCCAGGGTGGAGGCTTCACCAACTACACCGCGGATGCCGACAACCAGTTCGGCGGTGCGGGTGGGGTCGGCGCTGCGCTGACCGGCGGCACGCATCGCAATCGCGGCCTCATCCAGGGTGGGCTGGCCGGCGTCGGGGCGAACATCGGCAGCGGCGGCACCGGCATCGCCGGTGTAGGTGCGGATCTGGCAGGTGACGCCGTTCTGGTGAACGAGGCGGCGGGCCGGATCGTCGGTGCCGATGGCTACGTGAGCACGACCCCGACGGTGGCAGGCGGTGGCGGCATCGGCGTGCGCTTGACCGGGTCCCGGTTCGAGAACCTGGGCACGGTGACCGGCGGAAACACCGGGGCGCGAACCGGAGCCGCCAACGGCGGCGTTGCGATCAGCGGTTCCAATGCATACGTGGTCAACGACGGCGCGGTGATCGCGGGCCTGGATGCGAACGCCACGACCCGCAGCAATGCGCTGGCGTTTCTGGGCGGCATCAATACGCTGGAGCTGCGTTCGAACAGTGCGATCACCGGCAACGTACGCGCATTCGGTGCCAGCGACACCCTGGCGCTCGGCGGGTCGGTCAATGCCAGCTTCGATGCCGCCGAGATCGGGCCTAGCGCGAAGTACATCCGCTTCGGTCGATTCGAAAAGATCGGCGCCAGCACCTGGACGCTGACCGGTACTAATACGACGACGACACCGTGGACGTTGACCCAGGGTGTGCTGGCGGCCTCCGCCGATGGCGCACTCGGCGCAACCGCGGGCGCGCTGACCTTCAACGGCGGCACGCTGCGGGTGGACGGTGCCGCGTTCAACACCACCACTCGTGCGATGCAGGTCACCGCTGCCGGCGGTGCGTTCGACATCGCCGATGCGGCCAATACCTTTACGGTGAGCCAAGCACTGACAGGTGACGGTGCCATCGCCAAGCGCGGTGCCGGCACGCTGGTCTACACTGGCAGCAACACCTATGCCGGTGGCACGACCATCGAGGCCGGCACGCTGCAACTGGGCGACGGCGGCACAGCGGGTGCGGTCGCCGGCAACATCGTCAACAACGCCGCACTGGTGGTAAATCGCAGTAACGCCGTGGCGCTTGGCGGGGTGATCTCCGGCAGCGGTACCGTGACGCAGTCGGGCTCGGGTATCACCACTCTTGCCGGTGCCAACAGCTACACCGGCGCGACCAACGTCACCGCCGGCACGCTGCTGGTCAATGGCGACCAGCGCCTGGCGACCGGTGCGACCAGTGTCGCCAGCGGCGCAACGATCGGCGGTGCCGGCACGCTGGGCGGCGATGTCGCCGTTACCAGCGGCGCAACACTCGCGCCGGGTGTGGCCGCGGGTGCGCCCGGCACACTGACCATTGCCGGCGATCTGTCGCTGGCCGATGGCGCGGTGCTGAACTACCAGTTCGGCCAGGCCGGCACGGTCGGTGGTCCGCTCAACGATCTGGCCATCGTGGAAGGCAACCTGACGTTGAATGGCACCTTGAACGCGACCGCCTCGCCAGGCGGCACCTTCGGTGGCGGCCTGTATCGCGTCATCAGCTACAACGGCAACCTCACCAACAATGGGCTGACACTGGGCACCGGGCTCAACCCGGCGACGTTCAACGTGCAGACCTCGGTGGCCAGGCAGGTCAACCTGGTCAATACCGCTGGGCTGAGTCTGAACTTCTGGGACGGCAAGGCAGGTGGTCGCAACGATGGTTTCATCGATGGCGGCGACGGCTCCTGGCAGGCGCGTACCGCTGGCGGCGACGACAACTGGACCGACGCCGATGGCGCGATCAACGCGACCTATTCGGATGGCGCCTTTGCGATTTTTGCAGGCACCGCCGGCACAGTGAACGTGAATAACGATGCTGGCGCGGTGACTGCGGGCGGCCTGCAGTTTGCAACCAACGGCTATGTGGTGCAGGGCGATGCGCTGACGCTGGTCGAGGAGGTGCCGGAGAGCGCAATGATCCGTGCGCTGGGCGGAGCGACAGTTCGCGTCGGCGATGGTACGGCGGCCGGTGTCGACTACACCGCGACGATCAATGCGGTGCTGCAAGGCGATGCGGCGGTGACAAAGACCGATGCCGGCACCCTGGTGCTGGGTGCCGACAATACGTACGCAGGTGGGACGACGATCGAGGACGGCACCCTGCAGTTGGGCAATGGCGGCGCCACGGGCAGTGTGCTCGGCGACATCGCCAACGAAGGCACGCTGGTGCTCGACCGCAGCAATGCCGTTGTGATGGCGAACACCATCTCCGGCACCGGCGAGGTCACCCAGGCCGGCACCGGCGCGACGACGTTCACCGCCAACAACACCTACACCGGCGGCACGACGATCTCGGCCGGCACGCTGCAGCTGGGTAATGGCGGTACGACCGGTGGTCTGGTTGGCGAAGTGGTCAATGACGGCGCGCTGATCGTCAATCGCAGCAATGCGGTGACGATGGCGGGCACGATCTCGGGCACCGGCAAGGTGACCCAAGCGGGCACCGGCACCACGACGCTGATGGCCGACAACACGTATACCGGTGGCACGACGATCTCGGGTGGCACGCTGCAACTCGGCGATGGCGGCACCACGGGTAGTGTCGTCGGCAACGTCGTGAACGACGGTGCGCTGGTGATCGACCGCAGCAACGCGGTGGCGATGGCCGGTGTGATCTCCGGCAGTGGCACCGTGACCCAGGACGGGAGCGGCACCACCACGTTGTCTGGCGCCAATACCTATACCGGTGCGACCAATGTCGCCAACGGCACGCTGCTGGTCAACGGCAACCAGCGCGGTGCGACCGGTGCCACCAGCGTCGCGACCGGCGCGACGATCGGCGGCTCTGGCGTCATCGGTGGTGATGTCGCCGTGGCCAGTGGTGCGACGCTGGCGCCGGGTGCTACAGCCGGTGCGCCCGGCACGCTGACCATTGCCGGCGACCTGTCGCTGGCGGATGGCGCGGTGCTCGACTACCAGTTCGGCCAGGCCGGCGTGGTGGGCGGTCCGCTCAACGACCTGACCCTGGTCGAAGGCGACCTGGTGCTCGATGGCACCTTGAACGTCACCCAGTCGGCCGGCGGTGCGTTCGGCGGTGGTCTGTACCGCGTGATCGGCTACAACGGCGCGCTGACCAATAACGGCCTGGCCCTCGGCGCCGATCTCGACCCGACCACGTTGAACGTGCAGACCTCGGTTGCGAACCAGGTCAACCTGGTCAACACCGCCGGGCTGAGCCTGAACTTCTGGGACGGTGAGGCGGGCGGGCGCAACGACGGCACGATCACCGGTGGCGACGGCACCTGGCAGGCGCGGGCGTCGGACAGCAACGACAACTGGACCGACGTCGACGGCGCGATCAACGCCGCATACTCCGATGGCGCGTTCGCGATCTTTGCGGGCACTGGCGGTACCGTCGATGTGGACAACAGTGTCGGCGCGGTTACGGCGAGCGGTCTGCAGTTCGCAGCTGACGGCTATGTCGTGCAGGGCGATGCGATCACGCTGGTTGACGAGGCCGCGGACGGCACCGTGATTCGCGTGGGTGACGGTACGACCGCGGGTGCAGGATTCACGGCCACCATCGATTCGGTGCTGCAGGGCGACACCGGCTTGGTCAAGACCGATGCCGGCACGCTGGTGCTGGGCGGTGCCAACACCTACACCGGTGGCACGACCGTCACCGGTGGTGCGGTCGCGATCTCCGAAGATGCCAACCTCGGTGCAGCGACCAGCGGGATCACCCTCGACGGCGGCACGCTGCGGGCGCTGGCGGATCTGGACAGCGATCGCGCGATCGCTGCGCAGGCCGGCGGCGCGACAGTCGACACGCAGGCCCACGCGGTGACGCTGGGTGGTGCGATCGACGGCGCTGGTGCGCTCACCAAGGCCGGCACCGGCACGCTGACGCTGACGGCCGACAACGGCTATGCCGGCGGCACGACGATCTCGGCCGGCACGCTGCAACTGGGCGATGGCGGCACGACCGGTCATATCGTCGGCGACATCGTCAACAACGGCACGCTGGCAATCGACCGCAGTGACGCCGTGACGCTGGCCGGTGCGATGTCCGGCACCGGTCACCTGGCCCAGATGGGCACGGGCACGACCGTGCTGACCGGCGCCAACACCCACACCGGCGGCACGACGATTGCAGCGGGGACGCTGCAGGTTGGCGACGGCGGCACCACGGGCAGCCTGGCCGGTGACATCGTCAACAACGCGGACCTGGTGATGAACCGCTCCGACGAGACGATGCTGACCGGTGTGATCTCCGGCACTGGCCATCTGACTCAGGCGGGCACCGGCACCACCGTATTGGTCGGCGACAACACCTACACCGGCGGTACGACGATCTCGGCCGGCACGCTGCAGGTCGGTAACGGCGGCGACACCGGCAGCCTGATCGGTAATGTCGACAATGGCGGCACGCTGGCGTTCGATCGTGCAGGTACGACCCGCTTCGACGGCACGATCACCGGCGCAGGCCGCGTGGTGCAGTCCGGTCCGGGGGCGGTGCTGTTCGGCAATGCCAACACCTATGCCGGCGTGACCGAAGTGGCCAGCGGTTCACTGCAGGCGGGCATGGCCAATGCCTTCAGTGCCAACTCGCGGCATGACGTGGTCAAGGGCGGCACGCTGGATCTGGCCGGCTACGACCAGACCGTGGGCGGCCTGCGCAACAGCGGCACCGTGTCGCTGATGGGGGCCACCCCCGGCACGACGCTGACCGTGCGTGGCGACTATGTCGGCGATGGCGGCGTGCTGCGGATGAGCACGACGCTGGAGGATTCGTCCAGCCCGACCGACCGCCTGGTGATCGATGGTGGCGCGGTGAGTGGCCGCACGTTGATCGACATCACCAACCGCGGCGGCCTCGGCGCGCAGACGACCGGTGACGGTATCGAACTGGTGCGCGCGATCAATGGCGCCACGACCACCGCGCAGACGACCAAGGATGGCTTTGCGCTGGTCGGTGAGTACGTCGATGCCGGTGCCTACGAGTACCGCCTGCACGCGGCCGATGCCGCTGGCCTGGGCGAGAACTGGTACCTGCGCTCGACCAACCGTGGCGAAGTGCCGCTGTTCGCCTCGCTCAGCGGTCAGCTGCGTGAGTCGTCGGCCGGCATGCTCGGCAACCTGCATCAGCGCATGGGCGACGCGACGATGGGCAGCGGCTCCGAATCGGCGGGCTACCGCCAGTCCTGGGGCCGTCTGGTCAGCATCGATCGCAGCCTCAAGCAGGGCGGCGATGCGACGCCGAGCAGCCGCGGCCGCCAGAACGGCCTGCAGATCGGCTCTGACGTCTGGGCCGGCGGCAACTGGCACGTGGGCGCGTACTTCGGCACGTTGGCCGGTGAGATGCAGGTCGAGGGTTCCGCCCGCGGCAGTAGCAATCTTGCCGTCGGCCGCACCGACCTCGACAGCAAGTTCGTCGGTCTGTACGGAACGTACGAGGGCGAGAACGGTTTCTACGTCGACACGGTGCTGCAGGGCGGCCGCCTGCGCTACAAGCTCGTGCCCACGGCCAGCGACATGGTCTCGGGCAAGGGCGACAGCCGGACGGTGTCGGTGGAAATCGGCCAAGCGTTCCCGATCGGGCGCGACTGGCAGATCGAGCCGCAGCTGCAGCTGATGCACCAGCGTCTGAGCAATGACGACGTGCAGATCGCCAATGCCTTGATCCAGCAGGACACGGCCAACAGCCTGACCGCGCGCGTGGGCGTGCGGCTGAAGGGTGAGTTCGAGACCGGCGGCGGGCTGCTACAGCCCTACACCCGGGTGAACTACTACCGCACCCGCTCGGACGAGGATGTATCGCGCTTCATCGGCCCGTCGGCGACGGCGGACATCGTGACCCCGACCGGCGGCCGCAGCAGCGAGGCGGCCATGGGCATGACGTTGTCGGTCAACAGGGAAGTGAGTCTGTTCGGCGAGGTCAGCAAGCTGTGGGCGCATGGCGATGAGAGCCGGGCGCGCAGCGACGACCTGTCTGCCAACGTCGGCGTGAAGATGGGTTGGTAACACCGACACGTCATCCCTGCCGCGCGCCGGTGACGGTCGCGCGGCAGGGCGATGACGGATGTCCCGAATGCCTTGCTTTGACTGGATTCAAGGCCGATCGATGCCTCCGCATCGACAGGACCTGCAAGACCCACGTCGCCATAGAGCGACGCCCCTATAAAACTCAGGACTTTGTCGCATGAATCGCATCTACGCACTCCGCTGGAATGTCTCCATCCGTCGCTGGGTTGTGACCAGCGAACTGGCACGACGCCGTCGTCCCGCAACCAGTGAATCGGCAGCAAGCAGCCGTACGCTCGGTGCGGCCTTGCTGTCGGTCAGCCTGTTTGCGGCGGGCATCCCCTTCGCGCATGCCCAGGATGGCGCACCCGGCGGGACGTTCAACAGCACGAACTTCATGAACAATACCGGGGCGCTCATCGGGGGCGAGCCCGGAACGGCCGCCAATACCGGTGGTTGGGGCGCGTTGATTTCAGGCGGGGACGACCATCGCAACAGCGGGACGATCGTCGGCGGGGGGAGTGGCGCGGTCAATGGCAACGCTGGCAATGGCGTTTCCTTAACTCAGAATGGTACAGACCTAATCAACACTGCCACGGGCCGGATTTCCGGCGCGAACGGCGGTCCAGGCCGCAGTGGCGGGCACGGTCTTGTCATCAGTGCGCCCGACCCGGAGACAGAAGATCCACGAATCAGCAATCTCGGCACGATCACCGGCGGCAACAGTGGCGGCGGCGGACAACCCGGCGGTAATGCCATCCGCGGCAACAACGCCTACGTGATCAACTCCGGCGTTCTCACCGGTGGTCAGAACGCCGACGGCAGTCGAGCCAACGCGATTCTCTTCACCGGCGGGCGAAACTCGGTCGAAGTGCAGCCGGGCAGCGTCATCAATGGGAATGTCGTCGCGTTCAGCCGCGCGGACGGGTTGTACCTCGGTGGCGTGGACGGGGTCGCTGGCACATTCAACGCCAGCGAGATCGGCGATGCCGCGAAGTACCGGGGCTTCGGTATCTTCCTCGTGCCGGCGTCGAATTGGACGTTGACTGGCACGACAACTGCGGTCACGCCTTGGCAGGTGCTCCTCGGCTCGCTGGCGGTGGCCTCCGACGGTGCCCTTGGCGCGAGTTCCGGGACCCTCAGGCTGCTGGCCAACGGTACGTTGCGTGTGACGGGCGATACGTTCACCAGCACCGCGCGGCGCATTGAACTCACGGCGGGTGGCGGTGCCTTCGACATCGCTAGTCCGACCAACACATTCACGATTTCCCAGGCGCTGACTGGCGATGGGCAGCGTGTCGGCAAGCGCGGCCCCGGCACGCTGGTCTACACCGGCAATAACACCTACACCGGCGGCACGACCATCGAAGCCGGAACGCTGCGTCTGGGCAATGGCGGCACGACCGGCAGTGTGGTCGGCAACATCGTCAATAATGGTGCGTTGGTGATCGACCGGTCGAACGCCTATACGCTTGGCGGCGGAATGTCGGGCCGCGGCAGCCTGACCCAGGCCGGCGCCGGCACGACAACGGTGACCGCCGCTCAGACCTATACCGGCGGCACGACCATTTCGGCCGGCACCCTGCGCCTGGGCAATGGCGGAACGGCCGGCAGTGTGGTCGGCGATATCGTCAACAACGCGGCGCTGGTGGTCGATCGCAGCAACGCGATCACGCTTGGTGGCGCGATCTCGGGCAGCGGTACCGTGACCCAGTCGGGTGCGGGCACCACCACGTTGACCGGCGCCAACCGCTACACCGGCGCAACCCAAGTGGCGGCCGGCACGTTGCTGGTCAATGGCGACCAGCGCGCCGCGACCGGTGCGACCACGGTGGCCAGTGGCGCGGCGCTTGGCGGCGCGGGCGTGATCGGCGGCGATGTCGCCATCGCGGGCGGCGCCTCGCTCGCGCCGGGCGCGACCGCAGGCACCCCGGGCACGCTGACCATCGCCGGCGACCTGTCGCTGGCCGGGACCAGCACGCTCGACTATCAGTTCGGCCAGGCCGGCACGGTCGGCGGCCCGCTCAACGACCTGACCGTGGTCGAGGGCGACCTGGTGCTCGATGGCACCTTGAACGCAACGGCATCGCCGGGTGGCACCTTCGGCGGTGGCCTGTATCGCGTGATCAGTTACAGCGGCGGCCTGACCGACAACGGCCTGGACCTCGGCACGATGCTCGACCCGGCGACGTTCAACGTCCAGACCTCGGTGGCGAATCAGGTCAACCTGGTCAACGCCGCTGGCCTGAACTTGAACTTCTGGGATGGCGACGCCGGCGGCCGCAACGACAGCACGATCAGCGGCGGCAACGGGACGTGGCAGGCGCGGACACCGCGCGGACGCGACAACTGGACCGATCGCGATGGTGCGATCAACGCGCTGTACACCGATGGTGCGTTCGCGATCTTCACTGGCACCGGCGGTACGGTGAATGTGGACAACGATGCCGGTGCGGTGACCGCAAGCGGCTTGCAGTTCGCGACCAGTGGCTATGGGGTCCAGGGCGACGCGCTGACGCTGGTCGACGATGGAACAGGAAGCGCGACGCTGCGTGTCGGCGACGGCACGACCGCCGGCGCCGGTTACACCGCGACCATCGATGCGGTGCTGCAGGGCGACACCGCGGTGACCAAGACCGACGCCGGCACGTTGGTGCTGGGCGCCGACAACACCTATGTCGGTGGTACCACGATCGAAGGCGGCACCTTGCAACTGGGCCATGGCGGCACCACCGGTAGCGTGATCGGCAACATCGCCAATGATGGCGCGCTGGTGATCAATCGCAGCAACGCGGCCACGCTGGCCGGCACGATCTCCGGCACCGGCAAGGTCACCCAGGCCGGCACTGGCACGACGACGTTCACGGCCGACAACACCTACACCGGCGGCACCACGATCTCGGCCGGCACGCTGCAGCTGGGCACGGGTGGCACGACGGGCGGTCTGGTCGGTGATGTGGTCAACAACAGTGCGCTGATCGTGAACCGCAGTAATGCGGTTGCGATGGCGGGCACGATCTCCGGCACCGGCAAGGTGACCCAGGCGGGCACCGGCACCACGACGCTGACCGCCGACAACACCTACACCGGCGGCACGACGATCTCGGCCGGCACGCTGCAGCTGGGCAACGGCGGTACGACCGGCGGCGTCGTCGGCAACATCGTCAACGACGGCGCGCTGGTGATCGACCGCAGCAATGCGGTGGCGATGGACGGCTTCATCTCCGGCACGGGCACTGTGACCCAGAACGGCACCGGCACCACGACCTTCTCCGGCGCCAACAACTACACCGGTGCGACCGATGTTGCAGCCGGCACGCTGCTGATCAACGGCGATCAGCGTGGTGCGACCGGCGCCACGCGTGTCGCCAGTGGCGCAACGATCGGAGGTGCCGGCGTCATCGGTGGTGACGTTGCTGTGGGCAGTGGTGCGACGCTGGCGCCGGGCGCCACGGCCGGTGCGCCAGGCACGTTGACCATTGCCGGCGACCTGTCGCTGGCCGAAGGTGCGGTGTTCGACTACCAGTTCGGCCAAGCCGGCGTCGTGGGCGGCCCGCTCAACGATCTGACGACCGTCGAGGGCGACCTGGTGCTCGATGGCACCTTGAACGTCGCTCAGGCTCCAGGCGGCGTGTTCGACACCGGGCTCTACCGGGTCGTCAGCTATGGCGGCGCGCTGACCAACAACGGCCTTGATCTGGGCACGATGCTGGATCCGGCGCAGATCAGCGTGCAGACCTCGATCGCCCAGCAGGTGAACCTGGTCAACGCGACCGGACTGACCCTGAACTTCTGGGACGGCGACGCGGGGGGGCGCAACGACGGCACGATCAGCGGCGGCAACGGGGCCTGGCAGGCGCGTGCGGGCAACGACAACTGGACCGATGCCGACGGCACGCTCAATGCCCCGCACAACAGTGGCGCGTTTGCGATCTTCGCCGGTGCGGCGGGCACAGTCGATGTCGACAACAGCCTGGGCGATGTGGTCGCCGGTGGCATGCAGTTCGCGACCGATGGCTATCGCGTGCAGGGCGATGCGCTGACGCTGGTTCCTGACGATGCGAATGGAGCCACGATCCGCGTTGGCGACGGCACGACGGCGGGCGCGGGGTACACCGCGACGATCGACGCGGTGCTGCAAGGTGACGTCGGTGTGGTGAAGACCGATGCCGGCACCCTGGTGCTGAGCGGTGCCAACACCTACACCGGTGGCACGACGGTGACCGGCGGTGCAGTGGCGATCTCCAATGACGGCAACCTCGGTGCTTCCACCAGCGGCCTGACCCTCGACGGCGGCACGCTGCGGGCATTGGCGGATCTGGACAGCGATCGCGCGATCGCCGCGCAGGCTGGCGGTGCCACGATCGACATGCAGTCCCACGCGGTGACGCTGGGCGGTGCGATCGATGGCGCGGGCGCGCTGACTAAGGCGGGCACCGGCACGCTGACGCTGACGGCCGACAACGGCTACACCGGCGGCACGACGATCTCGGCCGGCACGTTGCGGTTGGGTGACGGCGGGACCAGCGGTCATATCGTTGGCGACATCGTCAACAACGGCACGCTGGCCATCGACCGCAGTGACGCCGTGTCGCTGGCCGGTGCCATGTCTGGCACCGGCCATCTCACCCAGATGAGCGCGGGCACCACCGTGCTGACCGGTGCCAACACCCACACTGGCGGCACGACGATCTCGGCCGGTACCTTGCAGGTCGGCGACGGCGGCACCACGGGCAGCCTGGCGGGCAACGTGGTCAACGACGCGGCGCTGGTGATCGATCGCGCCGATGCCATCACGTTGGCCGGCACGATCTCGGGCACCGGGCATCTGACCCAGGCGGGGGCCGGCACCACGGTACTGACCGGCGACAACACCTACACTGGCGGGACGACGATCTCGGCCGGCACCCTGCAGGTGGGCGATGGCGGGACCACCGGCAGTCTGGTCGGCAACGTCGCCAACGCCGGCACCTTGGTGTTCGACCGGTCCGATGCGGTGCGTTTCGATGGTGTGGTATCCGATAGCGGCAGCGTGCGCCAGGATGGCGCCGGCCGGGTGACCTTCGGCGGCGGCAACACCTATGCGGGCGTGACCGAGGTCGCCTCGGGTTCGCTACAGGCGGCGATGGCGAATGCCTTCAGTGCCAATTCGCGGCATGCCATCGCGAGTGGCAGCACGCTGGACCTCGCCGGCTACGACCAGACCGTCGGCGGCCTGCGCAATGCCGGCATCGTGTCACTGATGGGGGCCACCCCGGGCACGACGCTGACGGTGCGCGGCGACTATGTTGGCGATGGCGGTGTGCTGCGGATGAGCGCGGCGCTGGGCGATTCGTCCAGCCCGACCGACCGGCTGGTGATCGACGGCGGCGCGGTGAGTGGACGCACGTCAATCGAGTTGACCAACCGCGAGGGGTTGGGCGCACAGACGACTGGCGACGGCATCGAACTGGTGCGCGCGATCAATGGTGCCACGACCACCGCACAGACCACCCAGGACGGCTTTGCGCTGGTCGGCGAGTATGTCGAAGCAGGCGCGTTCGAGTACCGGCTGCATGCAGCCGACGCCGCGGGTCTTGGCGAAAACTGGTACCTGCGCTCGACCAACCGAGGCGAAACGCCGCTGTTCGCTTCGTTGAATGCGCAACTGCGTGAGTCGGCGTCTGGCATGCTCGGCAACCTGCACCAGCGCCTCGGCGACGTGACGATGGGCAGCGGCTCGGCCGCAGCGGGCGACCGCCAGTCCTGGGGCCGTCTGGTCAGCATCGACCGCAGCCTCAAGCAAGGCGGCGATGCGACGCCGAGCAGCCGTGGTCGTCAGAACGGCCTGCAGATCGGCTCCGATGTCTGGGCCGGCGGCAACTGGCACGTGGGTGCGTACTTCGGCACGTTGGCCGGCGAGATGCAGGTCGAAGGCTCAGCCCGCGGCAGTACGAATCTGCCGGTCGGTCGCACCGATCTGGACCAACGCTTCGCTGGCCTGTACGCGACCTTCCTAGGCGAGAGCGGCTTCTACGTCGATACCGTGCTGCAGGGCGGGCGCACGCGTTACAAGCTCATCCCCACGCTGGGCGACCGGGTGGCCGGCGATGGCGACAGCCGGACGGTGTCGGTGGAAATCGGCCAAGCGTTCCCGATCGGACGTGACTGGCAACTCGAGCCGCAGCTGCAGCTGATGCACCAGCGTCTGAGCAACGACGACGTCGAGATCGCAAATGCGTTGGTGCAGCAGGACACGGCCGACAGCCTGACCGCACGCGCGGGCGTGCGGCTGAAGGGTGCATTCGAGACCGGCGCGGGGCTGTTGCAGCCGTACACGCGAGTGAACTACTACCGCACGCGCTCGGACGAGGACGTGTCGCGCTTCATCGGCCCGTCTGCGACGGCGGACATCGTGACCCCGACCGGCGGCCGCAGCAGCGAACTGGCGATGGGCGGCACGTTGTCGGTGAACCGTGAGGTAAGCGTGTTCGGCGAGGTGAACAAGCTCTGGGCGCATGGCGATCAGAGCCGGGCGCGCAGCGACGACCTGTCTGCCAACGTCGGCGTGAAGGTGGGCTGGTAACTCCCGTTTTGCTTTTGAACGTGCGCCGGCGCCCGATCCAGGGCGTCCGGCACGTTCGATTCCACCCGCCATCCGGCGGTTCATTTCCCTGAAAGAGGTGCGCTCCACATGAACTTCAAACCCCTGGTCGCGGAATTCATCGGTACTTTCTGGCTGGTCCTGGGCGGCTGCGGCGCTGCGGTGTTGGCGGCGTCGTCGCCTGGTGCGGGGATCGGCACCCTTGGTGTGTCGTTCGCGTTCGGCTTGAGCGTCGTGACCATGGCCTATGCCCTGGGCTCGATCTCGGGCGGTCACTTCAACCCGGCGATCACGTTGTCGTGCTGGGTGGCCAAGCGCATCACCGCAGGCCGCGTGGTGCCTTACGTCATCGCGCAAACGGCCGGCTCGATCTGCGCGGCGGCTGTGCTGTACTACGTCGCCAGCGGCAGCCCGGTCTTCGACCTCAGCCAGGGATTCGCGACCAATGGCTACGGTGCGCATTCGCCCGCCGGCTATCCGCTGGAAGCGGCCATCGTTATCGAGTTCGTGTTGACGATGCTGTTCACCGTGGTGGTACTGGGCGTGACCGCCAAGCCGGTGACCGCGCCGTTCGCGCCACTGGCGATCGGTCTGGCGCTGACCCTGATCCACCTGGTGAGCATTCCGGTCACCAATACCTCGGTCAACCCGGCGCGCAGCACGGGCGTGGCGTTGTTCGCGGCGGGCCCGGCGTTGCAGCAGCTGTGGGTGTTCTGGCTGGTGCCACTCGTTGGCGGCGCGGCTGGCGGTGTGCTGCATCGGCTAGTGCTGGCGCCGCGTCGCGAGCTCTGAGGAAGCGGCGACACCGTAAGGCGCACGGGCCGCGGATCGATCCGCGGCCCGTGCTTTTGATAGTGACCCGCGCTTCGGTGGGCGGGTCAGTGCGGGCGCGGTCGAGTGGATGCGTGCGTTCCCAGCGGCGGGTGTGCCGACAGCGGCCAGCCCGGGATGGCGGCATTGTCGTCGTGCATGGCGTTCACACCGTAGGCTGCCCGCGGCTCGCGCACGCTACTGCGCTTGGTCGGCGGCAGGATCATCTGATCTTCCACCGTTTCCATCAGCTTCCGGAGTGCGTCAGCGCCGCCCACGATCGCCTGGCTGAGCGCGGGCAGCGTGGCATCGGCCAGGGCGTTGTCCTCGCTCGAGGCGATGACATCACCATGCGCCGCGAGCGTCATGATGATCTCACCGAGCGCATCCGCCTGATCGACGCTCATGCCGAACACCAGCCGGTCGCCACCTGGATCGACCCAGCGGCCTGCCGCATCCACGGCGGCGACCTGGCCTTCGAACCCAAGCTCGGGTTCTGCCACAGTCGATGCATCGGCCGTGGCGTGCGCCGTGCTGGTAGCGGGAGCGTCTGCAACCTCGTCGCTCTCGTCTTCGTCTTCGTCTTCGTCGTCCTCGGCCGCATCCGCCTCGCCTGCCATGCGCGGGAAGTCGGCGCCCCACGTCAGGTCGTTCAACACCAGCTCTGCCTGGTCGGCCAGCAGGGCCAGGCAGGTGGCCAACTCGTCCATGCCGACCTCCGGCGCCCACTCACTGGCCCCGTCGTGCGTACGCGGGCGTGCCAGCCGGGACAGGAAATGAATGTAGGTGTGCAACTGCTTCAGCCGAAGCTGGCTGTCTTCCGGCAGGAAATAGCCCGTGCCCGGATCGTTCAACGTGTCATGCGACATCTCAACCTCCTCATTCCATGAAAGGCCCCGCGCACCGGGAATCGGCGACGGGAAGTCGGGAGGTTAGAAACCGCTGCAAGACGGCGGGCGTATTTCCCCGAAGGGTGTTGTATTAGCCGCCCTCCCGACGCAGGCAGCGCGTCGGTCTGCGACCGTCAGGATACGGGCGCGAAAAACCCACCGGTTTGACGGAGGTGGAGACCGCTTGCAGAGGAGTTTCTACGCTCCTTGAGGCCGAGTTTGCCGAGGCCTGCGGCGAGGGTAAGCGCGCGGGTGTCAGGGAATCCCTTGATGGGCGCAGGGATTTCCTGCTTCCTGTGACCGAATTGCGTGACTGCGGCCATGGACTGAGACGGATGATCGTCGCGTCGCCAAGCGTAGTGGGTCATGGCGATTGCAAGGCTTCTGCTCTGTGGCTTGCAACAAAAAGCCCCGCCTAGGCGGGGCTTTTAAGCGATCGCAATGAGCGATCACAAAAAATAGTACTCGCTATCAGCCGCCGGTGTTACCGCCACCCGTATTGCCGCCACCGCTGGTGCTGGCGGTCAGAGCGCAGCTAGCGGTACCCGCATTGCAAGTAGTCGAAGTTTGGCCGGCAGGACTGCTGGTCGGATTAAACACGACGGAGCCCTTCGAAGCGACGGTTGCTGCAGTTACTTCCCCCGTCTTGCTCGCGCATGCCTTCGGAACGTAATCATCGATAGTCATGTTGGCATGCACCGCAGAAACGGCCGAGTTCATGTATGCCTTTGCCTCACCGAGGCAAGCGTTCTCTGCTGCCTTGACGCGATAGTTGTTGTAAGCCGGCAGCGCGATGGCGGCCAGGATGGCGATGATCGCAACGACGATCATCAGTTCGATCAGGGTGAAACCTTTCTGCGTCTTCATGGAGCAACTCCCCAAGGGTGGATGGATTCACGTGCCTGGAAGGCGGCGGGTGCCGATCCGTGGGCAGCCGTGCGACATGCACGTGACTAGGGGTATCGCATGGGTCGTGCCAATCGTGCGAGCGCGTTGGCTCGGGCTTTCTGAACGCGTTTTAGGTGAACAACCGTGAGCGTTCCGCCCCGAAGCTGTCAGTTAGGGGCGTGTTGTGACGTTTCGCGTCAGGTGGTGGCAGTGGTCTTGTGTGATGCCCGTCGCAGATCAAGCTAGGTAGCTCATGCGTCGAGATTACGGAACTGATATCGACGGCGTATCGCTTAACTTGAGCCAGCGTTGTTATGCAGGTCACTAGGCGACGCCGCCCGCTGCTTTAGACACAGGCGTGAGCGAGTCAATGGAGGTCTTGTGCAGCCTGAGCTTGTTCGTCGTTTGCTCGTTGTTCGGCGTCCCGGCAGTCGATACCGGCCATGGCCAGGATGGCGTCGCGCCGTATGAAGTAGGTGGTCTCCGGCGCGCCGGGTCGTTGGACGAGCAGCGTGTCGCCGGCCGGCGCGACGACGCGTAGCCGGCGGTCCACGCCTTCGGGCGCGCGATCAGGGACCCAGGTGATCTGGACGCAAGCCGCGCCGCCGGTAAGTGGGGCTCGTAGTGCGAAGCTCGCCAATGCGGAACCTGCGGGCGGGATGGCGATCGTGACAAGCAGCATCAGTACCGCGCCGGCTGCCAATGCTTCGCCCAGCGGATGCGGACGGCATCGAAGTCGCTGGACAAATTGATAGGTACCCAGTTGGACGATGCTCACCATGACGAGCGTTGCGGCCGCCATGCTCAGGGTTGTCGGCCAGTCGGGTGCGTGCCGCGGGTAAAGTAAAAGCAATGACAGCATGCAAACCAGTTGGGCGAAGGCTATAGCGAGCGCGTTCCAGTACGTGCTGAATGACCAGCGGCGCGTTGGTTGTGGGGGGATTTGCAAGACGACAAGTGCGCCGAGCATTACAGTCGCTAATGCGCTGGTTAGGACTGATAGCCCAGGCGGCCAAGTTTCCGTCAGCTGACCGACGAGTAGCAATGTAAGCGCCTGTGCAATCGATGTGCCTATCCAGCCGAAACCGAGACGGCGGCGGGCGGCGAGCATCTTCTTGGCAGCTTTAGGGTTGGCATCCAACGGTTTCAACGATTCGCCTAGCGGCGGATCCCCGACATATAAGGACCATGAAAGCAGCCACGATGGTGTCAAGAAGATCAGGGATAATAAAGCGGACGCAAGTACGATTAAAGCGAACAGCACTGGTACTGCGGTGATCACTGACGGCGAAGTCAGATCAAGGGGGATCCTCTCCTGCCTGGCGTAGTGCAGCAGACACACCAAGGTTGCGACTAAACCGATGCCGCCTATTGGCCATGCACGTTTGTGCAGCCATTCCAGCGTGGGGCCGAGGTCAGCTGCTAAGCGTGTGTGAAGCGGGGGTTGCGTGTCGGACATTTCATATTTCCATGAAACTGTGATTCTCTGCGCTGCCATTGCGCTGCCAACTGTCCATCGGCGGAAGCCGGAGAAAATTGAGGGGCTCAGTCGCGGTGCTGGGTTTGACGTCGCCGAAGCGATGCAGTGCAATTCGCTTTCGCGTTTGGTGTCTGAGGATCCAACATTGTCGGTAAACAGCCGGTTCTCAAATGTTCGTTGGCTAAATCAGTCGCCTTCGCGAACGTAGATGCGGCACTTCTAGAGGTCCTGATGCCCGCTCAGCAGTCGGCATCCTCGCCGGTCCCACACCTGCCGCGCATCAGCGCTCATGCCGACTGGCCTACTTCTTGAGCAGTTGTTCCCGCTTGGGAAGCGGCCTGGTGTTAGCGCATGGGTTGCGGGGGTTTCGATACCCTCGGTCGCTGGCTTGCCGCAGACTTCTCGCGGTGATGACGCAGATACCACTGAAGTGCTTGATCGCTAAATGTCGTTCTCATGGTCGGAAGTCGGACGGCAGCGGATTGAATTGTATCGAGCGCGGTCTTGGCACCTCGCCAGAGACTCGCAACCCGGGTTACCTCTCGGCCTGTGGTGCGGCATTAAAATATTGTTCGCCGCGACCAACGCCCCTTCTCCGACAGCTTCAAGGCCTCTACTGACATTCTCGAGGAGGCTGAACGCCTGCGTCGCTCTCTGGTGGTTCGAGACGATCGGTCGTCGCCCCCACCCCAGCCCTCCCCCGCAAGCGGGGGAGGGAGTGAGGCGCGCAATGCGCGATGACTTGATCGCGAGTGATCGTGCTCACAAGAAGTTCTGGATCGCGCGTTCCTACTCGGGAACCGGAGGCAGCATGTCCTTCAACGCCTCTTGATGGCGTGCGTTGGCGGCGAAGGCAGCTTGGCGAACGTCAATCCCGAGGGCGTCAAGCACGGTCGAGCCCGCGTCTTCTCGCGTCTTACTCCTGCCGGCTGTCGATCAAGACGTCAGCTATTGCGGCCTGTCTGAGGGACCCGCTGTGTCTGCACCTTCGGAGTCCGAGACGGGCGAGTGCGCGGCGCTGTCTCCTGCACCTGTTCTTGCCGCGGCAGCACGATACGGAAGGCGCTGCCTTGGCCCGGTGCGCTCTCGACGGTGATGTCGCCGCCGGCTTCGCGGACGAGATGGGCGGCGACGGCAAGGCCGAGGCCGGTGGCCTGGGCGGGGGGGCGGGTGGTGAAGAACGGCTCGAAGCAGCGTGCGCGGGTGGTGGCGTCCATGCCGCGTCCGGTGTCGCGGGCGATGATCTCGACCCGGTCGAGAGCGTAGGGGGCGACGGACAGCGTGAACCGTCCGCCGTCGGGCATCGCCTGCTGGGCATTGGTGGCCAGGCCGAGCAGGATCAGTTCGAGGTGGGCGCGGTCGAAGTGGATCGCCAGGGCGGTGCTCGGGTCGAGGTCGAGGACCACGTCGACCGTGGACAGGAAGGTCCGTCGTAGCACGGGCTCGAGGTCGGCAATGGCCTCGACGGCGTCGAAGGTCTCGGGCGCGGTGTCCTCGTGGCGGCTGAAGTCGACGAGGCGGTGGCTGGCCTCGCCGGCGCGGCGCGCGGCGGATTCGGCGCCGCGCAGCGCCGCTTTCATCTCTGCCGGGTCGTCGCTGGCGAGGCCACGGCCGGCATGGCCCATCACCAGTGCCAGCAGGTGGTTGAAGTCGTGGGCGATGGTCGAGGCCAGGCGGCCGACGGCCTCCATCTTCTGGGCGTGCAGCAACTGGGTCTGCTGGCGCTCGCGCTGTTCGATCTCCAGCAGCAGCCGGTCGCGGGCGCGCGCGAGTTCGGTGCCGCGCTGGCGGGCGAGGCCCAGGCTCTGGTGCAGAGCGATCAGGGCTTGGTCGAGGACGAAGGCGACGAGCGTCAGGCCGACCAGCGCCGCGCTCACGTTGAACGAGACGCGCCAAACGTGATCGGGGCTGACCATCAGTGCGCGCGTGTCGGTCCAGGCGCCGAGAATGAGCAGGCCGCCCAGCCAGGCGGTGGCGGCCCATAACGTACGGCGCCCGATGAGAACGCCAGCGACCAGGATCGGCAGCAGGTGCAGCATCTGTTGCGGGCCGAGGACCGTGAGGCCCCAGCGTGGGTAGGCGATCGACAGCACGACGAGGCTTCCGAACACGAACGCTTGGGCAGCCTGGCGGCAGAAACCGAGACGTGCAGCAACGAAGCTGCCCCAGATCAGTGCGATGTGGGCGAACGCCAGCCCTAGGGCGACTGGATCCGTAGGGCCGCCGAGGCGTTCCCAGCCCAGCGCGGTGGCCACGGGGTGGTACACGCCGTAAACGGCGAGCACGCCCTGCAGCGTGGCCGCATTGCGGTGGACGACCGAATCGGGCGGTGACTCATGGCCGCGCGACGGTCGTGCGGCATCGGGTCGTGGCGGTACGGTCCCTGTCGATTTGGAGCTCGGCTTGCCTGACATCATGTGTTCCCCCTGGCAGCGAGTATATTGGGTGGCGGCCCGCGTCTCCTCTCCAGCGCCATGGCGCTGCCGTCCGCCGAGGTTCCTGATGCCCCATTGTTCCGTTCGTCTCGCCCGTGCGGTGCTGTTGCTCGCGTTCGCGCTGCCTTGCGTGTCCGTGCTGGCCCAGAGCGCACCCGCCGCCCCCCCGTATGCGGATCGGATTCGGCATTGTCACCACCTGGCGGCGATCGAGCCTGCACAGGGCCTGGTCGCGGCGCAGGCGCTGCTGGCCGACGGCGGGTTGCCGGTCGAGGCCCGGGCGATGGCGACCCTTTGTCTGGGTGTGGCGCAGTTGTCGTCGGGGCAAGGCGAGGCGGCCGAGCAAACTGCGACACAAGCGCTTGCGTTGTTGGACGATCCCGGGCTGCCTGCCGAATTGCGGATAAATGGGCATAACCGGATCGCGCCACTGGTCGCCCGGACGGGTCGACCGGATCTCGCGCTCGAGTTGGTGCAGGCATCGCTGTCCGAGGCAATGCGCACCAAGAACGCGCCCGAGCAGCTCAACGCACTGATCACGATTGCCCATCTGCGAGGGAACGATTTCGACGATCCTGAAGGTGCGTTGCCGTTCTTCGAACAGGCGTTGGCGCTTGATCGCAAATTGGGTATGCCGGACACGCCGCAAAACATCACGCTGCGTCACGATCTGGCAGTGACGTTGGCGCAGATCGGCAAGCTCGAGAAAGCTTCGGTTCTGTTCGACGAGGTCGACGCAGCAGCGGCCAAGTTCCCTGACATGCAGGGTATTCGCAACAGGGTCGGGATCCACCGCGCGGAAACAGCTCGTAATGAGGGGGATCTGCAGCGGGCTGAGGCACTGTTTCGCTCGGTGATTGAACGAGCGCGCGAGATGGGGGATGCCAGCGCTGAGGCAGGCGCCACTGATGGCTTGGCCCGGGTGCTGCTGGCCAAGGGGCAAGCCGAGGCTGCCAAGCCCTACGCCGAACGTGCGTTGGCGCTCGCTGAAGACGCGCGGATGCCGTCGGGTCATCGCAGTTCGCTGTATCTGATGGCGGATGTCGCCACTGCGCTGGGCGACACGAACGCGGCGGCCGAGTATGCGAGTCGCGCGCGTGAACTCGACCGGGCGAACAGCCGTGATCAGACGGCTCGGCAGCTGGCGCGACTACAGGCTGAAGCGGAACGCGATCTGCAGCCCGAACAAGTCGTCGCGCGCCAGGCCGCGGCGCGCAATCGCACGCTGCGCGACCTCGGGCTGGCTGCGCTGGCGATCATCGCGCTGGTCTCGCTGGCGCTGCTGGTCCGCACGCGTCGGCAAAAGCATCGCTTGGCGGAGTTGAGCACGATCGATCCCTTGACCGGGCTGGCGAATCGCCGCGCCGCCGATGGCGCGCTGCAGGCGCTGACCGCCGACGGCCGGAGGGCGGCGCTGCTGCTGCTGGATGTGGATGCGTTCAAGTCGATCAACGATCGCTTCGGGCACGACATCGGCGACGCTGCGCTGGTCGAGGTCGCTCGCTGTCTGCGCGAGGCCTGCGACGCGGGCGATGTGGTGGCGCGCTGGGGTGGTGAGGAGTTTTTGGTCGCGCGTGGCGACACGTCGCGGATGGCGGCGTTTGCGCTCGCCGAGCATCTGCGTCGGCAGATCGAGCGGTTGCGCGTGGACGATGGCCGCGGCGGCACGCTGCCGTTGACGGTGTCGACCGGGGTGTCGTCGTTGCCGGTGTTCCCGGGCGACGCGCCGCGCTGGCAGGATGCGATCCGTGTTGCAGACCGGGCGCTGTACGTCGCCAAGCGCGCCGGCCGCAACGCTTGGGCGGGCGTCTGGGGGCTGGAGGCCGGTAATGGGGTGGATGTCTACAGCGTGCTGGACAATCCCACTCATGCCTTGCAGCAGGGCTGGATCGAGATCGGCGGCAACCGTCCGATGGATTGGTCACAGGTGCGGCCCAAGGCGACGGGGGGCACGCGAGGCGGCGGCGGTCCGGTGCGACAGGAGACGGTCAAGCGGCCGTGATCCAAGAAGCCGGGATCTAGTACCAAAACCGGGGTCAGAGTGCAATTTCAAAGAAATTGCACTCTGACCCCGGTTTCGCTCCGGCTCGGTTTCAGTCGATGCCGAGCTTCTTGAGCTTGTAGCGCAGGGCGCGGAAGGTGATACCGAGCACGGCTGCGGTCTTGGTCTTGTTGTAGCGGTTTTCCTGCAGTGCCTGCTGAATCGCGGCGCGCTCGATGTCTTCGATGTACGAGGGCAGGGCGGTGCCGGCGGTCTCATAGGGGCTGAGCGTGCGCGGGTCGGGTGGCAGGCGGGCACCGACCTGGGCCGCCGCGGCGTGGCTGCCGGCCATGCCGGGCTGGGCGGTCGGCAGGTGCAGGTCGGCGGCGGTGATGCGGTCGCCGTCGGCCATCGCCAGTGCGCGTTCGAGGATGTTTTCCAGTTCGCGGATATTGCCGGGGAAGGCGTGCGCTTCGAGGGCGGCGATCGCGTCCGGCGCGAGCACGGGCGCCGGACGGCGCATGGCCTGGGCGAGCCGGCGCAGGATGGCGTCCGACAGCAGCGGCAGGTCGCCGGCGCGTTCGCGCAGCGGCGGCACGGTCAGGCCGATGACGTTGATGCGGTAATAGAGGTCGTGGCGGAAGCGGCCTTCGTCGACGAGCGTCGCCAGGTCCTTGTGCGTGGCCGACAGGATGCGCACGTCGACCTGGACTTCGGCCGAGGCGCCGACTGGGCGCACCGATTTTTCCTGGATCGCACGCAGCAGCTTGACCTGCATCGGCAGCGGCAGTTCGGCCACTTCGTCGAGGAACAGCGTGCCGCCTTCGGCCGCCTGGAACAGGCCCGGCTTGTCGCTGTGCGCGCCGGTGAAACTGCCCTTGCGGTGCCCGAAGAACTCGCTTTCCATCAGTTCGGTGGGAATCGCGCCGCAGTTGACCGGCACGAACGGCCCGCCGGCGCGTGCGCTCTGCGCATGCAGCATGCGCGCGACGAGTTCCTTGCCGGTGCCCGATTCGCCGTTGATGCAGACCGGCGCCTGGCTGCGTGCCACCTTGGCCAGTGTATTGCGCAGCGTGACCATGGCCTCGGACTTGCCGAGCAGGCGGCCGCCGGCCGCGTCGTCGCTGTGGCGACCACGCTCGCCCAGTTCCAGCGCCTGGCGCACCAGGCCGCGCAGCACGTTGATGTCGACGGGCTTGCTGACGAAATCGAACGCGCCGGCCTTCAACGCATCGACTGCGGCTTCGACGTTGCCGTAGGCGGTGATCACCGCGACCGGGGTGCCGGGAAAGCGCGTGTTGATTTCGCCGACCAGGTCCAGGCCCGAGCC
This sequence comes from Luteimonas sp. gir, assembly GCF_037198055.1. Taxonomy (NCBI): domain Bacteria; kingdom Pseudomonadati; phylum Pseudomonadota; class Gammaproteobacteria; order Lysobacterales; family Lysobacteraceae; genus Luteimonas; species Luteimonas sp. gir. The sequence continues at coordinate 246,421 of NZ_JBBAXQ010000002.1, forward strand.
ATCGGGTAGGCGCATGTCGGTCAGGCACAGGTCGTAGTGACCGTTGGCCAGCAGTTCGCGAGCAGCCGCGAGATTCGGCGCGGTATCGGTGCGCAGGCCCATGCGGCCCAATGTGAGGACCAGCAGTTCGCGGATGTCGTGTTCGTCGTCGACGATCAGGGCGCTGCGGTGCTCGCTCATCGAAATCTGGCTGGACGCTTGGCTTTTGCGGGGTGACCCATAGTGACAGCTTTTGCCAATAGTGACGAGGGTCACACTGGTGACGCCGGTCACACCGAACGCGGCCGGGAGCCTGTTTTCGTGAGGGTTTGTGCGTTTTCCTCGTCGTCCGGGCCTGTGCGAGAGGCAGGCTGCGGTTCAGCCGCGCAGCGTACCGCGCCGTACTGAGAGCGCGATCCGGAAGCAGGCGCCGCCACCCGGTGCCGGGACATAGTCGAGCCGTGCTTCGTTGGCGCGGCACAGTTCGTGGGCGATGTAGAGCCCCAGGCCCGTGCCGCTTTCGGAGGTAGTGAAAAACGGTCGGAACAGCTGCGCCAGGGCGGTGTCCTCGATGCCGGGGCCGCGATCGCACACGCTGATGCAGGGGCGCTCGCCGTCTTCGATGCGCAAGGTGATGCGCGCCGGCTCGCCGGGCTGGCGTCCATAGCGCACGGCGTTGTTGACCAGTGCGGTGAGCACCTGGTGCAGGTGGCGGGGGTCGACTACCGCGCGTACGCAGGCGGTGTCGCAGTCCACATCCAGGCTGGCGTTATCGTCGGTGACGATCAGCCGGTAGTCCTGCACGAACGCATGCGCAGCAGCGACCAGTTCGACGGGTTCGGGCCGGGCGCGTTCGCGGCGCGCCAGGCCGAGCACGCTTTCGACGATGCCGTTGGTGCGCACGCATTGCTGGTGGACGATCTGTAACAGGCGGCGATCGCCATCCTGGATGGCGTCCGATTCTTCGAGCAACTGCGTCGCGTAGCTGATGGCCGCCAGCGGGTTGCGGATCTCGTGGGCGAGGCTGGCGGAGAACCGGCCCATCGTGGCGAGGGTCAGCGATTCGGCACGGCGGGTGACCAGCGAGGTGTCGTCGAGGAACACCAGGGTGTTGTCGCCGTCGGCGAGCAGGCGCACGAAGCGCGGCATGACATCGACATGTTCGCGCAAGGCGAGTGGCGCGTCGTCGCTGCTGCCGCTGCGCAGCCAACTGGCCAGGCGCAGCGCCAGCGGCGGCGACAGGCGCGATAGCGGGCGGCCATGCGGGTCGCCGTCGGCATCGAGCAGCGCAAGTGCCGCCTCGTTGGCCCGGCGCACATGGCCGGCACCGTCGACGAGCAGTACGCCGGTCTGCATGCGGCGGATGATCAGCTCGTTGATCTCGGCCAGGCTTTCGGCCTCGGCCTCGTGGTGGTCGGCCAGCGCCTGGCTTTCGCGGATCTGCTTGCCCAGCAGCCGGGTCAGCGAGGCGGCGGCGAACAGGCCGAGCGCGAACATCAGCGGCTCGGCGACCGGGCGCGTCGGCGCGCGAGCGCTGGTCAGCCCCACGAGCGGGCCGATCAGCAGCGACGCGGCCGCCGCCACGCAGATCAGCAGGCTGACGCGCAGGTTCACGAACAGCGAGGCGGCCGCGACATTGAACAGCAGCAGCATCGCCACACCGGGCGCGACATCGGGCGCAGCATGGCTGGTCAGCGCTGCGACCAGGATGTCCACGCCGATGCCGACCGTCGCGTGGGCGGCGTAGTCCGGGTTGGGCGCACGGGCGTGGATCAACAGGCCCACCGAGGCGACCAGGTAGCCCAGGCTCACCGGCACCGCGATCGCGGCGATCTCCACGCCGCCCAGCGCCTCGCCCCAGGGGCTGAAGACGACCAGCGCCAGCAGTGCGGCCTCCAGGACCCGGTAGAGCGAGAACAGGGCCAGTTCGCGCTGCATCAGCGACCGGGACATCGCGGGGGCGGCCAGCGGCACGGGGGCTCCAGGGGGACGGTCCGGCGCCAGTATAGGCAGGCGCCGACAGTCCCGGCCGCCCCCCGGTTTTGCCCGGCGGGCGCGCATGCGCGAGAATGGCGGACCCCGTCGGCCCGCCGCGCCCTGTGCGCCCGCCGGCGGTCGGCGACATTTCCTTCCCGTACGGACCCCACATGAACTTCCACGAATACCAGGCGAAGCAGTTGTTTGCCGATTACGGCATCCCCGTGCCGGCCGGGCGCGTTGCGTCCACCGCCGACGAAGCAGTCGAAGCAGCCAAGTCCCTGGGCGATGGCCCCTGGATGGTCAAGGCCCAGATCCACGCCGGTGGCCGCGGCAAGGCCGGTGGCGTGAAGTTCTGCAAGACCCACGATGACGTGAAGGCCGCCGCCGAGAAGATGCTTGGCACCAACATGGCGACCTACCAGTCGGCGGGCGTCGCCCTGCCGGTGAACCTGGTGCTGGTGACCGAGGCCGGCGAGATCGCCAAGGAACTGTACCTGTCGGTGCTGGTCGACCGTGGCACGCAGTCGATCACCTACATCGTCTCCAGCGAGGGTGGCGTGGATATCGAGCAGGTCGCTGCCGAGACCCCCGAGAAGATCGAGACCCTCAACGTCGGCTTCGTCGAAGGCTTCCAGGCCTACCAGGGCCGCGACATCGGCTTCAAGATCGGCCTCAACGCCAAGCAGGCCAATCAGCTGGCCAAGATCATGGGCGGCCTGTATCGGCTGTTCAACGAGAAGGATCTGGCGCTGGTCGAGCTCAACCCGCTGGCGATCCTCGACAGCGGCGACCTGTACGCGCTCGACGGCAAGGTCAACAGCGATGACAACGCGACCTTCCGTCACAAGGATCTGGCCGCGATGCGCGACACGACCCAGGAAGACGAGGCCGAGGTGCGTGCCAGCGAGTACGACCTCAACTACGTGACGATGGACGGCAACATCGGCTGCATGGTCAACGGCGCGGGCCTTGCGATGGCGACGATGGACGTGATCGCGCTCAACGGCGGTTCGCCGGCCAACTTCCTCGACGTCGGCGGCGGCGCGACCAAGGAGCGCGTGACCGAGGCGTTCAAGCTCATCCTGTCCTCGGACAAGGTCAAGGCGATCTTCGTCAACATCTTCGGCGGCATCGTGCGCTGCGACATGATCGCCGAGGGCATCATCGCCGCGGTCAAGGAAGTGGACGTCAAGGTGCCGGTCGTGGTCCGTCTGGAAGGCACCAACGTGGAAGCGGGCAAGAAGCTGCTGGCCGAATCCGGCCTGGCCATCACCCCGGCCGACGACATCAACGACGGCGCCAAGAAGGCCGTCGCGGCCGTTGCCGCCTGACCCCACGCGACCAGGAAAATCATTCAATGTCTGTTCTGATCAACAAGAATACGAAGGTCATCGTGCAGGGCTTCACCGGCCAGCAGGGCACCTTCCACGCGACCCAGATGGTCGAGTACGGCACCCAGGTCGTCGGCGGCGTGACCCCCGGCAAGGGCGGCACCACCCACATCAACCTGCCGGTGTTCAACACCGTGCGCGAGGCGGTTGAAGCCACTGGCGCCGATGCGTCGGTGATCTACGTGCCGCCGCCGTTCGCGGCCGACGCGATCCTCGAGGCCGCAGCTGCTGGCATCAAGGTCATCGTGTGCATCACCGAGGGCATTCCGGTGCTCGACATGCTGCGCGTGAAGAACGTGCTCAAGTCGCACCCCGATGTCACCCTGGTCGGTCCGAACTGTCCCGGCGTGATCACCCCGGGCGAGTGCAAGATCGGCATCATGCCGGGCCACATCCACCAGCCGGGCAAGATCGGTATCGTCTCGCGCTCCGGCACCTTGACCTATGAAGCCGTCAAGCAGACCACGGCGGCGGGCCTGGGCCAGTCGACGGTCATCGGCATCGGCGGCGACCCGATTAACGGTCTGAACTTCGTCGACTGTCTGAAGCTGTTCAACGAAGACCCGCAGACCGAGGGCATCATCATGGTCGGCGAGATCGGCGGCGATGCCGAGGAAGCGGGCGCCGAGTACATCAAGGCGCACGTCAAGAAGCCGGTCGTGGGCTTCATCGCCGGCGCCTCGGCCCCTCCGGGCAAGCGCATGGGCCACGCCGGCGCGATCGCGTCGGGCGGCTCGGGCACGGCTGAAGGCAAGTTCAAGGCGATGGAAGCGGCCGGTGTGAAGACCGTCCGTTCGCCGGGCGACCTGGGCGCGGCGATCGCCGAACTGGTCAAGTAAGCGATCCGGGAAACCGGTGCTTCTCGAAAAGGCCGCCTCCGGGCGGCCTTTTTCGTGGTTGCGCCGCCCTTGGAATCCTGCGAGCTGAGGCCGATGGTGCCAGACGCCCTGCGGGCGACTCTGTGTCTGAACGCTCACAGCGGCGGATTGACCGCCGGTGGTGGCGTCGAGTGCCGTGGGCAAGCCCGCTCTGCGCGTCTGCGGGCTGCGGAGCGGTCACGCTCGCGCAGTCGGCAGACGTGTATCTGCACCGGTCGGCCGCCAGTCCGACCAGGCGGTTGACATGGTGTCGGTCGATGCGCATGCTCGATGCGCATCGAAGAGGGCCGCCTTATGCGCATTCGCGAAGACTATGCCGGCTACGGCAAGCGCGCGACCAATGTCAGCATCAACCAGGGATTGCTCGAACAGGCGCGTGCGCTCGACATCAACCTGTCGGCGACGCTGGAAAAGGCGTTGGAAGCCGAGGTGCGCGCCCGCAGGCGCGCGCAGTGGCGGGAGGAGAACCGCGAGGCGATGGCCGCGTACAACGCGCGCATCGCCCGCGACGGGCTCGCCAGCGACCACGTTCGCGCATTCAAGGCATCGCTGAAGGACCCGACGGGGGTATGAGCCAGTTCTGTGTCTATGCCAATGCCGATCCGGCTTCGCGTCGCGCGGTGCCCTGTTGGCTGAACGTGCAGAGCGATTTGATCGACACCGTGGAGTCGCGTGTCGTCGTGCCGCTGATTCCACCCGAGCAGGCCGGCCCGCTGCTTACCCGCCTGATGCCGGCGCTGCCGGTCGCCGGACACACGATGGTGATGGACACTGCGCAGATCACCAGCGTACCCATGCAGATGCTCGGTCGACAGGTCGCGGACCTGTCGGGCGAGCGACTGCGCATCATCGAAGCCCTGGATTTCCTGACGTATGGCCTCTGACCCCGCCCGCTCCCTGCGCATCGCCCTGGCCCAGTTCGACTTTCCAGTCGGCGACGTGGGGCGCAATGCCGAACGCATCGCCGCGATGATCGAGGAGGCGAAGACCGAGTTCGGTGCCGACATCGTCGTTTTCCCCGAACTTGCGATCAGCGGTTACCCGCCCGAAGACCTGCTGATGCGGCCGGGCTTCCTGATCGACTGCGAGGCGGCGTTGATGCAGGTCGCCAAGGACGTGCACGGCATCGTCGCGGTCGTCGGCTGGCCCGAATCGGCCGGCAGCGTGCTCTACAACGCCGCCAGTGTGCTGCGCGACGGCAAGGTCGAGCGGACGTATCGCAAGCGCGAGTTGCCCAACTACAACGTCTTCGACGAGCGGCGCTATTTCCACGTCGACCCCGATGGCGGTTCGTGCGTGATCGACGTGCGCGGCGTGCCGGTCGGTGTGTTGGTGTGCGAGGACCTGTGGTTCCCCGAGCCGCTCGACGACACCGTGCGCGCCGGCGCCGAACTGGTCGTCGTGCCCAACGCCTCGCCCTACGAGCGTGGCAAGCATCGCCAGCGCGACGCCTTGCTGGCCGAGCGCACGCGCGATGCCGGTGTGGCCTTGGCTTACGTCAATGTAGTCGGCGGCCAGGATGCGCTGGTGTTCGATGGCGCCTCAGTTGTCGCCGATGCCGATGGCACCGTGCACCCGGCGGCGGTCGCGTTCGACGACCAATGGCTGGTGGTCGATTACAACCGGCAGCGCCGCGGCTTCACGCCGGTGCTCTGGGTCGACGATGGCGATGAGAGCATCGACGCGCTGGCCTGGCGCGCGGTGGTGCGCGGGCTGCGCGACTACTGCGGCAAGAACGGTTTTTCGAAGGTGTGGCTGGGGCTGTCGGGCGGCATCGATTCGTCAGTCGTGCTGGCGATGGCGGTCGATGCCCTCGGGGCAGATAACGTCACGGCGGTGCGATTGCCGTCGCGCTACACCGCCGGCTTGAGCAACGACCTGGCGGCCGAGCAGTGCGAGCACCTGGGCGTGCGCATGCTGACCATCCCGATCGAGCCGCCGTTCCAGGGGTTTCTCGACACGCTGGTTGAGGCCTTCGGCGACGCGGCGCCCGATGTGACCGAGGAGAACCTGCAGTCGCGCACGCGCGGCGCGATCCTGATGGCGCTGTCCAACAAGCACGGTGGGCTGCTGCTGACTACCGGCAACAAGAGCGAGTACGCGGTCGGCTACGCGACGATCTACGGCGATATGTGCGGCGGTTACGCGCCGCTGAAGGATCTCTACAAGACCGAGGTCTTCGGGCTGGCGAAATGGCGCAACACGGTCGCCGGCAGCCCGGTGATCCCGCCGGCGGTCATCGACCGGCCGCCGTCGGCCGAACTGCGCGCCGACCAACTCGACCAGGACTCGTTGCCGCCCTACGACGTGCTGGACGCGATCCTGCGCCGCTTCGTCGATCAGGAGGAGTCGCGCGACGAGATCGTTGCCGCCGGCTTCGACGCGACGACCGTCGACCGAATGCTGCGGTTGGTGCGCACCAGCGAGTGGAAGCGCCACCAGGCCGCCCCCGGCCCGAAGATCTCGCGCCGCGCCTTCGGCCGCGAGCGCCGCTATCCGATCAGCAACCGGTACTCGGGTTGATGGCCAGCGCCTCACTCCTTCCCCCGCTTGCGGGGGAAGGCTGGGATGGGGGTGCAACGTCGAGGCGCCTGATGGATGGGGGCGGTCTTCCTCATTCGTCGCTCGTGTCTGGCGTCTGCATCACCTGACCGCTGGCCCCCACCCAACCCTCCCCCGCGAGCGGGGGAGGGCGACGGACAGCGCGCGACAGGCCTATTTGCAAGGAGCGCCGCAGTGCGCCTTCCCCCGCCTGCGCGGGAAGGTTGGGATGGGGGCGTAACGTCGAGGCGCGGGATGGATGGGGCGGCCTTCCTCATCCGTCGCTCGCCCTTGGCGTCTGCATCGTCTGATCGCTTGCCCCCACCCAACCCTCCCCCGCAAGCGGGGGAGGGCGACGGACAGCGCGCGACAGGCCTATTTGCAAGGAGCGTCGCAGTGCCCCTTCCCCCGCTTGCGGGGGAAGGCTGGGATGGGGGCAGCGCTTCGCTCCTTCCCCCGCGAGCGGGGGAAGGCCGGGATGGGGGCGTAGCGGCGAAGGGCGCGAGGGGACGGTCCGAGCGGCCGGCCGCGGCGGTGGCGTCATGCTCGCCTTGATCCAGCGGGTCAGCGAGGCGTCGGTGCGGGTCGACGGCGAGGTCGTGGGCCGGATCGGGCCGGGACTGCTGGCGTTGGTCGGCATCGAGCCCGGGGACAACGAGGCGCAAACCGCGCGGATGGCCGAGCGGTTGCTGGCCTATCGGGTGTTCGCCGACGAAGCTGGCCGGATGAACCGGTCGCTGGCGCAGACCGGCGGCGGGCTGCTGCTGGTCAGTCAATTCACACTGGCCGCCGACACTCGCTCAGGTAACCGGCCCGGCTTCAGTACCGCCGCGCCACCCGAGGAGGCTGAACGGACCTTCAGTCACTTGGTCGCAGCCTGCCGTGCCCGGCATGGGGGGGTGGAAACGGGGCAGTTCGGGGCCCATATGGTGGTCAGCCTGGTCAACGACGGCCCGGTCACCTTCCTGCTGCGGGCATGACCCCGGCCCTGCAGGTGGTATAATTACGGGTTCACTTTGACAACGGTGCGCCACATGGCGAATGAACGTCCCGCCCAGCAGTCCGATATCAAGCTCCTGATCAGCAAGGGCTTGGAGCAGGGTTATCTGACCTACGCCGAGGTCAACGACCACCTGCCCGACGACATGGTCGACCCGGAGCAGATCGAAGACATTATCGGCATGATCAACGGCATGGGCATCGATGTCCATGAGGTCGCACCCGACGCCGAGACGCTGCTGCTGGCGGGTGAGTCGAGCGGCAACCGCGAGGTCGACGAGACCGCGGCCGAGGAAGCCGCCGCGGCGCTGACCTCGCTCGATACCGAAGGCGGTCGCACCACCGACCCGGTGCGCATGTACATGCGCGAGATGGGCACGGTCGAGCTGCTGACCCGCGAGGGCGAGATCGCCATCGCCAAGCGCATCGAGGAAGGCCTGAACCAGATGATGGCCTCGGTGGCCAGCTTCCCGTGGTCGGTCCAGCTGCTGCTCGAGGAATACGAGCTGCACAAGGCCGGCAAGAAGCGCCTGGCCGAAGTCGTGGTCGGCTTCAACGATCAGTTGCTCGAAGAACTCGCTGCCGAGGAAGAGGCCGCTGCCGGCAATGCGCCTGCGCCGGTCGCTGCCGATGCGGACGATGACGACAGCGACGACGACGATGCCGACGACGACAGCGGCGACGAGGAAGAGAGCAGCGGCCCCAGCGGTCCGGACCCGGCCGAGGTCGCGCGCCGCATGGAGGTGTTGGCCGACCTGTTCAATAAGTTCCAGAAGGCCTATGCCAAGAACGGCGCGTCGGCCAAGCCGGTGGTCAAGCTGCGCGGCGAGATGGCCGACCAGTTCATGACCTTCAAGCTGCCGCTGCCGTTGAGCGACCTGCTGGTGCGCAAGCTGCGCGACGTCGTCGGCGAACTCAAGGACCACGAGCGCCGCATCCTCGACCTGTCGACCCGCGTCGCCAAAATGCCGCGCAAGGACTTCATCCGCGCCTGGGACGGCAACCAGACCAATACTGGCTGGGCGGACGAGATGATCAAGCGCAAGCAGAAGTGGTCGTCCGGCCTGAAGGACGTGCGCGACCAGATCGTCGCCGAGCAGGAAGCCACGTTGGCGATCGAGAAGGCCATGGGCGTGACCCTGGCTGACCTGAAGGAAATCAATCGGGCGATGGCCTATGGCGAGGCCAAGGCCCGCAAGGCCAAGAAGGAGATGGTCGAGGCCAACCTGCGCCTGGTGATCTCGATCGCCAAGAAGTACACCAACCGCGGCCTGCAGTTCCTGGATCTGATCCAGGAGGGCAACATCGGCCTGATGAAGGCGGTCGACAAGTTCGAGCACCGCCGCGGCTTCAAGTTCTCGACCTACGCCACGTGGTGGATCCGTCAGGCGATCACCCGTTCGATCGCCGATCAGGCGCGCACCATCCGGATTCCGGTGCACATGATCGAGACGATCAACAAGTTGAACCGCATTTCCCGTCAGATGCTCCAGCAGTACGGCCGCGAGGCCACGCCGGAGGAGCTGGCCAAGGAAATGGATATGCCCGAGGACAAGATCCGCAAGGTGATGAAGATCGCCAAGGAGCCGATCTCGATGGAGACCCCGATCGGCGACGACGAGGACTCGCATCTGGGCGACTTCATCGAGGACACCAACGTGGAGTCCCCGATCGACGCGACCACCAACACCAACCTGATGGAGACGGTCCGCGACGTGCTCGCCGGCCTGACCCCGCGGGAGGCGAAGGTGCTGCGGATGCGCTTCGGCATCGACATGAACACCGACCACACCCTCGAGGAAGTCGGCAAGCAGTTCGACGTGACCCGCGAGCGGATCCGTCAGATCGAGGCCAAGGCGCTGCGCAAGCTGCGTCACCCCTCGCGCAGCGAACAGCTGCGGAGCTTCCTCGACGTCGAGTGATCCGTTGATATCGAGATGCGAAGAAGCCCGCCGAAAGGCGGGCTTTTTTGTGGCCGATCGCCGAAGTGCGGGAGGAGCCTGCGTCGGGTTGGGCCAGTGGAGTGGCCTGCCGGCCGGAAGCCTGCTCCCCGTGGTCAATGCCGCTGCGCGGCTTAGCTACGCGAAGCACGCGTGGGTTGGCGTGGACTTGCGGCAGTGCTGCGCGATGGTTGTGCGCTCATGGCTTTCACAGCTCTGTACACCACGCTGCTGAGGCTCAAATCACTTCGACTTCTTCCAACAGAAAACGTTGCGCTTACCCGAAGTCCGAGTTGCGAACGCTCAAGGCAGCGGACTGGCGGCCGGTGGCCGCGTCGAGCGCGCCATGGATGGCGCGCGCCCGAGTCAAGGCAGGATGCCTTGACCGAGGGAAAAGCGGCTTCCGGCCGGCAGGCCGCTGCCCGTCCGAAGCGAACACCCGCTACTGCCCGGCAAAGGCGCTTTTGGCGGGGCGTAGCCGAGGATGTCAGAGCACCGTCGGCGTCGCGGTGCCGACGATGACGACATCGGCCTTGCGACGCGCGAACAGGCCAACGCTGACCACGCCCGGGATCTGGTTGAGCTGCGCTTCCAGGGCCACCGGATCGGTGATCGCCAGACCGTGGATGTCGAGCACCCAGTTGCCGTTGTCGGTACGCACCCCTTCGCGCCAGACCGGCTGACCGCCGGTGGTCGCCAGGATCTCGCGGGCGACGAGGCTACGGGCCATCGGGATGACCTCGACCGGCAGCGGGAACGTGCCCAGCACTGGCACCTGCTTGGCCGGGTCGATGATGCAGACGAAGCGCTCGCTGGCCTCGGCGATGATCTTCTCGCGCGTCAGCGCCGCGCCACCGCCCTTGATCAGGTGCTTGCCCGGATCGCACTCGTCGGCGCCGTCGACGTACAGCGACAACGGGCCGGTGGCGTTGAGGTCCAGCACCTCGATACCGTGCCGGCGCAGGCGCTCGGTGCTCTGATCCGAGCTCGAGACCGCGCCGTCGATGCGGTGCTTGATCTTCGCCAGCGCGTCGATGAAGAACGCCACCGTCGAGCCGGTGCCGACGCCGACGATCATGCCGTCCTCGACGTATTCGATCGCCTTCTCGCCGGCCAGACGCTTGCCTTCGCTCATCGCTTTTTCTCCAGGGACGACAACAGCTTCCACTGCGCGGCCGTGACCGGCAGCACGGACAGGCGCGCGCCCTTGCGGATCAGCGCGAACTCTTCACCCAGCGCATCCGCGTGCTCGCGGATCTCGCTCAGCGTGATGGGGTGGGCAAGTGTGCGCACGTAGCGCACATCGACGAGGAACCAGCGCGGCGCTTCCTGGCTCGCCTTCTCGTCGTAGTACTTCGACGACGCGTCGAACTGCGTCGGGTCGGGGTAGGCGGTGCTGGCGACCTCGGCGATGCCGTAGATACCGGGCACGGCCGCGTTGGAGTGGTAGAAGAACACCGCATCGCCGATCCGCATGCCGTCGCGCATGAAGTTGCGCGCCTGGTAGTTGCGAACGCCGGTCCAGGGTTCGGTGCCGACGCGGGCGAGGTCGTCGATCGAGAAGTCTTCCGGTTCGGACTTCATCAGCCAATAGCGCTTGCGGGTGCTCATCGCGTCTCGTCAGGCGGCAGGGGCGGGGGGCGAGGATGGAAACAGGGTCGCCGATTCGGTGCAGACCGCGTCGAGCGGCACATCCCAGTCGGCGGCATCGAGTGCGTCGACCTGCTGCGAGGCGAAGGCGGCGCCGACCAGCATGGGCGGCGCGCCCTGCGCCCGGCGGAACGCGAAGCTGCGGTCGTACCAGCCGCCGCCCATGCCCAGGCGATGGCCCTGCGCGTCGAAGCCGACCAGCGGTGCGACCACCAGCGCCATCTCGCGCGCATCGAGCGCCGAGGCCGGCTCGACGTCCGGTTCGGGAATGCCGTAGCGGTTGGTCACCAGCGCATCACCGGCACGCCAGGGCGCGAAGCGCAGCGTGTCGCCGTGCAGCAGCGGCAGGCAATAGACCAGGCCGGGTGGAAGACGGAGTTGGAAGACATGCAGGCCGATCTCGCCGTCGCTGGCCCAATAGCCGGCGACGTAGCCGGTGGCGGGCAGTGTGGGCAGGGCGAGCAATTGCGCGGCCAGGCCTTCGGCGGCAGCGATCCGCGTCGCGGCTGGCAGCGCGCGGCGCTGGTCGCGCAGGCGGCGGCGAAGGGCGGGGCGGTCGGTCATGCGGCCGGACTCGTCGTCGAAAAAGCGCCGGCGACGCGGCAGGCGAAAAGAAATACGTTCTCCGCACATGTCGATGCACGCGAAACGACCTTGAACCCGGGGTTCAAGTGGGAACGCCGGAATTCCTTTGGGCTTTCCGCTCGAGGGCGGATATGCACTCCCGGTTTTCCTGCATCCCCGGTGTCGTTCTTAAGGGACAAGGCGAATGTTTTGCACGCTGTCGGACACGGCAGAGAACGCAGGCGCAGTATAGCGCCGCAACGCCGATACGCGCAGCCGTTCGTCGGCGAGTGCGTTCGGCGATGGAACAAGTTCAGCCGCGTGGCGGTGGTGCGAAGAAGGCGCGGTTAGGAACGCGCCGCCATCGTTCCAGCGCCTGGTGGCCCGCGATCAGAGCTCGGCTTCGAACGCGTCGAGCCGGCGATGCAGCGACGCGATGGCCTCGGCGATCGCGCGGCCGTCGCTGCCGCCGGTCTGGCGCAGTTGCAGCAGTTCGTGGGCGAAATTCAACGCCGCGAGCACGGCGATGCGGTCGACGGCCGCCATGCGGTTGGCGCCGCGGATCTCGCGCATCTGGGTGTCGACCAGGCGCGCGGCTGCCGTCAGGCCGTCGCGCTCGCCCGGCGCAACGCCCACGGTGTACTCGCGGTCCAGCACGCGGACACTGACCGCCTCGCTGGCACTGCTCACGTGTGTTGCTCCAGGGATTTGAGGCGCGCGATCATCGCTTCGACGCGCGAGCGCGCCTGTTCGTTCTTCGACACCAACTGGGCACGTTCGACGACGATGCTTTCCTGTTGCTGGCGCAGGCTGCGGTTCTCGTCGCGGAGCAGACGGGCGCGCTCGATCAACGTCTCCACGCGCGCGGTCAGGCGGGCGAGCTGGGTGATGACGTCGGGCGTGTCCATGTCGGCACGATAGGCAGCGCCCCGGTGCCGGTCAAGGCGGCGCCTTAGCGGTGGCTGTCCGCGGCCGGGGCGGCGCCGGCGGGATGGGCACGGACGAAGGCCAGGCACTGGGCCGGTGGCAAGGGCCGCGAGATCCAGTAGCCCTGCAGTTCGTCGCAGTGGCGGTCGGCCAGGAAGCGCAGTTGGGCCTCCGTCTCCACACCCTCTGCGACAACCCGCAGGCCCAGCGCATGTGCCAGCGAGATGACCGTGGCGGTGATCGCGGCGTCTTCCCGGTCATCTGGCAGCCCGGCGACGAAGGCCTTGTCGATCTTGATCGTGGTGATCGGCAGCCGCTTGAGATAGGCGAGCGACGAGTAGCCGGTGCCGAAATCGTCGATCGCCAGCGACACGCCCATCGTGCGCAGGGCCTGCAGGCGCGCGGCCGCGTGTTCGGCGTCGGCCATCAGCACGCTTTCGGTCAGTTCCAGCTCCAGTCCTTGGGGCGGGAATCCGACGTCCTCGAGCACACGGCGCACGACGCCGGGGAAATCGCCGCGCAGCAGTTGCAGCAGCGAGACATTGACCGAGACCGAGATGTCGGCCAGCCCCTGGCGGCGCCAGTCCAGCACGGTGCGGCAGGCTTCGCGCAGCACCCACTCGCCGATCTCGTGGATCAGGCCGCTCTCTTCGGCGATCGGGATGAACTCGCTGGGCGGGATCTCGCCCAGCGTCGGGCTGTTCCAGCGCAACAGGGCCTCGACGCAGGCGATGCCGCCCTGGGCCCGGGCGTGACGCGGTTGCATGACCAGGCGCAGTTCGCCGCGGTCGAGCACTTCGCGCAGTGCGCCGGTCAGCGTGGTACGTCGGCGGGCGGCGATGTCCATCGCATCGTCGTAGCGCTTGAAGGTCCGACGTCCGGCGGCCTTGGCCTGGTACATCGCGATGTCGGCCTGCTTGAGCAGTTCGATCGCCCCGCGCGCATGGTCGGGATACACGCTGATGCCCAGCGACGGCGAGATCGTGATCTGCCGCCGGTCGTCGATGCGCAGCGGCGCCTCGAAGGCATGAATGATCTCGCGCGCCATGCGATCGGCGGCCTGCACGTCGTCGAGGTTCTCGATGACGATGGTGAACTCGTCGCCGCCCAGTCGCGCCACGGTGTGGTGCATGCCGACCGTTTGCTGCACCCGGGTGGCGGCGGCGCACAGGATGCGGTCGCCGGCGGCATGGCCCAGCGAATCGTTGATGTCCTTGAAGCGGTCCAAGTCGAGGAACAGCACCGCGATGCGGTGGCCGTTGTCGCGGGCGCGCGTGATCGCTCGCGACAGGCGCTCCGACAGCAGCGAGCGGTTAGGCAGGCTGGTGAGCGTGTCGAAGTTGGCCAGGTAGCGCAGCTCCTGTTCGGCGCGCTTCTGATGGGTGATGTCGTTGAGCACGAACACGTGCAGGGGCTGGCCCATGTCGGCGTCGTAGACGGTGCGGCACTCGACGGCGGCGAGGAACTGCTCGCCGTCCTTGCGCCGCTGCCGCAACTCGCCACTCCAGTGGCCGTGGCGCGCGGCCTCTTCGCGCAGGTGGCGCGAGACATCCTCGTCGTCGGGGTTGTCGTCGAGCAGACGGGCGTCCTGGCCCAGCACCTCGTTCTCGGTGTAGCCGGTCATGCGCAGGAAGGCGGGGTTGACCGCGACGTAGCGGAAGCCGGCATCGATGACCGCGACCGCCTCGCGCATGCTGCGCAGCACCTCGGCGGCGATTCGGTGTTCGCGCTCGGCCGCGCGCGTGCCCGTGATATCGAGCGCGGTACCGGCGATGCGCGAGATTGCGCCGTCGCGGTCACGGCCGACCGCGCGGCCGCGCACGCGGACCCAGCGCCAGTCGCCGCCGTCGATGGCGACGCGCACCTGCAGTTGCAACTGGCCGCCGCCATCGCCCGCGATATAGCGCGCCAGCGCCTCGCGGGCGCGCGGGCGGTCCTCGGGGTGCAGCAGCGCATCGATCGGCACCACGTGTTCGACCGCGGCCTCGCCGTGCGGGTCGGTCTCGCACACGGTGTGCCGGACCTCGCCGGACCCCATGTCGTAGTCCCAGTCGCGCTCGCCGGTGGCCCACAGCGCCAAGTTCAACCGCGCCGCCCGCTCGTCCCGGGGGTGGGGGCGGGCCCGCCGGCGCTGCCGTCCGAGCACCAGCACCGCGCACAGCACCAGCAATGCGGTCAGCAATGCAGTGACCGGAACGTGCAACGAACTGGGGACGATCACGCGGACTCCGCGCCGGAGGGGCGGCGTCGAGTTTAGGCATCGCGTGGCCGGGACAACAAGCGCGGCGATGAGGGGACGACGGTGCGGTTGCTACACTGCGCCGTCCCTCGCCGCCCTCGTGAGTCCTGTGTCCGAACACCTGCCCAGTCCCGCCGAGATCGACGCCGAGACCGGCCGTCTGCAGTTGGCCATCGGGGCCAGCGAATTGCATGGAAGCCTCTGCGGCTGGCTGGCCGGTGGCGGGGCGTCACGGCCCGACTGGCTGGCCCCGGTGCTCGCAGATGACGCCCTGCCTGCCCCGGTGGCCGGCAGCGCGCTCGACCGGCTGCGCGAGGTCAGCGCGGCGCAGCTGGAGGATCGCAGTTTCGGGTTTGCGCTGGTGCTGCCTGACGAGGACGCGACGCTGTCGGCGCGCAGTGCGGCGCTGTTCGACTGGTGCCGCGGGTTTCTTGGGGGCTTCGGCCTGGCTGCGGGCGCGGCCCCGGGCCTGTCGGAGGAAGGCACCGAGGCCTTGGCCGATCTCGCGCGGCTCGCGGCGGCCGACGCGCAGGCCGATGCCGAGGACGACGATGCCGAAGAAGACGCGTTCGCCGAGATCGAGGAATTCGTGCGCGTCGCGGTGCTGTTGCTGCACGGCGATGCGGCGCTGGGCCGGCGTCATCGCAACCGGTTGAACTGACGTGGCCGACGCGATGTCCGTGGCCGCCTGCCAGAAGCGGCGGCGCCAGTTGATGCGGATGGCCGGTAACGACGCTATCGTGGTGGTGCCCTCGGCGCCTGAGCGCATCCGCAGTCGCGATACCCACTTTCCGTATCGTCAGGATTCCGACCTGTGGTACCTGACCGGATTCGCCGAACCCGATGCGGTGCTGGTGCTGGTGCCGGGCCGTGCGCATGGCGAGGCACTGCTGTTCTGCCGTGAGCGCGATGCCGAGCGCGAAGCCTGGGACGGGCCGCGGGTCGGTCCCGACGGCGCGGTGGATGCGTTGGGCGTGGACGATGCGTATCCGATCGACGATCTCGACGAGATCCTGCCCGGGCTGCTCGAGGGCAGGACCCGGGTGTACTACCACTTCGGGCGCGACACCGAATTCGATCTGCAGCTCATCGGCTGGCTCAACCGTGTGCGCGCGCAGGTACGGCTGGGCGCGCAGCCGCCGCACGAGTTCCTCGAGCTTGGCCACCTGCTCGACGAGATGCGGCTGATCAAGACCGCCGACGAGCTGAAGCTGATGCGCCGGGCGGCGAAGATCAGCGTCGAGGCGCACGCTGCGGCGATGCGCGCGGCGCGGCCGGGTGTGCGCGAGTACGAACTGCAGGCGGAGCTGGAGTACGTGTTCCGCCGCCACGATGCGGTGCCGGCCTACGAGAGCATCGTCGGTGCGGGCGCCAATGCCTGCGTGCTGCACTACCGGGCCAATGCCGCGCAGGCGCGCGACGGCGACCTGGTGTTGATCGACGCGGGGGCGGAGTACCGCGGTTATGCCGCCGACATCACCCGGACGTTCCCAGTCAACGGCCGTTTCACCGCGGCGCAGCGCGCGCTGCATGAGGTCGTGGAAGCGGCGCAGCAGGCGGCACTGAGCAAGGCACAGCCTGGCAGGCCCTATGAGGCCGGGCACCACGCGGCGGTCGAGGCGCTGACCGAAGGCCTGCTGCGGCTGGGTCTGCTCAAGGGCCGTCTGGAGACGTGCATCGCCGAGGGCCGCTACAAGCGTTATTACCCGCACAAGACCGGGCACTGGTTGGGCCTGGACGTGCACGATGTCGGCGATTACCGCATCGAGGGCGAGTCGCGCCTGCTCGAGCCGGGCATGGTCTACACGATCGAGCCCGGGCTCTACGTGCCGGCCGACGACACGTCGGTCGATGCGAAGTGGCGCGGCATCGGCATCCGCACCGAAGACGACGTGCTGATCACCCGCGCTGGCCACGAAGTACTTACTGCGGGCCTCGCCCGCACGGCCGACGAGATCGAAGCCTTCATGGCGCAGGCGCGCTGACGGCCAAGTCGCTTCGGGCCAGCGCGCGCGCATGCCGATGACGGCAATGCTTCAGTCCGCAGTACAAAGCCCTCCCAGCGCGGGAGGGCGATCCGCTTGCGCGGCACTGCCGCGCGGGCCGACCGAACGCCCGGTGCGCTGCGCCGGGCCGGACGGGTGGGGTGGGGCGGCTTACTCGGCCGATGCGTCCCACGCCTCGCGCGTGAGGTTGATCGGGGCATCGTCGGTGCACACCACGTTGTCCTCGATACGGATGCCGCCGTAGGGGCGGAACGTCTCGACCCGGTCCCAGTCGACCGCATCGCCCTTGCCCGCGGCCTTGAGGTCCTCGAGCAGCATGTCGACGAAGTACACGCCCGGCTCGATCGTGACCACCATGCCCGGCGCCAGCGTGCGAGTCAGCCGCAGGTAGGGATGGCCGTCGGGCTTGGCGATGGTGCCACCGGTCTCCGAGGCCGCGAAGCCTGCGACGTCGTGCACCTGCAGGCCGATGCCGTGGCCGATGCCGTGCGGGAAAAAGGCGGCGCTGACGCCGGTCTCCAGTGCTTCCTCGGGCGAGACGCGCAGCACGCCGAAGTCGCGCAGCACGCCCGACAGCGCCAAGTGCGCGTCCAGATGCAACTGCTTGTAGTCGAAGCCGCTGCGCACCTGCGCGCACATCGCCCGCTGCGCACGGTCGACGGCATCGATCATCGCCTGGAACTCGCTGTCGGTGTCGCGCGCGTAGCTGCGGGTGATGTCGGCCGCGTAGCCGGCATGGCTGGCGCCTGCGTCGATCAGGAAGCTGTGCACCGGGTCGGGCGCCAGACGGCCGAGTTCGGTGTAGTGCAGCACCGCGGCGTGTTCGTTGAGCGCGACGATGTTGTGGTACGGCAGTTCGTTGGCGTCCTGGCCGGCGGCCTGGCAGTAGGCCAGGTGGATGCCGAACTCGCTGGCGCCGGCGCGGAATGCGCGCTCGGCGGCCTGGTGGGCGCCGACCGCGATGCGCGTGGCCTCGCGCAACATCGCGATCTCGTAGGGCGTCTTGAACGCGCGGTGGTAGTCGAGATGGTCGATCACTGCCTGCGGATTGTTCGGGCGGTAGGCGCCGTACTGGCCGAGCGCGCTCTGCGGCTCACCGAGGATCGCGCAGCGCGCGGCATTCTTGGGCAGGTGCTGCTGGGCGTCTTCCGGGTTGCGGATGACGACGATATCGAAGTGCGCCACCCAGTAACCGGAGGGCGCCTCGGGCACGACGTGCCAGTAGTCGCGCGGCTGCAGGTAGATCAGCTTCGGCTTCGCGCCGGGCGTCACCACCAGCCAGCTGCCTGGGTTGCGGGTCAGCGGCACCCAGGCCTTGAACTGCGGGTTGACCGCGTAAGGGTAGTCGCGGTCGTCGAAGACCTGGTAGTGCAGCGTGCCGCTGGGGATCACCAGGTGGTCGAGGCCTGCGCGCTCGAGCGCGGTGTGCGTGCGCTGGGACAGCGTCGCGAGGTGGTCGGCGTAGAGGTCGGCAGCGGACGGCACGGAAGTGGTGGACATCTCGATCCTGCGGGAAAAGCGTGAACGCCTATTCTGCCGCAAGCGCCCCCAAGCCTGGGGGCGGGCGGCTCAGTCTTCCAGGAACAGCGACACCACGTCGTTGGCGAAGCGATGGCCGAGCGCGGTCGGCACGATGCGGACGCCGTCGTCGTGCAGCCAGCCGGCGTCGAACGCGGCCTGCAGCGGGGCGGCGATCGCCGATGCCGGCAGGCCGGTGCAGGCCTCGAAATCGTGCAGCGTGAAGCCCTCGACCAAGCGCAGCGCGTTGAGCATGTACTCGAACGGCCGGCGCGCCTCGGCGATGCGCTCGTCGCCACCGATCGAGTCCGGCGTGCCGGCGGTCGCCAGCCAGGCCGTGGGGTGCTTGTGCTTCCAGCGGCGCGCGATCGTCTGCTCGCTGCCCAGCGTAAGCTTGCCGTGGGCCCCGGCGCCGATGCCCAGGTAGTCGCCGAAGCGCCAGTAATTGAGGTTGTGGGCGCATTGCCGGCCGGGCCGCGCGTAGGCCGAGATCTCGTACTGCGCGTAGCCCGCGTCGGCGAGCCGCGCCTGGCAGCGTTCCTGCATGTCCCAGGCCAGGTCCTCGTCGGGCAGGTCCTGCGGCGGGCGCGCGGCGTAGACGGTGTTGGGTTCGAGCGTGAGCTGGTAGTGCGAGATGTGCGCCGGCGCCAGCGCGATCGCGCGCGCGATGTCGTCCTCGGCCATCGCCAGTGTCTGGCCCGGCAGCGCGTACATCAGATCGAGGTTGACGTTGTCGAACCCCGCTTCGCGCGCCAGCGCGACCGCCGCCAGCGCCTGCGCGCTGTCGTGGATCCGGCCCAGGCGCTGCAGGCAGCCATCGTCGAAGCTCTGGATGCCGAAGCTGATCCGGTTCACGCCGGCGCGGCGGTAGTCCTCGAAGCGGCCGTGCTCGGCGGTGCCGGGGTTGGTTTCCAGGGTGATCTCCGCGCCCGGGGCGAAGCGCAGCCGCGAGGAGGCGCCTTGCAGCAGCCGGTCGATCGCGTCGGCCGGGAACAGGCTCGGCGTGCCGCCGCCGAAGAACACGCTGTGCACCGTGCGGCCCCACACCAACGGCAAGTCCTGGTCGAGGTCGGCCAGCAGCGCGTCGACATAGGCATCGAACGGCAGCGCACCGCGTTGCTCGTGCGAGTTGAAGTCGCAGTACGGGCATTTGCGCACGCACCAGGGCAGGTGCACGTACAACGACAGGGGCGGGGGAATCAGCATCGGCCGGAAGAGTGGAGGGGCCGGGTGGCCCGACACCAGGGGCGGGCGGGCCCGCCAGGAGGGATCAGGATGCCAGGCCGGTCAGGCGCTGACGCAGTGCCTGGAGCGCGCGGGCGCGGTGGCTGAGGCGGTTCTTCAGTTCGGGCGCCATCTCCGCGGCGGTCAGGCCGTGCTGGGGGTCGAGAAACACCGGGTTGTAGCCGAATCCGTGCTGGCCGCGCGGGCTTTCGAGGATGCGGCCCTCCCAGGCGCCCTCGGCGATCAGCGGCTGCGGATCGTCGGCATGGCGCAGCACCACGATCACCGCGTAGAAGCGCGCCGTGCGCCGGTCCTCGGGCACGTCGCGTAGCGCCTCGAGCAGCTTGGCGTTGTTGGCGGCGTCATCGGTTGGCGTGCCGGCATAGCGCGCACTATAGAGGCCGGGCGCGCCGCCGAGCGCATCGACGATCAGACCCGAGTCGTCGGCCAGCGCGGGCAGTCCGGTGGTGGCACTGGCGTGGCGAGCCTTGATCAGCGCGTTCTCGACGAAGGTGGTGCCGGTCTCGGGCACGTCGTCCACACCCAGTGCGCGCTGGGCCACGATCTCCAGTGGCAGGTCGGCGAGCATCGCCTGCAGCTCGGTCAGCTTGCCGGCATTGCCGCTGGCCAGCACCAGGCGCGTGCGCGTGGACGTGTCCACGTCAGCGCGCCAACGCCGCGCGCTGCAGCGCGACCAGCTCGGCCACGCCGGCCTCGGCCAGGCCCAGCATCGCGTCCATCTCGGCGCGGCGGAACGCATGGCCCTCGGCCGTGCCCTGGATCTCGATGAAGCCGCCGCCGTCGTTCATCACCACATTCATGTCGGTGTCGCAGTCGCTGTCCTCGGCGTAGTCGAGGTCGAGCACCGGCACGCCGCGGTAGACGCCGACCGAGACCGCGGCGATCGCGCCGTGGACCGGATCGCGACCGAGCTCCCGACGCGCCTGCAGCACGCGGATCGCATCGACCAGCGCGACATAGGCGCCGGTGATCGCGGCGGTGCGGGTGCCGCCGTCGGCCTGCAGTACGTCGCAGTCGAGGGTGATCGTGCGTTCGCCCAGCGCGCGGCGGTCGACGCAGGCGCGCAGGCTGCGGCCGATCAGGCGCTGGATCTCCAGCGTCCGCCCGCCCTGCTTGCCGCGCGCAGCCTCGCGGTCGTTGCGGGTGTTGGTGGCGCGCGGGAGCATGCCGTACTCGGCGGTGACCCAGCCCTCGCCCTTGCCGCGCAGGAACGCGGGCACCCGGTTCTCGACGCTGGCGGTGCACAGCACACGCGTGTCGCCGAAGCTCACCAGCACCGACCCCTCGGCATGACGGGTGAAGCCGCGCTCGAAGCGCACCTCGCGCAGTTGGTCGGGCGCGCGGCCGCTCGGGCGAGAAGAATCGGACATGTCGGGTCGCTGCAGGAAAACGGGGGGCGATTCTAGCAGCCGGCCGGTGGGTGGCTGGTCGTATCGGCTCGGCGCCAGCGGCCTTCAGGCATACTGCCGCGCTCCATCGCGCTTGATTTCGGGACCGCCATGATCCGCAGCATGACCGCCTTCGCCTCGGGCGAACGCACCACGCCCTGGGGCACGCTGAGCTGCGAGTTGCGCGCGGTCAACCACCGGTTCTTGGAACTGGGCACGCGGATGCCCGAAGAGCTGCGGGCGCTGGAACCGGTGCTGCGCGAGCGCATCGCCGCCCGCGTGTCGCGCGGCAAGCTGGATCTGGGCCTGCGCCTGCGTCCGGTCGAGGGCGGCGGCGAGCTGCAGCTCAACCGCGCGCTGCTCGATCAACTCGGCCAACTGGCGCAGGACCTGCGCACCGGCTTTCCCGAACTGCGCGCCAGCCTGACCGAACTGCTGCAGTTCCCGGGCGTGTTGCAGTCGCGCGGCGTGGACCCGGCGGCGCTGCAGGTCGAGGTTGTGGCGCTGCTCGACGAGGTGCTCGACGGCTTCATCGCCGCGCGCGAGCGCGAGGGCGCCAAGCTCGTCGCCGCGACACTGGAACGGGTCGACGGCATCGCCGCGATCGCCGCCCAGGTCCGCACGCTGATGCCGGCCATCCGCGAAGGCCAGCGCGCCAAGCTGCAGGCGCGGCTCGACGACCTGGCCCAGCCGGTCGATCCGGGGCGGATGGAGCAGGAACTGGTGCTGTGGCTGCAGAAGCTCGACGTCGACGAGGAACTCGACCGGCTCGACAGCCATGTCGACGAGATCCGCCGCGTGTTCGCGCAGCGCGAGCCGGTGGGGCGGCGGCTGGATTTCCTGCTGCAGGAATTCAACCGCGAAGCCAACACGCTTGGCTCCAAGTCGGTCGACAAGCGCAGTTCTCAGGCCGCGATCGAGTTGAAAGTGCTGATCGACCAGATCCGCGAGCAGGTGCAGAACATCGAGTAGGGCGCCGAAAGGCGCATGCCTTTCGCACACCGCAGAATCAATCGCTGCGTACTGTTTATCGGACTGGATCGCAGGTGCGCGCCGTGCCGCCGCCCGCGCTCCTCTCCCTCCACACTTGCGGGGAGGGCCGGTGCGGGGGCGGACGCTCGCGCGAACGCTTGTTCCCAAAGCGAAAAACCCAGGCGCGATGTCCTGGGCTTTTCATGCAACCGAAAGCGCCCCCACCCCAGCCCTCCCCCGCGCGCGGGGGAGGGAGCGTAAGGCCCACCTGGCGCAGCGCCCAAATCGCAACCCTCCCCCGCGCGCGGGGGAGGGAGGGGTGAGTTCGAGACCGGCGCGGGGCCGCTGCAAACCCTCCCCCGCAGGCGGGGGAGGGAGCCTCCCATGCCCAGACATATCCCGAAGACAACCCTTCCCCGCGCGCGGGAGAGGGAGCGATTGCAGCTCACCGCTGTCGGCCGGAGTGGGCGCATGCAGCTTCCTTTGCCGCCGCCCGCGCTCCTCTCCCTCCCCCCCGCCTGCGGGGGAGGGCCGGGGAGGGGGCAGACGCTCGCGCTGATGCCTGTTCCCAAAAAAAACGAAAACCCAGGACGCGATGTCCTGGATTTGCGTGTCTGTCCCGGATGCTCGAGCGAAGGCGCCCGTGCCGGCGCGCCTCAGAACCGCAGACGCGCGCCGACCGAGTAGTAGCGCCCCAGCACGTCGTAGTAGGCCGAGAATGCCGACGAGGCGGGCGGGCCCTTGTCGAGCAGGTTGTTGATGTTGGCGTAGAGCTCCAGGTCCGAGTCGGCGAAGGCCGCGGTCCGCATGCTCATGCCCAAGTCGAAGTACGTGACGCTGCCGATGTGGTTGTTGACGATGTCGACGGCCGAGTTGTAGTTGCCCGATGAGATGTAGCGGGCCCGCAGGTTGGCGCCGAAGGTGTCACCGCGATAGGCGAGGGTGTTGGTCACGCGCAGCCGCGGGATGCCGGGGCCCGAGAACGCCGAGCCCTGGGAGCCGACGTAGCTCAGCTTGACCTCGCCATCGTCGGTCGTCAGCGCATTGATCCAGGTCGCCAGCGCGCGCCACTGCACCCGCCCGCCGGCCGAGGGCACGAGCCGTGAGGCGGGAAAGGTGTAGAGGATCTCGGCGTCGATGCCATCGGTCTTGTACTGGGCGAGATTGACCGGCGTGGAGCGGATCAGCTCGATGCTGCCATTCGCATCGCGGGTGATGCGGCCGCACAGCACCTGGTTGCCGCGGGCGCAGCGGTTGACTACTTCCTGCACGCCCAGCGACATGATCACGTCGTTGATGGTGATGTCGAAGTAGTCGATCGAGATGTCCAGACCTTCGGTGAACTGCGGCGTCCAGGCGATGCCGAAGGTCGTGGTGTCGGCCTCTTCCGGGGTCAGGCCGGGATTGCCGCCGCTGATGACCTGGGCCTGTACGGTCTGTCCGGTGATGGGGTCGGCAACGTTGTTCCAGCCGGTCAGCGCAGTGGTGAACAGCTCGGTGAGGTTGGCCGAGCGGATGTCGCGCGAGCGCGTGGCGCGTGCACGCAGCCCCGGCAGGAACTCGTTGGTCGCGCCGGCCTTCCAGGACCAGATCGAACCGGTGGTGTCGTAGTCGCTGATCCGCGCGGCAGCATTGAACTCGAGCTTGTTGAGGCCGGGCACGTCGCGCACCAGCGGCACCAGAATCTCGCCGAAGGCTTCCTTGACGCGGAATGCGCCGAACATCGACGCATGGCTGAACGAGCGGAACGCACCGGCTGTGTCGAGTGCGCCCGCGGTGCTCTGCTGCCATTCCCGACGCGCCTCCACGCCGAGCGCGACCGAGACGTCGCCAGCAGGCAGGGTCCACGGGTCGCCCTGCAGGCTGAGGCCGCCGGCATCGAGCTTGATCAGGGTCTCCTGCGTGGGCGCGCCGGTGACGTAGGCGATGGCCTCGGCGGACGGCGACCCGCTGCCGAACAGGTTGATCGGCACGCAGTCGGTGGTCGGATCGGTCAGGGCCACGCGACAGATCGGCTGGCCGGTCGTGGGACTGAGCACCGAATCGACTGCGCGTGCGTAGTTGTCGCGCAGCAAGAAGCCGGGATTGCGCATGTCCTGACGGTACTCGCCATGCGTGTAGTACGAGCGCCAGGTCCAGCCAGCACCGAGTGCGCCGTCGATCGCCAGCGTGGCTTCGGTGGTCTTGCGCTGGAAATCGATCGTCGCGTACGCGAAGTCGGAATTGAACCGTCCCATCTGGAACGACGACTCGCCGGCCGCGGCCAGCGCATCGCGTACCGGTGTGGGCAGGAACGCGTTGTCGGCCGAGATCCGCAGGCGGGTGCTGCCGCGGTTGTGGTCGCCGAACCACGGGTAATCGTTGTACATCCGCGAATGCCGGACATCGAGGGTGAGCCGGGTGTCATCGGTCAGGTCGAAGTAGGCGGTGCCCATCGTTGCGTAGCGGCGCTGCGGGGTGACCAGCGGGCTGAAGTGGTCCGCGCTCGGGCCGTTGCCGCCGACCATCTGTGTGCCGCCGACCACGCGCCCGTACTCGAACGGACGCAAGGATCCGTCCGGCTCGAAGGCCTGGCCGGCGAGCGCGCCCGACAGGATCAGGCCGCCGTAGGCAGCGTCGGCGATCGACACGCCGTGGGTGAGCACGAAGCGGCCGTTGCCGTCGGGCAACGTCGCCCAGCCGGCGACGTCCGGCCGGCGCGATCTGGGCACCAGGCCATCGTTGTCGAGGAATTCGGCGCCCAGCACCAGGTGGCCGCGGCCACCGAACAACTCGCGACCGAAGGCCGCTTCGAAGCGCCGTTCGCTGGCGTCGCCGCGGTCGGAGACGCCGAACTGCGTGCCGAGCTTGGTGCCGACGAAGGTCCGGTCGATGGCGATGTTGACCACGCCGCTGACCGCGCCCGAGCCCCATGCGGCCGACGCGCCGCCGGTGACGATGTCCGCGCCCTGCACCATGACCGAAGGAATGGTGTTGAGGTCGTTGGTGCTGGAGAAGCGGCGGCCGTCGATCAGCACCAGGGTGCGGTTGACGCCGAGCGCGCGCAGGTCGACCGGCGCCGAACCGGCATCGGTATTGGTGCCGGTGGTCTGCGGCGAGACGCCGGCGCGAAACTGCGGCAGATCGTTCAACGCCGCGGCGATATTGGGCCGCCCACCGACGGCCAGGTCCTGTGCGCTGAGGCTCGTGGTCGGCGTGGGCGCGTCGAAACCCGGGCGGTCGAGCCGCGAGGACGAGGCCCGGACCTGGACCGTGTCGAGATTGGTTGCGGCATTGCCGGACGTGGCGCCGATGGCCGCGCCGGGCGTCGCGGTGCCATCGTCGGGCAATCGGATCAGGATCGATCCGTTCTCTTCGGTGACGTCCAGTGAGGTGCCGTCGAGCAAGGCCTCGAATGCAGCGCGCGGCTCGAGTAGCCCGCTGACGCCTTCGGTGCGCAGGCCCCGGACCTGGCGCGCCGGATAGATCGCATTGACGTCGAACTGTCTGGCCAGCGCGTCCAGCGCATCGGCCAGGTCGCCGGCGGCGACCTCCACCTGACGGGGTTCGGCCGCGATGGCGATCGGGGCCGACAAGGCCGACAGTGCGGCGAGGATGGCAGCATGGATGAGGCTGGATCGCAGGCGGTTCGAACGTGGCATGGCCTTCCTCGGGTTCGGCTCGGGCGCGAGCCGCTGATTGGAATGTCGAACGAGCGTGCGGTTTCCGGCAACGCGCGCGTGCGGGCCCGGGAATCCCGGGCCCGGCAATTGGTCAGGCGTCCGTGTTCAGTGCGGGCGGGCGACGCGCCGCGATCCACGGCGAGGCTTGCTCGTAGGCATGCGCGACCTGCAGCACGGCCAGGTCGGCATGCGTGGGCCCGATGATCTGCAGGCCGAGCGGCAGGTCGTCGGGTCCGCCGAAACCGGCCGGTACGGCCAGCGCCGGCAGACCCGCCATCGTTGCCGGCAGCGTCACTTCCATCCAGCGGTGATAGCTGTCCATGGGCGTGCCAGCAATCTCGCGCGGCCAGTGCTGCTCGATATCGAACGGGAACACCTGCGCGGTGGGCAACACCAGGAAGTCGAATTGCTCGAACGCCTTGCGGAAGGCTTCGTAGATCCGCGTACGTCCGGCCTGCGCATCGGCGATGCGCTCGGGCGTCAGCTGCTGGAAGCCCTCGACCTCCCATAGCGCCTCGGGTTTCATCAAGGCGCGCTTGGCCGGATCGGTGGCGTAGGCACGCAGGTCGTCGCCTACCGACAGGTGGCGCAGGGTCACGGCGGTGCGCCACATCGCCTCGGCCGGCTCCCCGAGCGTGGCCGCGTCCACGCGCATGCCGATGGCCTGGAACGCCGAGAGCGCGCGCTCGCAGGCCTCGAGCAGACCGGCTTCCATCGGCAGTGCGCCGCCCAGATCGCCCAGCCAACCGATCCGCCGGCCAGTCCAGTCGCGCGCCAGCGGCTGGGCGAAGATCGCCGGATCGTCCTTGAGCGAAAACGGTGCACGGGGATCCGCGCCGGCCTGGACCGAGAGCATCAGCGCGAGGTCGGCCACGGTGCGCGCCATCGGTCCGGAGGTGGCGTAGGTCTGACTGAAGACATCACTGGACGGCGCGGAGGGCACACGCCCGAACGACGGCCGGAAGCCGAACACGTTGTTCCAGCCTGCCGGGTTGCGCAGCGAGCCGCCGAAATCGCTGCCGTCGCCCAGCGGCGTCATCCGCAGCGCGAGCGCCACGGCGCTGCCGCCGGAACTGCCGCCGGCCGACTTGCGCGGGTCGTAGGCGTTGCGGGTCACGCCGAATATCGGGTTGTAGCTGTGCGAGCCGAGCGCGAATTCCGGCACGTTGGTCTTGCCGGTGAAGATCGCACCGGCGTTGCGCATCCGCGACACCACCAGCGAATCGGACGCAGGCACGTTGTCGCGCAGCAGCGGCGAGCCTTGCGTGCTGCGCATGCCGCGCACCGGTGCGGTGTCCTTCACTGCATGCGGGAACCCGTGCAACGGGCCGTGGAAGCGGCCCTTCGCAGCGTCTTCGTCCTGCGCCGCGGCTTGGCGCATCAACAGCTCGGGATCGACCGACGAGACGATGGCGTTGAAGCGCGGATTGAGCGTCGACAGCCGTGCGAGGTAGGCGGTCATCGTCTCGCGTGCGGAGACGCTGCGCTTGCGGATCGCCGCCGCGAGATCCACGGCGGACAGGTCCAGCACGTCCTCGCGCGGTCGTGCGAACACGGTGCCGACACCGCCTGCCGCATACGCCGCCACTGCGGCGGCCCCCATCTTCAATGCCGTGCGCCGTGTCACTGGCATGCAAGCCGCCCCTGGATCATGTGCGTCCCCTTGCCCGGCCCGAAAGGGGCCGCTGCCTATGGAGTCGAACGAGGATGCGAGTTCCGGCTATCGATCTGCGCGGCGATGCATCGCCGCGGTGGTCGCGTTACAGATGGCGCTCGAGCCAGCCCACTACGCGTTCGAGCACGTCGCGTTCCTGCTCGCGTGCCTCGAACCAGTGCGGGCCGCGCGGATAGCGCACCATCTCCACTGGCGTGCCGTTGACCAGCAGCGCGCGATGGAACTGCTCGCCCTGCGAGATCGGCACGCGGCGGTCCTCCTCGCCGTGCAGCACCAGTACCGGCACCGCCACGTTGTGCGCGCTGCGGATCGGCGAGTTGCGGTCGTAGAGCTCGCGCTGCTCGAGCACGTTGCCGAAATAGCCGGGCAGGTATTCGTAGGGCACATCGGTGGTCAGGGCCATCACGGCGGTATCGATGACGGCCGCGCCGACGATCGCAGTGCGGAAGCGGTCGCTGTGACCGACCGCCCAGGCCGACAGGTAGCCGCCATAGCTCCACCCGCCGATGGCCACGCGTTCCGGATCGGCGATGCCCTCGGCCTCGAGCGCGTCCAGCCCGTCGAGCACGTCCTGGAATGGGCCCTCGCCCCAGTCACCGCGCGCCAGCGAGGTGAAGTCGTCGCCTTGCCCGTAGGAGCCGCGTGGATTGGGCAGCAGCACTGCGTAGCCACGCATGGCCAGCGATTGCGCCCAGTCATGCCAGGACCCCAGCCAGCCCGACAGCCAAGCATCGGCCGGCCCGCCGTGCGCTTGTACCAGCGTCGGCAGCCGCGTGCCGGGGCGCCAGTCGGGCGGCAGTACGAGCACGCCATGGATCGGCCGGCCATCGCGCGAGCTTGTCCAGACGCGGTCGCGGACCTGGCCCAGCGGCCAGGCGCGCACCTGCGGATTGGTGTCGGTGAGCCAGGTCACGCGGCCGCCGCCCAGGACCTCGGCTTCCGACAACGTGCCGACCTCGGGTGGCTGCTCGGCTCGGCCATGGGCCAGCGCGACCCGACCGTTGCGCGCCAGGCTCAGGCCGCGAACAGGCCCTTGCAGTTCGGCCAGTTCCACGACCTCGCCGTCGCTCGGGTCGATCGCCAGCAGATGCGGCCGTACACCGCGCAGCCCGACCCCGACCAGCGTGCCGTCGTCGCGCCACTGCAATGTGCGCAGCGTGCCGGGCCATGCCGTTGCGAGCGCGACGTGGGTGTCGGTGGCGGGGGCATAGACCATGCGCGTGGCGGTGTGCCCATGCGGGCCGAGCTGTCCGTACAGCAGCCGGGTGCCGTCGGGCGACCACGCCAGCGGCCCACCGGAGGCACGTGTGGTGACCGTGCCCAGCATGCCGCCGTCCTCGGCCGATACCAGCACGACCCGCGAGCGGTACCACATCGCGCCGAGGCCGACCTCGTCGGAGACCCGCAGCGCGAAGCTGCGGCCGTCCGGCGACCAGGCCAGGTCCTGGACCTGCAGGTCCGGCGGGGTCAGGGCCCGGGCATCGCGGCCGTTCGCATCGCTGATCCACAGCCGCGTGAACTGCGCATCGCGTCCGACCTCAACCGCGTCGTCCTTGCGCGCGATCCGGGCAGCACGCCCGGGCGAGGGCGGGTCGATCGCCAGGTAGGCCACGCGCGTGCCGTCGGCCGACCACGAGAACGCGGTGACGTCGCCGGCCGAGGTGGTCAGCGGGCGCGGTGTCGCGCCGTCCGCGGTCGTGACCCAGACCTGGCTCGCTGCCCGCGGTGTCGCGGTGTCCTCGCCTGGCGCGGCGCGCGTGGACAAAAACCCCAGGCGCGTGCCATCGGGCGACCAGCGCGGCATCCGGTCGGCGGCGGTCTCCGGCGCGGCGAGTTCCACCGGCGCGCTGCGGCCGTCGCTGGCCACGCGCCAGATGCGCCGCAGGTTCGTTGCGCCCGCCGGGCGCGGCGTCTCTACCGTGTAGGCGATGGTGGCCCCGTCAGGACTGATCTGCGGGTCGCCAACCTCCTTGAGGTCGACGACCTGCGCCGGGGACGGAACGCCATCGCGTGCCTGCAGTGGCAGCACACAAGCCATCGCGATGCTGGCGCCGATCGATGCACGCAGCGCCAGCGCGCGCAACGTCGCGCGGGCGGGCAGGGTGGTGCGGCAACCTTCGGCGTCGGATGTCCGCATGGCCGCGTGCGCGCTGCGGCCTGGTTCGAATCTCGGCATGGGAGTCTCGGTCTCGGGCCCGGAATGGGGCCGCCAGCTTAAGAGGTCGAACGATCGCTGGCATTCCGGTAAGAGGGGCAGCACAGCGCCGAGGTTGCGCGTTACTGGCGCGCGGTCAGCACGATGCGGTCGTCTTCGGCCTGGGCCTGGACCGGGAAGCCCTGCTGGATCAGGCTGACGAACGCATCCAGTTCGGTGGCGCGGAAGATGCCGCCCACGCGCAGTGCGCCGACCGCCGGATCCTCGACGACCAGCTTGCGGGTGTTGTAGCGGTTGAACTCGGCGATCGCCTCGGCCATCGGCGTGTCACGGAAGACCAACTGGCCGGTGCGCCAGCTCAGATCCTGGGCAAGCTCCACCGGCGAGCGCGCCCGCACCAGCACCGCGTCGCCCTGCGTGCGCGCCGCCATGCCTGCCTCCAGCAGCGGCGCCTGCAGCACTTCGTCGCGGCCACCTGCGGTCTCGATCCGCACCCGGCCTTCGGTGACCACCACCTGCACATCGTCGCCATCGCGCCGCACGGAGAACGCGGTGCCGACGGCAATGACCCGCTTGTCGCCCGCTTCGACAACAAACGGCCGGGCCGGATCCTTGGCGACTTCGAAGAAGGCTTCGCCCTGGCGCAGGCGCACGCGCCGGTCGTCGCCGGCCATGTCGACGCGCAGGCGGCTGTCGGTGTTGAGCGTCAGCCGCGAGCCGTCCGGCAGCGCCACCGCCTCCAGCGCGCCGATGCGGGTGGCGTAGACGTCGTCGCGCGACCAGGACAACTGCACCAGCGCGGCCAGGCCGACAGCGCAGACCAGGCTGGCCGCGACCGCCAGACCGGGCAGGCGCCAGCGCCGCGCGCGTACCGGGATATCCGGCGGCGGCGCGGCGCGCACCGGTTCCGGCGCGGCGCCTGCTGGCCCCAGCAGCGCCTGCAGCCGGCCCACCTCCTGCCAGGCGCCCTTGAAGCGGTAGTAAGCCGCCCGATGGCCGACCGACTGCGCAAGCCAGGCCTCGAGCTCGGCGGCGTCGTGCTCGCTCCAGGGGCCGTTCTCTTGCCGCAGCAGCCAGGCCGCGGCAGCCTGTTCGTCGCGTTCCCTATTGCCCATGACGCGTTGCCATCCTTGTCCACGTGTCCTCGGTGTCACGATGTTCGCCCGATTTG
This sequence comes from Luteimonas sp. gir, assembly GCF_037198055.1. Lineage (NCBI taxonomy): Bacteria > Pseudomonadati > Pseudomonadota > Gammaproteobacteria > Lysobacterales > Lysobacteraceae > Luteimonas > Luteimonas sp. gir. The sequence continues at coordinate 277,301 of NZ_JBBAXQ010000002.1, forward strand.
CCGTACAGCGCGTCGGCCAGCAGGGCGATGCCGCGCATGAGGTGTTTCTCGACGGTCGCTTCGGCGATGCCTAGGCGGCGGGCGATCTCTTTTTGCGGAAGATCCTCGATCCGGCGCATCCACACCACCTGGCGACAGCGCGGCGGCAGACGCCGGAACAGCGTCGAGAGGCGGTGCATCTGTTCGCGACCGGCGGCGCGCCGCTCCGGCGAGAGCTCATCGATCAGCACGTTCAGGCTGTCCACGTCGGCCAGCAGGTCGAAGGCCACGATGCGTTCGCGGCGCACGCGGTCCACCAGCAGCTTGCGCGCCACGTCGAACAGAAACGCCTTGGGCGAGTGTGGGCGCTGGCGCTCGGCAGCCAGCAGCACGCGGATGTAGATGTCGTGCCGGATGTCCTGCACTTCGTTGGGGTGCACCCATTTGCGGGCCAGGAAGCGGACGAGCGCGGCCTCGTGAGGCAGGATCTCGCGCTGGAACCAGGTCTCCAATGCAGTGTCCATCGCGCCGCCGGTCCGCGCTCCCCGCGCGGTTCGTCTCCGACGCTATCCCAAGCGCCGGGCAAAATCGATTGGAGGAACCTGCCCGCTCGTTCGACTCCGGGTCGAATGGCGGGCCGGCGGGCGATGGATGCCCGCTGGCCGGCGCATGGCGACGGGCCTGCGCGTAAAGCGGTACGATGCGCGGCTTTCCGGGCGCCGGAGCCAGGCGTGACCCATCGCGAACCCGCACCCCAGATCGCCGCCGCGCCCATGCGCGGCACGCTGTTCATCGTCGCGGCCCCGTCGGGCGCCGGCAAGTCGAGCATCGTCAACGCCTGCCTGTCGCGCGATCCGGACATTGCGCTGTCGATCTCGTTCACCTCGCGTGCGCCCAGGCCGGGCGAGCGTCATGCCGAGCATTACCACTTCGTCGGCAAGGACACCTTCCAGCAGATGATCGAGGCGGGCGAGTTCTTCGAGTACGCCCTGGTGCACGGCGACTGGAAGGGCACTGCCCGCCAGTCGGTGGAGCCGCAACTGGCCGCCGGCAAGGACGTGCTGCTGGAGATCGACTGGCAGGGCGCGCGGCAGGTCCGGGCCTTGGTGCCCGAGGCGGTCAGCGTGTTCATCCTGCCGCCCTCGCGCGAGGCGCTCGACCAGCGCATGCGCAAGCGCGGGCAGGACAGCGAGGCGGTGATGGCCCAGCGCTTGGCGGCGGCGCAGGAAGAGATGTCGCACTACGACGAGTTCGACTACCTGGTGGTCAACGAGGACTTCGATCGTGCGGTCGCCGAGATGTGCGCGATCTTCCGCGCCAGCCGCCTGCGCCGCGAGCGCCAGGCCGAGCGCCACGCCGAGCTGATCGCAAGGCTGCTGTCGGGGCATTGAGCGGGCCGTTGGTCTGCGCCGCGTGGCGCAAGTGATTGATTCGTTGAGGCGCGCCTTGCGCGGCGGGTCGTCCGGCCGTATCATGCTCGGCCCTTTTCCCCGAATTCGCGCGACCTGTGCCGGTCGCCGGGAGCCCGCATGGCCCGCATCACCGTAGAAGATTGCCTGGAAGTCGTCGACAACCGCTTCGAGCTGGTCATGATGGCCGCCAAGCGTGCGCGTCAGCTTGCCAATGGCGTCGAGGCTCAGCTCGACAACAGCGAAAACGACGACAAGCCGACCGTCCTGGCGCTGCGCGAGATCGCTGCGCGCCGGATCGACCAGCCGTTCATCGACGCGGTCGACAAGTCCGAGCGCGAGCGCAAGGAGCGTGAGGCGCTGGAGTGGGCGGCGGCCGAAGTCGTTGCCGACGAGGACATGGCCAAGGGCGACGATCTCTGATCGCAGCGTGCCGCGCTGACGCCCCGCGTCGCACACAGGTTGATCGACGGCCCCGCTTTCGAGCGGGGCCGTTGCGTTTTGGCAGTCCCATTACCGGTTTCCGGTAGCGGGGCCTGCCCGCGGCGAAGCCCGGTTCACAAACGCCGACCTTGCCCGTAGGCTTCGGGGATGACGCCCGCCCCTCCCGCCAGTCTCGTCATGCCGGACGTTCCCGGCGACGACGCGCTGCCCGATTACGTCCGCGACCTCGACCGCGCCGCGCTTTATCTGCCTGATGAGCAGCGTGCGCTGTTGCGACGTGCGTGGGAAGTGGGCGCGGCGGCGCACGCGGGGCAGATGCGCAAGTCCGGCGAGCCCTACATCACCCATCCAGTCGCGGTCGCCCGGGTGTTGGCCGAGCAGAAGGTCGACGTCGAGACCCTGGTCGCGGCGATCCTGCACGACACCATCGAGGACACGCCGCTCACGCGCGAGCAACTGGCCGAACAGTTCGGCGAACCGGTGGCCGAACTCGTCGATGGCGTGACCAAGCTCGACAAGCTCAACTTCAGCAGCCGGCAGGAAGCCGACGCCGAAAGCTTCCGCAAGATGATGCTGGCGATGGCGCGCGATCTGCGCGTGATCCTGATCAAGCTTGCCGACCGTCTGCACAACATGCGCACGCTCGGCGCGCAGCCGGGGCCGTCGCGCGAGCGCATCGCGCGCGAAACCCTGGAGGTCTATGCGCCGATCGCCCAGCGTCTGGGCATGAACCGGATCAAGGCCGAGCTGCAGGATCTGGGGTTCCATGCGCTGCATCCGATCCGCCACATGGTGCTCGAGAAGCGCATCCGCAATCAGCCGCTGGTGCGGCGCGAGGCGCTGGCGAGCATCGAGGCGCAACTGGCACAGCGCCTGACCAGCGCCGGGCTGCAGTACCGTCTCGTGGGACGGGTGAAGTCGCCCTGGAGCATCTACAACAAGATGCAGGGCGAGGGGAAAACCTTCACCCAGGTCATGGATGTGTTCGGCTACCGGATCATCGTCGGCAACGCCGCCGACTGTTACCACGCGCTGGGCATCGCCCACGCCGTGTTCAAGCCGCTGGACGGGCGCTTCCGCGACTTCATCGCGATCCCGAAGGCGAACGGCTACCAGTCGTTGCACACCGTGCTGTTCGGACCGTATGGCGCGCCGATCGAGGTGCAGATCCGCACCGAGGAGATGGACCTGATCGCCGAGCGCGGCATCGCCGCGCACTGGGCCTACAAACACGGCGGCGAGGGGCCCAACAGCGCCCAGTCGCGCGCGCATTCGTGGATTGCCGGCCTGCTGGAATCCCAGCGCACGACCGGCTCGTCGCTGGAATTCCTGGAGAACGTCAAGGTCGACCTGTTCCCCGACGAGGTCTACCTGTTCACGCCCAAGGGCGACATCATGTCGCTGCCGCGCAATTCGACCGCGCTCGACTTCGCCTACTCGGTGCACACCGACATCGGCAACCAGGCGGTCGCCGCGCGCGTGGATGGCAAGCTGGTGCCGCTGCGCACGCAGCTCGCGAGCGGCCAGCGGGTGGAGATCGTCACCGCCAAGTCCTCAATGCCGCGGCCGCAGTGGCTGGAGTTCGTCGCCACCGGCAAGGCGCGGACCGCGATCCGCGCCCAGCTCAAGCAATTGCAGCACGAGGACGCGGTGCAACTGGGCCACCGCATGCTCGACCGCGCGCTGGAAGGGCTGGGGACCTCGCTCGATCGGCTGCCGCAGGAGCGGCTCGACACCTATCTGGCCGAGGCGCGCTACCCGCGGCTCGAGGAGTTGATGGCCGACATCGCGCTGGGCAACTGGATGCCCGCGCAGGTTGCATCGGCCCTGGCGCAGCACGATGCCGACGCCGAGGGCGATCGACCGGCGGCGCGGGCCGGCGAGACGATCCGCATCCGCGGCGACGAGCGCGGGGTCATCGCATTCGCCAACTGCTGCATGCCGATCCCGGGCGACGACATCATGGGCTACCACACCACCGGGCGTGGCATCGTCGTGCATCGGCTGGATTGCCCCAATGTGGCCGAGTTCCGCAAGTCGCCCGAGCGCTGGGTCGCGATCGACTGGGACCGCGAGGTCGTCGGCGACTACAACGTCGCGCTGCGCATCGAGGTCGAGAACCATCCTGGCGTGCTGGCGCAGGTGGCCGCGGCGATCGCGCGCGCGCATTCCAACATCGATGGCGTCGAGTACCTCGAACGCGACAGCACGGTCGCCGCAATCCGGTTTTCGATCGAGGTCAAGCACCGCAAGCACTTGGCCGACGTCATCCGTCGCACCCGGCGGCTGCCGGTCGTCCACGGCGTGCAGCGGATGTAGCCCGCCGCCGCCCGGGCGACCGCGCGCGGGCATCACCCTACAATGGCGGGATCTTCCACCGGAGTTCCGCCATGCCCCGCACGCCTATCAACACCCAGGACGCGCCCGCCGCGATCGGCCCGTATTCCCAGGCCGTCCGCGCCGGCGACACCGTGTACTTCTCCGGGCAGATCCCGCTCGATCCGGCGACCGGCGAGATCGTCGAAGGCGACATCTCGGCGCAGGCGCGCCGCGCCTTCGACAACCTCAAGGCGGTAGCCGAAGCGGCCGGCGGCAGCATGGCCGATATCGTGCGCGTGGGCCTGTACGTCACCGATCTGGGCGAGTTCGCACAGGTCAATGCGGTGATGGCCGATTACTTCGACGCGCCGTATCCCGCGCGCTCGACGATCGAAGTGCCGGCGCTGCCGAAGGGCGCGCGCTTCGAGGTCGACGCGGTGATGGTGCTCGCCTGATCCCAGGCGTGCTGCGCAGATGAGCAGGCCGGCGCTCGCCGCCGCCGGCGCCGCCTCGGTGTCGACGCTGCCCGGCGTCGGCCCGAAGGTCGCCGACAAGCTGACCGCGCGCGGGCTGGCCACGGTCGGCGATCTGTGGCTGCACCTGCCGCGCCAGTACGAGGACCGGACCCGGGTCGTGCCGATCCGTGCATTGCGTGGCGGTGTACCGGCGCAGGTGCAGGGCCGGGTCGAGGCGGTGGATCGTGCGTTCCGTCGGCGTCCGATGCTACGCGTCGCGATCGGCGACGGATCGGGGGCGACCCTGGTGTTGCGGTTCTTCCATTTCCGTGCCGCCCAGTTGGCGCAGTTCGCAGTCGGCACGCCGCTGTGCGTCTACGGCACGCCGCGGCCGGGGCAGCACGGCCTGGAAATCGTCCATCCCAGCTACCGGGTGATCGGCGATGCCGCCGATCCGGTGGTCGAGGACGCGCTCGACCCGGTCTATCCGGCTATCGAAGGCATCGGGCCGGCGACGCTGCGCCGCATGATCGGGCATGCGCTCGACCGCTTGCCCGACGGCGACGCGTTGGAGCTGGTGCCGGCCGACCTGCTCGCCGGACTCGCATTGCCGAGGTTGCGTGAGGCGCTGCTGACGGTGCATCGCCCGCCGCCGGATGTGGACCTGGGCGCGTTGTTGTCCGGACGTCATCCGGCGCAGCGGCGGCTGGCCTTGGAGGAGCTGCTGGCCCATCACTTGAGTCTGCGGCGGCAGCGGATTGCGCTGCAGGCCCATCGCGCGCCAGTGCTGCGGCCCGGACCGCTCGCGGCCGCGATGGAGGCCGGGCTGCCGTTCGCGCTGACCGGCGCGCAGCGCCGCGTCCACGCCGAGATCGTGCGCGATCTCGCGCAACCGCGTCCGATGCTGCGCCTGGTCCAGGGCGATGTGGGCAGCGGCAAGACCGTCGTCGCTGCGCTGGCCGCGCTGGCGGCGATCGACTCGGGCCGTCAGGCGGCGCTGATGGCGCCGACCGAACTGCTGGCCGAACAGCATTTCCGCAATCTGTCGGCCTGGCTCGGGCCGTTGGGCGTCCGTGTCGCGTGGCTTGCGGGCAAGGTCACCGGACGTGCGCGCGCGGCCGCGGCTGCCGACATCGCCGCGGGCGTCGCGCAACTGGTGGTCGGCACCCATGCACTGATGCAGCAGGCGGTCGAGTTCCACGACCTGGCACTGGCGATCGTCGACGAGCAGCACCGCTTTGGCGTGCACCAGCGCCTGGCCCTGCGCGACAAGGGCGCGCAGGCGGGCAGCGTGCCGCATCAACTGGTGATGACCGCCACACCGATTCCACGCACATTGGCGATGGCGGCCTACGCCGATCTCGATGTCTCGGCGATCGACGAACTCCCACCTGGGCGCACCCCGGTGCAGACCGTGGTGCTCGGCGCCGGCCGGCGCGCCGAGCTGATCGAGCGCGTGCGCGCCGCGTGCGCGCAGGGCCGGCAGGCGTACTGGGTCTGCACGCTGATCGACGAGTCCGACGAGGTCGTGGCGCAGGCTGCGCAGACGACGTTCGAGCAACTGTCCGCGGCGTTGCCGGACCTGCGGATCGGCTTCGTGCACGGACGCCTGCGCGCCGCGGAGAAGCAGGCTGCGATGCGCGCATTCAAGGACGGCCACAGTGACCTGCTGGTCGCCACCACCGTGATCGAGGTCGGCGTGGACGTGCCCAATGCGTCATTGATGGTGATCGAGAACGCCGAGCGCCTGGGGCTGGCGCAACTGCATCAGTTGCGCGGGCGCGTGGGGCGCGGCAGCGCCGCGTCGAGCTGCGTACTGCTGTATCAGCCGCCACTCTCGCGCACCGCACGCGAACGGCTCGACACGATGCGCACGACCGGCGATGGCTTCGTGATCGCCGAGAAGGACTTGGCATTGCGCGGGCCGGGCGAACTGCTGGGCACGCGGCAGACCGGCCTGGCCGAGTTCCGGCTTGCTGATCTTGCGCGCGATGCCGACCTGCTGCCGGTCGTCCATCGGCTCGGCGAGGCCTTGCTGCGGACCGATCCTCAGTGCGCGGACCGGCTGGTCGCACGCTGGATCGGGGGCGCGGCGCGCTACGCGGCGGCCTAACAGTGCATGTTGATCGACAAACCGCCCCGGTTGCCTCGTTCATCTGCATGAACTGGCGATCTTCATGCAGTCACCACTTCGCTGCGAGGTACGGTACCTGATACGCGGGGATATGCGTTGTGATGGGGGGGCTAGGGAATGGCGCTTTCAGTGGAAACGATCCGGGTCTATGCGGCCGATGAGCGGCCGATCGTGCTGGCTGGCATGCGCGCGGTGCTGCATGCGCCCGATTCGGGCATGCATCTCACCGGGGAGGCCGCCAGTGGGCAGGCGCTGCTGCAGATGCTGCAGACGCGGTTCGACTGCAATGTTGTGGTCACTGATTTTTCGATGCAGGGTGCCGATCCCCGCGCTGGAGATGGCCTGCGGTTGCTGGGCCAGCTGCGGACGCGGTTTCCTGCGATCGGCGTCGTGGTCTTCACTGAAGTCCGCAATCCGCCGCTGTTGCGCGCGATGTTCGAACTGGGCGTGCACGCGATCGTGGACAAGTCCGGTACGCTCGATGAGCTCCCTGTCGCGATCCGATGGGCGGCAAGCGGCCGGCGCTACCTGAGCCGGAGCATTCAGCGCTTGCTCGATGCTGCGACCGGATGCGGCCGCGGCGCACCGCTGTCGCGCCAGGAGGCGGAGGTCGTGCGCTTGTTCGCCAGCGGCAAGACCGTCAGCGAGATCGCATCGTCGTTCTCGCGCAGCGTCAAGACCGTCAGCAGGCAGAAGAGCGACGCGATGCGCAAGCTCGGGCTCGAGAACCACAGCCAGCTCTATGCCTATGCGTTGTCCGGCGGGTTGGCGCGCTGAGCGAGCCTGACGCAGGCCGTTGCGGGCGCGTCGTCGGGCGGGCCCGCTGCACGCAACCGGCTCAGTGAAGGCGCGGCCGTTTCAATGAATGGATCGATCCCCTCGCGTCGATCAATCGACGTGCAGGTGACGCGTGCGCCTGCAGCCCTGTCGTCTGTGACGACAGTCGCGATTTTTGAGAATCGTCTGATTCACACCCGTGGCGCGGCGCGGTTCCCTTGAGCCCTCATGAACAGCGAGGGAAGCGGGATGAACAAGGTCTTCTGCAGGATCTGGAACCGTGCGCTCGGGGCCTACGTCGTCGCATCCGAACTGGCCGACCGGCGCGTCCGCGACGGGCGTCGCGTGCGTGCTGCGGTGCTGGCGATCGTCTGTTTGCCGGCGATCGCAAGCGCGGCCGCCCAGGAGCGGACGATCGGGCCGTCGGCGGCGGACCCGGAAAAAATCGCCGAACTCGTCGAGCGGCACCTCAACGAGAATGAGCGGGTGCTGGCCGGTGGCGCGCTGCCCGTCTGGTCGAACACCGCGATGATGGGCCAGTCGCGCGCTATCGCTGGCGGTGTCGCGCCCATGGGGGTGATCGATCCAGGTGGCCTGACCGGCGGTACGCTGCCCGGGCTGGTGCAGCATCTGACCAACTTCCTGCTGCCGATCTCCAACGAGTACCGTGCCTGTGGATTGCTCGGTAACGGCACGTTGCTGCCCGACGAATGCCTGTCCATCGCGCGCGAGAACTTCAGCTACGCGTTCCAGTCGGTATCGCTGCTCGGCACCGATCTGCTGACGATCCCCGATGTGCTCGACCTCAACGGCAACCGCCAGGCCGACCACACCACGATCATCGGTCGCGCAAGCTCGGGTAGCTACATCAACGTGCCGATCGGCAACTACGCCGGACAGAACAACGATCCGGACTGCGAACTGGTCGTCGGCATCGGTGTCTGCGTGCCGGGCGTGCTGGGCACCTACACCTGGGACACCTTGCCCGCGCAGGACTACCAGATCATCGTCGGCGATGGTGCGGCGGCCAACGGCTCGAACACGGTGGTCATGGGCACCAATGCCAGCCACGTGTTGCCGGCCATTTCCGCGACCGACCTCGGCTGGACCGGGGGTCCCGACGGCAACTACGCCGCGCGGCTTGGCAATGCGGTGGTCATTGGTCATAACGCGTCGGGTACGGCAGACCGACAGACGATCCTGGGCGCAAACGCCAGTTCGGTACACGCCAACAGCGTCGCGCTGGGCGCCGATTCGGTGACGGTGCGCGGCGCGCAGACGGGCTATACCGCGCCCGGCCTGGCAATTGCACAGACCTCGGCGGGCGAAGTGTCGATCGGCACGGCCACTGCCGCCCGGCAGTTGACCAACGTCGCGGCGGGCAGCGCTGCAACCGATGCGGTCAACGTCGCGCAGTTGCAAGGGGCGCTGGCGGAAGTCGATGGCGTCGGCGAGTTCGCGGTCCGCTATGACGACAACGGCACCGGTGTGCCGGATTTCGGAAGGATCACGCTGGACGGTGCAGGTGGCACCGTGATCGGCAACGTCGCGGCGGGCGTGGCGGATGACGAGGCAGTCAACGTCGGCCAGTTGTCGCCGGTGGTCGCGGCCTTGGGCGGCAGCGCCGGAATCGACCCGACAACCGGCGCGGTGACAGGCCCGGTGTATACGCTCGACGATGGCAATGACACCGGCACGACGGTCGACTTCGGCGATGTCGGCTCCGCGCTCGCCAATCTCGACGGCCGCACCGCAAGCAACACCACGACGATCAACAACCTGCTCGATGGCACCGAAGGTCTGGTGCGGCAGGATCCGGGCACGCTGGTGATGACGGTCGGCGGCCAGACCGGCGGCGATGAGGTGAGCTTTGCGAACGCCGGTGGCGATGCGCGGCGGCTGAGCGGCGTGGCCGCCGGTGTCGAGGCGACGGACGCGGTGAATGTCACCCAATTGACTGACGTGGCCGATGCCGTCGACGACCTCGGCGCGTTGGCGGTGCAGTACGACACCGCTGTCGATGGCGGTCCGGACTACAGCCGGGTGACGCTGGCCGGGACTGGTGGCACCGCGATCGGCAATGTCGCAGCGGGCGAGGTCAGCGCGACCAGCAGCGAAGCGATCAACGGCGCGCAACTGTTCGGCGTCGCCGGTTCGGTGGCTGACCACCTGGGCGGCGGCGCGGGTGTTAACGCCGACGGCACGATCTCTGCGCCGACCTACGTGATCCGCGGCGGCAACTACACCAACGTCGGCGACGCATTCGATGCGGTGGATGGCGCGTTCGATGATCTGATCGACGACTTCGGTGACCTGGGCGCAACTGCGGTGCGCTACGACACCGATGCCGACGGCAATCCGGATTACAGCCGGGTCACGCTGGCCGGCACGGGCGGTACCGCGATCGGCAACATTGCGGCGGGCGTGGCAGTGGATGACGCGGTCAATGTCGGTCAGCTGACGCCAGTGGTTGCGGCCTTGGGCGGCGGCGCGGCGATCGACCCGACCACCGGTGCGGTGACGGGGCCGGTGTACACGCTCGACGATGGCAGCGATACCGGCACGACCGCCGACTTCGGCGATGTGGGCTCGGCGCTCGACAATCTCGACGGCCGCACCGCAAGCAACACTACGACGATCAACAACCTGCTCGACGGCACCGAAGGTCTGGTCCGGCAGGATCCCGGGACGCTGGTGATGACGGTCGGCGCGCAGACCGGTGGCGATCAGGTGAGCTTTGCGAATGTCGCGGGCGATGCGCGGCGGCTCAGCGGCGTCGCCGCTGGCGTCGAGGCGACGGATGCGGTGAACGTGGGCCAGTTGGGCGACGTCGTCGGCGACATCGACGACCTGGGGGCGGTTGCTGTGCGCTACGACACCGACGCTGACGGCAACCCGGACTACAGTCGCATCACACTGGCGGGCGCCGGCGGCACGGCGATCGGCAATGTCGCGGCGGGCGAGGTCAGCGCGACCAGCAGCGAGGCGATCAATGGCGCGCAACTGTTCGGCGTCGCCGGTTCAGTGGCCGACCACCTGGGCGGCGGCGCGGGTGTCAACACCGACGGCACGATCTCTGCGCCGACCTACGTGATTCGCGGCGGCAACTACACCAATGTGGGCGATGCGTTCGACGCGGTGGATGGCGCGTTCGATGATCTGGTCGTCGATGTCGGTGACCTGGGCGCGACCGCGGTGCGCTACGACACCGATGCCGACGGCAATCCGGATTACAGCCGGGTCACGCTGGCCGGCGCCGGCGGCACCGCGATCGGCAACGTCGCGGCGGGCGTGGCAGTGGATGACGCGGTCAATGTCGGCCAGCTGGCACCAGTGGTCGCGGCCTTGGGCGGCGGCGCGGCGATCGACCCGACCACCGGTGCGGTGACGGGTCCGGTGTACACGCTCGACGATGGCAGCGATACCGGCACGACTGCCGACTTCGGCGATGTCGGCTCCGCGCTCGACAATCTCGACGGCCGCACCGCGAGCAACACCACGACGATCAACAACCTGCTCGACGGCACGGCAGGTCTGGTGCGTCAGGATCCGGGCACGCTGGTGATGACGGTCGGCGCGCAGACCGCCGGCGACGAAGTGAGCTTTGCGAACGTCGATGGCGATGCGCGGCGGCTCAGCGGCGTGGATGACGGCGTTGACGACACCGATGCGGCGAATGTCCGCCAGTTGCGTGCGGTGGAGGGTCAGATCAGTGACCTGGATGCGTTCGCGGTGCGCTACGACGCGCAGGACATGGCGCGCATCACGCTGGGCGGAAGCGGCGGCACCGTGATCGACAACCTCGCAGCCGGGCAGATCGCAGCCGGCAGCCTGCAGGCCATCAACGGCGGGCAGATGTTTGCGAGCATTTCGAGCATGGCCGCGATCTTCGGTGGCGGTGCCGCGGTCGATCCGTTCGGCGGCCTGGTCCCACCGGACTACATGATCCAGGGCACGTTCTACAATTCGGTGGGCGCTGCGCTGGCCGCGCTCGACACCGGCCTGACCCAGGTCAACAACCGCATCGACAACCTACCGTCCGGTACCGGTGGCGGCGACCCGCTGGTGGTCGTGGACGGCGTCCGTGATGGGAGCGATGACGCCACCGTCGATGGCCAACGCGGGGTCGCGATCGGCAGCAATGCGTCGGCCGGCGGCGATTACGGTGTCGCCATCGGCGGCGACAGCTATGCGGCGGGCGGCAACGACACGGCCATCGGCGGCAATGCCAAAGTGTATGCCGACAACAGCACGGCGGTCGGTGCCAATGCCACGGTGCAGGCCACGGCGAGTGAGGCGGTCGCGGTGGGCGAGGGCTCCACGGTCGCAGCAAGTGGGGGCACTGCGATCGGTCAGGGGGCGACCGTGACCGACACGGCACAGGGCGCCGTCGCGCTGGGCCAGGGCTCGGTGGCCGATCGCGCCGGCACGGTATCGGTCGGCAGCGCCGGTGGTGAGCGGCAGGTGGTCAATGTCGCGGCCGGCACCCAGGACACCGACGCGGTCAACGTGGCGCAGCTGCGTGCGTCCGAGCAAGGCACGGTGCGATATGACACCAACCCCGACGGCAGCGCCAATCCGACCCAGATCACGCTCAACCAGGGCGGCGGCGAGGTGATGGTGCGCAACGTGCGGGCCGGTGCCGCGGGAACCGACGCGGTTAACGTCAACCAGCTCAACGCCGGGATCGGGCGCGCGATCGGAGAGGCGAATGCCTACACCGACATGCGGGTTGGGCAGATGCAGTCCGACATCTGGGAGATCGACCGCGGGTACCGCGCCGGCGTCGCGGCGGCCATGGCGGTCGCGGGGCTGCCGCAGGCCTACATGCCCGGCAAGAGCATGGTCTCGGCGGCGGTGAGCGGCTACGAGCGCGAGGCCGGGCTTGCGGTCGGCATCACGACGGTCTCGGAGAACGGGCGCTGGGTCTACAAGTTCAGCGGCACGACCAACACCGTCAACGATGTCGGCTTCACGATGGGCGCCGGCCTGCAATGGTGACTGCAGCGGCCCCGTCTTCGGGCGGGGCCGCTTGCCTCGAACGCGACTGAAGGAGACCCGCATGCATTCGATCCCGAGCTTTTCCATCCGCACTTGCGCCTTGGTCCTCGCCGCGGGGCTCGCCGCCTGTGCTTCGACCGGCGGCGCGGATGAGGCGCCACGATTCCCCGATCCCGCTTCGGCCAAGCCGCATGGCGGCACCTATCCCACCGCCGGTGCACTGCAGCCGCTGGGGCCCGGGCTGAGCAAGGACCAGCTCTATGGATTGCTCGGGCCCCCGCATTTCTCCGAAGGCGTGTTCGGCGTGCGCGAGTGGGACTACGTATTGAACTTCCGCGAGGCCGAAGGCCAGGTGGCGCGTTGCCAGCTCAAGCTGCGCTTCGACGAGACCGGTCAGGTGCGCGACATGCACTGGATGCCGGCCGCCTGCGCCGAGCGCGCCCGGCCACGCGATATCGGCATCGGCGGCGGCGTGACGACTGCGGGCGGGCGAGTCGCGCTGCTGTCGGCCGACACCACGTTCGTCTTCGCCCGCGCCGAGCTGACGCCGTTGGGACGGCGCACGCTCGATGCGTTGGTCGAGCGCGCCGGTGCGCTGGATGGCATCGAGGCGATCGAGGTGGTCGGTCACGCCGACCGGATCGGCCGCCCCGCCGCCAACGATGCACTCTCGCGTCGGCGCGCAGAAGCCGTGCGTGACTATCTCGCGCAGCGCGGTGGACCGGCGACGCGGATCTCGGTCGAAGGCCGCGGAAGTCGCGAACCGCTGGTCGCCTGCGAGGGACTGCACGGCGTGGACGAGATCGCGTGCCTGGCGCCCAATCGCCGCGTCGAGATCATGATGCAGCGCCGGGTGACGGCTGCCGTTCCCTGAGCGGCGTCGTTTCGTCGCGGCTGGCCGTGCGCGGCCGTGATGGGGATAATGCGGCATGGACGCCCGTATTCCCCTGCTGATCGACACCGACCCCGGGGTCGACGATGCCCTGGCCCTGCTGCTCGCGTTCAACGATCGCGCGCACGAGGTGGTCGGATTGACGATCGCGGCCGGCAATGTCGGCCTGCATCACACCACGGCCAATGCGTTGAAGCTGTGCGAGCTGGTCGGGCGCTCCGACGTGCCGGTCTACGCCGGCAGCGCCTCGCCTTTGCTGCACCCCGCGCCGGATGCGGCCTACGTGCACGGCAACGACGGGTTCGGCGACGTCGGCTACGCGCCTGCAGCGCACGGCCTGCAGGACGAACATGCCGCGCTGGCGATCCTGCGGCTCTCGCATGTGCACGCCGGCAGCCTGGTGCTGGTGGCGCTGGGGCCGCTGACCAACATCGCACTCGCGCTCAAGCTCGATCCGACGCTGCCCTCGCGGGTGGCGCGCTTCGTGACAATGGCCGGCGCGGTCACCGGGCACGGCAACATCACGCCGAGCGCGGAGTTCAATGTGTACTTCGATCCCGAGGCCGCGAAGATCGTGTTCGACGCGTTCCCGACGTTCGAACTTTCGGACTGGGAAGCCACGGTGGCCCACGGCCTGCCGCATGACGAGGTGCTGGCCTGGATGCAGGCAGGCGGCGCGCGCGCGGATTTCTACGAGGCCATCTCGCGCAAGACGCGCGAGTGGTCGGCCGACCGTCGCGGCGACGAGTGGCACAGCGCGGATGCGCTGGCGATGGCCTGGGTGCTCGCGCCCGATGGGGTGCTGGAGACCGTCGCCCGGCCGGTGGATGTGGTGCTCGACCATGGGCCGGCCCGCGGCGCGACGATCGTCGACTGGCAGCGCCAGCTCGGTCGGCCGGACAATGTCACGATCCTGATGCGCTACGACCGTGTGCGCTTCCACGCCCTGGTCCGCGAGGCACTGCAGGCGGTTTGACCCCGTCCTGGGCACCCGCCGGCAGGTGCCCTTGCCGGCCGGGCCGAGCGCCGGCTATAATGCCGCTCTTTCCCTGCGCAAACTGGTGCCGCCATGAAGGCCGACATCCATCCGGATTACCGTGAAGTCGTGTTTCAGGACGTGACTTCGGATTTCAAGTTCCTCACCCGCTCGACCCTCGCGGCCACCGCGAAGGAATCGATTCAGTGGGACGACGGCAACGAATACCCGCTGGTCAAGATCGACGTGTCCTCGGCCACGCATCCGTTCTACACCGGCCAGAACAAGATCATCGACACCAGCGGTCGCGTCGACAAGTTCCGCAAGCGCTACGCGAAGCAGTAACTGGAACGCGCGTCGCCCGCGCGACGCATCCGGTGTGCGCAGGCGGCCGCCAGCTGGCGGCCGTCGCCGTTTGTGCGCAACGCCCATCGCATCTCCGGTGCGGTGGGCGTTGTCGTGTTCGACGTTCCCGCAACCCAGTGACCGCGTGTCGCGGGGCGCTATGCGATAATTGACGCGTTGCGGCACGCGCCGCGCCCGCCCCACCGGAGCATCCGCCGCTCCGGGAAACGAGGAGTCTTCTTCAGTGTCCGATACCAATTCCAAGCTCGAACAGGTCACGCTCGATGCCGCCGGCAAGTCGGTGACGCTGCCCGTCCTGCATGGCACGCTCGGCAACCCCTGCATCGACATCTCGAAGCTGCCGAAGGAAACGGGCTGCTTCACCTACGATTCCGGTTTCACCGCCACCGCCAGCTGCAAGTCCGCGATCACCTATATCGACGGCGACCAGGGCGTGCTGCTGTACCGCGGCTACCCGATCGAGCAGCTCGCCGAGCATTCCAGCTTCCTGGAAGTGGCCTATCTGCTGATGAACGGCGAACTGCCGTCCAAGGACGAGTTCGGGCGCTTCGAGCACGAGGTCACGCATCACACGATGATGCACGAGTCGCTCAAGTGCTTCCTGCAGGGCTTCCGCCACGATGCGCACCCGATGGCGATGCTGGCCGCGTCGGTGGCGTCGATGTCGGCGTTCTACCACGACACCCTGGACCTGCAGGATCCCGAGCAGCGCCGCCTCGCCGCGATCCGCCTGCTGGCCAAGATGCCGACGCTGGCCGCCGCCGCGTACCGCTATTCGATCGGCTGGCCGATCCGCTACCCGCGCAACAGCCTGGGCTACGTGGACCGCTTCCTGCACATGATGTTCGAAGTGCCGAGCGAGCCGCTTGAGCTCAATCCGGTCGTTGCCAAGGCGATGGACCTGTTGTTCATCCTGCACGCCGACCACGAGCAGAACGCGTCGACCTCGACCGTGCGCCTGGTCGGCTCCACCGGTGCCAACCCGTACGCTTCGGTCGCCGCCGGCATCACCGCGCTGTGGGGCCCGGCACACGGTGGCGCCAACGAGGCGGTGCTCAAGCAGTTGGCCGAGATCGGTGATGCGAAGAACGTCGAGAAGGCGGTCCTTCGCGCCAAGGACAAGAACGACCCGTTCCGCCTGATGGGCTTCGGCCACCGCGTCTACAAGAACTTCGATCCGCGCGCGAAGATCATCCGCGAGATGACCCACAAGGTGCTCGGCGAGCTGGGGATCGATGATCCGTTGCTGGAAGTGGCGATGAAGCTGGAAGAGGCTGCGCTCAAGGACGAGTACTTCGTCGAGCGCAAGCTCTACCCGAACGTCGATTTCTACAGCGGCATCATCTACAAGGCGCTGAAGATCCCGACCGAGATGTTCACGGTGATGTTCGCCATCGGCCGCACCGCCGGCTGGGTGGCGCATTGGCTCGAGCAGCAGGTCGATCCGGAGGCCAAGATCGGGCGTCCGCGCCAGATCTACACCGGCTACGACGTGCGCGACTACCGCAAGGGCTGATGCGTCGCCGACCCTGCGTTCAAAAGAAGCCGCGGTTTTCCGCGGTTTCTTTTTTTCGTTCTCCCGCCAGTTCCACTTCGGAAGGGCAGCGGCCTGCCAGCCGGTAGCCGCTCTTCCCTCGGTCAAGGCATCCTGCCTTGACTCGGGCGCGCGCCATCCATGGCGCGCTTGACGCGGCCACCGGCTGCCAGTCCGCTGCTGCGGACATTGGCAACCTGACTTCGGACGGGCGCAGCGTCGCCCGCTGAAGGAAGTCGCACACTTTGGGCTTAGTGCGTCGTCCTGGCCCGGGATGCCATAGCGGACCACGCGGCGTGAGTCCGTCATCGGCCAGTGCTAACTGCCTACATGGCATGTCGTACAGCTGCCATGAATGCTTTGGCGCGCTTCGCTAGGCCGGACCGCGTCCTGGCCGCTGCGACGCGAGCTCCGGTGAAGATCGCCCCGATCGAGCGAGCAGACGCAGGATTCTTATGGCTTCGCGGAGGCCATTCCTTTCTGCTCGTTACCCGAGCGCGAGAGAGGCGGGGCGCATTCGCTGTCATCGGGCGCTGTGTAACGCGGCGCGCTAGACGCCGTCGTCGTGCCCGGCCGACCCGACGGCGAGCAGCTGGCGCAACTGCGCTCCGGACACCCGGCGTATCGGCCGGTCGTCGTCGGCGCGCAGGGGCGCTTGGCGCAGCGCATTGGCCGGCAGCACGGTCAGTTCGAAGGCCACCTCGCCGGCGTGGAAGGCCCAGATCGGGCAATCCTCCCGGCGGGTGCGGTCGAGGCGGATGCGACGACTGCGCACCTGGGCCGGTATGCGCTGGTCGACCAAAAAGCGCTGCACCGCATCGGCATCGTCGCTGTGCAGGTGCAGTTGCACCGGCGCCTGGGCATCGGCGGTGCCATCGAGCACGCCACCGTGCAGGCGGGGCTGGAACGGCGCGAAGAACGTGAGCGCCTCCAGCGCGGCCTCGCGGCTGCGCTGGAGCGCGTCGGCATGCGCGGCGGGCGAGAACAGGCGGCGGTATTCGCCCAGCGCCTGCTCGATCTCCTGGTCCTGCGGCAGCGAGGCGTCGTCGTGGATGCCCAGTCGACCGGCTGCCTTCAACCGGGCCTGGTGGATGTCGTGGATGCCGCCCTCGGCCATGAGCCGGGCGGCCTCGTGCGCCAGTCGGTGGCGACGTTCGCGGGTGCGGGCCCCGGCATGCTGGCGTGCGCGATGCATGCGTATTCCCCCGTGTCGAGCGACGTTCCGACTCTACGCCTCCGCCCTTGACGGTCAAGCCATCGCGCCGGGGGCGGCGCGATGGGTTCAGGCATCGCGAGCCCGTGATCAGAAGATGTCGAAGGCTTCCTCGGCCGGCACGTCGTCGATCCGCAGATCGACCTCGGACTCCATCCGCTCCAGATCCTCGGCCTTCACGTATTCGACGATGCCGCCGCCCTCGGCGCCGACCGGCATCAATCGCCCGCTGGCGGTCACCGAGACACGCACCATGCCTTCGGGCGGCTCGTTGCTGGCCTCGGGCACGCCGTCCAGGGCGACCCGCATGAAGTCGATCCAGATCGGCAGCGCAGCGCGCCCGCCGTACTCGCGGTAGCCCAGCGAACGGTTGTCGTCGCGGCCGACCCAGACCGAGGTCACCAGGTTGCCGCCGAAGCCGGAGAACCAGGCGTCGCGATGCTCGTTGGTCGAGCCGGTCTTGCCACCGACGTCCTCGCGTTCGAGCACGCGCGCGGCGGTCCCGGTGCCGCGGCGCACGACATCGCGCATCATCGAGATCATCTGGTAGGCCACGCGCTCGTCGATCGCGCGCTCGGCCATGACCGGCGCCTGGCCATCGGCGCGCGCCTCGGGCTCGGGCGCGGCGTCCTGTTCCGGTGCCTCGGTGACGGTGCGCTGCGCTGATGCGGGCCCCAGGTTGAAGCCGTCGACGACATGCGACGGCGCAGCCGACTGGCCAGGGCGGCCGTCGTTGCCGCAGCCACGGCAGGCGCGTGCCGGGTTCTCCTTGAACACCAACGTGCCCTCGCGGTCGCGGACCTCGTCGATGAACCACGGGTTGATCCGGAAGCCACCGTTGGCGAACACCGCATAGCCGCGGGTCACATCGAGCGGGGTCAGCGACGGTGTGCCGAGCGCGATCGACAGGTTGGGCGGCAGTTGCGACTCGTCGAAACCGAAGTGGCTGATGTAGCGGCGGGCGTAATCCACGCCGATCATGTCGAGCAGGCGCACGGCGACCAGGTTGCGCGACTGCACCAGCGCTTCGCGCAGGCGCATCGGCCCGCGGAACTGGCCATCGGAGTTCTGCGGGCGCCAGTCCTGCCCGCGGCGCATCCTGAACAACACCGGCGCATCGGGCACGATCGAGGCCGGGTTGAAGCCCTTCTCGAACGCCGCGGCGAAGATGAACGGCTTGAAGCTCGAGCCAGGCTGGCGGCGCGATTGGGTCGTGCGGTTGAAGTTGCTGCCCGCGAAGCTGAAGCCGCCGATCAGCGCGCGGATCGCACCGTTGTCGGGCTCCAGCGACACCAGGGTGGCCTGGGCGCGTGGCAACTGGTCGAGCTGCCAGCTCACCGTGGGCGGCGGCGCCGGCGCTTCGGGATCGGCATTGGCGGGCACCTTGGCCGGGGTCTCGATCCGGCGCACCCGGATGAGGTCGCCGCGCGCGAGCAGGGCGGACGGCGCGCGTCCGGTCCAGCGGCTGCTGGCCGCGTCCAGCGTGACGGTGCTGCCGTCGGCAAGGACCACGTCGGCGGTGCCGTCGCCGCTGCGCAGCACCAGGGCCGGCAGCAGGCCGCCCTGGGGGGCGATGCCGCGCAGCCGGCGGGCGGCGGTCGCCGCGTCCTCGTCGGCCGCCAGTTCGAAGGTCTCCGCCGGCTTCATCCAGCCGTGGCGGTGATCGTAGGTCATCAGCCCGTTGCGCACTGCCAGTTCGGCGGCGGCCTGCATCGTCGGGTCGATCGTCGTGGTGACGTGATAGCCGCGGGTGAGCACGTCGCCGCCGTAGCGGGCGACCATCTCCAGGCGCACCATTTCGGCGACATAGGGCGCGTACGCCTCGATCGGCCGCTCGTGGGGGCTGGCGTGCATCTCGACCGCGCGTGCGGCCGCCGACTCGGCCGGCGTGATGTAGCCCAGCTCCTGCATGCGCGCCAGCACGTAGACGTCGCGCCGCTCGCGTGCGCGCTCGGGATTGCTGATCGGATTGCCGCTGGACGGGAACTTCGGGATCGCCGCCAGCGAGGCCATCTCGTCCAGATCGAGCTCGGCCAGCGACTTGCCGTAATAGAACTCGGCCGCCGCGGCCACGCCATAGGCGCGATTGCCGAAGAAGCTCCTGTTCAGGTACAACTCGAAGATCTCGTCCTTGCTGAGGTTCTGCTCCATCTTGCGCGCCAGCAGCATCTCGGCGAACTTGCGGGTGAAGCTGTACTCCGAGCTTAGGAAGAACTGCCGGGCGACCTGCTGGGTGATCGTCGAGCCGCCGGGCACGCGGCGGTCGTCGGTGGTCGCCAACAGCCACAGCGCGCGGGCCACGCCGCGGTAATCGATGCCGCCGTGCTGGTAGAAGCGCGCGTCCTCGGTGGCCAGGAACGCCTGTTTCAGGCGCTCGGGCACCTGGTCGATCTTGACCGGATAGCGCCGCGTCTCGCCGAACAGCGCGATCAGCTTGCCGTCCCGGGAATAGACATACATCGGCTCCTGCATCTCGATATCGCGCAGGATCTCCACGTCCGGCAGCTTGGAGGCCACGGCGGCGTAGAGGATGCCGGCGGCCACGGTGGCCAGCACGGCCAGCACCAGGCCCAGGATCAGGACCCAGCGCAGCAGGCGGCGGAAACGGGAGGTGCGGGGGCGGGGGGGCGACGCGGGATCGGGTCTCATCCGCGCAGTATAGGGCGCCATCGCCGGCCGGTCTCTGAGCGGCCGCGACGGCCTCGCACGGCCCCTCGGCAAGGCCCTGCGCGAGGCGCCGGACAGCGCTGCGCTGTTGCCATCGCGGGGAAAGTCCGTTATCTAATGCGCCGGGACACGCGGCGTGCGGATGCGCCCGTGGCGAAGGGGAGCACTCTGTGGGGCTTATCGCAAAAAGCCACGTGCCGCTGGTCGGCATCGACATCAGTTCGACTGCGGTCAAGTTGCTCCAGCTGTCCAGGCAGGGCAACCGGTATCGCGTCGAGCACTATGCGGTCGAGCCGTTGCCGCCCAACGCCGTGGTCGAAAAAGCCATTGTCGAGGCTGAAGCCGTCGGCGATGCGATCCGGCGGGCCGTGGCCCGCTCGGGCACCCGTGCCAAGCACGCGGCCGCTGCCGTCGCCGGCTCGGCGGTGATCACCAAGACCATCCCGATGCCCGCCGATCTCGACGAGGACGAGCTCGAGTCGCAGATCGAGCTTGAGGCGGTCAACTACATTCCCTACCCGATCGAGGAAGTGAACCTCGATTTCGCGGTGCTCGGCCCTTCGCCCGGCAACCCCGACACCGTGCAGGTGCTGCTGGCCGCCTCGCGCTCGGAGAATGTCGAGCTGCGCGCCTCGGCGCTGGAGCTCGGCGGGCTCGTCGCCCGGGTGATCGATGTCGAGGCCTTCGCGATCGAAAGCGCGTTCGCGCTGGTCGCCGACACGCTCGGAATCGCCGAGGACGGTGTCGTGGCGCTGGTCGATGTCGGCGCAACGATGACCACCCTCAACGTGCTGCGCAACGGCCGCAGCCTGTACTCGCGCGAGCAGGTGTTCGGCGGCAAGCAGCTCACCGACGAGGTCATGCGCCGCTACGGGTTGAGCTACGAAGAGGCGGGCCTGGCCAAGCGCCAGGGCGGGTTGCCGGAAAGCTACGAGGTCGAGGTGCTCGAGCCCTTCAAGGAGGCGATGGTCCAACAGATCAGCCGCCTGCTGCAGTTCTTCTACGCCGGTAGCGACTTCAACCGGGTCGACCGGATCGTGCTGGCCGGCGGCTGCGCATCGATCCCGGGCGCGGCGGCGATGGTCGAGGAACAGCTCGGTGTGCCAAGCGTACTGGCCAACCCGCTGGCGCAGATGACACTCGGCCCGCGCGTGCAGGCGCAGGCGCTGGCCCAGGATGCACCGGCGCTGATGATCGCCTGCGGCCTGGCACTGCGGAGTTTCGACTGATGGCGCGGATCAACCTGCTGCCCTGGCGCGCCGAGCGACGCCGGCAGCGACAGAAGGAATTCGGGATCATGGCCGCGCTCGCGGCCGTGGCCGGCATCGTGCTGTGGCTGCTTGTGAACATGTACTACAACGCGCAGCTCGACGGGCAGCATGCGCGCAACGCCTTCCTGCAGCAGCAGATCGCCGAGCTCGATCGCGAGATTGTCGAGATCGACAGCCTCGACCGGCAGCGGGCCCGCCTGCTGGCACGCAAGGCGGTGATCGAGGAGCTGCAGGGCAACCGCTCGCAGATGGTGCACCTGTTCGACCAGCTGGTGCGGACCATTCCCGATGGCGTGCTGCTGACCTCGCTCAAGCAGGAAGGGCAGATGCTGACGCTCGAGGGGCGCTCGCAGTCGAACGCGCGCGTGAGCACCTATATGCGTGCACTTGAAGGCTCGGGCTGGATGACCAACCCGCAGTTGGCGGTCATTGAGGCTCGCGACGGCGTACCGGGTCTGCCGTACGCGTTCACGCTCAATGTCCAGCTCTCGACGCCGGCGGCCAAGGAAGCCGGCGCGACGACGCCTGCGCCCACCGCACCCGCTCAGGAGGTCGCCCCGTGAGCCGCAAGAAGGTGTCGCTGCGCGAGCTCGACCTCAACAATGTCGGCGCCTGGCCGCGCGAGTACCGCATCGGGACTTGCGTGGTCGTGGGCCTGCTGATCTTCGCGTTGCTGTGGTGGGGCATCACCCGCGACAAGGGCAACGACCTGCGCACGCTGGAAGAGCAGGAAGCCACACTGCGCAACGACTTCGAGACCAAGCAGGGCAAGGCCGCCAACCTCGAACCGCTCAAGCAGCAGCTCGCGCAGATGGAGCAGCAACTGCAGCAGATGCTGCGCCAGTTGCCGAGCAAGACCGAGATGCCGGACCTGATCACCGACATTTCGCAAACCGCGATCGCCACCGGCATCCAGAACGACCTGTTCCGGCCCGGCACCGAGATGCCGCGCGAGTTCTATGCCGAGCAGCCGATCGCGCTGCGCATGGTCGGCACCTATCACCAGTTCGGCGCGTTCGTCAGCGGCGTTGCGTCGCTGCCGCGCGTGGTCATCATGACGATGCACGACATCTCGCTCAAACCCCGTGGCGACGACAGCGGCGGACTGGGTGCGATCGGCCCCAACTCGGTGCTCGAGCTCTCGGGCACGGTGAAGACCTACCGCTACCTCGACGAAGAGGAGACCGCGGCCCAGGAGCAGGCGGCCGCCGCCGCGACCGGGGAGACGCCCTGATGGCCGCGTTCGCCAAATCGATGTCCCGATGCGCGCTGACGACCGTGCTGGCCGTGCTCGCGGTCGGCTGCGGGCGCGACATCACCAGCGAGCCCGGCGGCGCGCCCAATCTCGAGGTCTGGGTCGATGAGGTCAAACAGCGGCCCGCGCCGCCGCTCGAGCCGCTGCCGGTGATGCAGCAGTTCGAGACCTTCGAATACTCCGCCCAGGGCATCCGCGACCCCTTCAGCAACGCGTTCACCGACGTCGACAGCGGCACCGGGCTGCGGCCGGACTCGAACCGGCGCAAAGAGATCACCGAACAGTTCCCGCTCGACAGCATGTCGATGGTCGGCACCATGAATACCGGTGCCCGCATGCTGGGTTTGGTGCTGGCGCCCGACAAGGTGACCTACCGCATCGCGCCGGGGAACTATCTGGGGCAGAACGATGGCCGTGTCACATCGGTCACCGAGAATCGTATCGAGCTCGTCGAGCTGGTGCCCGACGGGGCCGGCGGCTGGCTCGAACGCCCGGCGTCGCTCGCGCTGAATGAAAAATAACGAGGAAAGCAAGATGACCGTGAGCAAAGCGGGAAGCCCGCGGGCCGCAAGGACGTCGGCACTCCACGCCGGCGCGTTCGGCCTGGCCATTGGCATGTTGGCGACGTTCGGCGGTGTGCAGGCCGCGCAGCCGGCCGCACCGGGATCGCTGCTGCCTGCGCTGCAGGCCTCGACGGGCGCAGCGCATGCCGGCGTGTCGGTGACCGATCTCGATTTCAAGCGTGGAGACGGCGGCTCGGGCAAGCTGATCCTGCGCTTCGACGGCGAGGGCGCGGCCCCCGACCTGCGCACGCAGGACGGCAACATCGTCATCAACTTGGGAAGCGCCACGCTGCCGGCGCAGTTGCAGCGGCCGCTCAACGTCGTCGACTTCGCCACTCCGGTGCAGCGCATCGATGCACGTCAGGGCGGCAACGGCGCGCAGGTCGTGCTCAGCGCCCGCGGCGACTTCGAGCCGATGGCCTACCAGAGCGGTCGCGACTACATCGTCGAGATCGTGCCGCGCGCGGCCTCGAGCGATCGTGCGGTCGGTGCGGCTACCGCCGCGGCGGCCATGGGCCAGGCCGCGACGACCGTCTCGGATGTGCGGGCCTACAGCGGTACGCCGGTGTCGTTCAATTTCCAGGACGTGCCGGTGCGCACGGTGCTGCAGCTGATCGCCGACGAATCCGACCTCAACATCGTCGCCAGCGACAACGTGACCGGCAACGTCACCCTGCGCCTGCAGAACGTGCCGTGGGATCAGGCGCTGGACATCGTGCTGCAGGCCAAGTCGCTCGACAAGCGTCGCAGCGGCAACGTGGTCTGGGTCGCCCCGCAGACCGAGATCGCCGCCTTCGAGCAGGCCAAGGAAGACGCGCGCCTGGCGATCGAAGAGCGCGCGGAGATGACCACCGAGTACATCCCGATCAGCTACGGCAACGCCGAGGACATCGCCAAGCTGCTGACCGAGGAAAGCAAGAACGGCATGGGGGCCAACACCAACAACACCGGGGCTGGTACCACGCAGCAGCGCGGCTTCCTGTCGGCGCGCGGCAGCCTGAGCTTCGACCGCCGCACCAATACGCTGCTGGTGATCGACATCCCCTCGCGCGTCAACGAGATCCGGCGCCTGGTGAATCTGCTGGACAAGCCGGTCGACCAGGTGGTGATCGAGGCGCGCATCGTGATCGCGAACGAGTCGTTCGCACGCAACCTCGGCGCACGCTTCGGTGTATCCACGAATAGTCGTATTGACAATCGCGTCGATGTCGGCGGAACGTTGCCTATTGGTCAGGATGGTTCTGTTGGCGCCCCGGGCGGTTTGAATGTGAACCTACCGGTGACGGGCAACGCGCCGTCGCTAGCATTCACGATTCTCGGCAACACCATCAACTGGGCAGTCGAGCTGCAGGCACTGCAGGCAGAACAGCGCGGCGAAGTGATCTCCAATCCGCGCGTCGTCACCAGTAACCAGCGCGAAGCGACGATCAGTCAGGGTCAGGAAATCGGCTACATCACCGTGACCGGCGGCCAGAGCAACAATGTGCCGACAGTCCAGTTCAAGGACGTGCTGCTGGAGTTGAAGGTCACCCCGACGATCACCAACGACGGCCGCGTGTTCCTGGCGATGGACATCAAGAAGGATGAGGTGATTGATACCATCGAGTATCCAGATATCGGAGAGGTGCCGCTCATCAGCAAACGCAACGTCACCACGGCGGTATTGATCGACGACGGCCAGACCGTGGCGATCGGCGGCGTCTACGAGTTCTCGGACCGCGCCTCGCTGTCGAAGGTGCCGTTCCTGGGCGACCTGCCGATCCTGGGCAACCTGTTCAAGAGCCGCGGTCGCACCAAGGAAAAGGCCGAGTTGCTGATCTTTGTGACCCCGAAGGTCATGCGCGTCGCGCAGCGCCCGATCGGCTGACCGCCGACACCCTGTATGTCGCCACACGGGGGGCCGAAAGGGCCCCGTTTTTTGCCTGTAGGCCACTGGAGTCGATGCGTAATTGATTTCAGCCCCCTAGTCCCGCGCGCGTCGCGCCGTGTTAACTCGCCTTCTGATAAGTTCTAAGGCGGGCAGGGGGCAAGGAGGCTTAAATGAAAACTGCACGATTCTTCAACATTTCTTTGGTGGGTCTGCTCTGTTTTTCGGCTCCAGCAATCTCGTCCGCTGATTCAGCGTTAGATGGCGGAATCTATTTCGCAAGTCCAGAGGCGGCTAGTTGTAGCTTTCTTGATAGCCGTATCTTTGTTGGCGGTTTTATCCAAGACATGTCTTGCCCTGGTGTCGGGGTCGTCTCAGGCATAGGTTCCACTCTTAACGATGCGAAGAGTAACGCAGAGCAGATGGGGGTACTCGCGCTCGAGACTGGGGTGGGGTGTAATGCTGGAGCTTACTGGGATATAGAATTTAAGACTTTTCCTGGTGGTTTTCGAACCAGGTTCTTCTGCTCTGGTGCGGCTGCTGGGGCAGTCGGCGGGATTGGTTCAACTGCGACGGATCTAGGTCATAACTTGTATCAGTTCGCAGAGCTATTTGCAGCAACTGGTACTCAGTGCGCTTTTTCCACAGCTCTTCCAGATCTGCAAGCAATTCCGGGTGGGTATTATGGGACTATGTTTTGCGACAACGGGATTCGTGGAACAACGTTGCCCGGAGTAGGTAGTGCGACTGGGTTTGGTGTTGCTGTTAGGCGATTTGCAGAGGGATTTGCCCTTTACGACCATGCGTGCTGGTTTGGTTTTGATGCTCCGAATTTGACCGCGATTCCGGGCGGGTGGGATTTTTATGTTTACTGCAGTTCTGGTGATGGCGCCGGCGTGAAGATTTCCGGTTTCGGTTCTTCAATGTCGGATGCGGGCCTTAATGTGGCTGATCTTGCATTTCAACGAGCTTCTGGAGGGTAGGTCTCATCTCTTGGAGTCGGTCTGTTCCCGCTCTCTATATTCTGAGGATTTATTATGAGAGAGTGGCGATGGTATGAATTTTATTTGGAATGATGAGTGTTACCACTGCATTGCCGGTCGCAGTCCGTGGACGGACGTGACCGCATTTTCTACGGGGCCCGCAAGGGTCCCGTTTTCATGTCCGGCGGCTGACGCGCGCGGACACGCGGGTTGAACCCAGCCCCCCGGTTCGGGTCACACTGTCGAGCGGCGCGTCGGGCGCCGGAGACAGGGAATCCGATGGAGCATGCGGTCGAACAACCGGGGCAGTTGCAGGCGCGCTTCGTCGCGCTGCGCGAGGCCCTGAGCGAGGAGATCGTCGGTCAGCCCGCGCTGGTCGACCGGTTACTGGTGGCATTGCTTGCCGATGGCCACCTGCTGGTGGAGGGCGCGCCAGGCCTGGCCAAGACCAGTGCGATCCGGGCACTCGCGGCGCGGCTCGATGCCGAGTTCGCGCGGCTGCAGTTCACGCCCGACCTGTTGCCCGCCGACCTGACCGGGACCGAGATCTGGCGCCCGCAGGATGGCCGGTTCGAGTTCCAGGCCGGTCCGATCTTCCATCCGCTGCTGCTCGCCGACGAGATCAACCGCGCGCCGGCGAAAGTCCAGTCCGCGCTGCTCGAAGCGATGGGCGAGCGCCAGGTGACCGTCGGTGGCCGGACCTATCCGCTGCCCGATCCGTTTCTGGTTATGGCCACGCAGAATCCGATCGAGCAGGAGGGCACGTTTCCGTTGCCCGAGGCGCAACTCGACCGGTTCTTGATGCATGTGCGCGTGGGCTATCCCGATGCCGGGGCCGAGGCGCGCATCCTGCAACTGGCGCGTGAGCGGGCGCTGGCCCAACTCGATGCGCGACCCGAGGCGGTCGAGCGGATGCCGCTCGCGGCGCTGTTCGCGGCGCGTCGGGCGGTACTCGCGCTGCACGTGGCGCCGCCGGTGGAGCGCTATCTGGTCGAACTGGTCCTGGCCTCGCGCGATGCCGCGCGCTACGACGCCGCCCTCGCTGCGCGCATCGCCTGGGGCGCCAGTCCCCGCGGTTCGATCGCACTCGAGCGCTGCGCGCGGGCCGTGGCCTGGCTCGCCGGCCGCGACTTTGTCACGCCCGACGACGTCCGCGCCGTGGCCCCGGACGTGCTGCGGCATCGCATCCTGCCCAGCTACGAGGCGACCGCCGAAGGCTGGGACGGCGAGCGTCTGGTCCAGGCCCTGCTCGACCGCGTCCCGTTGCCCTGACGGCCCGGGGATCGGACGGTCGTGATCGGGCATTCGGCAATGCGGGACGCGGACGGGGCCGTGGACACGGAGGCGGGCGTGCGCCCGGCGCTGGTCGAGCTCATCGCCCTGCGCGCGAGCGCCACGCGGCAGGGCGCGGCCCGGCGCGCGCATGTGGGCCTGCGCCAGCAGGCGCCATCGCCGCAGCGCGGGCAGGGCATGGAATACGCCGAGTCGCGCGAGTACGTGGCCGGCGACGATGCGCGCCACATCGATTGGCGCGTGACCGCGCGCACCGGTCGGCCGCATACCAAGGCCTTCCAGACCGAGCGCGAGCGGCTGACCCTGCTCGTGGCCGATACCGCGCCAGCGCTCTACGTGGGCAGCCGGGTGCGATTCAAGTCGGTCCAGGCCGCGCGTGCGGCGGCGGTCGCCGCCTGGGCCGCCGTCGCCGACGGCGATCGCATTGCAGCGCTGCGCGGCACGCATGACGAGGCGCCGGTGCCGCCGGCGTCCGGCAGTCGCGGCGCGCTGCGCGTGCTGCATGCGCTCGCGCGCTGGTATGCCACGCCGCCTGCGGGCGATGCCGGGCTGGCGGTCGCCCTCGATCACGCCGGGCGGCTGCTGCGGCCTGGCGCGCGACTGCTGGTGCTGGCCGATGCCGCCAGCATTGCGACGGTGCCGGCGCAGCGGTGGCAGGCGCTGGCCGCGCACAATCAAGTCTTGGTGCTGGTGTTGACCGATCCATTGGAACAGGCGCCGCCCCGGGCTCGGCTGCGCTTTGCCGCGTCCTCGGGGCAGGTGGAGCTCGACCTGCGCGACGAGACCCAGCACGCCCGCTGGCAGGCGGCGTTCGCCGAACCGATCGCCCGGGCCCAGGCGACGTTGCGCGCGGCGCGCGTCCGCTGTGTGCTGCTGTCGAGCGAGATGCCGAGCGACGTGTGGTTGCCGGCATTCGGCCGACCGAAGGCGACCTGATATGGCGATGCCGGATCTGGTCCTGCGCGATATTCACGTGACCGCTGCCCCGGGCTGGTGGCCACCGGCGCCTGGCTGGTGGTGGCTTGCCGCGGCGGTCGTGGCCGTGCTCGTCGTGGTGGCCGGCCTGCGCTGGCGGCGTGCCCGCCGGCGCCGCGCCTGGGCGCGGTTGTTCGATGCCCAGGTCGAGGCGGCGATCGATGCGCCTGCGCGGATCGCCGCGATGTCGGCGCTGCTGCGCCGTGCGGCGCGGCGCGTGCGCCCGGATGCCGATCGGCTGCAGGGCGATGCCTGGCTGGCGTTCCTGGACGAAGGCGGTGGCCAGGCGGTGTTCGTCGACGGCGTGGGCCGCCTACTGCATGACGGCGGCTTCCGACGGACGGTCGAGGGCGACGCGCTCGATGCGCTGCACAACGCCGCGCGCACGCGCTTCCTGGCGTTGATGGCGGCCGGCCGATGAGCACGCCTGCGGCAATGGAGGGGCTGCTGTCGTCATTCGCCTGGCCGTGGATGCTGCTGGCCTTGCCATTGCCCTGGGCGCTGCGGCGCTGGTGGCCGCCGGTGCGCAGCGAAGGCGATGCGCTGCGAGTGCCGTATGCCGGCCTCGAGTCGATTGCCACGCCGGCCGCCGGCCGCGGCGGCGCACGGGCGTCGTGGCTGCTGTGGGCGGCCTGGGTGCTGCTGTGCATCGCGGCGGCACGTCCGCAGGGCGTCGGCCCGCCCGAGCACCCGCCGCGCACGGCGCGCGACCTGATGCTGGCGGTCGACCTGTCGGGCAGCATGAGCGAGGAGGACATGGTGATCGGGCGGCGCGCGGTCGACCGGCTCACGGCGGCCAAGGCGGTGATCGCCGACTTCCTCGAGCGCCGGGCAGGTGACCGGATCGGGCTGATCGTGTTCGGGCAGCGCGCCTATGCGGTCACGCCGATGACATTCGATCGCGACAGCGTGCGCCAGCAGTTGGACCGGACCGTGGTCGGTCTGGCCGGGCGCGAAACCGCGATCGGCGATGCGATCGCGCTGGCGGTGCGCCGATTACAGGACGGCGAAGGCGAACGCGTGCTGGTGCTGCTGACCGACGGCGTCAGCAACGCTGGTGCGCTGCGCCCGCAGAAGGCGGCCGAACTGGCGCGCGACGCCGGATTGCGCGTGCACACGATCGCCTTCGGCAGCGATGAGGACGGCTTGCAGATGCTGGGCTTCCGTCTGCCCGACGGCGGCGAGCCGGCGATCGACGAGGCGGCGCTGCAGGCGATCGCCGATACCACCGGTGGCCGTGCATTCCGGGCCCGCGACACCGAATCGCTGGCCGGGATCTATGCCGAGATCGACCGGCTCGAACCGGTTGAAGCGCCGGGGCCGGCGCTGCGCGCGCGGATGGAACGCTATCCGTGGCCGCTGGCCGCCGGTTGCCTGCTCCTGCTGCTGGCGCTGGTGCCGCGTTCGTGGCGTGTGCCGATGCGGGGCGCGCGATGAGCGGCGGATGGCCCGACGTGGTCTTCGCTCGGCCGGCCTGGCTGTGGGCCTTGCTGGTGCTGCCGTTGCTGGCCGGCATCTGGTGGGTGCGCCGGCGCGGCGAGGATGCCTGGCGACAGGCGGTCGATCCACATTTGCTGCCGCACCTGCTCGAGCGCCGTCCCGGTGGACGTGGGCTATTGGCGCTGGCCACGTGGCTGTGCGCGTGCCTGCTCGCGGTGCTGGCGCTGGCAGGCCCAGGTTGGCGTCAGGTCGACGTGCCGTTGGCGTCCGTCGCGGCGACTCCGCTGGTCATCGCCCTGGACCTGTCGTCGGCAACGACGGCGACCGACCTGTCACCGTCACGGCTGTTGCAGGCGCGGGCCAAGCTCGCGCGCCTGCTCGCGTTGCGCCAGGGGCCGGTGGCGTTGCTGGCCTATGCGGACGACGCCTACACGGTGGCGCCGCTGACCGACGACGCGGCGAATGTGGCGCTGTATCTCGACGCGCTCGCGCCCGACATCATGCCGGTCGACGGCCAGCGCGCGGATCGCGCGATCGAGCAGGCGACGCGGCTGCTGCGCCAGGGCGATGCGCTGCGCGGCGAGATCGTGCTGCTGACCGACGGCGCCGATCGGGCCGCGATGCGCGAGGCAGCCGCCGCGGCGCGGATGGGCTATCGGGTCTCGGTGCTGGGCTTGGGCAGCGCGGACGGCGCCGCCTATCGCGATCGCGACGGAGCGCTGCGCCATGCACGCCTGGATGCCGCCGCGCTGCAGGCCTTGGCGACCGCCGGAGGTGGCCGCTGGCACCGCCTGAGCGCCGACGACGGCGATCTCGACGCACTGGGCCTGCGCGAGGCCCGTGCGGGCGGGGCCGGCGCCGCGGCCGACGGCGACGCGCAGGCCCGGCGCATCGCCGACCAGGGCTACTGGCTGTTGCTTCCGTTGCTGGCGCTGGTCTTGCTGGCGTTCCGGCGCGGGGCTGCGGTCGCGGTGTTGGCGGTGGCGCTGGTCTGGCCGATCCTGCCAGCGCAGGCCGCGCAGCCGCCGGTCGGCACGCCCTGGCGGCGCGCCGACCAGATTGCCCACGCCCAACTCGAGCAAGGTGCGGCGGCCTATCGCGGCGGGCGACACGAGGACGCATTGCGCGCGTGGACCGGACTGCCGGGCGCCGACGCTGCTTACAACCGCGGCAACGCGCTGGCGCGCCTGGGGCGGTTCGACGAGGCGATCGCCGCCTACGACGAGGCGCTGCGGTTGCAGCCGGACATGGCCGATGCGCAGGCCAATCGCGCCGCGGTCGATGCCGCGCGTCGCCGTCAGCCGCCGCCAGGTCCCCGCGACGATCCGCGCTCGCCGCCGCGTGACCAGCAGCGCCAGTCCGGACGCCCGGATCCGGGAGAAGGCCGGACAGGCGACCGCGGTGCGCCACAGCCTGCGCCCTCGTCGGACGGCGCGCCGCGCCCCGATACGCCGCCGGCGCCCCCCGATACCGCCCCGCCCACCGACGAGGCCGCGCAGCAGCGCGCCGACCAGGCCATGCGCGAGCGTATGCAGCAGGCACTCGATGACGCCGGCGAGGGCAGCCAGACGCCTGGCGACGCCGCGCCAGCCGACCGGCAGGACGCCGACACCCGGCGCGAGCGCGAGCAGGCCAACCAGGCCTGGCTGCGGCGGGTGCCCGACGATCCGGGTGGCCTGTTGCGGGCGCAGTTCCGGATCGAACACGAGCGGCGCCACGGCGCGGAGGCATTGCGATGACGACCGGAGTTCGGACTTGGCGCGCGGCGGTGGTCCTGGCGGTGCTGCTCGCCTGCCTGGCGGGGAGCCTGCAGGCGCAGACGCGCGCCTGGCTGGACCGGGACCAGATCGCGCTGGGCGAGACCACCACGCTCAATGTCGAAACCGACGAAGCGGTCGCCGTGCCCGACTGGAGCGGCCTGACCCGCGATTTCGAGCTCAGCGGGCACACCAGCCGACGTCAGGTCGAGATCCGCAACGGGCGCCAGATCGAGCGCGCGCTGTTCGGCGTGGCGCTGCGTCCGCGGCGCGAGGGCCGGCTGACGGTCCCGCCGTTGCAGGTCGGTGGTGCGCGCACCGACGCCTTGTCGCTGACGGTCGGCCCGGCGCCGGTGCGATCGGCCCGCGACGGCGCGGCCGCGTTCGTCGAGGCCGAACTCGAGACCGACATGCCCTACGTGCAGCAGGCAGTCGGCTACACCCTACGGCTGCACTACGCCGTGCCGCTGGTGTCGGGCCAGCTCGAGCAGCCCGAGCCCGAGGGGGCATCGTTGCAGCGGATCGGCAACGACATCACCTACAGCCGCGAGTTCGACGGCCGTCGCTACAACGTGGTGGAACGGCGCTTTCTGCTCGTACCCGAGCGCAGCGGGCCGCTGACGATTCCCGGTGCACGCTTCGAGGGGCGCGGCGCCGGCGGCGGCTTCTTCGATGATCTGTTCGATCGCGGACCGCGCCAACTCTCGGCCAACGGCCCGGCGACCGCGCTGTCGGTGCGCGCGATGCCAGGCACGGCGCCGCAGCCCTGGTTGCCGCTGCGGAATCTGGACCTGCGCTGGCTCGACCAGCCCGAGCGCGGCCGGGCCGGGGCTGCAACCACGCTCACGCTGGAGGCGACCTTCGACGGCGCGGTCGGCACACAGTTGCCCGAGATCAGCTTGCCGGCGCCCGACGGCGCGCAGGTGTTCGCCGAGCCGCCGCAGTACGACGAGCGCTTCGACGAGGGCCGCCCACGGGTGCGCATGACCCGCCGTTTCTCGATCGTGCCGCGGGCTGCCGGTTCCTTGCATGTGGCCGGCCCTCGCGTGGGATGGTGGGATGTCCGCGCAGGCGCCGCCCGGACCAGTGCGGCGCCGGATCTGCATCTGGCGATCGATTCCGGTGATGGCGATGCCACCGATGGCGACGCCGACACGCAGACGGTGGCGACTGCGCCGGGCTTGCCGGCCGCCCGTGGAGCGGATGGGGAGGTCAGTCGTGTCTGGCCGTGGCTGGCGGCGCTGTTCGCGCTGCTGTGGCTGGCGACCAGCGTCGTGGCCTGGCATGGGCTGCGCCGGGCACGCGCCGGCGCGCGGGGGCTGGTTGCTGCGGTGCCGGGCGCCGCGCCTGTGCCGAGGTCTCGGAGCGGCGGGCCGTCACTGGCGACCGTGCTGCAGACCGGAGATCCGGCCGAGGTCGACGCGGCGCTGCGCGCGCTGGTCGATCCGCCGGCGGCAGACCTCGAGGCCTTGCGGCGTGTACTCGGCGATGCCGGCCAGCGCGACGCGCTCGTGCAGTGGCAGCGGGCGCGCTGGGGCGGCGGCGACCTGGCGGCAGCGCGCGCCGCGCTGCGCCAGGCCTTCCGCGCTGGCGCGCGCGTCGCCGGCCCGGCGACGCCCGAGGACGAGGCCGTACTGCCGCCGCTCTACCCGCGGCGCTGAGACCCGCTTCCTGCTAGCCTCCGCTGCTTTCCCGCAGCGATCACGCCATGTCCCGTCCGCTCGCATCCGCCCGCGCCCGCCTGCCGCTGCACTGGAAGATCGCGATCGGTTTCGCGGCCGGCTTGCTGCTCGGCATGCTCGCTCACTATACCGGGCTGTCGGCGTGGGCGCCGACCGATCCGGCGTCGGCCGCCTGCGCCGTCGCCGAACCGGGCTGGCAATGCCGGCCGCTGGTCGCGACGTTCGTGGCCTGGGTCACCGAGCCGCTGGGCACCTTGTTCCTGAGTCTGATCTTCATGCTGATCGTGCCATTGCTGTTCTCGGCACTGGTGGTCGGCGTGTCGGAAATGGGCGATGTCGCCTCGCTCGGCCGGATCGGCTGGCGCACGCTGGCCTGGACGATCGTGCTGTCGGGCCTGGCGGTGCTGCTGGGGCTGGTGATGGTCAACCTGTTCCGCCCCGGCGCCGGCGTGGATCCGGCACTGGCCCAGCAACTGCTGGCCGAGAGCGCGCAGCGCACCGAGGCGATCGTCAGCGACAGCCGCAGCGGTGCCAAGGGCATGGAGATGCTGCTGTCGATCGTGCCGCAGAACGTGGTCGGCGCGGCATCGGACAATGCCAACATCCTGGCGTTGATGTTCTTCGCGCTGATGTTCGGTATCGGCCTGGTGCTGACCAAGTCCGAGGCGGCGGCCGCGCTCAAGCGCGGCATCGAGGGCCTGTTCGAAGTCTCGATGACACTGATCGGACTGGTGATCCGGCTGGCGCCGATTGCGGTGTTCTGCTTCATGTTCAACCTCGCGGTGCTGTTCGGCTGGGACCTGCTGGTCCGCCTGGGCGCCTACGTCGCGGTGGTGGCCGGTGCGCTGGCGCTGCACATGCTGGTGACCTACTCGCTGGCGCTGCGGGTGTTCGGTGGCTGGTCGCCGCTGGCGTTCTTCCGCGGCGCGCAGGAGGCGATGCTGATGTCGTTCTCGACCGCATCGAGCAACGCCACGCTGCCCACCGCGCTGCGCGTGGCCGACGAGAACCTCAAGCTGCCGCGCAAGGTCTCGCGCTTCGTGCTGACGATCGGCGCGACTGCCAACCAGAACGGGACGGCGCTGTTCGAGGGCGTCACGGTGATCTTCCTGGCCCAGTTCTTCGGCGTCGACCTGTCGATCGGCCAGCAGGTGCTGGTGATGCTGGTCTGCATCCTGGGCGGGATCGGCACCGCCGGCGTGCCGTCGGGCTCGCTGCCGGTGGTGGCGCTGATCTGCACGATGGTCGGTGTGCCGGCCGAGGGCATCGGTCTGGTGCTGGGCGTCAACCACTTCCTGGACATGTGCCGTACGACGGTCAACGTGACCGGCGATCTGGGCATCGCCGCGCTGGTCTCGCGCGGCGAGGTCGACGGCCCGGACGAGGCGACACCGCCGCAGGCCTAGCAGGGCACGCTGGCCGAGCAACTCGCCTGGCAGCCAGCCATCGGTGCTGCACCGGCGCCGCGCGGCCGCGGCGCCGGATGACGTGCATTACTGCAGCAGCGAGCGCAGCATCCAGGCGTTCTTCTCGTGGGTCTGCAGGCGCTGGGTCAGCAGGTCCTCGGTCGGATCATCGTCGGCATCGTCAGCCACTTCGAGCGCCTTGCGCGCGCTGCGGCAGACCGCTTCGTTGCCCAGGACCAGCTGGCGCACCATCTCGCGCCAGTCGGGCGACTTCTCCAGACCCGGCTCTTCCTTGATCGAGCTCAGCTCGATGAACTCGGCATAGGAGCCCGGCGCGTTGTAGCCCAGGGCGCGGATGCGCTCGGCGATCTCGTCCAGCGCGTTCCACTGTTCGGTGTACTGGCCCTCGAACATCACGTGCAGGGCGTTGAACATCGGGCCGGTGACGTTCCAGTGGAAGTTGTGGGTCTTCAGATACAGCGTGTAGGCGTCGGCCAGGAACACCGACAGGTGCTGGGCGACCTGCTTGCGATCGGCGTCGCTGATCCCGATATCGATCGCCGGCGCGGTCGAGCGCGCATCGGGCGAGGCCACGGCGGGCGCCACCGACGAACGCTTGGTGCTGGATTTGGAGGCAGGTTGGGGTTTGGCCTTGGCCATGGTCGACGACTCCTGTGGGATGGGATTGCGGCCACAATACGCGGCCTTCGCGATCGAATATGAGACCTGGGAGCGGATTCGCAAGCGTGATGGAGTATTCCAGCGACAACGAGGTGAATGCGGCGTTGAGCCGGGCGCGCGCGTCGGTCGATGCCGCCTGCTCGCGCGATCGCGGCCCGCTGCTGGGCCTGTGGTCGCGCTGGCGGCGCACGCCTGGCGACCCGGCCGCGCGCGATGCGTTCAGCAGCCGGCTGCAGGCCTCGGTCGCGCGGCGCGAGGCGCGCGCGCAGCGGCTGCCACGGGCGACGGTCGATCCAGTGCTGCCGATCGCCGGCAAGGCCGAAGAGATCGTCGCACTGATCCAGGCGCACCAGGTCGTCGTGGTCGCCGGCGAGACCGGCTCGGGCAAGACCACCCAATTGCCCAAGCTGTGCCTGGCGGCCGGGCGCGGGGCGGCGGGCATGATCGGCTGTACCCAGCCCCGGCGCATTGCCGCGCGCACCGTCGCCCGGCGCGTGGCCGAGGAGTTGCAGGTACCGATCGGCGGCGCGGTGGGCTACCAGGTCCGCTTCAACGACAACATCGGCCCGGACACCGCGGTCAAGTTCATGACCGACGGCATACTGCTGGCGGAAATCGCCTCGGATCGCTGGTTGTCGGCCTACGACACCCTGATCGTCGACGAGGCGCACGAACGCAGCCTCAACATCGACTTCCTGCTCGGCTACCTCAAGCAGTTGCTGGCCCGGCGACCGGACCTGAAGTTGATCGTCACCTCGGCGACCATCGACACCGCGCGCTTCTCCGCCCATTTCGGCGACGCGCCGGTCGTCGACGTCGAAGGCCGCGGCTATCCCGTCGAAGTCCGCTACCGCCCGCTCGGCGAAGAACCGGGGTCAGTGTCGAATGTCGCAGCAACTGCAAACGGCGCGGCGCGCGGACAGGGAAAAATCGACGCTGATCCCGGTGTTTCCGTGCTCGACGGCATTCTTGCGGCCTGCGACGAGATCATGGGCGAGCGTGGGACCGGCGACACGCTGATCTTTCTGCCGGGCGAGCGCGAGATCCGCGATGCGCACCAGGCGCTCGAGCGCCGCAAGTATCGACACACCGAGATCCTGCCGCTGTATGCGCGCTTGTCGGCGCGCGACCAGGATCGGGTGTTCAACCCGGGTCCGCTGCGCCGTATCGTGCTGGCGACCAACGTCGCCGAAACCTCACTGACGGTGCCGCGGATCCACTACGTGGTCGATCCGGGGCTGGCGCGCGTCAAGCGCTACAGTCCGCGGCAGAAGCTCGACCGCCTGCACATCGAGCCGATCAGCCAGGCCAGCGCCGATCAGCGCAAGGGCCGCTGCGGACGCATCGCGCCGGGCGTGTGCTACCGCCTGTTCTCCGAGGCGGATTTCGACTCGCGGCCGCGCTTTACCGATCCGGAGATCCGACGCGCGGCGCTTGCCGGCGTGATCCTGCGCATGCTGTCGCTGGGCCTGGGCGGGGAGGGCGAGCCGCGCGCGCGGCGCGGCCGGCGGGGCAGCGATGCGCCGCAACCGGCTGCGGATCCGATCGCCGATTTCCCGTTCGTCGAGCCGCCCGATCCGCGCGCGGTCGCCGACGGCTGGCAGCAGCTGACCGAGCTGGGCGCGATCGACGACGGTCGCCGACTGACGGCGCACGGCCGCACGATGGCGCGGTTGCCGATCGACGCGAAGCTCGCGCGCATGCTGGTCGCGGCGAACCAGCACGGCTGCCTGCACGAGATGCTCGCGATTACATCGTTTTTGGGCATCCAGGACCCGCGCGAGCGACCGGCCGACCAGCGCGCCGCGGCCGACGCCGCGCATGCGACCTTCGCCGACCCGCGCTCGGAGTTCGTCGGCATCGTCCGGCTCTGGGACGCGTACCGGCAGGCGCATGAGGACCTGACCCAGTCGCAACTGCGCAAATGGTGCGAGCGGCATTTCCTTGGCTTTTTGCGGATGCGCGAGTGGCGTGAACTGCATCGGCAGCTCAAGTTGCAGTGCGAGGATCTGGGCTGGTCGGTGGACGCGTCTGTCGTCTCCTATGCGGCGGCCGGGGATGAGACCGAGAACGCGCGGGCGCGCGGGCAGGCGGCCATGCGCGCGCACGTGGCCTTGCATCGCGCACTGCTCGCCGGACTGCCCACGCAGATCGGCCATCGCGCCGATCCGGCCGGCGGGGGGCGCCATTCGGGACAGTACGAAGGGCCGCGCGGACGTCGGTTCCAGTTGTTTCCCGGCTCGCCGCTGGCGAAGAAGCCGCCACCGTGGGTGCTGTCGGCGACGCTGCTCGACACCGAGAAGGTCTGGGCACTGACCAATGCAGGAATCGAACCGGACTGGGTGATCGCCGAGCTCGATCACCTGCTCTCGCGTCGTCATCACGACCCGCGCTGGTCGCGCGCGCAAGGGCGGGTGATCGGCAGCGAGCAGATTGCCTTGTTCGGCCTGGTGCTCGCGCCCAAAAAGCCGGTGGACTACGGACGGCTGTATCCCGACCAGGCGCGCGCGCTGTTCCTGCGCGATGGCTTGGCGACTGGCGAGATCGATCTGCGCGCGGGGTTTCTCGAACGCAACCTGCGCACGCTGGCCCGCGCGCGTGAGGAGGAAGCCAAGCTGCGGCGCAGCGGACTGGTCGTCGACGAGGATTGGATGGCGCAGTGGTACGCGCAGCGCATTCCGTCCGACGTACGCTCGGCCCAGGCGCTGGACGCCTGGTATCGCAAGGCGCCGGAGGCGGCCAAACGCGCACTCGAGTGGAGCCGCGACGACCTGTTGGTCGCAGACGGCGTCGATGCCGATCTGTTTCCGGCGTTCATTGCGCTCGGCGACGCGCGGCTGACGGTGTCGTATCGGTTCGAGCCCGGCGCGCCCGACGACGGCATGACCGTGTCGGTGCCGCTGCACCTGCTCAATGCGATCGACCCGGCCCGGTTGTCGTGGCTGGCGCCGGGGTTCGTCGAGGACAAGGCGGCGGCGCTGATCCGCAGCCTGCCCAAGGCGCTGCGTCGCAACTTCGTGCCGGCGCCCGATTTCGCGCGTGCGTTCGCCCAGGCCTGGCGCGAGGGCGATGCGGATACGTTCGCCGGCACGCTGGCGCGCTTTTTGAAGAAGCTCGGCGGTGTGGAGATCGCGGCCACGGACTTCGACGAAACCGCGCTCGAGCCGCACCTGCGGGCGAACCTGCGCCTGGTCGATGTCGGCCGCGACCGCAAGGCGCGCACCGTGCTGGCCGAATCGCGCGACCTGGAAGCGCTGCGCGCGCGTTTCGGTGCGCAGGCGGCGCGTGCATTCGCCGCCCATGCCGCCGATGGGCTGCAGCAACGCGGCTTGACGGTATTCCCGGACACACCGGTGCCGGTGTCGATTGCCGGCGCCGGCGGGTTGCCGGCGTACCCCGCGCTGCAGGACGACGGCGAAAGCGTGTCGTTGGCCGTCCATGCCGATCCGGCGCAGGCGCGGCGCCTGCACCCGCAGGGTGTGCGCCGCCTGCTGCGCATCGCGCTCGTCGAGCGCGTGCGCCAGGCACGCAAGCAGTTGCCGGTGGCCCCGAAGACCGCGTTGCTGTATGCGGCCATCGAATCGGCGGCGCCACGTGCGGCCGACCGGCCGGGCGACCGGCTGCGCGAGGACTTGGTCGAGGGCGCGCTTGCCGCATTGCTCGACGCCGGTCTGGAGACGATTCGCGACGCCGAGGAGTTTGCCGCGCATCGCGACACCATCGGCAAGGCCCTGTTCGGCGAGGCGATGGCGCGGCTGCAGCGCGCCGAGACGATCCTCGATCTCGTAGCCGAGATCCGCGGGCGATTGGATTCGAAGCTGATGGGCTGGGCGCGGGCGAATCTCGACGATATGCAGGCGCAGCTCGCGGCGCTGGTGCCGCCCGGTTTCCTGCGCGACGTGCCGGCGGCCGCATTGGCCGAGTATCCGCGCTGGCTGCGCGCCCTGTCGTTGCGCGCAGAACGGGCCTTGCGCGACCCCCAGCGCGATCAGCAGCGCATGCTCGACGTCAAACCGTTCGTCGACGCACTGCTCGACGCCGGTGCCCGCGGTCTGGCCGACGACGCGCAATGGCAAGCATTGCGCTGGGAGATCGAGGAACTGCGCGTCTCGCTGTTCGCGCAGGAGCTCGGCGCCAAGGGTGGGGTGTCGGCGAAGAAGCTGGCAAGCCGGGTCGCGGTATTGCGCGCGGCCTGATATCACTTCCATCGAATGCCCGACGGCGGCTCACGTCCTGGGTCGCTTGTGTGTCGCGGCAGGGCAGGACCTTCGCGACGTGTCCCATTGTTAGACTGCGGTCGCGGCCTCGGCGGACTTGCCGCCTCCGGACGAGCCGTGCCGGATCGAAGGAAGTGCGGCAATGCGCTGTAGTCACTTTCAAGGAGGATCACGATGAAGACATCAGTTCGCTGGATTTCGACCGTCTGTGCCGTGATGTGTTTGGGGGCGATGGGAACTGCCATCGCGGCGCCGGCCACCCGTTGCACGGCTGAGAACGATGGTGCCACCGAGTACGTGCCCAATCGCAACGGTGGCGCAATCTACGAATGCGTCGATGGCAGATGGTGGAGAATCGCTGTCTGCAACCAGAGCGGGCAGTGCACCTACCTTTGACGATGGAGACGGTCGCTCCACGCGATGGAGCGGCCGTTTCGCGCGCGCAGTAGCTGGCGTCTTACACGCCT
Organism: Luteimonas sp. gir; assembly: GCF_037198055.1. Classification (NCBI taxonomy): domain Bacteria; kingdom Pseudomonadati; phylum Pseudomonadota; class Gammaproteobacteria; order Lysobacterales; family Lysobacteraceae; genus Luteimonas; species Luteimonas sp. gir. The sequence goes on from NZ_JBBAXQ010000002.1 coordinate 317,324, forward strand.
TCGTGGGACGCGTTGCTCCGGACTTCGGCCGTGCAGCGCATGCCTGCTGACGAGGGCTACAGGGTCGCGATGGCGTGCGTGTCGCGCATCCACCAGTCGCGATGAGCGCGCAAGCGTCCGTCCAGGGCGTCGCGGAGTGGTTGGGCGATGAGGTCGCGCACGTGGTTGCGCAGGTCGGCGTCCGGGCGCAGCCGTCGATCCATGTAGCCGGCCTGCCAGATCGACCCCGCGCCTCGCGCATGCCCGCGGATCGCACGGGCGGTCTGCGACTTGAACGTCTGCACGACCTGTCCGAGCATCGGGACGCGCAGTTCGAACAGCCAGTGCACCCGGTCGGGCATCAAGACCCAGGCTTCGGAACGTAGCCACCCCTGCCGCTCGCAGGTCTCGATCTCATGGCGCGCGATCCGTGCGTAGAGCGGATCGCGCAGCCAGGGCACGCGGCCGTAGGTGACCGCGGTGACCACGTAGTGCGTGCCTTGTGTGGAGCGCGGAAGCGGTTGGGGGCGAGGACTGGGCATGCCGACAGCGTGCCTCGCACGCCGTGGCACGCGAATCGGGCATCCCCCGCGCAGCGCTTAGGAAAATGCCGCGTGGCGAGGGCGGGAACTTCCCGGTCACTGCACGCAGGCGAACGCGGAGCACTGGCTGTGCCGCGCTCGAGCTCGCAGTGGCGTCGCAGACGGCCGTGTGCGCTCGCGGGTCCGGTCAAGCGCCGCGCGCTGCGCACGGCGCCGCCGGGCGCGGCGTGCTCAGCGGACGCGTTCGACCTTGGCCTGGGTGTTGTAGCCGTCCACTTTCAGCCACCAGGCGCCGAGCATGCCCGGGCGGATGCGCACGCCGATGTCGGTGCCGCGGGCGCCCGAGAGGGTCGCGCCGTCGATCTGGCGCCAGACCTGCCCATTGGCGAGCGTGTACTGCCGGCCGCTGGCAAAGCCCTGGAACGCGCCGACGATCGTGCTCTCGATGGGCTCACGTGCCGGCGCAGGCGCGGGCAGCCCGGTCGCGGCGGAGGCGGCCTCGCGGCGGCCCTCCTCGCGTGCCTGCGCGATCCGCGCTTCGACATCGGTCCCCGCTTCCATCGTTGCGGTTGCGGCCGGCGCCTCGGCCTGACGGGCCAGCCACGCATTGAGCCGATCGAGCTCGGCATCATCGAGCTTGCCCAGCCCGGCGGCACGGAATTCCGCGGCGCTCATCCGGTCCTCGATCCGGGGCTGCTGCGCGAATGCGGGCAGAGTGGCCGCCAGCGCGGTGGCGATCAGGACGCAGTGGAATGCACGCATGCTCTGTTCCTCGGACGGGGTCGCGGGCTAGTGTAGACGGTCCTGCGACCGTCCCGAACACCTCATGTCCGAGCCTGCCGGCCCACTGCCGGATCGCCTGCTGGCACTGCCTTCCACGGCAGCGCTCGGGCCTGCCCTGCGCGCGGCCTTGCAGGAGGCGGCCGCCGCGGCCGACGGCGTGGCCGAGCTCGATGAGAGCGTGCTGCAGGACACGCTGGCGTCGCTGGCGCTGCTGGGCGCCGATGGCGATGTGGTCGCCGCGGCGATCGCCGATGCGGTGCCGGTCTGGCGCGCGCCGATGCGCGCGCGCGTGCCCGCGCTGGTGCCGCTGCTCGACGGTCTGCGCGCCGCGCATCAGGTTTGGTCGCTGCATGCCGAGCATGTCGGCAGCGGCAACCCGGAGGGCCTGCGCCGGTTGCTGCTGGCGCTGGTGCGCGATCTGCGCGTGGTGCTGGTGCTGCTGGCCCGGCAACTGGCACAGATGCGTGCGGCGGTGCGCGCCGACGAGCCGACCCGGCGTGCGCTGGCCCTGCTCACGCGCGACATCCATGCGCCGCTCGCCAATCGCTTGGGCATCTGGCAACTGAAGTGGGAGCTCGAGGACCTGGCGTTTCGCTATCTGCAGCCCGAGATCTATCGCCGCATCGCCGGCCTGCTCGATGACAAGCGCGCCGGCCGCGAACGCTACATCGAACAGGTGCGCACGCAACTGGGCGAAGCGCTCGCTGCGCAGGACGTGCGCGCCGACGTTGCCGGGCGGCCCAAGCACATCTACAGCATCTGGCGGAAGATGCAGAAAAAGCAGGTGCCGATCGGCGAACTCTATGACCTGCGCGCGGTGCGCGTGCTGGTCGACGACGTGCCGGCCTGCTATGCGGCGCTGGGCGTGGTGCACGCGCTGTGGACACCGATCCCCAGCGAGTTCGACGACTACATCGCCCGGCCCAAGAACAACGATTACCGCTCGCTGCACACCGCAGTCGTCGGGCCGGAAGGCAAGACGCTGGAGGTGCAGATCCGCACGCGCGAGATGCACGAGGCGTCCGAACTGGGCGTGGCCGCCCACTGGCGCTACAAGGAGACCGGCGGCTCGCAGCGCGCGCCGGCCGGCAGCGCCGCGCTCGAACGCCGGATCGAGTGGATGCGGCGGCTGCTCGAATCGCATACCGACGGCGGACGGGCCGAAGGCCTGGTCGATGCGTTCGATACCGAACTGGTCGAGGACCGGGTCTTCGTGCTGACGCCCAAGGGCGAGATCATCGATCTGCCGCAGGGCGCGACGCCGCTCGATTTCGCCTATCACGTGCACACGATGGTCGGGCACCGCTGCCGTGGCGCCAAGGTCGACGGCCGCATCGTGCCGCTCGATACCGTGCTGCGGACCGGCGAGCGCGTCGAAATCCTGACCGCCAAGCTGCCGTCGCCGCGGCGCGACTGGCTGGTCGCGGCCAATGGCTTTCTCGCCAGCCCGCGCTCGCGCGAGAAGGTGCGCAACTGGTTCCACAAGCTCGATCGCGAGCGCAACGTCCAGGCCGGCCGCGAACTGCTGGAGCGCGATCTGCGCCGCTTGGGTCTGCTGCAGGCCGATCTGGCGCCGGTGCTGTCGCGCTTCAACGCGAGCAGCGTGGACGATCTCTACGTGTCGGTCGCGCTCGGTGATGTGGGGCCGAACCAGATCGGCCGGGCGCTGCTGGAGATCGAGCGCGAACGTCACGCGCCCGCGCAGGACGATGCGCCGACGTTGCCGCTGCGCCGGCCGCGCCGCGCGCCCAAGGCGGCCGATTCGAGCTTCCGCGTGGTCGGGGTGGACAACCTGCTGGTGCAGGTCGCCCGTTGCTGTCGTCCGGTTCCGGGCGAACCGATCGCCGGCTATCTCACCCGCGCGCGCGGCGTGAGCGTGCATCGTCGCGACTGCCCGTCGTTCCTGCGCTTGTCGACAGGCCAGCCGCAGCGGGTACTGCCGGTCGAGTGGGGCGAGCAGGGCGGCGGCCACGAGTCGGATGTCGTCGTCGAGGCCGTCGATCGCCGGCACCTGCTCAAGGACCTGAGCAACCTGATCGCCCAGGAGGATGTGCACGTGCTGGCGATCCAGAGCGAACACCACCGGCTCTCGCGCGTGCAGTTGCGGCTGCGCCTGCGGGTTTCCGATTACGGCCAGCTGGCGCGGCTGCTGGGCAAGCTCGACAGCGTGCCGGGGGTGGAGCTGGCGCGGCGGGCGTGAACGATCGCGACATCGGTGTTCAGCTCGATCTCGCATACTGCGCGGCGTGAACGGCGACGATCTCTCCAACGGACCTGCGCCCGCCCGGCGCCTGGCTGCCCGCCCGTGGCGGTCGCTCGCGGCCGACGCGCCATGGTGGCGCCGCTGGCCGGGGGGCTTGCTGGCGGCGTGCATCGGCCTGGCGCTGTTGGTGTTCGGCGTGCGCGTCCTCGTCGTCGACCGGCTGTGGCCCGAGACGCGGGTGCAGGCGCTGCTCGACGATGCCGCCCAGGCGATCGCGGAGGGGCGCCTGGATGCCGGCGACGGCAGCGGCGCGCGGCAGCTGTTCGAGGCCGCGCAGGCGCTCGACCCCGACGATGTGCGGCCGCGCGCGGGGCTGTCGCAGGTCGCCGATGCGGCGCTCGTCCAGGCCCGCGCCGCCGTCGAGGCGCGGCGCTTCGATGCCGCCCGGCGCGCGCTCAAGCTGGCCCAGGAATTGTCCGCCCCGCGCGATGCGATCGAGGCCCTGGACGCCCGGCTGCGCGCGCTCGAGGCCGGTGGCACGGCGCCCGAGGTGCTGTTGCGCCAGGCCCAGGCAGCGCAGGCCCAGGGGTGGCTCGATGCCGGTCCCGATGCGGCGCTGCCGCTGTATGCGCGGGTGCTCGCGATCGAGCCCGGCAACGGCGATGCGTTGCGTGGGCGCGACGAGTCGCTGGCCGCGCTGCTCGAGCGGGCACGCGCGCGGCTGCGCGACGGCGATCTGAGCGGCGCGGCGGCGCTGGTCGCCACGGTGCGCGATTACGATCCCGGCCACGTCGACCTGCCCGACACTCAGGCACGTCTGACCGAGGAACTCGATGCATTGCGCCGGCGTGCGGCGACGCATCTGGCCGACGGGCGCATCGAACGTGCCGTCGCCGAATGGCGGATTCTGCTCGCCTTCGATGCCGAGGACGCCACTGCGCAGCGCGGGCTGCTCGATGCAGGCGCCGCGTATGCGCAGCGCGCCGAGCGCTATGCCCGCGACTTCAACTTCGCCGATGCCGATGCGCAGCTGCGCGAGGCGCAGGCGCTGGCGCCCGACAGCGAGGTGGTGCGCGCGGCCGCGCTGCGGATCGAGCGCTCGCGCGCGGTGCATGCCGACCGCGGCACCCAATTGCCGCCCCAGGAACGCCGACGCCGGGTTGCGGCGCTGCTGCAGCAGGCGGCCGCCGCGCAGGCGCGCGGCGATTTGATGTCGCCGCCGGGCGACAGCGCCTACGACCATGTCCGCGCCGCTCGCTTGCTCGCGCCCGACGATCCGGCGGTCACCCGCGCCTCGGCGCGATTGCTGCCCGGCGCCCGCCAGTGTTTCGACGCCGGCCTGCGCGCCAACAACCTTGCGCGCGCGCATGCCTGTCTCGACGCCCGGGTCGCGCTGGGCGAAGGCGAGCCTGCGGCGCGCGATGCGCGGCGGCGGCTGGCCCAGCGCTGGCTGGCGATCGGCGACGAACGTCTGGGGGCGGGCAATCTCGCCGGCGCGCAGGCCGCGTTGTCGGCAGCGCGCAGGATCGACCCGGGCGTGCCGGGTCACGCCGAGTTCGCGCAGCGGCTGCGCACCGCCTCGCTCAACAACGGCTGATCAGGGCTGCGCGCGGTCGACGGCGCCGTCGATGAACACCGTCTGGACGGTCCGGCGCGCGGCGTCGAGGGAGAAATGCCGGCGGACATTGTCCAGGCCGTGCTCCGCGAGCCGGGCCCACAGCGCTTCGTCCTCGTACAGGCGCACGACCGCGTTGGCGAACGCGTCGGCCTGGTCGGCCAGCAACACGTCGTGCCCGTCATGCAGTTGCATGCCTTCGGCCGCGCAGGTCGTGGCGACCACCGGCTGGCCATGGGCCATGCTCAGATTCACCTTGCCCTTGACGCCGGCCCCGAAGCGCAACGGCGCAACCGCGATGCGGCAGCCGTCCATGTAGGGCGTGATGTCCGGCACGTGGCCGTGGATGACCACGCCGTCCACCCGGGCCAGCGCGGCAATGGCGTCGTCGACGTGGTCGCCGATGCAGTGGAAGCGGACCTGCGGCAGGCGTGCGCGGATCGCCGGAAAGATCGCGCCGACGAACCATTTCACCGCATCGACGTTCGGCGGATGGCGGAAGCCGCCGACGAAGACCAGATCGTGCCGCTGCGCGAACGGTCGCCCGGGCCCGGCGACCTCGTGCAGGTTCGACAACAGCGCCACCCGGGCCTGGGGCGCGTCGCGGGCCAGCAGGGCGACCTCGCTCGGGCTCACGACCAGGGTCGTGTCGCAGCGGCGGACGACGTCCAGTTCCTGCGCCCGCGTGCGTTCGGCGGCGCGGCGCAGCGCGGGATCGCCCGAGACCTCGGCGCCGCGCAGTTCGCGCAGGTAATGCAGGTCGATGGTGTCGAAGATCACCTGCGCCTGCGGCGCATGCCGGCGCACCAGCGGCAGGAACTCGTGCGCGATGTAGTGGCGACACAGCATCACCCGCGAGAACCGGCCGCCGTGCGTGCGTAGCCACTGCGCGGCACTCTTGGCATAGGGCGCGTACCAGACTTCGACCCCGATTGCCTGCAGCGCCTGCGTGGCCGCACCCAGGTGACGGCGGTCGGCCGGCAGGAACACCACGTGCATGCCCGCCTCGCGGAGCAGCCGCATCAGATTGACCAATCGCAACGAGGCCGAGTCGCGGTCGGGCATCGGGGTCACGCTGTCGATGATCAGCACCTGGGGCACGCCGGCGCGCGGTAACTGACCGGCCGCCACCGGATCGGCGGGCCGCTGCGCCAGCACCTGCGCCCAGCGCGCGGCGAACACCGGCTGGTTGCGCGCCTGCGCCGCCTTCATGCCCTGCGACAGGTCGGTGCCTGCACTCACGCCCTCCAGGTGCACCACGCAGGCTTCGGGCTGCACGAGCACGCGCAGTCCGGCGTCGTGAACCCGTAGCGCGAGATCCGCATCCTCGTAGTAGGCCGGCGCATAGCGGCTGTCGAAGCCGCCCAGGCGTTCGAACAGCGCGCGCGGCAGCATCAGCGCCGCCCCTGACACATAGTCGACATCGGCGCAGTAGCGCAGTTGCGGATGCAGCGGGTCGGCAAACCGACCGCGGTTCTCACCGCGGCCGTCGCGCACGAGCATCGTGCCCGCTTCCTGCAGGCGGCCGTCGGGATAGACCAACTGCGCGCCAACGATGCCGACATCGGGGTCACGCGCGAAGGTCGCCAGCATCGCGTCCAGCCAACCGGGCTGGGGCACGGTGTCGTTGTTGAGGAACAGCAGATGGCCCCCGCGCGCCAGCGCCGCGCCCGCGTTGCAGGCGCCGATGAACCCTGCGTTTGCCGGCATGGTGTGCAGGCGCAGGCCGCCGATGCGGGCCAGGGTCGCCGCGCTGTCGTCGGGGCTGGCATCGTCGACGACGATGATCTCGAGCGAGGCCCGTGGCGGGTGCGCGGCGATCGCGCGCAAGCAGGCCAGGGTCTGCGGCAGGTGGCCATAGACCGGGACCACGATCGACACCGCGGGTGCGTCGTGGCACGGAACGTCGAACGGCGCGAACGCGCTCAGGTCGGCGGCGAGCAGGGTCTGCCGCGCGCGCGGTGCGAACACGCCGAACTGCGCGCCGACCCGCTGCCACGTTGCGCGCAGCCCGCGCATGCGCAGGCTTGCGAGTCCGCGGCGGAACAGGCCGAGCGCCCGGACGAGCCGAAAGCGCGCATCGGCCAGGGAAAACGACATGCGTCGGAACTCCAGCTGACTGGTCGGGAGGCCGCCCGATCCCGCCCGAAGGCGCTGGGATAGACTGCCGGGCGCTATTGTGTCACCCACATCGACCCGCTGCCGCGGGTGCAGGACATCCATGGCCCGGATCGATTACGAAGACGACGACGATCTCGACGATGACGGCGCAGCGCCGTCGACCTGGCACCGCCGCCTCCTGAGCTGGATGCTGGCGCTGATCGGCCTGGGACTCGGTTTCCTGATTCCCTACACGCTGTACCTCAATCATCAGGTCGGCGAGCGGTTCGGCGCCTTGCGCTGGCAGATGCCCACGCGCGTCTATGCCCGGCCGCTGCATCTGGCACAGGGCGTGGCGATGAATGCCGCGACGCTGAAGACCGAACTGGCCGCGGCCGGCTACCGCGAAGGTGACGGGGTCAAGCCCGGGACCTACGCCACCGAGGGGGCACGCTGGACGATCGCAAGCCGCGGCTATCGCGATGTCGACGGCGTCGTCGCGCCTGCGCGCGTGCAGGTGTCGCTGTCGGGCGGCCGCATCACGCGGCTGCGCGATGGCGAGGGCGGTGCGATCGAGGCCGCGCGGCTGGACCCGGCGCGCATCGCCACCCTGTACGGACAGCAGCAGGAGGAGCGCCGCCTGGTCCGCGTGCAGGAGGTGCCGCAGTTGCTGACCGACACGCTGCAGGCGGTCGAGGACAAGGACTTCGCGCACCACCACGGCATCGACCTGAGCGGCATGGCGCGTGCGGCGCTGGTGAACCTGCGCGCCGGCGAAGCGCGGCAGGGCGCGAGTACCCTGACCCAGCAGCTCGCGCGCAGCGGTTTGCTGGGCATCGGCCGCGAGCAGACCTACACCCGCAAGTTCAACGAGATCCTCTACGCACTGCTGATCGAGGCGCGCTACGACAAGGGCGCGATCCTGGAGGCCTATCTCAACCAGGTCTACCTCGGCCAGCGCGGCGCGCAGGCGATCCACGGCGTCGCCGCCGGCGCCGAGTTCTGGTTCGGGCGCCGGATCGACGATCTCGAGCCCGAACAGGTCGCGTTGTTGGTTGGCATCATCCGCGGCCCGTCCTACTACGATCCGCGCCGCCAGCCCGAACGTGCGCAGGTGCGTCGCGACTTCGTGCTGGGCAAGATGCGCGAGAGCGGGCTCATCGATCAGGCCACCTACGACCGGGCACTGACCCGCCCGCTGGGGGTGACCGACACGCCGGGCAACATCGCCGCCAATCGCTTCCCCGCCTACGTCGACCTGATCCGCCGCCAGCTGGCCAACGACTATCCGGCCGGCGCATTGCAGGGCGCCGGGCTGTCGGTCATGAGCGCCATGGTGCCGTCCGCCCAGGCCTACGCCGAGGGCGCGACCGTGCGCACGCTCAAGGATCTGGGCACGCGCGGACGCCCGGAACTGCAGGCCGGCCTGGTCGTCACCGACGTGCATACCGGCGAGGTCATCGCTGCGGTCGGCAGCCGGGTGCCGAGCGAGCACGGCTTCAATCGTGCGTTCGAAGCCCACCGCCCAGTCGGATCGCTGCTCAAGCCGTTCGTCTATCTGATCGCGCTCAGCAACCCGACCCGCTATTCGCTGGCCAGTTGGGTCGACGACTCGCCGGTGACGGTCACGCTCGAGAACGGCAAGCGCTGGTCGCCCGGCAATGCCGACGGCCGCAGTCACGGCACGGTGCGGCTGATCGACGCATTGGCCAACTCGTACAACCAGTCCACGGTGCGCGTGGGCATGGATGTCGGCCCGCGCGCGCTGGCCGATGTGGTGCACATGCTCACCGGCATCCGCGCCGAGGCCAATCCGGCATTGATCCTCGGCGCGATGGACCAGAGCCCCTATGCAATGGCCCAGCTCTACCAGTTCCTGGCATCGGGTGGTGAAGTGCAGACGCTGCGCACCGTGCGCGGCGTCATCGACGAGCAGGGGCGTGTGGTCAACCGCTACGACATCCAGCCCAACCCCGCGCAGCAGAGCGACGCGCTGTCGGCGCGCGTGGTCACGATCGCACTGCAGCACGCGGTGACCTCGGGCACCGCGCGGCGGCTGGTCAACGACGGCCTCGGCCGGCTCAACGCCGCCGGCAAGACCGGCACCAGCAACGACGGACGCGACAGCTGGTTCGCCGGCTGGACCGGCGACCATCTGGGCGTGGTGTGGGTCGGCAATGACCAGAACGCGCAGACCGGGCTGGTCGGGGCGACTGGCGCGATGCGGGTGTGGTCGGGGCTGTTCTCGCGGCTGCCCAGTGCGCCGCTCGACGTGGGCAGCGAGGGCCTGGAGTGGCAGTGGGTGGCGCAATCCACCGCGACCGATGCCGACTGTCCGGGCGCACGCCGGTTCGCGTTCGTCGCCGGCTACGCGCCGCCGTACCAGTCCTGCCGCGGCTACGAACAGGACGGCCAGCCGACCTACATCGACCAGGACGGCAACCCGGTCGACGCCAATGGCGCGCCGATCGAGACCGAACGGCGCGGCTGGCGCGAGTGGTTCGGCTTCGGCCGCCGCGATCGCGACGAGGCACCGCCCGCGCCGACGCAACCGCAATCACCGCCGCAACCCGCGGCTCAGCCGCCCACCGAGGAACTCCCCCGATGACCGCCTTCCTGTTGCGTGGTGCCTGCTGCGCTGCCGTGCTCGCACTGGCTGCGTGCACCACGCCGCCTGCATCCGCCCCGGCCGCAGCGCCGGCGAACACTGTCGCGCCGCAGACGATGGTCGCGGCGATCCGCGCCGCCAGCGGCGACGGTGACGGTGAGCTGGCGGTGCAGCCCTTGCGTGATCCGATGGTCGAGGATCTGCGCGAGCACGCGGTCGCACTCGAAGGCCAGGGCGATGTGGCCGGCGCTGCGGCCGCGCTCGATCAGGCACTGGAGATCGTGCACGACGACCCCGCACTGCTGCAGGAGCGCGCCGAGCTTGCGATCCTGCAAGGCGAGTTCGCGCGGGCGGCCGAGCTGGCCGAGCGTGCGCACGCGATCGGCAGCCAGGTCGGCCCGCTGTGTCGCCGGCACTGGATCACGCTCGAGCAGGTCCGGCTCGCCTCGGGCGATGCTAGCGGCGCGACCGCGGCCCGCACGCAGGCCGACGGCTGCCGCGTCGCCGGCCCGCAGCGCTACTGATTCGGGACTGCGACGTCGGGGTGTCGGCAGCGGACGCCAACGGCCTGGCTGCACGCAGCCGCGAGGCGCTGGTCGAAGGCGGGCCGCTGGCCGCGCACATTCCGGCTTTCCGCCCGCGCGCGGCGCAGCAAGCGTTGGCGATGGCGGTCGGTGACGCCATCGAGCAACGCGCCACGCTGCTGGCCGAAGCCGGCACGGGCACCGGCAAGACCTTTGCTTACCTGGTGCCGGCACTGCTTTCGGGGCTCAAGACGATCGTCTCGACCGGAACGCGCGCGCTGCAGGACCAGCTTTATCATCGCGACCTGCCGCGCGTGCGCGACGCGCTCGGCAGTGGCCTGCGCAGTGCGCTGCTCAAGGGGCGCGCGAACTACCTGTGCCTGTATCGGCTGGAGCAGGCGCGTGGCGCGCCGCGGCTGGCGACGCGCGATCAGATCCATCAATTCCAGCGCATCGTCGCCTGGGCCGGGCGGACGCGGCTGGGCGATGTCGCCGAACTCGACGGCCTGCCCGAGGACACGCCGCTGCTGCCGATGGTCACCTCCACCGTCGACAACTGCCTGGGCAACGACTGCCCGTTCTGGAGCGAGTGCTTCGTGGTCCAGGCGCGCCAGCGCGCGCAGGCCGCGGACGTGGTCGTCGTCAACCACCACCTGCTGCTCGCCGATCTGGCGCTCAAGCAGGAGGGATTCGGCGAAATCCTGCCCGGTGCCCAGGCCTTCATCGTTGATGAGGCGCACCAGTTGCCTGAGTTGGCCGCGCAGTTCTTCGGCGAAGGCCTGAGTGCGCGGCCGCTGGTCGAACTGGCCCGCGACGCCGTGGCCGAGTGCCGCGACGTGCCGGGCGCGCTGCCGGTGCTGCAGTTGCCTGCGCAGGCGCTCGACGGCGCGGCGCGGGGACTGCGGATGGCGATGGACGGCCTGCCGGCCCGCGGCACCCGCTACCGGGCGCTGTACCAGCCGGCGGTCGAGGATGCATTGCATGCGCTCGACGAGGCCCTGGTGCACCTGCGCGATGTGCTGGCACCCCTGCGCGAGGCCTCGCCCGGGCTCGACGCCTGCCATGCCCGCGCCGCGCTGTGCCTGACCCGGCTGCGGCGCTGGAACGACGGCGCCGCGTCGGCTGCGATGTTCGACGATGCCCAGGCCACTGACGAGTCCGAAGCCGAAGCGAGCCCCGCCGAGCACCCCGGCGACGACAGCGTGCTGTGGTACGAGCTGACGCCGCGCGGCTTTCGCCTGCAGCGCACGCCGCTGGACGTGTCGGCCCCGCTGCGTGCGCATCGCGAGGTGTCGCAGGCGGCCTGGGTGTTCACGTCGGCGACGCTGGCGGTCGACGGCAGCTTCGAACACATCGCCAAGCGGCTGGGGCTCGACGCACCGCAGACGCTGCTTGCGCCGAGTCCGTTCGACTGGGCGCACCAGGCGCTGTGCTATCTGCCGCCGCGGTTGCCCACACCGGCCGCGCCCGGCTACACCGCCGCGGTGGTCGACGCGCTGCTGCCCGTGCTGCATGCCTCGGGCGGGCGCGCGTTCGTGCTGTTCTCCTCGCACCGCGCGCTGCGCGAGACCGCGGTGCTGTTGCGTGCATCCACGCGCTGTCCCTGGCCGCTGTTCGTGCAGGGCGAGGCGCCACGGCACGTGCTGCTGCAGCGCTTTCGTGAGTCTGGCAACGGCGTGCTGCTGGGCGCGGCGAGTTTCCGTGAAGGCGTCGATGTCGCCGGCGATGCATTGAGCGTGGTGGTCATCGACAAGCTGCCGTTCGCCGCGCCCGACGACCCGGTGTTCGAGGCGCGGCTCGATGCGATCCGCCGGGCCGGCGGCAATCCGTTCCGCGATGAGCAATTGCCGCAGGCCGTCATTGCCCTCAAGCAGGGCGTGGGCCGGCTGATCCGCACCGAGGCCGATCGCGGCGTGCTGGTGCTGTGCGATCCGCGTTTGCTCGGACGCGGTTACGGCGCGCTGTTCCTGGACTCGCTGCCGCCGCTGCCGCGCACGCGCGAGATCGCCGATGTGGAGGCGTTCTTCGCCGCGCCAGCTGCGACAATCCTCGCCGGCGAGACCGACGCCGCCCTCCCGCATCCCGAGTCCCAGCCGTCATGAAACTACTCGCGTTCGAAACCGCCACCGAGGCCTGCTCCGTCGCGCTCTGGGACGACGGCCGCGTGCTCCACCGCAGCGAGATCGCGCCGCGGCGCCATGCCGAGCTGGCGCTGCCGTGGGCCGAGGCCTTGCTGGCGGAGGCCGGGATCGCGCGTAGACAGCTCGACGCGGTCGCGGTCAGTCGGGGGCCGGGCGCGTTCACCGGCGTGCGCCTGGGTATCGCGCTGGTGCAGGGCGTGGCGCTGGCGCTCGATCGCCCGGTCGTCGCCGTCTCGACGCTGGCCGTGCTCGCAATGCGTGCCGGCGTGGGCGAGGGCGCACACGTGCTTGCGGCGATCGATGCGCGCATGGGCGAGGTGTACCGCGCCGCATTCGCAATGCGGGCCGACGGACCGGAGGCGATGTCCGACGAGCGTGTCGGTGCCCCCGACACGGTCGAACTGCCGGGGACGGGCGCGGCCTGGTCTGGCGTCGGCACTGGCTTCGGTGTCGCCGACGGCGTGCTGGCGGCGCGTCTGGGAGCCTCGCCAGCGCGGATCGACGCGACCGCGTTGCCGCAGGCCGCCGATCTTGCCGCCCTGGCGGCGGCTGCGTTCGCCCGCGGCGAGGCGGTCGCACCGGAGCGGGTCGAACCGGCCTACCTGCGCAACGATGTCGCACTGACGCTGGCCGAGCAGCAGGCGCGCCGCGCGGCGCGCTGAGCGGAACCCAAGGACGTCTGTGACTGTCCTATCCTGAGCCCACCCCCTATGCGGAAGCCGACCATGTCTTCGCCGTCTCCTGCAGGTGCTCGCCCATCAGCCACGATGCGCCCTGACCGGCGCGTGCGCGGCTGGCTGCGTCGCGAGGGACTGCCGCTGATTGTCCTGCTCGGTCTGTTGTTGATCGCGCGCTCGTCGCTGGCCAATCACTATCACGTGCCCAGCGGCTCGATGACGCCGACGCTACAGCCGGGCGACCGCGTGGTCGTCGACATGCGCGCCTACGGCCTGCGGGTGCCCTTCACCGAATGGATCCTGTGGCCGGGCGACCACCCAGCGCGCGGGGACGTGGTCGTGTTCCGCTCGCCGGCCGATGGCATCCGGCTCATCAAACGGGTCGTCGCCACCGGTGGCGACCGGGTCGATCTCATCGATGGCCATCTGTCGATCAACGGGGTCGCGCTCGCGCCGGTGGCCGGTGCGCCCGAGGATTTCGGCACGCGCCAGGCCGTGCTCGATCTGGCGGACGGCGGGGGGGCGGACATCCATGGACTGCGGGTGCCGGCAGGGCATGTGCTGGTGCTCGGTGACCATCGCGGCGCGAGCCTCGACGGCCGTTGGTTCGGCGTGGTGCCCAGCGACGCGATCTACGGTCAGGCCCGCGGCGTGTTCTGGCGTCGGGGCGAAGGCCCGGGCTGGAGCCCGCTGTGACGACGACCACCCGCGGACAGATCCGCTTCGACGATGGTGCACGCTACGAACGCTACATGGGCATCTGGAGTCGGCTTGCCGGCGACCGGTTCCTCGATTGGCTGGCGCCTCCGCCGGGCCTGGACTGGCTCGATGTGGGCTGCGGCAACGGCGCGTTCACCCAAGCGCTGATCGCACGCTGCGCCCCGGCGCGGGTGTATGGGATCGACCCGTCCGCCGCGCAGTTGGCGCACGCGCGGACGCGGCTGGACGTCGATGCCGCGCATCTGCTGGTCGGCGACGCGATGGCGTTGCCCTTTCCGGCGGCCAGCGTCGACGCGCTGGTCATGCCGCTGGTGATCTTCTTCGTGCCCGAGCCGGCGCGCGGCGTGGCCGAGATGGCGCGGGTCGGACGTCCCGGTGCGCTGGTCTCGGCCTATGCCTGGGACATGCCCGGCGGCGGCTTTCCTTATCACGCGCTGCAGGCGCGGCTTCGCGCCCAGGGCGTCGCGGTGCCCGCGCCGCCGTCACCGGAGGCCTCGCGCCTGGACGTGCTGCAGGCATTGTGGGCCGGCGCCGGCCTGTGCGAGGTGCGGACCCATTCGATCGAGGTGCGGCGTACCTTCGCCGACTTCGACGATTACTGGCAGACCGTGCTGGGGGCCCCCAGCGTCGGCCCGCAACTGGCCCGGTTGCGGCCGGACGAGGCCGCACAGTTCGCCGCCGAGGTTCGCGCTGAACTTCCGCTCGATCCCGCGAACGGCACGATCACGCTCGGCGCGCGGGCCCATGCCGTTGCCGGCCGGGTGCCTGCCGGGGCGTGACCGCTGCGGGTGACTGCGCCCAGCCGCATCCTGCGGTGTCGGGCGGCCTCGCGATGCGCGTCGGCAGACCTGGACTCGGCAATGCGCGGTATGGGCTCAGTCGTCCACCAGGGCGCCGCCGGGCAGGAAATTCCAGCTGCGGGTGACGTGCAGAATGTCGATCTGCTCGTCGGTCGGCGGCAACGGCGGGTAGGGCTCGGCGAGTCGAGCGATCCGCAGCGCGGCGTCGTCGAGCAGGGGCACGCCGCTGCTGCGGATGACGTCGGCACGCTCCACCGAACCGTCGCGGCGGATCGCCACGCTGATGACCAGGCGCCCGGCCAGACCCCGTCGGCGGGCCTCGTCGGGGTAGTTCAGATTGCCCACGCGCTCCACCCGGTCCACCCATTGCCGCAGGTACGTGGCATAGACGTACTCCTGGGTGCTGGCGGACACGAACTTGCGCTTGGGCCTGCGCGCGTAGCGCTCCGAGCGCAGATGGATCTCCGCGGCCAGGCGCGCCATCTCCAGGTCGCGTTCGACCCGTTCGGGGCCGGGCGGCAGCGTGCGGCGTTCGGCCTGGGGCGTGGGATCGGGACTTTCCACGTGGGTCTGACCGCGTGCGCTGGCGACGACGCGTTCGCGCGGCGTCGGTCGGGTGTCGGGCGATTGCGCGTGCAGCGGGCGTGGCGCGACGCCGGCCTCGGGTTGCGGCAGCAAGCCCGGCCGCGGCTCGCGCGGCCGCAGGCTGCGCGTGTCCTCGCCGCCGCCCTGGTGGCTGGCCTGGGCGAGGAAATCGGCCTGGGCCTGGGTCAGCGGGCTCGTGGTCTCGGTCAGGATCACGTCCAGCGTCGGCACCACCGGCGCGGCGTCTTCGGTCGAAAAGCCAATGCCCAGCACCAGCAACCCGTGCACCAGCAGCGACAACGCCAGCGTCGCGTCCAGGCGCGCGTCGTCGCCGATCCGCGGCGGCGACGCGGCGGTCACGGCCTGGCGTCGCCGGCGCTAGCGATGCGCATCCGGGGCGATCCGGGACCGGTCCGGTGTCATCCGCGCTCGATCGCGTCGAACAGCTGCCCGGCGATGTTCAGACCGAACTGCGCATCGAGCTCGCGCACGCAGGTCGGACTGGTGACGTTGACCTCGGTCAGCCAGTCGCCGATCACGTCCAGGCCGACGAAGCGCATGCCGCGCGCGGCGAGCGTCGGGCCGACCTGGGCGGCGATCCAGCGGTCGCGCTCGCTCAGCGGCCGGCCCTCGCCGCGACCCCCGGCGGCCAGGTTGCCGCGGAACTCGTCGCCCTGCGGGATCCGTGCCAGACAGTAGTCCACCGGCATGCCGTCGATCAGCAGGATGCGCTTGTCGCCGTCGACGATCTCCGGCAGGTAGCGCTGCGCCATCGCCAGCCGGCGGCCGCCATCGGTCAGGGTCTCGAGAATCACGTTGAGGTTCGGGTCGCCGGCCGCGGCGCGGAAGATCGAGCGTCCACCCATGCCGTCGAGCGGCTTGAGCACCGCCTGGCCGTGCTCGGCGACGAAGGCCTTGAGGGCGGCCGCGTTGCGGGCGACCCGCGTCGGCGGGCAACACTGCGGGAACGCGAGCGCGCCAAGCTTCTCGTTCATGTCGCGCAGGCCCTGTGGATCGTTGACGATCTGCGCGCCCTGGCGCTGGGCGACGCTGAGGATCTGGGTGTCGTTGATGAATTCCGGATCGACCGGCGGATCCTTGCGCATCAGCACCACGTCGCCCTCGCCGAAGCGATGCATCGACGGCGTGCCAAGGCTGAACCAGTCGGCGGGATCGTCGCGCACGGTCAACGGCGCCAGCGTGGCCACGGCCTGGCCGCCGTCCATGCCCAGGGCGCCGGGCAGCACGTACTGCAGGCGGTGGCCGCGCCGCTGCGCCTCGAGCAGCATCGCGAACGTCGTGTCCTTGGCGATCCGGATCGACCCGATCGGGTCCATCACCACGACGACGTTGAGCGACATGCCGGCATCCAGACAGAGGGGAAGTCGGCATGTTAGCAGGGCTGTTTTCGGCGCACCGGGCATCGGGGCGTGTACGCTTGACAGCCCAGCGACCGGCTGGGATATAACTCCGCGATGCTGCGGCGCCGAACGGCGCGTCGGGCAGGGGACAGCAACCGCATGAGCAGTGACGACAGATCATCCACCGGATGCCTCGACGGCTTGCGGGTGATGGTGATCGACGATTCGAAGACCATTCGACGGACCGCCGAAACGCTGCTGCGCCGGGAAGGCGCCGACGTGGTGACCGCGGTCGACGGCTTCGAGGCCCTGGCCAAGATCGTCGAGCACGCACCGCAGGTCATCTTCGTCGATGTGATGATGCCCCGACTCGACGGCTACCAGACCTGCGCGCTGATCAAGAACAACCGCCGCTTCGGCGCGACACCGGTCATCATGCTCTCATCCAAGGACGGGTTGTTCGACAAGGCGCGGGGTCGGATCGTCGGTGCCGACGAGTACGTCACCAAGCCGTTCACGCGCGAGGAGTTGCTCGATGCGATCCGTCACCACGTCGACGCCTGAGGGGAAAGGCATGGCTCGCATCCTGTTGATCGAGGACTCGCCCACCGACACCGCGGTGCTGACCCAGTGGCTGGAGCGGCACGGCTACGAAGTGCTCGCGGCCGCCAATGCCGAGGACGGCATCGCGTTGTGCCGCAGCGAGCGGCCCGACCTGGTGCTGATGGACGTCGTGCTGCCGGGCATGAGCGGCTTCCAGGCCACCCGCGCATTGGTGCGCGATCCGCAGACGGCGGCCATCCCGGTGGTGATCGTCAGCACCAAGGGTATGGAGACCGACCGCATGTGGGGGCTGCGCCAGGGCGCGAAGGGCTATCTGGTCAAGCCGCCGACCGAAGTGGCATTGATCGCGCAGATCCGCCAGGTCCTGGGCGGGTGAACGCCGCGGCGCCCGATCTTGCGGCACCGGTGCCAGAGGCGTTCGCGCTGCTGGCCGACTTTGAGCGACGCAGCCTGGCGCACGTCGTCGGGCTGCCCGAGCAGTTGGACGCCCCCGGCCTGTGGCGAGGCGTGGGCTATCGCATCGGCCGTCGGTTGCTGGCGTCGGCCTTCGACGAGGTCGTCGAGATCCTGACGATGCCGCCGATCACGCCCGTCCCCGGCGCCCAGCCCTGGATGCTCGGGGTGGGCAATGTGCGCGGCGCCTTGCTGCCGATCGTCGATCTGCGCCAGTTCCTGGAAGGCGAACGCAGTGCGCCGCAGGACGGCCAGCGGATGTTGCTGGTCCGCCAGCCCGGCGGCGATGTCGCGGTGACGATCGACGCGCTGTTCGGTCAGCGCAGCTTCCTGGAACAGGACCAGGTGCCGGCCGACCCGATCGCCACGGGGCGCTATGCGCACTTCGTCGATCGCGCCTACGCGCAGGCCGGCGCGGTCTGGGGCGTCTTCAGCCTCGACCGCTTGGTTCGCACGCCCGAGTTCAGACATGCCGCGGCCTGACGCCGCGGCGCGCACCACGATCAGGAAACGCAAGGCATGAGCACAGTGGTCGATCCCCGCGCAGGCAAGCGACGCATTCTCGGCACGAACTTCTGGGTCGCGATGATGATCGTCGCCGGCACGATCCTCGTCCTCAACACCGGCTACGGCACCTGGCGCGCCGCCCAGCTCGGCAGTGCCAGCCTCTCGGCCTCGAATCTGCGCGTGGACAGCCAGCGGTTGGCCAATCAAGGCTCGGAAGCGGCACGTGGCAACGCGGTCGCCTTCGCGGCGTTCAACGCCACCCGGGCGCAGATCGAGCGCGACATCCGCCAGCTCGAGGAGCGCTACGGCAGCACCGCGGGCGTGTCCGGCCCGATCCGCAAGGTCGCCGCGACCTGGGAACCGTTGGGGGAGAGTGCGGCGCGGCTGGCCGAAGGCGAAGCGGCGGTCACCGCGTTCGCCGGCCATGCCGAGCGTTTCAGTCAGCGGGTGCCGCAGTTGCAGGCGCTGCTCGATGAACTGGTGCGGGCGATGTCGAGCAGCGGTTCGCCGTCCTCGCAGGTGTACATGGCGCTGCGCCAGGTGGTGATCGCCGGCGACATGGCGCGTCGGGTGACCGAAGTGCAGGCCGGCGGCGCGGTCGCCACGGTCGCCGGCCAGGGGCTGCGCCGGAACGTCGAGGATTTCCAGCAGGTGATGACCGGCCTGCGCGAGGGCGACGCGACGCGCGAGCTACAGGCGTTGACCAACGGCAATGCGCTCGCGGCGCTGGCACGGGCCGACGAGGCCTGGGCACAGATGCGCACCGACCTGGAAGCGATCCTGGCCAGTAGCGAGCCGCTGTTCCAGGCCCAGGCGGCGGCCGGCGAGCTGGTGACTGGCTCCGATCGTCTGCTCAGTGACAGCGAGGCGCTGTTCAACGCCTTCACCGCGTTCGGCTCGCTGCAGGACCGCAGCCTGCTGGGCAACGTGTGGGTCAGCATCGTCGCCGGCCTGTTGGCGCTGGCCGCGATCGCCGGCCTGGTGACCGAGCTCAATCGCGCCCAGCGCCGGCGTTACGAGACCTCGCTCGAGCTCAACAACCGCAACCAGGAAGCGATCATGCGCCTGCTCGACGAGATGGGCGCGCTGGCCGAGGGCGACCTGACCGTCAAGGCTTCGGTGACCGAGGACATCACCGGCGCGATCGCCGACTCGATCAACAACGCGATCGAGCAGTTGCGCAGTTTGGTGCAGACCATCAACGACACCTCGGTGCAGGTCGCCTCGAGCGCGCAGGAAACCCGCGCAACCGCGATGCACCTGGCTGAGGCGGCCGAACATCAGGCGCATGAGATCAATTCGGCGTCTGACCGCATCAATGAGATCGCCGTCAGCATCGACCAGGTCTCGCGCAATTCATCGGAGTCGGCCGACGTCGCCCAGCGCTCGGTGCGCATCGCGACCAAGGGTGCCGGCGTGGTGCGCGAGACGATTGCGGGCATGGATTCGATCCGCGACCAGATCCAGGAAACCTCCAAGCGCATCAAGCGCCTGGGTGAGAGCTCGCAGGAAATCGGCTCGATCGTCGAACTGATCACCGACATTTCCGAGCAGACCAACATCCTGGCACTCAACGCCGCGATCCAGGCCGCCTCGGCCGGCGAGGCGGGGCGCGGCTTTGCGGTGGTCGCCGACGAAGTGCAGCGCCTGGCCGAGCGTGCGACCGGCGCCACACGCCGGATCGAGACCCTGGTGCAGACCATCCAGTCCGACACCAACGAGGCGGTCACCTCGATGGAGCAGACGACCTCCGAGGTCGTCGCAGGGGCGCGGTTGGCGGAGGACGCCGGCACCGCGCTGGGCGAGATCGAGAGCGTGTCGACGAGCCTGGCCGATCTCATCGAGGGCATCTCCTCGGCTGCGCAGCAGCAGTCCTCGGCTGCGACCAACATCACCGAGGCCATGCACACGATCCAGTCGATCACTGCGCAGACATCGCGCGGCGCCAGCCAGACCGCCGAGTCGATCGGCAATCTCGCCCAGCTCGCCGCCGACCTGCGCCGTTCGGTCGCCGACTTCAAGCTGCCGACCTGAGCCGGACGGACGCATGAGCGGGCTGCGCGACGCCATCGACCACACGATGCTGGGCTGGATCAAGCCCGAGCTCGATGAGGTGCTGCGCCAGGCGCGGATGGAACTGGAGCGCTTCGTCGAAGCGCCCGACGATGGCACGCGTTTGCGTCACTGCGCTGCCGGGTTGCGCCAGGCGACCGGCACGCTGCGCATGGTCGAACTGCAGGCGCCGGCACTCGTGGCCGAGGAGATGGAACGGCTGGTCGAGGCCTTGCAGCGGGACGAGGTGGGCGATCGTGACGTGGCGGCCTCGGCCTTGCTGCGCGGCCTGCTGTTGCTGCCCGACTATCTCGAACGGTTGCAGGGCGGTCATCGCGACATCCCGATCGTGCTGTTGCCGCTGCTCAACGACCTGCGCGCCGCGCGTAGCGTCTCGGCGCTGGACGAGCGTCTGTTCTTCGACGCCGGAACGGCGGACACGCCGCGCATCGGCGTCCAGGACGAGGGGGAGGCCGCCGTCCCGGCCGATGTGCCGGCCGACACGCTCGATGCATTGCGCCAGGCCTTCGGTCCGAGCGACACGCGCCCCAGCGACGCTGAACTCGACCATGCGCGCGGCAGCCTGGCCGGGCGCAATCGCGCCCTGCTCGGCACCGTGACGGGGGCGATCAAAGACGAACTGCTGCAGGTCAAGGATGCGCTCGATCTGCATCTACGTACTGGCGTGCGCGATCCGGCCGCGCTGCGGCCGCAGTCGGCCCGGCTCGCCACGGTGGCCGACACCCTGGGCATGATCGGCCTCGATGACGCGCGCGCGGTGGTCGCGCAGCAGTGCGAGGCGCTGGAGGCGATCGCCGATGGCGCAGTGCCGGCCGACGAAGCGGCGTTGCTCGACATCGCCGGCGCCCTGCTCTACATCGACGACACGCTCGATGCCCAGGCCGCGCAACTGGGCGATGCGGCCGCGGCCGACGGTGCGCTCGCGGCCGAGGCGCAGCGCTCCCGGGCGGCGGCGATCGGCGAGGCGATCGCGGCGTTCGCCGAGGCGCGCGAAGCGCTGGTCGTGTTCGTCGATCGGCAATGGGATCGCACCGCGCTGTTGGCGGTGCCGGGCCTGCTGATCGAGGTGGCCGGGGCACTGGCGATCCTCGAACAGTTGCAGGCGGCCGCCTGCCTGGATGGCGTGCGCCTGTACGTTGATCGCGAACTCCTGGCCGGGTCGCAGGTACCGGAGGCGGGGCGTTTGGACGCCTTCGCCGACGCGGTTGCGAGCCTGGAATCGTTCCTTCAAGGGATGGGCGAGCAACGGCCCGACCGCGACCGGTTCCTCGACGTCGCCCGCAGCCGCCTGCAGGCGCTGGGATACTGGCCGCTGCCCGGCACAGCGCCGCATCTACGGGATGCGGATGGACGTCTCGACGCGCATGGCGACGGCGACCGCCCGTCGACCGACGACACCGAGGTGGTCGATGAGGCGTCGGCGTCCGCACGCGAGGCGCAGGCGCCACCGCGGGGCGGCTTCGCTGCCGTCGGCAACGATATCGACGACGAGATCCGGGAGATTTTCCTGGAAGAACTTGCCGACGAGATCGCCCATCTGGGCACCTTGTTGCCCGAGTGGCGGCGCCAGCCAGGAGATCCGGAGCGGCTGCGGCAGGTGCGCCGCGTCTTCCACACACTCAAGGGCAATGGACGGCTGGTCGGCGCGGTCGAGCTGGGCGAATTCGCCTGGCGCGTCGAATCGTTGCTCAATCGCGTGATCGACGGCCTGCATCCAGCTGGCCCCGCCATCGTGGCGGCAGTCGACGTGGCCGCGCAGGCATTGCCCGCCCTGGACGCGGCACTGCGCGGCCAGGCGCCGTTACTGCTCGATGTGGACGCGGTCGCCGCCAGGGTCGCCGACATTGCGGCCAATGGTTCGGACGTCTCGTCGCCTGCATCGAAGGCCACGGCGCAGGCCGCGTCCACCGATGAAGCACCGCGCCCCGTGGAGCCCGGCGAGACGGTGCCGGCACAGATCGACGCGCTGCTGCTCGAGATCCTCGATGCCGAGGCCAACGAACATCTGTTGACCGTCGATGCCTGGATCGACGCGGCGCGCGCCGGGGACGCGTTCGACGTCGAACGGCTGCTGCGCGCGCTGCATACGATGCACGGCGCGTTCGCGATGGCCGAGGTCCCGGCGGTCGGTGCGTTGCTGGCGCCGGCCGAAGACTACGCCCGGCGGCTGGTGGCCACGCCGGCGGTGCCCGATCCCGAAGCGGTCGATGCGATCGACGCGTTGTGTCGTGCGCTGCGCGAGGCGCTGACGCGGCTGCACGACGACGATCCGCGGATTGCGGTGTTGCCCGCCCTGGCGGCACGCCTGGGCGTCGTCCGCGACCGGCTCGATGCGTCACCGGTGTCGGGCTACGACATCGCCGACTTCGATGCGCCGATCGTGGACGCACCGATTCTGGACGATGGGGACGACGCGGCGGGTGCGCTGCGCGATGGCCTGCGTTTCGAACAGGCCGAGCTCGAGCAGGCCGGTGTCGAGCAGGCGCGGAACGACGATGACGCGTGCCAGGCAGACGCGCGCAGCGACACGCATCGGTCGGACGTCGAGGACGTCACCGCCGAAGAGTGGGTGCCCGCACACTCGGACACCGACACCGACACCGACACCGACACCGACACCGACACCGAAGCCGACGCCGACGCCGAAGCCGACATCGAAGCCGACATCGAAGCCGACATCGAAGCCGACGCGGATTGGTCGGCGACCGAGCACCTCGACCGCGGTCGCCGCGAGACCGAACAGCGGTCGGCGCTGCAGCGCCAGGCCGCGATCGACGCGGCGGTCCTCACCGACGAGCGCCATCGATACGCCGCGAGGGCACTGCGAGAGGCGGTTGTCGCGCATCGGCCGGTCGACGTCGCGCCTCCCCAGGTCGACGACATGGCGCCTGTCACGGCGCCGGATGCGGGCGATCGCGATGACCTCGCCCCACCGCCCGAGGGGCCATCCATTGTGGATGCCGGCCTGTCCTCGCCAGCACTGTCCGCAGACGATGCACTGGCCCCGGCGACCTCGTGGGTGGAGGCTGCTCCCGACACCGACACCGACACCGACACCGACACCGACACCGGTGCCGAGGTCGAGGTCGAGGTCGAGGTCGAGGTCGAGGTCGTTTCCGATCTTTCTTCCGACCCCGATCCCCAAGGCCCGCTGGACCAGGCCGACCTGGATCTCGACCTGATCGACACTTTCGTTGAGGAAGGCATCGACCTGCTCGACGATGCCGATGGTCTGCTGGCGCTGCTGCGCGACGATCCGGGTGCCTCGCCCGCGATCGCCGGCCTGCAACGGGACCTGCACACGCTCAAGGGTGGCGCGCGCATGGCCGGGCTGATGCCCATCGGCGATCTCGGGCATGCGATGGAGACGCTGCTCGAGACGCTTGCAGAGCGACGCCGGCCGATGCGTCGAGACGAACTCGCGCTGCTGGAACAAGGCTTCGACCGGTTGCACGCAATGCTCGTGCGCGCCGGGGAACGGCGGGCCATTGGGCCATCGCCGGGGCTGGTCGACGCGTTCGCTGCGATTGCGCGCAGCGCCGCGGATGTGGCAAGACCGATCGACGAGACGCAGGGCGACACCGCGCTGACGCCCTTGTCGGCGCCATTGCCCGCGCCGACGCGCTCGGCCGACGGCGACGACGACGCCGCGCGCGGCACGCAAGAACAGGTACGTATCCGGGCCGGTCTGCTCGACCGCCTGGTCACCTACGCCGGCGAAGTCGCGATCTACCGCGCCAGGCTCGAGCAGCAGTTGGGGACCTTCCGCGGCGCGATGCTCGAACTCGCGCAGACCAACGACCGCCTGCGCGACCAGTTGCGACGGCTCGACATTGAGACCGAGGCGCAGATCGTCGCCCGCTATCGGCGCGAGGGCGACAGCGGCGACATCGCCTTCGATCCCCTCGAACTCGACCGCTTCTCGACCCTGCAGCAGCTCTCGCGTGCACTGGGCGAAACGGCCGCCGATCTCGACAGCCTGCAGCACACCCTCGACGAGCAGACCCGGCATTACGAATCGCTGCTGCAGCAGCAGTCGCGCGTGAGCTCGGACCTGCAAGAGGGCCTGATGCGCACGCGCATGGTGCCCTTCGATGGCATCGTGCCGCGCCTGCGGCGCGTCGTCAGGCAGGCCGCCCAGGACACCGGCAAGCAGGTGGAGCTGCACCTGACCGGCGCCCACGGCGAGATCGACCGCAATGTGCTCGAGCGCATGGGCCCGCCGCTCGAGCACCTGCTGCGCAACGCGGTCGCGCATGGACTGGAAATGCCGCAGGCGCGCCGACAGGCAGGCAAGCCCGAGGTGGGGGCGATCCGCATCGCGCTTCGCCGCGAGGGCGCGGAGATCGTGCTGGAGGTTGCCGACGACGGTACCGGGCTCGACCGGGCAGCGATCCGTCGCCGCGCACACGAGCGCGGCCTGCTGGCGGCCGGGGCACAGATGGCCGAACGCGATCTGGATGCGTTGATCCTGCAGCCCGGCTTCACGACCGCCAGCGCCCTCAGCCACGTGGCCGGGCGCGGCGTCGGCCTGGACGTGGTCGCCAGCGAGGTCCGCCAACTCGGCGGCAGCGTCGACATCCAGTCGCGGGATGGCGCGGGCAGCACGTTCGTGTTGCGATTGCCGCAGACGCTGGCCGTCACCCAGGCGGCGTTCGTGCGCATCGGCGAGACGACCTTCGCGGTGCCGATCGCCTCGGTGCGCGGCGTCGGCCGCATCGCCCGCGACGCGCTGCGCGCGGGCGGACACTACCGCTACGGCGACGAGGACTACGCGCTCCACGACCTGGGTCGGCTGGTCGGGCAGGCGCCCGCGCGCGCCGAGGGCCACCTGCAGATGCCCTTGTTGCTGATCCGTGCCGGTGAACTGCGTGCGGCGGTTGCGGTGGACGAGATCCTGGGCAACCGCGAAATCGTGGTAAAGCCGGTCGGCCCTCAGCTCACCTCGATCCCGGGTATCTTCGGCGCGACCATCATGGGCGATGGCCGGGTGGTGGTGATCCTGGATATCGCGCCGCTGGCGCGCCGACAGGCGGCGCAGCCCGACGCGGCCATCGCCGCAGCGTCGCCCGTGCAGGCCCGTCGCGTCCCGCTGGTGCTGGTCGTCGACGATTCGATCACGATGCGCAAGGTGACCTGCCGCGCGCTCGAGCGGCAGGGCCTGGCGGTCGCGACCGCCAAGGATGGCATCGACGCGCTCGAGCGCATGGACGAACGGATTCCCGACCTGGTGCTGCTGGATATCGAGATGCCGCGGATGGATGGCTACGAACTGGCGATGCGGATGAAGGCCGATCCTCGGCTGCGCGCGCTGCCGATCATGATGATCACCTCCCGCAGCGGCGACAAACATCGCGAGCGTGCGCTGGAGATCGGTGTCGACCGCTACCTTGGCAAGCCGTACCAGGAGGCCGAGCTCCTGCGGCATGTCCAGGCCTTGCTGGGACTGGAGCCCGACGATGCGTGACCCTGTCCTGCGTGTGGTGGTGCTGGCCCGGCCCGGCCCGGTCTGCGACCGGCTCGCGGCCGCCGTGGTGGAGGCCGGCGCGGCCGCGGCCGTGGAGGTCGATCCGCTGATGGCGGATGCAGGGCAGCTCGATGCGCTCGCCCCGGCCGCGATCGTTGTCGCGCTGGAACCGGCAATCGCCGAGGCGCTCGATGCGCTGACGCCCGTGCTGGCGCACCCCGGACGCACGGTGATCTTCGAGGAAGCCGACCGCGTGCTCGAGCGCAGTGGCGACGATGCCGCGCACTGGGTGCGGCAACTGGGCGCCAAGCTGCGGCTGCGCGAGGCCCCGCAGTCAGGCCCTGAGGCGGCGCAGACCGACGAGGCGTCGGGTGTGTCGCCCGCCCATGCGGGCTATGCCTTCGATCCGGTCGCGGCCGAATACGACGACGCGCCCGCCACGCCGCACGCCCCCTTCGCGCTCGATTTCGATGTCGACTTCGCGGCCGATGATGTCGCAGCTCTGCCAGTGCCTGCTGCCGTTGCGGACAGCGTACCGGCCGCCGGATCCGTCGACACAGCCGAGCGCGACCATGCTGCCGCGGCTGCGGTGCCCCCGGCAGACATCGACCTGCTGCCGTCGTTCCGTGGGCTCGCCGACGTGCCCGACCCGCCGCCGCAGCGCCCGCCTGGCCACGACTTGGCCGATCTCGAGCAGCGGATCGCCGGCCTGGCGCTGGCCGACGCCGACAGCTACGGCCACGGCCCGGAGCGCGGACTGGTCCTGATGGACGGCGGGCTCGGCAGCCCGGATGCGGTCCGGCAACTGCTCGCTGCGCTGCCCGAAGCGTTCCCTCGGCCGGTGCTGGTGCGGCTGCGTCTGGAGAGCGGTCGCTACGACCAACTGGTTCGGCAGATGGCGCGTGTGGCGGCGATGCCGGTCCATCTGGCCGAGGCTGGCATGGAGATCACGCCCGGTGCGGTGTACGTGCTGCCGCCGGACCTGCAGCCGCTGCGCACGGGCGCGCAGTTGCGCTTCGCCGCCGGTGGCGACCCCGCTGCGATCACGCAGGCAATGCCGGCCGCCGACAGTGCCTGGCTGCTGCTCAGCGGCGCCGATCCCGCGCTCGTGCCGCTGGCCACGGCGCCCACCTGGCAGGGCGCGCTGGTCATCGGACAGGACGGGGCAGGGTGCTACGACCCCACTACCGGCCAGGCGTTGAACGCACGCGGCCATCGGACAGGGCCACCGCCGACGCTCGCCGCCTGGGTGATCGAACGCTGGATGCCCGGCGCCGGCGCGCCTCAGCATGAGGGCTGGTCGCTGTGAGCGCGGCGACCGACATCCGCTGCGTGCTGATCCGGGCCGGGGTGACCCAGTTGCTGCTGCCCAATGCGACGATCTCCGAGGTGCTGTCGTACTCGTTGCCCGAGCCCATCGCCGGTGCGCCGGCGTGGCTGCCCGGGCGCTTGCGTTGGCGCGGCTGGCGGTTGCCGCTGGTCGACTTCGCAGCGCTGTCGGCGCAGGGCGACGAGGCGGCCGGCCCCGGCAACAAGGTGGTCGTGCTCAAGGCGCTCGGCGGCGATCCGCGGTTGCCGTATCTCGCGCTGTCGACCCAGGGCTTCCCACGCCTGGTGACGGTTTCGGCCGCGCAATTGCGCGGCGCCGATGGCGCGCATGCCGCACCGTTGCCGTTCGCAGTCCGCGCCCGTGTGCAGTTGGGCGAGGAGCGCGCGCAGATCCCGGACCTGGATGTGCTCGAGCGCGCGGTGCGCGAGGTCGTGGACTAGGTCGGACCGATTCTGGCGCAGGCCGGACTCGGCCTCACCCCAGGTCGCCGAAACGCGCCTGCAGCGCGGCGATCGCGGCGATGCCCGCGGTCTCGGTGCGCAGGATCCGGGGGCCCAGGCGCAGCCCGGCGAAGCCGGCGGCGACGAGCGCCGCGCGGTCGTTGGCCGACCAGCCGCCCTCCGGGCCGATCGCGAGCACCAGCTCGCCGGCCGGGGTGGGCATCGTCGTCAGGCCCGCGGTCGCTTCGGGATCGAGCAACCAGCGGCCGGTGCTCGGCGGCAGCGTGGCCAGCGCCGCCGCCAGCGATTGCGGCGCGGCGACCCCGGGCACCCACGCGCGCCAACTCTGCTCACAGGCCGACACCACAACGCTGCGCCAGTGCGCGTGCCGCTTGCCGGCGCGCTCGGCGTCGAGCCGGACCTCGCTGCGCTCGCTCGAGACCGGCACGATCGCGGCCACGCCCAGTTCGGTGGCCTTCTGCAGGATCCAGTCCATCTTCTCGCCGCGCGCGATGCCCTGCAGCAACACGATGCGCAGCGGCGATTCGAGCGCGACCGGCGTGCCGGTGCCGATGCGCGCGGCCGCGCCGCGCTTGTCGGCCCGGGTCAGTTGCGCCTCGTGGTCGTATCCGTCGCCATTGAACAGCACGCAGCGTTCGCCCTCGCGCAGGCGCAACACGCGGACCAGGTGCGCGGCGGCATCGTCGGGCAACGTGATCGTGTCGCCCTCGCGCAACGGCAGGTCGACGAAGGCCCGGATCACGCGCACGACGTCGCCACCTCGATGGCCTCGGCGGTGACCTGCGCGAGCAGTTGCAGTTGGTCTTCGTCGATGCAGTAGGGCGGCATCCAGTAGAGGATGTCGCCCAGCGGGCGCAGCAGCACGCCGCGCTCGACCGCATGGCGGTAGGCGCGCAGGCCGATGCGCAGCGCCGGATCGAACGGCGTCGTGCGGTTGCCCTCGCGGGTGAGCTCGAACGCGACGACCATGCCGGTCTGGCGGGTGTCGGCGACATGCCGGTGCGCGCCGACCTGCGCGGCCAGCGCGGCCATGCGCGCGGCGGTGTCGCGGTTGCGCGCGAGCGTGTCGTCGGCGGCGAAGATGTCGAGCGAGGCCAGGGCCGCGGCGCAGGCCAGCGGATTGCCGGTGTAGCTGTGCGAGTGCAGGAAGGCGCGCTCGCGCGAGGCGTCCAGGAAGCCGTCGTACAGCGCCTGGGTCGTGAGCACCGTCGACAGCGGCAGGAACCCGCCGGTCAGGCCCTTCGACAGGCACAGCAGGTCGGGCTGGATGCCGGCGGGCGTGCCGGCGTTGCCGGGCGCCTGCTCGCAGGCGAACAGGGTGCCGGTGCGCCCGAAGCCGACTGCGATCTCGTCGGCGATCAGGAAGATGCCGTGCACATCGCACAGCTCGCGCACGCGCCGCAGGTACACCGGGTCGTGCATGCGCATGCCGCCCGCGCACTGGATCAGCGGTTCGAGGATCAGCGCGCAGATCTCGCCGGCGTGCGCATCGAGCAGCCGCGCCAGCGCATCGGCCGCATCTTCGGCGTGCCCGGCGGCGCTCTGGCCGTCGCGGGCCTCGAAGGCGTCGGGCGAGGGCGCGAACAGGGACTCGCACAGCAACGGCGCATAGACCCGGCGGTACAACGGGATGTCGCCGACCGCGAGCGCACCGAGCGTTTCGCCGTGATAGCCGTTGCGCAGCGCGACGAACTTGGTCCGCCGCGGCGCGTCGCCGCGGTTGGCGAACCACTGGAACGCCATCTTCAGCGCGACCTCGACGCCGGCCGAGCCGTTGTCGGCGTAGAACACCTTCGACAACGGCGCCCGTCCGGGCTCGCGCGGGGCCAGCGCCAGCAACCGTTCGGCCAGCTCGACCGCGGCGGGGTGGGTGCAGCCGGCCAGGATCACCTGCTCGAGCGTGCGTGCCTGGCGCGCGATCGCCTCGGCGATGCGCGGCTCGGCATGTCCGTGCAGGTTGGTCCACCAACTGCTGCCCGAGTCGAGGATGCGGCGACCGCCGGCCTCGACCAGCCAGGCGCCCTCGCCGCGCACGATCGGCAGCAGCGGTTGCGTATCGGGGTGCTCGCGCATCTGCGTGCACGGGTGCCAGACCGCGGCGAGGTCGCGGGTCCGCCAGTCGTTGCCGTCGGCTAGAATGGCCGGATCGTGGATCTGTCCTGTCATCCCACCATTATCGCCCCGCAGCGCCGGCGCCGTGCAGGCCGGAGCGTGCGCGCGTGAGCCGACGGCTGCCGACGATCCACGGGATCACCGAGCACGACGCCGGCCCGTACCGGATGGAGCAGCTCGATCTGGAGTTCTCCAACGGCGAGCGCCGACGCTACGAGCGCCTGCACGGGCGTGGCCATGGCGCGGTGATCGTTGTCCCGTTGATCGACGCGGAAACCGTGTTGCTGGTGCGCGAGTACGCCGCCGGCATGCATCGCTACGAGCTGGGGCTGGTCAAAGGCCGGATCGACGCCGGCGAGACGCCGATCCAGGCCGCCGACCGCGAGCTCAAGGAGGAGGCCGGCTACGGCGCCCGCCGGCTCGATGCCTTGCGCAGCCTGAGCCTGGCACCGACCTACATGAGCCACCAGGCCACCCTGGTGCTCGCGCGCGACCTGTATCCCGAGCGGCTGCCCGGCGATGAGCCCGAGGAGCTGGACGTGGTGCCGTGGAAGCTCGATGCGCTGCACGAATTGATCCTGCGCGAGGACTTTTCGGAAGGACGCTCGATCGCCGCGTTGTTCATCGTCCGCGACTGGCTGCGCCATTACGGTGGCTGACGGCCGCGCGCCGGTCGAGGCTGCGATCGTCGAAGGCGCGATCGCAATCGCGCACCGCGCCGCCGAGGCGATCCTCGCGGTCTACGCACACGCTTTCGACGTGGTCGCCAAGGCCGATGACAGCCCGGTGACCGCGGCCGATCTCGCCGCGCACCATGTCATCGTCGACGGCCTGCAGCGGCTCACGCCCGACATTCCGGTCGTGTCGGAGGAAGCGGCCGATACGGTGCCGGCGGCCGAGCGCCGCGCCTGGCGGCGGATGTGGCTGGTCGACCCGCTCGATGGCACTCGGGATTTCGTCAAGCGCAACGGCGAGTTCAGCGTCAACCTGGCGCTGATCGACGACGGCGTCGCAATCCTCGGGGTGATCCAGGCCCCGGTCACCGGCGCGCTGTGGTACGGCATGCCGGACGTCGGGGCCTTCCGCCGCGATGGCGGCGGCGAGGCCGCGATGCGTGCGCGCCGGAGCGCAGGCATGGCTGGCCCGCTGCGGGTCGCCGCCAGCCGCTCGCATCGTGATCCGCGGACCGCAGCGGTACTGGCACGGATCGGCGACATCGAGCCGCGTCCGCTCGGCTCGTCGCTGAAGTTCTGTCGGCTCGCCGAAGGCGCCCTCGATGTCTACCCGCGCTTCGGACCGACCTCCGAGTGGGACACCGCGGCCGGGCAGGCGATCCTGGAAGCCGCAGGTGGCGCCGTGCTCGCGCCCGACGGCCGGCCCTTCCGCTACAACCAGCGCCCGACCCTGCTCAACGGCGACTTCATCGCCCTCGGCGACCCCGACCTCCCCTGGCGCACATGGCTCTGACGCCCAGAGCCGGGGTCAGAGTCGATTTTTCGGGCTGCCCGCTATGTTCAAGAAATCGACTCTGACCCCGGTTTTGGTTGAAGGATGTGTGTGATGGCTGAGAACGACGGCGGGATGGCGCGGTTGCTGGCGGTGATGGCGCGGTTGCGCGATCCGCAGACCGGCTGCCCTTGGGATCTGCAGCAGGATTTCTCCACGATCGCGCCGTACACGATCGAGGAGGCCTACGAGGTCGCCGATGCGATCGACCGCGGCGACTTGCCGGGTCTGTGCGACGAGTTGGGCGACCTGTTGCTGCAGGTCGTCTTCCACGCCCGCATGGCGCAGGAGCAGGGGGCGTTCTCGTTCGACGACGTGGTCGCGGCGATCGTCGGCAAGCTGGTCCGGCGGCACCCGCACGTGTTCGCGCAGACTTCGGCCCCGGACGCGGGCGCGGTTGCGACCAACTGGGAGGCGATCAAGCGGGCCGAGCGCGTCGAGGCCGGCGAGACCGACCGTTCGGCGCTGGCGGGCATCGCCCGTGGCCTGCCGGAATGGCAGCGCGCGACAAAGCTGCAGAACCGCGCGGCGCGGGTGGGGTTCGATTGGCCCGGGCCGCAGCCTGTGCTCGCCAAGCTGCAGGAGGAACTGGACGAGGTGCGCGCCGAATTCGATGCGCTCGCCGCCGATCCTGACGATGCGGCTGCGCGCGACCGGCTGGAGGACGAGCTGGGCGATCTGCTGTTCGTCGCCGCCAATCTGGCGCGCCATGCCAAGGTCGATGTCGGCAGCGCGCTGCGCCGCGCCAACCACAAGTTCGAACGACGATTCCGTGCGATGGAGACGCTGGCCGAGGCCGACGGCACCGCGTTCGCCGAACTGCCGCTTGCCGCCCAGGAGGCTTACTGGATGCGCGTCAAGTGCAGCGAGGCCCGGTCGGACGCCGAGGATTTGGGCTGACGCATCGCCACCCCGGCACAGTGTCGGCTCCCGTCGTTCCCCTCTGTCATCGTAACGACCCGTTCCTGTCCCCAATTCCCTTCCGGCTCATGAAGACGCTGCTGCTGTTCCTGCTCACCGCCGTGGCCGAGATCGTGGGCTGCTACCTGCCTTATGTATGGCTGCGCAAGGCGGGCAGCGCTTGGCTGCTGGTGCCAGCCGCGCTGTCGCTGGCCCTGTTCGTCTGGCTGCTGAGCCTGCATCCGACCGCCTCCGGACGCGTCTACGCGGCCTATGGCGGCGTCTATGTCGCGGTGGCCCTGGTCTGGCTGTGGCGGGTGGATGCAGTCGTGCCGACGCGCTGGGACCTGCTCGGCGCGGCACTGTGCCTGACTGGCATGGCGGTGATCATGCTCTCGCCGCGGCCGGCCTGAGCGCCCGCGGCTGGGAACACAGGGGCGCCAGCGGCACTGCGTTTGCGCTCACTCCAGGAAGATCAGCCAGGCCGCGAAGACGATCATCGCGAAGCCCGCCCCGCCCTCGATTGCGTTCCGCCTGGTCAGGGCAATGAGGCCGCGCGCGCGGCCGGGAACACGTCAGGCGCCAGCAGCACCGCGTTTTGGCTCACTCCAGGAAGATCAGCCAGGCCGCGAAGACGATCATGGCGAACCCGGCCCCGCCCTCGATTGCGTTCCGCCTGGTCAGGGCAATGAGGCCGCGCGCGCGGCTGGGAACACGTCAGGCGCCAGCAGCACCGCGTTTTGGCTCACTCCAGGAAAATCAGCCAGGCCGCGAAGACGATCATGGCGAACCCGGCCCAATGGTTCCACTTCAACGGCTGCCCCAGGTACCACGTCGAGAACCCCGCGAACACCAGCAGGGTGATGACCTCCTGCATGCCCTTGAGTTGCGGCGCCGAGTAGACCGCCGCGCCGATCCGATTGGCCGGCACCATCAGGGTGTACTCGAAGAACGCGATGCCCCAGCTGACCACGATCACCGTCAGCAGCGGTGCGCTGCGGTACTTGAGATGGCCGTACCAGGCGAAGGTCATGAAGATGTTGGACCCCAGCAGCAGGAGCACGGGGAGGAAGCGTTCGAAGCCGGGCATGTCGATGGCTCGGGCGAGGGAGCGCGAAGCGTAGCGCAGGGCCTGCCGGTCGGGTGATGCGTCGCAATCTTCACGAACTGTGCACCCGGCCCGTGAGATTTTCACAAAGATTAATCACCGCATCAGCCACGGGAGCCAAGCAATGCGTGCAGGTCAGGAACCAGGGGGACTCGTTCTCATTGTCGAGGACAATCGCAACATTTCAGAGATGGTCGGCGAATATCTGGAAGGGCGCGGTTTCGAGGTCGACTACGCGGCCGACGGCCTGGACGGGTACCGCCTGGCGACCGAGAACAGCTACGACGTGATCGTGCTCGACCTGATGCTGCCCCGGCTGGACGGCATCGAGGTCTGCAAGCGCCTGCGCGAGGATGCACGCAAGTCGACGCCGGTGCTGATGCTCACCGCGCGCGACACGCTGGACGAGAAGCTGACCGGGTTGAGCTCGGGCGCCGACGACTACCTGACCAAGCCCTTCGCGATCCAGGAGCTCGAGGCCCGGCTGCGCGCGCTGATCCGCCGCGAGCGTCGCCAGGTGGGCTCTGAGGTGCTGAAAGTGGCCGACCTGGTGCTCGACCCGGCCAGCATGCGCGCCACCCGCGGCGGCACCGAGCTCCAGCTCTCGCCGATCGGCATGAAGCTGCTGACGATCCTGATGCGCGAATCGCCGCGGGTGGTCAACCGCCAGGAGATCGAGCGCGAGATCTGGGGCAACAGCCTGCCCGACTCCGACACGCTGCGCAGCCACCTGTACAACCTGCGCAAGATCATCGACAAGCCCTACGACAAACAGCTGCTGCATACCGTGCAGAGCGCCGGCTACCGGATCGCCGACATCGAACAATCGCCGGCCTAAAGCCGGCACGCCAGGCGCTCGATCCAATGCCCCAGGGGCTTCCAAATCGCATCCGCGATGCGTTCACGTTCCAGGCCGTCATCGCTGGCATGACGCTGATCGTGTGCATCCTGGCCGCGGCGCTGGTGGGCCGTGAGGTCGCGGCGCGCCATTGGCTGCGCGCCGAGGCCGAGGCCTATTGGCGCGCACGCACGACCGACGCGGCCTATCCGCCGCCGTTCGGCGCCAATATGCAGGGCTACTTCGTCCCCAGCGGCGGCGGTGCCTGGGACAGCATCGTCAGCGGCGACCGGGCGGTCGCCAGCCTGCTCTGGTTCAAGGATGCACCCGAGGGCTTTTCGCAACGCCGCGACACCAGTGGCGTGCTGCTGGTGGACCGGCGCGAGGCCGGCACGCTGTATCTGGCGGTGTCGATGGGGCTGTTCGACCGCATGCTGGCCTTGGCCGCAGGTGGCCTGATCGTGCTGACCGTCGGCACGATCTTCATCGTGTCGTGGCTGACCTACCGCACCTCCAAGCGGATGGTGCTGCCGATCCACCAACTCGCCGTCGAGGTCGGTCGCTGGAATCCCGCTGGCGACGAGGACGGGATGCCGCCGCCACTGGAGTCGCGCGAGGGCGGCGGCCGCGAGGCGCAGGCACTGTCGAGCGCACTGCACGGACTGGGCGAGCGCATCGCCTCGTTCGTCCGCCGCGAGCGCGAATTCACCCGCGATGCCAGCCACGAGCTGCGCACGCCGCTGACGGTGATCCGCGTCGCCAGCGACATGATCGCCGCCGATCCGTCGACGCCCCCCCATCAGCAGCGCCCACTGCTGCGCATCCGCCGCGCCAGCCAGGACATGGAAGCGGTCATCGACGCCTTGCTGGTGCTCGCGCGCGAGCGTGGGGTGATGCCGCAAAGCGAAGTGTTCGAGGTCGCTACGGTCGTCGACGAAGAGGTCGAGAAGGTCCGGCCGATGTTCGATGCCAAGCACCTGGGGCTGCGGGTCGACCTGCAGGCCAGTCCGCGGCTGGAGGCCCCGCCGCGCGTGCTCGGCGTAATGCTCGGCCATCTGCTGCGCAACGCCTGGGCGTTCACCGAGAAAGGCGAGGTGGTCGTGGTGGTCGCCGAGGATCGCATCGTCGTGCGCGATACCGGCATCGGCATGACGCACGAGGTGCTGCAGCGGGTGTACGAGCCGTTCTACCGGGTCGATCCATTCGGCCAGGTCGGCAAGGGCATCGGCCTGTCCATCGTGCGCCGGCTGGGGACGCGCTTCGGCTGGCCGGTGAGCCTGGACAGCACGCCGGGCGAGGGCACCACGGTGACGATCAAGTTGACGCGCCCGGCCGGCTGAGCCTGCGCCCGCCGGTCCTGCACGCGGCATGATAATCGGTGCGCACCCCGGTCAACTGCGGCCGGCCTGGTGCGTTACCCCGTCATATCGCCCATCGAAGATGCCTGCATGTCGAGCCGTGCCAAGCCCAAGTCTGCTTCCCGTCGCCGTGGCCCGGCGCGCATCGTGCCCATCGTCGTGGGGATCGCGGTCGTCGCCGCGGGACTGTGGTGGTGGACCGGGCGCAGCAGCGAGGGCGCCGAGTCGGCCTACCGCACCACGCTGGTCGAGCGCGGCGACATCCGCGTGGCGATCTCGGCGACCGGCACCCTCAGCGCGACCTCGACGGTGACCGTCGGCAGCCAGATCTCGGGGCAGATCACCGACGTGCTGGTCGATTTCAACGACAAGGTCGTCAAGGGCCAGATCATCGCGCGCATCGATCCGAGCAGCTACCAGGCGCAGATCGAGCAGGGCAGCGCGCAGATCGCCTCGGCGCGGGCGTCGTTGGCGCAGGCGCAGGCGACCCTGGAGAACGCCGAGCTCGACTATCGCCGCAAGGCCGATCTGGGCACCCAGCGCTTGGTCGCGCAGAGCGACATCGACCTGGCCAAGGCCGCACTCGACCAGGCACGCGCCCAGGTCGCCTCGATGCAGGCGCAGATCCGCCAGCAGACCGCCGCGACGCAGACCACGCGGGTCAACCTGGATCGCACGGTGATTCGCTCCCCGGTGGACGGGGTGGTGCTGCTGCGCTCGATCGAGCCTGGGCAGACGGTGGCCGCGAGCATGACCGCGCCCGAACTGTTCCAGATCGCCGAGGACCTGGCGAAGATGCGCATCGAACTGTCGGTCGACGAATCGGATATCGGCCAGGTGCGCACGGGCCAGACCGTCAACTTCACCGCCGACGCCTTCCCCGATCGCCAGTTCCGCGGCGTCGTCGAGCAGGTCCGGCTATCGGCGACGACCACCAACAATGTGGTCACCTATCCGGTGGTGGTGACCGTCGACAACAGCGACGGCACATTGCTGCCGGGGCTCACGGTCAACG
This sequence comes from Luteimonas sp. gir, assembly GCF_037198055.1. NCBI lineage: Bacteria > Pseudomonadati > Pseudomonadota > Gammaproteobacteria > Lysobacterales > Lysobacteraceae > Luteimonas > Luteimonas sp. gir. The sequence goes on from NZ_JBBAXQ010000002.1 coordinate 353,654, forward strand.
CCGAGATCGAAGTCAGCAACCGCCGCAACGTGCTCAAGGTGGCCAGCGCGGCGACGCGTTACAAGCCGGCAGACGCTGCGCAGATCGCGATGGCGGCGCCCTCGGGCGCGCCCGCCGGTGGCCTGGTCGCCGACCTGGAGGCCGCAGCCGCGGATCTGGAATTGAATGCATCGCAGCGGGCCGCGTTCGATGCGGCGCTGGCCGCCATGCGCACGCGCCAGCAGGAGCGTCAACAAGCCGGTGCACAACGCGCACCCGCGGGCGGGCGTGGCCCGGCGGCAGGCGGCCCCGGTGGCGGACCGGGCGGTGGCGCGCGCGCGCTCGACCCCCGGCTGCAGGCGCAGATCCGCCAGCGCATGACCGAGCGCGTCCAGCAGGAGTTTGCCGGCTTCACCGCACAGCTCGACGACACCCAGCGCGCGCAATGGCAGCGCACGCTGGCATCTCTGGTCGGCGCCACGCGGACCACGCTCTATCGCCTGGTCGACGGGCAGCGCGAGGCGGTGCCGGTGCGCATCGGCGCCAGCGACGGCAGTAGTGTCGAGATCTCGGGGCCGGTCGCCGAGGGCGATGCGATCGTCATCGGCGAACGCGCGCCGCGATGAGTACATCCATTCCGGCGCCCGCGGCGGCGCCCGTCATCGAGACCCGCGCGCTCAAAAAGATCTACGCCGAAGGCAGCGAGGCGGAGGTCGTGGCCTTGCGCGGCGTCGATCTGCTCATCCGGCGCGGCGAGTTCGTCGCGATCATGGGCCCGTCGGGGTCGGGCAAATCGACGCTGATGAACCTCATCGGCTGTCTCGACACACCCAGCGATGGCATCTATCTGTGCGACGGCGTCGATGTCGCGACGCTCGACCGCGAGGCGCTGGCGGCCCTGCGCCGCGACACGATCGGCTTCGTGTTCCAGGGCTTCAACCTGCTGCCGCGGATGAGTGCGCTCGACAACGTGGCGATGCCGCTGGGCTATGCCCGCGTGTCGCCGGCCGAACGGCGGGCGCGGGCGCAGGCCGCGCTCGAGGCGGTCGGGCTGGGCGCGCGGACTGCGCACCGGCCCAACGAGTTGTCCGGTGGCCAGCAGCAGCGCGTCGCGATCGCGCGTGCGCTGATCAACCGGCCGCCGGTGCTGCTCGCCGACGAGCCGACGGGCGCGCTCGACACCCGCACCGGCGAGGAGATCCTCGCACTGTTCAAGCAACTGCGCGACGACGGCCATACCGTGGTGCTGATTACGCACGACCCCGAGGTCGCCGCGCATGCCGACCGCACCTATGTGATGCGCGACGGCGAGCTGCATGAAGAGCCGGGAAGCGGGCGTCCGGCCCTCCATGCCGATGCCGCCACCCAACCGACGGGAGGGTGTCCATGAGCTTCCTCGACGTGCTGCGCACGGCGATCTTCGCGCTGCGTGGCAACTGGATGCGCAGCGCGCTGACCTCGCTGGGCGTGATCATCGGTATCGCCGCGGTGATCGTCATGGTGTCGGTGGGCCAGGGCACCCAGGCCGAGATCGATCGCCAGCTATCGGGCCTGGGCGCGCAGAAGCTCGATATCGGTCCCAGCGCTGGCCGCTCGCCTGGCGGCGCGCGCATGAGCGCGTCGAGCTTCTTCACGCTTAATGAGGGCGACATCGATGCGATCCGCCAGGAGATCCCGGAAGTGCAGTACATCTCCGGCTCGCTGCGCGGCAGCAGCCAGGTGGTCTATGCCGAGCGCAACTGGAACAGCGGCTGGCGCGGCGTCCAGCCCGATTTTCTGGAGATCAACGGCTGGACGATCGCCAATGGCAGCGGCTTCGAGCCTCAGCACTTCACCGGTGCCGAGCGCGTGGTGCTGCTCGGCGAAACGGTACGCCGAGAACTGTTCGGCGAGGCCAGCGGCGTCGGCGAGCAAGTGCGCATCGGCCGGACGATCTTCACCGTGCTCGGCACGCTCGACAGCAAGGGGCTGAGCGGCTTCGGCAGCGACCAGGACGAAATCCTGATCGTGCCGCTGGACACCGCGCGACGGCGCCTGATGGGCGCGATGGGCCTGCCGGCCGGCGCGGTCATGGATGTCTCGCTGACGGTCGCCGATGCCGGCGACCTGGGCTATGTGCAGAACGAGGTGGAGTCGCTGCTGCGCCAGCGACACCGCATCGGCCCCGGCGAGCCGGACGACTTCCAGGTGCGCAACGTCTCGCAACTGGTCGCCACCCGCAACCAGACCACCCGGCAGATGTCGTGGCTGCTCGGCGCGGTCGCGACGATCTCGCTGATCGTCGGCGGCATCGGCATCATGAACATCATGCTGGTCTCGGTGACCGAGCGGATCCGTGAGATCGGTCTGCGCATGGCGGTCGGTGCCGGGCCGTCGGATATCCGCCGCCAGTTCCTGGCCGAGGCGATGCTGCTGTCGCTGGGCGGGGGTGTGCTGGGCATCGCGCTGGGCGTGATCGGTGCGTTATTGGTCGGGCACTACAACAGCGAGCTGCCGATCCAGCTCAACGGTAACGTGGTCGCGCTGGCAGCCGGGTTCTCGGTCGCGACCGGCCTGTTCTTCGGCTACTACCCGGCGCGCAAGGCCTCCGAGCTCGATCCGATCGAGGCGTTGCGCCAGCAATGAGCCACGGGCCATCGCCTGGGCACGAAGTCGCGCGCGATGAATGGGGAACGCCCTCCGACTAGGGTCGCTCCCAGATTGAGCGGGTGGGCCGGGGCGGCGACAGTGCAGGTGTCCGCCCCAGTGACCTGGGGCCTGCCCGAATCCGTTCCGGAGGCTCAGCGATGACTGCGATCGGCAGCACCTCGTCCCACCACATCGCCTGGGGCGATACCCTCAGCGCACTGGCCGTGCGCTATGGCACGTCGGTCGATGCGCTGATGTCGGCCAACAGCCAGATCCGCGACCCCAACAAGATCTACGCCGGCGACACGCTCAATATCCCCGGTGCCGCAGGCGGCGCGACCGGCAGTCAGGGGACCGGCGGCGTTGGCGGCACCGGCGCGGTCAGCGATACCGGGGCGGTCGATGCACGCAACCCGGCCGCGATCGCCGAGCAGTTCATCGGGCGCAACGCGGGCGAGCTCAAGTACAGCGACGAACTCCCGATGCAGTCGTGGGTGCCCAACAACGTCAACTGCGCGAACTTCGTCTCGGCGGTGCTGCAGAAGGCCGGTGTCATCGATGCCGGCCAGGCCAGCGCATCGGTCGACCAGTTGGCCAACAACCTCAAGGGCGACGGTTGGCAGACGGTGTCGCTGGCCAATGCCCGACCTGGCGATGTCGTGCTGATGCAGAAGAACGGCCAGTCGCACGTGGTGCTGTTCGCCGGCTTCGAAGGCGGCAAACCGCAGTTCATCGGCTCTAACAACGTCAATGCCGACGGCTCGCAGCGCATCAGCTGGGGCGGTGCCTCGGGCAATTACGAGATCATCACGCCGCCGCGTTGAGGCCGGGTCGCGGATCCATCGTGGCCGGCATTCGCCGGCCTCTTTGATGTGCGCACAAATCGTGCGAGCGCCCCGCACCTTGGCGCACACGGAGGGTGCCGCCGCTAGAACCCGAACAGCTGGCGGGGGGCCGCGTGCGTCTGCGGCCAGGTCAGCCACGCCACATCGGATGGCCCGATCGCATGGTCGAGTACCGTCCATTGCGTTGTGGCGGGCGTCGCGGCCGTCGGCGTCCCGTCGTGGGGCGGGGCTTCCGACGCTGCGTCAGCGGCATTGGTCTGCGCGGGCTCGACGCGCAGCAGCGCCACATAGACATCGGACATGCCACCGGCCGCAGCACGCTCCGCATACGGCGTGCCGGCATAGTCCGGGCGACCGCCCCTGGGGGCGCGCAGCGTGCCCTGCAGAAACGCCCAGTCACCTAGCCGGTCCAGACGTTCGACGTCGACGACCACGCGGTCGCCGAGTGCGCTGCGCAGCGGCGCGGTGGCGGCCTCGAGCAGGGCGTCGTAGCCCGGTGCGCCGGGGTGTTGTGGCGCGACAGTCGATTGTGCGAACGCATGCGACATGGGAACTCCCAGGGTCAGCGCGGCCAGCAGGCCGGCGGCAAGGCGGAGGCGCATGGCCGTGCTCCGGATCGATACCCGGCGCAGTCTCGCCGGGCACGCATTCGGGCCGGGTGAACGCCCGGCGTCAGCGGACCAGGTACGGGCCGATGATCTCGCGCCACAGCGCGTAGCCGGCGGCGTTCATGTGCAGGCGATCTTCGATGAACAACGCCTCGCGCGGCACGCCGTTCGCATCCAGCATCGGGGTGAAGACGTCGATGTAGGCGACATTGCGCTGGGTCGCGGCCCAGGCGCGCAGCGCCTCGTTGGTCTCGCGCTGGACGCCCAGCAGGTTTGCGCGCAACGGGCTGGGCTTGATGCCAAGCAGCGCGATCTGGGTGCCGGGCAGTTCGGCGTGGATGCGGCGTACGAACACCTGCGTGTCGGCCAGCACCTGTTGCGCGGACCGGCCGTCGGCGGTGTCGTTGTCGCCGGCGTAGAGCACGATCTGGCGCGGGCGGTAGCGCAATGCGATCTCGTCGGCGTACCACACCGAATCGCGCACCTGCGAGCCGCCGAAACCGCGGTTGAGCACCGGCACGTCGGGGAAGTCGGTCGCCAGTGTGTCCCAGAAGCGCACCGACGAGCTGCCGGTGAACACCACCGGCCGCTCCGGCGGCGGCGTCGCGGCGTCCTGGGCGGCGAACCGGGCCATGTCGGCTGCCCATTCGGGCGATGACACCGGGTCGAGGCCGGCGGTGAAATTGCGCGGGCTGCTGGCACAGGCGGCCAGCAGCAGGGCAGCGAGCGAGAGGACGGCGGCAGCGCGGAAACGGGCGAAAAGCGGGGCATGCATCAGGGGCAAGACCAGGTTCGAACGAGCCGCCAGTCAAACAGCCCCTGTCGCGCGATGCAAACCACGGCCGGCCCGAGGCCCGGGATGTGGCAGAATCGCCCGGTCGCGACAGTCCTTCCGATCCGGTCTGCCAATGCTTTCGACCCCTCCGCGGCCCGTGCGCCGAGCCCCGCCGGTGCGCATCTGGCGTTCGGCGATGATCCATCGGGCGCGGACGTGAGCGATGGCTGACGAGACCGGACACTGGCCGCGCGGGCCGGCACGGATGCTCAAGGCCACGGTGTGGTCCTGCCAAGGCCTGCGCGCCGCCTGGTTGCACGAGTCTTCGTTCCGGCTCGAGGTCTGCCTGCTGGTGGTGCTCGCGCCGCTGGCCTTGTGGCTGGGCGCGACCGGCGTGGAGCGGGCGCTGCTGCTGGGCAGCTGCCTGCTGGTGCTGGCGGTGGAGTTGTTGAATTCGGCGATCGAGGCGGTGATCGAGCGTTACGGCGCCGAGCATCACGAGCTCGCCGGGCGGGCCAAGGATATGGGATCGGCCGCAGTGTTCGTGACAATGATCAATGTGGTGGCGGTATGGACGCTGATCCTGCTGCCGCGCTGGCTGTAGACGCCGCCGCGAGCCCCGCGGTGGCTGGACCCCAAACGAGGAAGCCCTCCCCATGATGGAACTGCTGACCGACCCCCAGGTCTGGATCCTGCTGATCACGCTCAGTGCGATCGAGATCGTGCTCGGCATCGACAACCTGGTCTTCATCTCGATCGCCGTCGGCAAGCTGCCCGTCGAGAAGCGCGAGTTCGCGCGCAAGTTCGGTATCGCCGTGGCTTGCATCACGCGCATCGGCCTGCTGCTGACGCTGGCGTGGCTGGCGCGGCTGACCGATCCGCTGTTCGAACTGTTCGGCCGCGGCATTTCGGTGCGCGACCTGATCCTGATCCTCGGCGGCCTGTTCCTGATCGTGAAGGGCGCGATGGAGATCCGCGAGCAGCTCAAGGGCGAGGATCCCGAAGCCCACGGCAGCGTGGGCAAGGCGACCGCGTCATTCGGCGCGGTGATCGCGCAGATCGCGGTCATCGACATCGTGTTCTCGCTCGACTCGGTGATCGCCGCAGTCGGCATGGCCGGCGAGTACGTGCCGGTGATGGTCTGCGCGATCCTGCTGGCGGTGACCGTCATGCTGCTGGCCGCGCAGCCGCTGGGCAAGTTCATCGACGCCAACCCGACGGTCAAGATGCTGGCGCTGGCCTTCATCGTATTGATCGGTGTCTATCTGCTGCTCGACGGGTTCGGCCTGCACATTCCCAAGGGCTACATCTACGGCTCGATGGGGTTCTCGGCGTTCGTGGAGATGCTCAACCTGTGGGCCAAGCGCAATGCGATGCGCAATCGCGGCGAGGTGACGCCCCCGGTCGACGAGCCCACGCATCCGCTGCCGCGCTGATTCGATGATCATCCTTCACCAGATCGATCCGATCGCGCTGCAACTGCCGCAGATCGGCCCGTTCCATCCGTCGGTCCACTGGTACGGCGTCATGTACCTGCTGGGCTTCGGCATGGCCTGGTGGCTGGGGCGGCTGCGCATCCGTGCCGGCCGCCTGCCCGGCGTCGATGTCGAGCGCTTCGGCGATCTGCTGTTCAACGGCATCCTCGGCGTGATCCTCGGTGGCCGCATTGGCTACGTGCTGTTCTACACGCCGGGCGAGCTGATGGCCGACCCGTTGATGCTGTTCAAGGTCTGGGACGGCGGCATGAGCTTCCACGGCGGCCTGCTCGGCGTGCTGGTGGCGGCCTGGTGGTGGGCGAGGCGCCAGCGCCTGCACTTCTTCGACGTGATGGACTTCGTGGCGCCGCTGGTGCCGCCGGGCCTGGGCTTCGGCCGGCTGGGCAACTACATCGGTGCCGAACTGTGGGGCAAGTACACCCAGGACGGTTGGGGCGTGGTGTTTCCGACCGATCCGGCGTTCGCTGGCTGGTCGGCCGAGCGCCTGCAGGCCGAGTTCGCGACCGGTGCGCTGGATCAGTTCGCACGGCACCCCTCGCAGCTCTACCAGGCGTGCCTGGAAGGGCTGGCGATGTTCGTCATCCTGTGGCTGTTCTCGCGCAAGCCGCGTGCGCGCTACGCGGTCTCGGGGATGTTCGCGCTGCTCTACGGCGTGTTCCGGATCCTGGTCGAGTTCGTGCGCGTGCCCGATGCCAACATCGGCTATCTGGCGTTCGGCTGGGTCACCCAGGGCCAATTGCTGTCGCTGCCGCTGGTCGCGCTGGGTCTGTTCCTGCTGTGGCGTTCGCGCAGCGCGCCGGTGTTGCAGCCGGTCGTGCCGGCGCAGGCGCAGGCGGGCTGAGCATGCGCCAGTACCTGGATCTGCTGCGCCACGTCCTCGAGCACGGCAGCGACAAAGCCGACCGCACCGGAACCGGCACGCGCAGCGTGTTCGGCTGGCAGATGCGCTTCGACCTGGCCGAGGGCTTTCCGCTGGTCACGACCAAGAAGCTGCACTTGCGCTCGATCGTGCATGAGCTGCTGTGGTTCCTGAAAGGTGAGACCAACATCGGGTATCTCAAGGCCCACAAGGTCGGCATCTGGGACGAATGGGCCGATGCCGACGGCGAACTGGGGCCGGTCTACGGCAAGCAGTGGCGGCGCTGGACCGGCAGTGACGGTCGCGAGATCGACCAGATCCGCTGGGTCGTCGAGGAAATCGTGCGCAATCCCGACTCGCGCCGGCTCATCGTCAGCGCCTGGAATGTCGCCGATCTGCCGCAGATGGCGCTGATGCCCTGCCACACGATGTTCCAGTTCTACGTGGTCGACGGCCGCCTGAGCTGCCAGCTCTACCAGCGCAGCGGCGACATTTTCCTCGGCGTGCCGTTCAACATCGCCAGCTACGCGTTGCTCACGCACATGGTCGCGCAGGCCACCGGCCTGGGCGTCGGCGATTTCGTGCACACGCTCGGCGACGCGCACCTGTACGCCAATCACTTCGAGCAGGCCCGCGAGCAACTCACGCGCACGCCGCGCTCGCTGCCGCGGCTGCGCTTGAATCCGGACGTGACCGACCTGTTCGCGTTCGGCTACGACGACATCGCCTTCGACGGTTACGACCCGTTGCCAGCGATCAAGGCGCCGGTCGCGGTATGACGGCGCGGCAGTCGGCCGCGGGCGAGGGTCTTGCCGCATGCGGTAGGCCGCGGATCGTGTTGATCGCAGCCCTCGATCGCAATCGCGCGATCGGCGGCAACAATGCACTGCTCTGGCACCTGCCCGACGACCTCAAGCGCTTCAAGGCGCTGACGCTGGGTCAGCCAGTGCTGATGGGGCGACGCACCGCCGAGTCGATCGGCCGCGCGCTGCCCGGTCGCCGCAATCTGGTGCTGACGCGTTCGGGCCGCGTGCCATTCGACGGGATGGAAGCGGTCGCGTCGCTCGATGCGGCGCTCGCGCTAGCCGCGGGCGATGGCGCCCAGGCGCTGTGCGTGATCGGCGGCGGCGAGGTCTACGCGCTCGCGCTGGCACGCGCTACACACCTGGCGCTGACCTGCGTCGATACCGAGGCCGACGGTGCCGACGCCTGGTTTCCGGCCTTCGACGCCGCCGACTGGATCGAGACCGCGCGGCAGGCGCACGCTGCCGACGCGCGCCACGCGCACGCCTTCGCATTCGTTGATTATCGCCGCGCCTGAGCGGCCGACCCTGACGCGAGCACCGGTCGGTAATGGCCGATGATGCGCCAGCGCAGCAAGACGTTCTCCTCGCGCGTGCCGCGGGCGATGTTGTGCAGCACCAGCGGCGTACGGTCGTCGGCCTTGCGGTCGGACACGATGCCGATGTGCAGCAGGCCGTTGTCCAGGCGCCAGGCAACGATGTCGCCCGCTCGGTAATCGCCGCGGGCTTGCACGACGGGACGCGACCAGCCCTGGCGCGTGAACCAGGTCGTCTGGTTGGGCACGCGTCGATGGTCGATGTGCGGGTCGGCGGTCAGATGCCGCCACTGGCGAGGGTAAGCCTGCGGATGGGCGCGTTTGTCCTGGTGGATGCGCTGTTGCAGGTCAATCCCCTGCGTGCGCAGTGCGCGCACCACGACATCGGTACAGACGCCGCGATCAGCCGGCACGTCGCCGCCGGGATAGTCCAGGCGGACGTAGGCCGGATCGTAGCGGACGGTGACGCCGACCTGACGCCGGGCGGCGTCTGCCAGCGGATGCGCGATCGCGCTCGCCGACAGTACCAGGCCGATCAGCACGAGCGCTGCCAGCCGGGGCTGCAGGCGCGGACGCCGGCTCATCTGGCCGGCGGCGGTACGTCGCGTCCGGGCACCTGCACGATGCGCAGGGTCTCGGCGTCGAGCTGCAGCGCGGTCAGCTTGCCGCCCCAGACCGCGCCAGTGTCGAGCGCGTGGATGCCGTGGCCGATGAACAGGCCCAGCGTCGACCAGTGGCCGCAGACGATCTTCAGGTCGCGCTCGGCACGGCCCGGGACCTCGTACCAGGGATAGAGCCCCGGTTGCTGGGTGCCGGGGGCGCCCTTCTCCTCGAACGCGATGCGGCCCTTGGGCGCGCAATAGCGCATGCGGGTGAAGATATTGATGATCGCGCGATCGCGGTCGGGCCCGGTCAGGTTCGGCGACCATGCGGGGCGATCGCCGTACATGTTACGCAGCAACTTGCGATAGCCGGGGCTGCGCAGCTTGCGTTCGATCTCGGCGGCGTGCTTCTCGGCCAACTGGGTGGTCCAGCGCGGCGCAAGGCCGGCGTGCAGCATCATCCAGCCCAGCGTGCGGTCCACGTGCAGCAGCGGACAGGCGCGCAGCCAGTCGAGCAGCACATCGCGGTCGTGCGCAAACAGCACGCCGCGCAGATCCGGATTGACCTTGCGCTGGTCTTCTTCGCGACGCTCGGCGATCGCCAGCAGCGACAGATCGTGGTTGCCCAGCACACTGACGACGTTCTCGCGCAGCGAATGCACCAGCCGCAGCGTCTCGACCGACTCGCCGCCGCGATTGACCAGGTCGCCGCAGAACCATAGCCGGTCGGCGGCCGGGTCGAAGCGGATCGCCTCGAGCAATCGCGCGGTCGCACCGTAGCAACCCTGCAGGTCGCCGATCGCCCAGATCGCCATCAGTGCAGGGTACGCGGAACCGACAGCGTGAACGGCGGAATCGGGGCGTCGAAGTGCGCGCCGTCGTCGCCGACCATGTCGTAGCTGCCCTCCATCGTCCCGACCGCCGTCGACAGCACCGCGCCGGAGGTGTAAGTGAAGGCCTCGCCGGGCTCGAGCCGCGGCTGTTCGCCGACGACGCCGTCGCCATGCACTTCCTCGACGCGGCCATTGGCGTCGGTGATGATCCAGTGGCGCGAGACGAGCTGGGCCGGCAACCGGCCGACATTGCGGATCCGGATGGTGTAGGCGAACACGTAGCGATCGTCGTCGGGCGTCGATTCCTCGTCGAGGAAGCGCGTCGCGATCTGGATTTCGAGGGTGTAGTCGGCAGTCTCGTCCATGGCGCGCTCAGTGTAGCGGGCGGCAATGAATGCTTCGACTATGGCGTGGCCGTATGGTTGGCCAGACGCACGAAATCGGCCACCGACAGCTGCTCGGCGCGTTGCTGGGGATCGATGCCGGCTGCCGTGATCGCTTCGGCGTCCATCGTGCCGCCCAGTGCGTTGCGCAGGGTCTTGCGGCGCTGGCCGAATGCGGCGCGGACAATATCGGCGAAGCGCTTGGGGTCGATGATGCCGATGCGCTCGGGCGCACGCGGCACCAGCCGCACGACCGCCGAGTCGACCTTCGGCGGCGGGCGGAACGCGCCTGGTCCAACGACGAACAGCGCAGTGACGTCGCAATAGGCCTGCAGCATCACGCTCAACCGTCCGTAGACCTTGCTGCCAGGGCCTGCGGCCATGCGCTCGACGACTTCTTTCTGCAGCATGAAGTGCATGTCCACGATCGAGGCCGCATGCGCCAGCGCGTGGAACAGGATCGGCGAGGACAGGTTGTAGGGCAGGTTGCCGACCAGCCGGATCGGCGTGCCGTCTGCGAGCGCGGTCAGATCGACATCGAGCACATTGGCATGCACCAGAGTCAACGCACCGTGCGCGGCCGCCTGCGCGGTCAGTGGCGTCAACAGGTCGCGGTCGAACTCGATCGCCGTCAGGCTGCCGTGGCGGTCAAGCAACGGGAACGTCATCGCGCCCTGGCCGGGCCCGATCTCGACCAGGCGGTCGCCGGGCTTGGGGTCGATCGCCAGCACGATCTTGTCGACGACACCGCGCTCGTGCAGGAAGTTCTGGCCGAGCGATTTCTTCGGCGGTTCGGTGAAGCTGCCAGAGGCGGCGGAGGATCGGATCATGGGGCGGGTCGCAGAAAAAGAAGAGAGGTCACAGCAGCCGGGTGCCGGGCGCGATGTCGCCGTCGGGCACGCACAGCCGGACCTTGCCCTCGGTGTCGTGGAAGCCGGTGATCAGGCACTCCGACATCAGCGGCCCGATCTGTTTTGGGGGGAAGTTCACCACACCCACGACCAGCCGGCCGACCAGGGCCTCGGGTGCGTAGTGGTCGGTGATCTGCGCGCTGGACTTGCGCACGCCGATCTCGGGACCGAAGTCGACCTGCAGCACATAGGCCGGGCGCCGCGCCTTGGGAAACGCCTCAGCGGACACCACGCGGCCCACGCGCAGGTCGATGCGCAGGAAATCGTCCCAGCCGATCGGCGCGCCGGCGCTCATGCCGCGGCCCGGCGATGGCGAGCGAGCGCGGCGCATTGGTCGATCGCACAGAACAGGCTCGACGGGTCGGCGCGGCCGCTGCCGGCGAGCGCGAGCGCGGTGCCGTGGTCCACTGCGACGCGGGGATACGGCAGGCCCAGGGTCAGGTTGACCGCCGATTCGAAACCGCTGTGCTTGAGCACCGGCAGGCCCTGGTCGTGGTACATCGCCAGCACCGCATCGACATCGGCCAGACGCGTCGGCAGGAACGCAGTATCGGCCGGCAGCGGGCCGTCGAGGGCGAGCCCCTCGGCACGCAGCCGCGCCAGCACCGGGGCGATGATGTCGCGCTCCTCGAAGCCCAGATGGCCGTCTTCGCCGGCATGGGGATTGAGGCCCAGCACCGCGATCCGCGGCGCCTGCAGCCCGAAGTCGCGACGCAATGCGGTGTCGAGGATGCGCAACACGCGCTCGAGCACGGGCGCGGTGATGGCATCGGGGACGGCGCGCAGCGGGAGATGGGTGGTCGCGAGCGCCACGCGCAGTTGCGGGTTGGCGAGCATCATCACGACATCGCAGCCGGCGTCGTCGGCCAGCAGTTCGGTCGTGCCGGTATAGGGCACACCGCCGGCATTGATCGCGGCCTTGTGCACCGGGCCGGTCACCAGGCCGTCGAAGCGGCCTTCGCGGCAACCGGCCGCAGCGTGCAACAGCGCATCGAGGATGCTGCGCGCGTTGCGCGGGTCGGGCGTGCCGAACGCGGGGACATGCGCATGCGGGAGCTCGATCAGGCGCAGCGTACCGGGGGGCACCTGCGGTGCCTGGGCATCGGCGAAGGCGATCGGCAGCGCGATCGCGTCGGCGGCCCGACGCAAGGCCTCGCGATCGCCGATCGCGACCAGGTCGGCCTCACAGGCGCGCCAGGCGGCGCGCACGCACAGCTCCGGGCCGACGCCGGCCGGCTCGCCCGGCACCAGCGCCAGCCTGGGCCGGGTCATCGCTCAGCCGCCGCCGCCGATCTCAGGATCGGGGTTGGGGCCAATGCGGACGCTGACATAGGCCTCGCCGCGCATCTCACGCACGTAGCGATCCCACTCGTCCTCGAGCTTGCGCTGGCCGATGGCCTCGCGCGCCTGCGCACGCCGGTTGTTGTCGTTGCCGGCCGACTGGCGGCTGGCCATGCGCTGGACGATGTGCCAGCCGGCCTGCGTGCGGAACGGCTGGGAGACATCGCCGTTGCCGAGCGCGGCAACCTGGCCGCCGAAGTCCGGGCCGAACTCGTCTTGCGTGAACCAGCCCAGGTCGCCGCCGTTGGCCTTGGTGGCGTTGTCCTCGGAGCTGTCGCGGGCGATCTGCGCGAAGTCGGCGCCGCCCACGATGCGTGCGCGCAGCGAATCGGCACGCGCCTTGGCGGCGCTGTCGTCCTCGCCCTGGGCGCGGATCAGGATGTGGCGGGCCTGGTACTCGGTGACCGTGCCGGCGCCGCCGTTCTGGCTCGCGTCGCGCACATCCACCAGCTGCAGCAGTTGGAAGCCGCTGGGGCCGCGGATCGGGCCGATGACCTGGCCCGGCTGCAGCGAGGTGACCGAGGTCGCGAACGCGGCCGGGATCTCGTCGCTCCGGCGCCAGCCCAGGTCGCCGCCTTCCAGTGCGTTCGGGCTGTCGGAGTAGCGCACCGCCGCGGCCGAGAATTCCATCTCGCCACGGTCGATCAGGCCCTTGATGCCATCGATCTTCTGCTGACCGGTCTGGATCTGCTCGGGTGTGGCGCCCTCGGGCAGCGCGACGAGGATGTGCGCCAGGCGGTACTGAGCGCCGGTGGCCTGCGCCGACAGGGCGGCATCGACCTCGGCATCGCTCACCGAAATACGGGTCTGTGCGAAGCGCTGGCGCATGCGCTGGATCAGCAGTTCGTCGCGTAGCGAGGCACGGAAGTCGTCGAACGACATGCCGTCGCCAGCCAGCTGACGACGCAACTGGTCCATCGAGAAGTTGTTCTGCTGCGCGATCGCCGCGATCGCCTGGTCGACTTCTTCGTCGCTCACGCGAACGCCGGTCTGCTGGGCACGCGCGGTCTGCAGGCGCAGTGTGATCAGCCGCTCGAGCACCTGGCGCTCGAGGATCTCCTGCGGCGGCAACTGGTCCTGGCGGGTCGCGTACTGGGTGCGGATGTTGTTCACCGCGCGGTCGAGTTCGCTGGCGAGGATCACGTCCTCGTCGACGACCGCAGCGATGCGGTCGAGCGGTTGCAGGGTCTGGGCATGCGCGGCGGCGGCGCACAGCACGATGGCGGCCGCGAGGGAACGGATCAGTGTCTTCATTGGCTCAGGCCGGGAGTGATGGATTCATCGTCGTCGCTGTTGCGCAGCTCCGACGGCGGCACGAGATAGAGGTCGTCACGGTAGTAGCCGAGAATAGCACGGCGCAGACGGCCCTCCGTGTCAGGTCCGGCCGACCCCAGGCCCTTGAGTTCGACTTCGAACATGATGGCGTTGTTCATCTCGCCCTGGCGGTTGCGCAGGTAGCGCCGGCCGACCACGCGAGCGGCCAGGCAGCAGCTGTCCCACTGCACGCCAGCCACCGCTTCGAGCAACTGATTGTCGGCGAGCGAGTAGTAGTAGCGCCCGACCAGGCTCCAGGTCGGGTTGATCGGATACAGGAATGACAGGTCGGCCTGCTCGATGAGGTCGCTGCGGCGGCGGTAGGCGAAGTTGACGATGCCGTCGTCGCCGATCAGGTAGCGCGTGCGGACACTGGCCAGGTCCTCGCGGCGGAACTTCGGGTCCCACTGATAGCCGGCGCTGATCGTCCAGCGGTCGTTGATCGCATAGGTCGAGTCGGCGACCCAGGCCGAGCGCCCGCGCTCGATCTGGGTTTCGTTGCCGACTGTCACCCGCGAATCGTCCAGGTAGACGATCTGGCCCAAGCTCGCGCTGAGCTTTTCCCGGCCGTCGGACTCACGAATCAGGCGCGTGCTCACTGCCAGCGTCACCTGATTGGCGTCGGCCTGGCGGTCGGCACCCGAGTAACGGTTGTCGCGGAACAGCTGGCCCCAGCCGAAGGTCAGCGGGCTGGTGTCGAACAGCGGCAGCGCCGACTGGTCGCGATAGGGCGAGTGCAGGTAGTAGATCCGCGGCTCGAGCGTGTGCAGGTAGTCCTCACCGCGGAACCGGGTGTTGCGGTCGAAGAACAGCCCCGCATCGAGCGAGGTGATCGGCTGGCTGCGGCTGGGCGCGGTGTCGCGCAGTTGGCCGAAGGCCGCCTGGTACTGACCCTGCAGCGCGTCGGGAATCGGGACCCCACCGCCGATGCCCAGCGCACTGCGCGCGCGTTGGTCGGCGATCGAGTCCGCCAGCTCCCGGTCCAACCCGTAGGCGGTGTGCCGCCAGGCGAGTGTGGGACGCAGGAACCAGCTCGGGCCCTCGAGCGGCATCGAGATGTAGGGCTTGAGGTCGACCCGGCTGCCGCCAGGGCGGGCAACGTCGTCGACGTGCGAAAACCGGGTCGCGGTGGCATTGACGCCGGCGGTGAACCAGCGCCCGTACGGCCGCTCCCAGCTGAAGTAGGCGTGCGGCAGCCGGTTGTAGGGCAGGATCGACTCAGGCAGCGTGTAGTCGGTCAGCATCTGGTAGTCGGCCAGCACGCCGGCGTTCCAGTAGCCCTGCGGACCCGATCGGCCCTGGCCGAAGACACCGAGCTGGCTGACGCCGCTGATCGACGAGATGCCGTCGACATTGTTGCTGGCGTCTTCCAGATAGCGCGGGTCGCTCATCCAGGTCAGGTTCGCGCGCGCCTGCCAGGTCGGATTGAGATCGGCCGAGCCGCTGAAGCTCAGGAACCCGCGGTCGTCCTTGCGGCGGTTCTCGGCGATCGGCACCTGGGTCTGCTCGAGTTCGCGCTCGCGGCTGGCGAGTTTGTCGGACGGCAGGTAGGCCATGTCGAGCACGCCGCGGGTGGCGTCGGTCATGAACCGGAACTCGGTGCCCAGTTGCAGGCCGCGCTTGCTCATCCAGCGCGGCTCGAGCGTCATGTCGTAGTTCGGCGCCAGATTGAGGTAGATCGGCTGCGAATAGTCGAAGCCGTTGCGGCTGGACTGCGAGATCCGCGGATAGAGCAGGCCGGAGATGCGGCGCTCGTCGATCGGGAAGCGGAACCAGGGGACGTACAGCACCGGCACCTTGCCCACGCGCAGGGTCGCGCTGCGGGCCGTGCCCATGCCCAGGTCGGTGTCGACGTCGATCTGCCGGGCCTTGAGTTCCCACCAGCGGTCGCTGGGCGGGCAGGTCGAGTAGGTCGAGCCCAGCAACGCGCCCTGGGCACCCTCCATGCGGATGTGGTCGGCGCCGCCGTTGCCACGCCGGGCCGTGAGCTGGTAGCGCACGTTGTCCATGCGGTAGGCCTCGGCCAGGGTGTCGCCCTGCAGCTTGTCGGCGACCACGCGCATGCCGGCGTCCTGATAGCGGACGTTGCCGCTGGCCACGAACGTGCCGTCTTCCTCGGAGTAGTCGAGGTCGTCGGTCCCCAGGAACTGGTCGCCGCGCCGCAGCGTCACATTGCCCGAGAAGCTGCTGCTCTCGCCGGTGATGCCTTCGAAGGCATCGCCGTCGATGTCGGTGGGCTGGTTTTCGCGGTCCTCGACCGAGCCGACCGGCGCCTGGGCGTCGGCGAACGCCGGGACGGCATCCTCGATCGGGCACAGCGCCCAGTAATTGGGGCGTGGCAGGTCGTCGGCCTGGGCCGTGAGCGACAGCGCGATGCAGAACGGAAGGGGCAGCAGGCGGAGGGCGGGGCGCACGGTCGATCCGTTCGGCCAAAACGGGCGCCAGCATGCCGCATCCCTTGTGCAGCGGCAATGCAGCCCCTCGGCCTTCCGTTCACGTCCGCAGGCGCGTCCCGGCGCTCAGCTGGCCAGTGCCTGAAGGTGGGCCACCGTGCACTCGCGCAGCGCCTGCAGGTCGTAGCCGCCCTCGAGCATCGACACCAGGCGCCCCTCGGCATGGCGGTCGGCCAGCACGACCAGCTCACGGGTCAGCCAGGCGAAGTCCTCGGCCTCGAGCTCGAGTTGGGCCAGCGGGTCGAGGCGATGGGCATCGAAGCCGGCCGATACCAGCACCAGCTGCGGGGCGAACGCGTCGATCTCGGGCAGGATCCGTTCCCGCCAGGCTTCGCAGAAACGGGTGCTGCCAGTGCCCGGCGCCAGCGGGATGTTGACGATATTGCCGACCCCGCGCTCGCGGCGCAGGCCGGTGTCGGGAAACAGCGGCAGTTGGTGTGAGCTCAGGTACTGCACCCGCGGCTCCTGCTCGAAGATCGCCTGGGTGCCGTTGCCATGGTGCACGTCGAAATCGACGATCGACACCCGCATCAGCCCGTAGCGCTCCAGCGCATGGGCCGCGGCGACGGCGATGTTGTTGAACAGGCAAAAGCCCATCGCGATGTCGGCGGTGGCGTGATGGCCGGGCGGGCGTACGGCGCAGAACGCTCGGCGCAACTCGCCGTTGCAGACCAGATCGACCGCGGCGACACCGGCGCCCGCGGCATACAGCGCGGCCTGGGCCGAGCCGGGCGAGAGCACGGTGTCGGCGTCGAGCGGAATGCGTCCGGTCGGCTGCGATTCGAGCACGGTCTGCAGCAGGGTTTCGTCGTGCACCCGCAGCAGTTGCCCGCGGGTGGCGGCCGGGGCCTGGCGCAGATCGAGGTCGGGGAACGCGGCGCGCAGCGCCTCGATCACCGCGACCAGCCGCTGCGGCCGCTCGGCGTGGTCGGGGCCGGTGTCGTGATCCAGGCACGCGGCATGCGAGAACACCGGCACCTGCCGGTCGTCGCCGCCGAAGCCGATCGGGTGGTGCATGTCAGGCGCGCCGCCGGGGCTGCCACAGCACCTCGCCGTGGCCGTCGCTCCGGGCGAGCACCCGGGCCAGCACGAACAGCAGGTCGGACAGGCGGTTGAGGTAGCGCAGCGCCTGCGGCCTGACCGTCTCCACGCGCGACAGCGCGACGGCCTCGCGCTCGGCGCGGCGCACGATGGTGCGGACGAGATGGCAGCGCGCCGCGGCCTCGCCGCCGCCGGGCAGGATGAAGTCGCGCAGCGGCGGCAAGGCGGCGTTGTGGTGGTCCAGTTGCGCCTCCAGGTCCGCGACATCCGCATCCTCGATCGCGGCGTGGCCGGGGATGCACAGCTCGCCGCCCAGGTCGAACAGCCGGTGCTGGAGCGCGGTCAGCAGTGTGCGCACGTCCTCGGGCAGCGGCGTGGCGAGCAGCAGGCCGAGGGCCGAGTTCGCCTCGTCGACAGTGCCGTAGGCCGCCACCCGCAGCGCGTCCTTGCCGGTCCGGCTGCCGTCACCCAGGCCGGTCGAGCCGTCGTCCCCGGTGCGGGTGTAGATCCTGGAGAGGCGATGGCCCATCGCGGACGCAACCGGCGATCAGGCCGTCTGCGGGCGCAGTGCGGGAAGCCGCTCGCGCATCAGTGCGAAGCCGCCGAACAGCAAGGCCGAATAGAACAGCGTGCTCAGCAGCGTGGTCTTGAAGAACGGCAGTGCCGCCGCGTAACACGCGGGCAGGCCTTGGCTGCAGGCCGGATACGCGGGGTTGAACGAGGCGCTCAGCCAGACAGCGAAATTGCTGACCAGGAAGAACAGCACCGATCCGGCGAGCGAATAGCCCAGTACCCGAGGGCCAGTCACGCGGCCGCGCAGGCCGAAGGCCAGCACGCAGGTCAGCGCGATGCACAGATAATTCGCAGCGATGCTCGGCAGGTAGGCCGGCGTCGTGAAGTACTCGACATAAGCGCCGCCGCGGGCGATGCCCAGCGCCACGTCCGACAGTGCCATCGCCAGCAAAGGCACGGCGAGCGCCAGCCCGCGCCTGGCGAAATAGGCGCCGCCGAACAGGGCGATCGCCTCGATCGGCGCGAAGTTCGGCGGCAACGGCAGCAGCCTGGAGAGCGCGGCAAGCAGGATCATGCCGGCCAGCACGCAGGGGCCGGGCGCGATCACGCGGTCGGAGGAGCAAGAGCTGGCAGGCATGGCGGATCAGGGCCGGCGAACGGTGCTGCGATCTTAGCGCGGATCGTCCGCACGGGCCCTTCGTGCCACGTTCGCAGCGGCGGCTGCCGGTACAATCCCGCCATGACGCATTCCCATGCTGTACTGATCGTCGGTGGCGGGCTGGTCGGTGCCAGTCTGGCGATCGCACTCGATCGCGCCGGCGTCGACACCGGGCTGGTCGAGGCGACGCCGCCCGAGTCGATGCCGGCGGTGTTCGACGAGCGGAATCTCAGCTTCGCCGAGGCCACGGTCAACGCGCTGACCGCGCTGGGCGTGCTGCAGAAACTGCAGATGCCGCCGGGCCCGATCCGTCGCATCCACGTCAGCCGCCAGGGCGACTTCGGCCGCCTGCGGCTGGACGCCGCCGACTACGGCCGCGAGCAGTTCGGGCAGGTCGTGGTCGCCCGCGACTTCGGTCAGGCGCTGGAGTCGCGGCTGGGCGAGCTGTCGCATCTCACCCGCTACCGGCCCGCGCGTTTCGTCGGGCTGGAGCCGGAGGCCGACGGCCTTCGCATCGCGCGCATCGCGGGCAGCGAGGGCGAACAGCGGATCGGTGCGGCGCTGGTCGTCGCCGCCGATGGCACGGCGTCTGCCGTCCGTGCGGCATTGGGCATCGATACCCTGGAACACGACTATCGCCAGGATCTGTTCGTCGCGCGGCTGCGTACGGCGCGGGCGCCGGACGGCAGCGCGTTCGAACGCCTGACCGACAGCGGCCCGACCGCGCTGCTGCCGCGTGGAGATCGCCACTACGGTCTGGTGCACGGCGTCGATCGCGACGCCGCCGACGCGGTCGCCGCCCTCGACGACACTGCGTTTCTGGCCCGCGTGCAAGCGGCGTTCGGCTGGCGTGCGGGTCGGTTCGAGGCCGTCGGCCCGCGCAGCCGCTACCCGCTGCGCCGCGTCGTCGCCGAACGCACCACCGCTGCGCGCGCGGCGCTGGTCGGCAATGCGGCGCAGACCCTGCATCCGATCGGCGCGCAGGGCTTCAACCTCGGCTTGCGCGATGCGCTGACGCTGGCCGAACTGGTCGCCGACGGTGGCGATCCCGGCGCGCCAGCATTGCTGGCGGCCTGGGCGGCGCGCCGGCATGAGGACCGTACGCGTACGCTGGTGTTCTCCGATGGCCTGGCGCGGCTGACCGCCAACCCCTCGCCGCTGCTGCGCCCGTTGCGCAGCGCCGGGTTGCTGGCGCTCGACGCCGACCGCGGCCTGCAGGCGATGCTCGCCGGCGGCGCGATGGGCTACCGCGGCGACGTGCCGGCGCTGTGTCGCGGAGCGACGCCATGAGCCGGCGCGGTGTGCGCGATGTCGTGGTCGTCGGCGGCGGCGTGGTCGGTGCGGCCTGTGCGCTGGCGCTCGCCGGCCAGGACCTGGACGTGGTGCTGGTCGAGGCCAGGCCGCCGGCCGGCTGGACGCCGGCCGAGCCGGACCTGCGCGTCTACGCATTCGCGCACGACAACGCGCGGTTGCTGGCGCAGGTCGGCGTCTGGGACGCGGTGCGCGCCGCACGCGCGCATCCCTATCGGCGCATGCGGGTCTGGGATGCCGGCGGTGGCAGCGAACTGGACTTCGACGCCGATGCGCTGGGCATGCGTGAGCTGGGCTGGATCGTCGAGCACGGCCTGCTGGTGGATCGGCTCTGGGCACGGTTGGCTGCGGCCGGGGTCGAGGTGCGCAGCCCGGCGACGGTCGAGGCGCTCGAGACTGCCGCAGACTCGGTCGCGCTGCGGCTGGCCGACGGCCCCCGGATCGAGGCGCGGCTGGCGATCGCGGCCGACGGCGCCGGCTCGGCGCTGCGCCGGTTGGCCGGGATCGGTGCGCAGGCCCACGACTACGGCCAGAGCGGCGTGGTGGGGTATGTGCGCGGCGAGCAGCCGCACGAGGACACGGCCTGGCAGCGCTTTCTGCCGACCGGCCCGCTGGCGCTGCTGCCCTGCGGCGACGGCAGTTGTTCGATTGTCTGGACCTTGCCGGCCGACGAGGCCGCGCGCGTGCGCAGCCTGGACGATGCCGCGTTTGCCGACGCGCTGACGCGCGCCGCGGAAGGGCGCTTCGGGCGGCTGGCGCCGGTCTCGGCGCGGGCGGCCTTCCCTTTGCGTCGCCAACTGGTCGATAGCCAGCACGCCGGGCGTGTGCTGGTGGTCGGCGATGCTGCACATGTGGTTCACCCGCTGGCCGGACAGGGCGTGAATCTGGGCTTGCGCGATGTCGCCGGCCTGGTGGAGACGGTGACGCAGGCCCGCCGCCGCGGCGCGGTCTGGGATGCGCCGCACCGGCTGGCGCGCTGGGCGCGCACCCGGCGCAGCGACAACACCATCGCGGCCTACGCGTTCGAGACCATCAACCGCGTCTATTCGACCGACGCACTGGCACCGACGCTGCTGCGCAGCCATGCGCTGGGCATCGCGCAGGCGCTGCCGCCGCTGCGCAACCTGCTGTGGGCGCGCGCCGCCGGTCGCTGAGCCGGCGCGGCGTCGCCTGCCTGCGGGCGGCGACCTGCGTGGCCGCTTGGCTGGGCGCGGCGCCCGTGTTCGCGCTGCGGCAGTGTCCTGCGGTCAGCGACGATGCGGGCCTGTTCGCGTTCCTGGGCGTCGTCTGTCTGGTGCTGGCGGTCGTCGTCGGCAGCGCAGTGCCCTGGATCACGTTCCGCAGGCTCCGCGGGCAGCCGGCCGTCGCGGTCGTCCTCGGGCTGCTGCTGGCGATCGTCGTGATGCTGGCGATCTGGGTCGCGGGTCTCTGGGTCTGGGGCGCCTGGGCGGTCATGCGCTGCTGACCGGGCGACGCCCGCTGTCGCGTCAGTCCGCAGACGCGTGCGCCTTGCCCGTACGCAGGCGGCGGACGCCCGATACCACGGCGACCGCCAGACCGCCGGCGACCACGCCCACGACCGCATTGATCAGCGTCGGCAGCAGCGCGCCGAGCACGGTGCCGACCGTTGGCAATGCGCCCAGGCCGGTTGCTGTCTCGTCGATCCAGGTCGCCAGGTCGTGGATGGCGTGGGTGATGATGCCGCCGCCGACCAGGAACATCGCCGCGGTGCCGACGATCGCCAGGCCTTTCATCAACCAGGGCGCGGCGCGCAGGATCGCGCGGCCTGTCGCCTGCGCCGCCGCCGAGGCGCGACGGGTCAGCGCCAGGCCGGCGTCGTCGAGTTTGACGATACCCGCGACCAAGCCGTAGACCCCGACGGTCACCAGCGCCGAGATGCCGACGAGCACGCCCAACTGGGTCGCAAAGGGCTGACCGGCGACGGTGCCCAGCGCGATCGCGATGATCTCGGCCGACAGGATCAGATCGGTGCGCACCGCGCCGCGGATCTTGTCGCGCTCGAATGCCACCGGGTCGACATCGGCTGCGGCCAGCGCCGCGGTGCGCGCGGGCTTGTCGGCATCGTCGCGCGCGCGATGCACGAGCTTGTGCAGGACCTTCTCGAAGCCCTCGTAGCACAGGAACAGGCCGCCGGCCAGCAACAGCGGGGTGACCAGCCACGGCAGCCAGGCGCTGATCGCCAGCGCGCCGGGCACCAGGATCAGTTTGTTGCGCGCCGAGCCCTTGGCGACCGCCCAGACCACCGGCAGCTCGCGGTCGGCCTGGACGCCGGTGACCTGTTGCGCGTTGAGTGCCAGATCGTCGCCGAGCACGCCGGCGGTCTTGCGCGCGGCGACCTTGGTCATCAACGCGACATCGTCGAGCACGGTGGCGATGTCGTCGAGCAGGGTCAGCAGGCTGAAGGCCATCGCAAGGGCGCCGAAAAAGGAGAGGTCGGCGCGCAGTATCCGTCAGCGCGGTGAGCGCGCAATCACGCGCGCGCGGACGTCAGCGGGCCAACGCGTAGGCGGCGATCGCGAAGGCCAGCGCGGCGGCGGTCGCGGCAGCCACGGCCAGCCGGTTGGACAGCACCAGCCGTCGTTCCAGGCGCTCGGCGCCCAGTTGCAGCACCTCGATGGTCTTCTGCATGTCGACGGCGAGCTTGGCGATCGAGTCGGCGTTCTGGCTCGCCGCATCCTGCAGTTCGCCAATCTGCGCGTCGATCACGTCGAGCCGCCGCTGCTGGCCGAGGTCGATCTGGGGCGGCGTGCGGGTGAAGATCGGCCGTGCCAGCCGGACGATCTCGGGCAGGTACGGGGCGACGGCGGTGATCCAGCCTGCGGCCATGGGGTGTCCTCCGGTGCGCGTCTACTCGACGCTGGCGTAGACCGTGATCTCTTCGCGGTCGTGGTAGAGCTGGCGGGCACGCAGCGTCAGCGTCGCATGCTCGCCGGCGTTGTTGGCGAACAGGTCCAGCGCCAGCAGCGTTTCCTGCCAGCGCTTCTTCATCGGCAGCTTGAGATTGAAGATCGCGTGCCGGCACCAGCCCTCGCGGAACCAGGTGGCCATGCGGTCGGCCACGCGGCGCGGCTGTTCGACCATGTCGCACACCAGCCAGTCGACCGGGCCGACGGGCTGATAGCGGAAGCCGTCCACGCGGTGGTGATCGACCAGGCCAGTGTCGAGCAGCTCGGCCTGCATCGGTCCGTTGTCGACTGCGACCACTCGCATGTGCTCGCGCGTCAGCACCCAGGTCCAGCCGCCGGGCGCTGCGCCCAGATCGACCGCGCGCATGCCCGGCTTGATGCGGGCATTGCGCTCGCGCTCGGTCAACAAGGTCATGAAGGCCTCTTCGAGCTTCAGCGCCGAGCGCGACGGGGCCTCGGTGTGCGTGCGCAGGCGCGGGATGCCCATCGCCCACGGGGCGCTGTCGCCGACGATCGATTGCGCGATGAAGGCGTGGGTGCCGCTGACGAAGAAGACGTGCAGGCGCGGGAAACGCGCTTCGTCCTTCTGGCTCAGGAAGCCGCGCTTGCGCAGCGCCGGACGCAGCGCGTTGCCGAAGCTGCGTGCCAGGCCGGCGAGCTGCTTGCCGTCGTCGGAATCGGGATGTTCGACGATCAGCTCGCCATGACGTCCGCGGCCGGCCAGCGCCTCGAAGATCGGCGTGATCCGGTCGGTCGGGTCCAGGTCGCGCAACTCGGCCAGCAACATCAGCTTCTGGCGCGCGAAGATCAGTTCGCGGAACGGCAGCTCGTGGGTCAATGCCGGGCCGTTGTCGGAATGGAACAGCACGTAGCCGTCCCCGCGCCGGGTCTGCGCATAGCCGGCGACGCGCACGCCGGCGGCGCGCTCGGTCAGCTCGGCGGCGAGGTCGGACTCGAAACCCGGGCGGCAATAGCACAGCAGGCCGCTGACCGGTGGAGTGGCGCCGAGGTCCGACTGGAGCGGGTCGATGTCGTGCATGTCAGTACTTCGCTCCTTCGGATTCGCCGTAGGTGCGCAGCACTGTGCAGGCCTCGTCGCGCAACAGGTCGCGCACGACCGCAATGCCGCGGCCGGTCAGGGCGCCGACCCAGTCTTCGGGCAGCGGGCCTTCGTCGAAGGGCGTCAGCGCCTCGACGTCCTCGGCGCGCGCGCCGATCAGCAGCCGGTCGATGCCGGCCCAGACGGTGGCGCCGTAGCACATGCAGCAGGGCTGCGACGAGGTCGCCAGCGTCACCGGGCCGATGCGTTCGTTGAGCCGCGGCGTCTGCAGCCGTTGCTGCGCCAGCATGTAGGCCATCGTCTCGGCGTGGGCGACCGAGCAGGTGTGCGGCATCACCCGGTTCACGCCGACCGCCACGATGCGGTCCTGGCCGTCGAAGACCGCCGCGCCGAACGGGCCGCCACTGGCGGCCTCGACATTGCGCCGCGAGAGCGCGATCGCGAGCGCGACCTTGGCCTCGTCGCCAGGATAGGTGCGCGCCGTGTCGACATGCTCGTGGACCCAGGCGGGCAGGGTGAGGTGGACTTGTGCGTACAGCATTGCAGATACCTTGGAAGAAGCCAGGCGGCGAAGCCGCGGTCAGCGCGTGTGCACGCGCATCGGCGCCGCTTCGCAGCGGTTAGAGACGCAGCGGCAGGCCTCGATCTGCCGGAAACCGCAGACCGAGGCCAGCCCGCGCGCGGCGCAGTCGGCCGCGACGGCCTGCGGATCGACCGCGGCGTCGCGATGGACGCAGGCCGGATAGACGCCGCAGCAGTTGCCGACATTCTTGACCACGCAGTCGGCGTCGACCTCGCAGCCGGTGTCGGGGGCGAGCGGATTGCCGGTGCCGACCGACAGGGCCGGGGGCGCGCCGGCGGGCGGTGTGCTCGGTGTGTGCGGCGCGGCGCAGGCCGCGAGCATGAGGACCGACACGAGGGCGCAGAGGCCGAACAGTAAGGGGCGCAAACGATTCATCGGCGCGATGGTACCGCCCTGGCGCGTCGGCCGTGTCGAACGCGCGCTGCGGGCGCATGTCGGCACGCGCCGGTTGGGGAGGGAGGCGACGGTGTTAGACCCAGCCCTGGTACAAAGTGAACACGCCCCAGGTATCGATGAGGCCGTGGGCGAGCACCAGCGCCCAGAGGTTGCGTCCCGAGCGCAGATAGGCTGCACAGAACAGCGCGCCGACCAGGCCAGTCAACACGATCCCCGCCAGTCCTTGATCTGCATGCATCAGGCCGAACACGACGCCGCCGACCAGCGTCGCAAGGGCGCCGCGCATAGGCTTGGCGCGGAACAATGCCGCCAGCTGATGGACCAGAAACGCACGGAAGACGAGCTCCTCGCCCAGCGCGGCACTGAGCCAGGCCCCCAGCACCAGATCGCGCGCCATCGGAACGTTGCCGCGCAGCGCGCCGTAACCGCTGTAGTCCACCGGCGTTCCGGTCAGCCTGTCGACCAGCGGTTCGAGCACCGGGCCGACGATGCCTGCGACCAGGACGACCAGCGCAGCCGTCCAGCCGAGCGTTGCCCACAGGCTCTGTCGCCCGAAGCCGGCGGCCCGCCACCGGCGTGTCTCGACCAACACCCAGGTCACGCCGAGCGCCCCGACGATCGGCATCCGCCAGGGAAACGGCAGCCACTGGACGTAGGCCAGCGACAGGACCACTGCGATCGCCCCCAGGCGAACGAGCGGGTGCGTCATCCACGACGGACCCATGTGCATGTCCGGCACCGACGTGGGCGTGTCGGCCATCAGCCGCCGGGCTTGGCCGAGGTCCAGACGTCGCGCAAGGTGACGCTGCGGTTGAACACCGGCTTGTCTGTGGCGTGGTCGTAGCGGTCGGCGACGAAGTAGCCCAGGCGCTCGAACTGGAACGCCTGCTCGGGTGCGGCCTGCGCGGCGGCCGGCTCCACGTAGCCGGTGGTGCTGCGCTTGGAATCGGGATTGAGATGGTCGCGGTAGGTCTTGCCGGTGGACTCGTCATCAGGCTTTTCGACGACGAACAGGCGGTCGTAGAGCCGCACCTCGGCCTGGACCGCATGCGCGGCGCTGACCCAGTGGATCGTGCCCTTGACCTTGCGGTTGGCGCCTTCCATGCCGGGTCGCGACTCGGGATCGAGCGTGCCGCGCAACTCGACGATCGCACCGTCGGCGTCCTTGATCACCTCATCGACGCGCACGATGCCGGCGCCGCGCAGGCGCACTTCGCCGCCGGGCACCAGGCGCTTCCATCCCTTGGGCGGCACTTCGGCGAAATCCTCGCGCTCGATCCACAGCTGCCGCGAGAACGGCACCTCGCGCGTGCCCTGCGCCTCGTCTTTGGGGTGGTTGGGGAAGGTCAGCGTTTCGGCATGGCCCTCGGGCAGGTTGGTCAGCACCAGCTTGAGCGGGTCGATCACTGCCATGCGCCGCGGCGCGCGTGCATCGAGGTCGTCGCGCAGCGCACCTTCGAGCACCGAGAAGTCGATCACCGAGTTCTGCTTGCTGATGCCCACCCGGTCGACCAGCAACCGCAGGCTCGCAGGCGTATAGCCGCGGCGACGCAGCCCCTGCAGCGTGTACATGCGCGGGTCGTCCCAGCCGTCGACCAGGCCGTCGGCGACCAGTTGGGTGAGCTTGCGCTTGCTCATCACCGTGTAGTTGATGTTCAGGCGCGAGAACTCGATCTGACGCGGCTTGGCCGCGACGACCGGCAGGCCGCGCGCAGTCAACGATGCGAGCAGTTCGGGATGTCCGGCCAGGTCGACTCGGTCGACGACCCAGTCGTAGAGCGGGCGATGGTCCTCGAACTCCAGCGTGCACAGCGAGTGGGTGATGCCTTCGACCGCGTCGCCCAGCGCGTGGGCATAGTCGTACATCGGATAGATCGGCCAGGCATCGCCGGTGTTCTGGTGGGCGAGATGCTTGATCCGGTACAGCGCTGGGTCGCGCAGATTCATGTTGCCGCTGGCCATGTCGATCTTCGCGCGCAGCGTGCGCGTGCCGTCGGCGAACTCGCCGGCGCGCATGCGCCGGAACAGGTCCAGGTTCTCCTCCACGCTGCGGTCGCGGAACGGCGAATTGCGGCCCGGCTCGGTCAGCGTGCCGCGGTACTCGCGGACCTGCTCCGCGGTCAGGTCACAGACGAAGGCATCGCCCTGCGCGATGAGCTTCTCGGCGGCCAGGTAATAGACCTCGAAGTAGTCCGAGGCGTGGCGCAGTTCGGCCCAGTCGAAGCCCAGCCAGCGCACGTCGTCTTCGATCGCACGCACGAACGCCAGGTCTTCCTTTTCCGGGTTGGTGTCGTCGAAGCGCAGGTTGCACCGCCCGCCGAACTCGTCGGCGATGCCGAAGTCCAGGCAGATCGCCTTGGCGTGTCCGATGTGCAGATACCCATTGGGCTCGGGCGGGAACCGGGTCCGGACCGTCGTGTGCCGGCCGCTGGCGAGGTCCTCGCGGACGATCTGCCGGATGAAGTCCTGACGCACCGGAGCGGCGGCGTCGGTGGGCGGGGCGGCGGATTCGATCGGACCTGCGGACATGGGGCGGACGGCTCGGGAAAGGCGGAATGAACTGCGCAGTGTAGCGGACCGGTCGGCAGGGCCGGCGATGGCCGAGCCTGCCCGGGGCGCGGCGCTTGTGTGACCGCCGATGACATAATGTTGTGACGGAGTACGGATTTCCGACGGGAAGGAGCAGGATGCAGCGCGACAGCGAGAAGGCGCGCGGGCGGCGCGTGGGCGACGATGTGTCGGCCGCGCGCCGACGTGTGCGAGAGGGCCCGCCGATGACGAGCAGCGAACGTGCGCGTGCGATTCCCGGCCACGGTTGGGTGCTGGCCGGCTGCCTGCTGGTATTGCTGGGCCTGTTCGTCGCGCTGGTCGCCTCCACCCAATTGCGGCCGGGCGAGCGCCGCGCGGTCGAGGTCCTGCCACCGGCGCCCGACGCGTCCCCCGGGGCAGAGGCACGCCTGCGCTTCACGCTGCCGAGCGGCGATGCCGCCGGTGGGCGCTGGGCACTGTGGTTTCCCCGTGAGATGGTCGAGGGGCTGCAGTTGCAAGCCGCCGATGGCTGGCGCAGCGAGCCGCGCGGCTTCTTCCAGGTCGGCGACGACGAGGGCATGTTGCCGACTGGCTATGGCTTCGTGCTGCCGGAGTGGCAGGGCCCGGTGGAACTGACGCTGCATGCCGACCGGCCGCTTCCGGCGACGATGCGGCCGGTGCTGGCCCGCGCCGTCGACGTGCGGCGGATCGAGCGCTCGGGCGTCGCGCTCGCCGGTGCGGTCTACGGCGGCCTGTTGGCGCTGGCGGCGATGGCGCTGGCGCTGGCGCACGCCTCGCGTGACCGACTGTTCGTGGGGTTCTTCGGCTATGTGGTCGTGCTGGTGCTGCTGCTGCAGGCCCGCAACGGGCATCTGTACGGGTTGCCCGGCGCGTCGCTGCTGGGGGCGTGGCGCGAGCAGGGGGTCTCGGCGCTGGCGCTGCTCTATGCCGCGGTTTGGCTGTCACTTGTGCGTGCCTACGCGATGCCCGGACGTGACGACCGTCTGGTGCGTATCGTCCGCGTACTGGCGATGGTGTTGGCGGCGCTGGCTGCAGTCTGCGCCCTGCGCTTGCCGGCGCTCGATGGCGTCATCGAGCGCATCACCGCCTACGGCTGGCTGCTGGCGGGCATCGCGGGGCTGGCGATGCTGGTCGATGGCGCACGCCGCGGCGTCGCCCTGGCCGGCTGGTTGCTGGTGACCGCATTCGTGCCGGTCATCGCCGGCGCCTGGGCCGCCCTGGTCCGGCACGGGCTCGCCGCCGACGTGCCGCTGGTCCACCTGGGGTATCAGGGCGGCGCGGTGGCGTTCGTGCTGGTGTTGGGCCTGGCCCTGGTGCAGCGGATCGGCGACTACCGTGACCAGCGCGACCGCGACCGGATCGCGCGACTGGAGACCGAGCGCCGCATGCGCCGCGAGGCGGCCCGCGCGAATCTGTCGGCGGCCCTGCAGGCCCAGCTCGACGGTCTGGACGCAGGGGACCTACCGGCCTGCGGTTTCCGCTTGCTGGTCGAGCACCTGATGCCGCTGGTGCCTGCCGAGTCGTGCGCGGTGATGCTGCGCGGTTATCTTGGCGTGGACCGGGTGTTCGTCGAGCCAGCCGGGGTGGCGGCGCGTGTCGAACGCAGCCTCGCCTCGCGCGAGCAAGCCCTGCGCCGACTGGCGGTCGCTGGCGTGGCGACCCAGCAACCTGCGCCGGAAGAAGGCCGCGGACCGGCGATCGAGGCCTGGGTGCCGCTGCAGATGCGCACGCCGGTCTGGGGCGTGCTGGTGATGCGCCGTGCCGGCGACGCCGGATTCCTGCCCGAGGACATGGCGCTGATTGCCGAACTGCTGCGACTGGTGCAGCAGCACGTCGACCAGGCGGCGGCCGCGCTCAAGCTGCGCCGCTCGGCCGAGATGGACGCACTGACTGGCACGATGAACCGCCGCATGCTCGACCAGTGGGTGGCGCGGATCTTCGCCGATGCAGAGCGCGACGAACGGCCGGTCTCGGTGCTGTTTGTCGACCTGGATCACTTCAAGTCGGTTAACGACCGCTACGGTCATGCCTGCGGCGACGACTGCCTGCGCCGGGTCGCGGCCGCGCTGAAGGGCGCTTTGAGCGACGGCGCGGTGTTCGGCCGTTACGGCGGCGAGGAGTTCATGGTCGTGCTGCCGGGCCTGGAGGGCGCCCGGGCGCGGGTCATCGGCGAGCGCATGCGCATGGCGGTCGAGGAGGTCGATGTCCGCCACGAAGGTACGCGCGTTGGGCTGTCGGTCAGCATCGGCATCGCGACCCGACGCCGCGGCGAACGCACCGCCGCCCAGACGCTGGCGCGCGCCGACAAGGCGCTCTACGCCGCCAAGCACGAGGGCAGGAATCGCGTCCGGATGGCGCCGGCCGTCTTCGCCTGAGGTGCCGGCCGGGGGTAGGGCGCTGCTACGCTGCCGCTCCCCCATCGCTGGATCGGTGCCATGCAGGACGTTCCCGCCGGCCGCGCTGCACTCGCGAGCATGTTGGCCGGCGCCGTGTTGATCGGCAGCAACGGCCTGATGGTGCGCCTGGCCGGCACGCCGCCGACGATCTCGGCGTTCTACCGCATGCTGTTCGCCGGCGCCCTGCTCACGCTCTGGGTCGCGCTGCGTCGCGATTGGCGGCCGATTCCGGCACGGCTATGGTGGCTGGCGCTGTTGCCCGCCGCCGCGTTCGCGGCCGACCTGTGGCTGTGGCATCGCAGCATCCTGCTGATCGGTCCCGGCCTGGCAACGCTGCTGGCCAATGCGCAGGTGTTCTTCATGGCGCTTGCCGGGATGGTGCTGTTCGGCGAACGCCTGGGACCGCGCTTTCTGGGCGGCATCGTGCTCGCCTTCGCGGGGCTGTGGCTGCTGCTGGGTGCCGACTGGGCCGCGCTGCCGGCCGACTACCGCTGGGGCGTGTGGCTGGGGCTGGGAACCGGACTGTGCTACGCGGTCTACAACGTCGGTCTGCGCCAGGTGCAGCGCGCCGGACAGCGGCTGGCGCCGCTGCGCGCCGCGCCGATCGCGCAGGTGCTGGCGCTGGTGTCGCTGCTGTGCGCGGTGCTGCTGGGGCTGGCGGGTCTGGCCGAGGGCGTGTCGTTCGCGATCCCGAGCTGGCGTGCCCTGGCCTGGTTGCTGTTGCTCGCAGGGCTCGGGCATTGCCTGAGCTGGATGCTGATCTCGCGGGCGATGCAGCAGTTGCCGGTCGCACTGGTGGGCCTGTTGCTGCTTGCCCAGCCGGTGTGCGCGTTCGTGCTCGATCTGGTGGTGTTGCAGCGGCCGACGGTGCCGCGCGAATGGCTGGGGCTGGCCTGCACGCTGGCGGGCATCTTCCTCGCCGGGCTGAAGGGCAGCGATCGTGCGCGGGCATCTGAGCCGCAGCGCCCTTGAACCCCGGGTCGGCATGCCGCATCCATGAGAGGCGGCGACCGGCCGCATCCGCAGGAGGGTTCGATGATGCTGGGAATCGGAGCGTGGAAGCAGCGCCTGCCGCGGGCGCAGGACGCGCTGCCCGGCCGCGACACGCCGCTGCCGCTGCACAACGTGCATGCCGTGCACGGCCGACCGCTGCGCGATGCCGTCGACGGTCTTGAGCAGGTGCAGTTCGGCATGGGCTGCTTCTGGGGCGCGGAGCGCAAATTCTGGTCGCTGCCGGGCGTGGTGACGACGGCGGTCGGCTACGCCGGCGGGCTGACCCCGAATCCGACCTACCGCGAAGTGTGCTCGGGCCAGACCGGCCATGCCGAGGTCGTGCTGGTGGTCTACGACCCGGCGCAGGTCGCCTTCGAGCATCTGCTGCAGCTGTTCTGGGAAGGCCACGATCCCACCCAGGGCATGCGTCAGGGCAACGACGTCGGCACCCAGTACCGCTCGGCGATCTACTGCACCACTGCCGATCAGCATGTCCTGGCGGTGCGCAGCCGCGATGCCTACCAGGCGCAGTTGCAGGCCGCGGGCTTCCCGGCGATCACCACTGAGCTGGCGGGACCGCCCGCGCCAACGTTCTACTACGCCGAGGACGAGCATCAGCAGTACCTGCACAAGCACCCTGGCGGCTATTGCGGGCTGGGTGGGACCGGCGTCGCCTGCCCGGTGGGTGTAGCGCTGTAGCGTCGCCGATGCGCGGCTGGCTCAGGCGGCGCGTGGCGCCGCCGGGTCGAGCAAGGCTGCCGGCAGCGCACGCAGCGCTTCGGCCAGCCGCAGCAGGAAATCGTGCATCGCCGAGCTGCGCCGCCACACCATCGCGATCCGCCGTGTCGGGCGGGTGTCGCTGAAGTCGAGCAGGTGCAGATGCGGCGACGGCGCCACCGGCGGTTTGGTCGCGAGCACCGGCAGCAGGGTCACGCCGACGTTCGCGGCGACCATCTGACGCAGCGTCTCCAAGCTCGTGGCGCGGAACTCGGCATGCTCGGCGGCGCCGGACAATCGGCACACGTCCAATGCCTGCTCGCGCATGCAGTGGCCGTCCTCGAGCAGCAGCAGCTTCTGCTGCGACAGCGCCGGCAGGTCCAGCCGGTCCTGCGCGGCCAGCGGATGGCGGTCGGACACGGCGAGCACGAATGGCTCCTCGAACAGGAACTGCGTGTGCAACTGCTCGTCGTCGAGCGGCAACGCAAGAATCGCTGCGTCGAGCCGGCCATCGTGCAGGCGTGACAGCAGCACGTTGCTCTTCTCCTCGATCAGCAGCAGCTCGAGCTCGGGGAACCGTGCACGCACCAGCGGCACGGCGTGCGGCAGCAGGTAGGGGCCGAGCGTGGGAAACACGCCGAGCCGGATCGAGCCGGCCTCAGGATCGGCGCTGCGCCGCGCGACGTCCTTCATCTGCTCGATGTCGGCGACGATCCGCCGCGCGCGCTCGGCGATCTGCTGGCCGGTCGGGGTCAGCATGACCTTGCGCGGCGCCCGTTCGACCAGCGCCACGCCCAGTTCCTCCTCCAACTTGCGGATCTGCGTCGACAGCGTCGGCTGGCTGACGAAGCAGCTGGCCGCGGCGCGGCCGAAATGCCGATGTTCGGCCAATGCGACGAAGTAGCGCAGATCCCGCAGGTTCATCGCTGCGTGCCCCGCGCCGACGCGCTGCCCGGTCGCCGCGAAGCGACGACCGGGCAGGCCGCATGGTCTGCGGGCGCGCCCATGCTCAGGCGGCCGCGGCCTGAGCGGCCGGCGCGGAGTGCCGGATCAGATGGTCGAACGCGCTCAGCGCCGCCTTCGACCCTTCACCCATCGCGATGACGATCTGCTTGTAAGGCACCGTGGTCGCATCGCCGGCGGCGAACACGCCCGGCACGCTGGTCTGGCCGCGGGCATCGACGACGATCTCGCCGCGCGGGCTCAGCTCGACCACGCCCTTCAACCATTCGGTATTGGGCAGCAGGCCGATCTGCACGAACACGCCTTCGAGCTCGACACGATGGTCGCTGCCGCCAACGCGGTCGCGGTACACCAGACCATTGACCCGGCTGCCGTCGCCGAGCACCTCGGTGGTCTGCGCGCTGGTGACGATGCGCACATTCGCCAGGCTGCGCAGCTTGCGCTGCAGCACCTCGTCGGCGCGCAGCTGCGCGTCGAACTCGATCAGCGTGACGTGGGCGACGATGCCGGCCAGGTCGATCGCAGCCTCGACGCCGGAGTTGCCGCCGCCGATCACCGCCACGCGCTTGCCCTTGAACAGCGGTCCGTCGCAATGCGGGCAGTAGGCCACGCCCTTGTTGCGGTACTGGTCCTCACCCGGCACGTTCATCTGCCGCCAGCGCGCGCCAGTGGCCAGCACGACGGTACGCGAGCGCAGCGACGCGCCGTTCTCCAGTTGCACCTCGATCAGCCCGTCGTCGCCGGCCGGCACCAGCCGCGTGCCGCGCTGCAGATTCATGATGTCGACCTCGTACTCGCGCACGTGTTGCTCGAGTGCAGCGGCGAGCTTCGGGCCCTCGGTCTCCTTGACCGAGATGAAATTCTCGATCGCCATCGTGTCGAGCACCTGGCCGCCGAAACGCTCTGCGGCGATACCGGTACGGATGCCCTTGCGCGCGGCGTAGATCGCTGCGGCCGCGCCAGCCGGACCGCCGCCCACGACCAGCACCTCGAACGGCGCCTTGTCGGCGATCTTTGCGGCCTCGCGTTTCGCCGCACCGGTGTCGAGCTTGGCGACGATCTGCTCGAGCGTCATCCGGCCCTGATCGAACTTTTCGCCGTTGAGGAACACGGTGGGCACCGACATGATCTCGCGCGCCTCGACTTCGTCCTGGAACAGGGCGCCGTCGATGGCCACGTGGCGGATGCGTGGATTGAGCACCGCC
The DNA here is from genome assembly GCF_037198055.1 of Luteimonas sp. gir. Classification (NCBI taxonomy): domain Bacteria; kingdom Pseudomonadati; phylum Pseudomonadota; class Gammaproteobacteria; order Lysobacterales; family Lysobacteraceae; genus Luteimonas; species Luteimonas sp. gir. Next base: position 387,333 of record NZ_JBBAXQ010000002.1, read on the forward strand.
GCCAGATTCAGCGCCTGCACCACGTCCGGGCAGTTCTGGCACGACAACGAGTAATAGGTTTCGAACAGGTAGTCGCCCTCGAGCGCGGCGACCTGCTCGAGCGTCTCCTGCGCGGCCTTCGACGGATGGCCGCCGACCTGCAGCAGCGCCAGCACCAGCGAGGTGAACTCATGCCCCATCGGTAGGCCGGCGAAGCGCAGCGAAATGTCGTGACCGGGCGAGGTCAGCGCGAACGACGGACGCCGCGCGTCGTCGCCGTCCAGGTCGATCGTGATGCGATCGCTGGCTTCGGCGAGGTCGTCGAGCAGGCTGCGCAGCTCGGCGGACTTGGGGCCGTCGTCGAGCGAGGCCACGATGTGGATCGGGCGCACGGCGCGGGCCAGGTAGCCCTTGAGCTGGGCTTTGAGGTCGGCTTCCAACATGGTCGGCTCCTGGAGGCAGGGTGGGGCGGTACGCGACGTGCCGTGATGGCACATCGGACGGCGGGAGGGAGGCGAACCGGAGACCGCGCGAGCGCACACGGGCTCCGGTTCGCCTCCATCCCCGAAACGGGGACGGAGGCGGCCGCGGCAGGCGCCGCGGCCGGCACGCGGATCAGATCTTGCCGACCAGATCCAGCGACGGTGCGAGGGTCTTCTCGCCTTCCTTCCACTTGGCCGGGCAGACCTCGTTGGGGTGGGCGGCAACGTACTGCGCGGCCTTGAGCTTGCGCAGGGTTTCGGTCACGTCGCGGGCGATCGCGTTGTCGTGGATTTCCAGCGTCTTGATCACGCCGTCGGGGTTGATGATGAACGTGCCGCGCAGTGCGAGGCCTTCTTCCTCGATGTGCACGCCGAACGCGCGCGTCAGCTGGTGGGTGGGGTCGCCGACCAGCGGGAACTGCGCCTTGCCGACGGCAGGCGAGGTCTCGTGCCACACCTTGTGCGAGAAGTGCGTGTCGGTGGTGACGATGTAGACCTCGGCGCCGGCCTTCTGGAACTCGGCGTAATGCTCGGCGGCGTCCTCGACCTCGGTCGGGCAATTGAAGGTGAAGGCGGCCGGCATGAAGATCAGCACCGACCACTTGCCCTTCAGGCTCTCGTTGCTGACTTCGACGAACTCGCCGTTCTGGAACGCGGTGGCCTTGAACGGCTTGATCTCGGTGTTGATGAGGGACATGGAAACTCCTTGGGTGAAGAGGGTGCGGCCGTGGCCGGCCGACGGCCGGAGAGACCGGCTAGGCATAGGTTAGGCGCGCTCTATCGATATGTAAAATCGATAAGTCGAATCCTATCAATAGGTTCAGGCTATCGATTGTGGGTGCGGCGAGTACGACAATGAAAACGCTTGCAATGACTGCTGCACTGCAGCAATATCAGGCGCAAGGGGCTGGTCGACGTGCTATCGCCACCCAGCCCAGGCGGTCCAGGCCGCACACCCCGTTCCGTGTCCGTACCTCCCTCCCACACGTGTCACGGAATCTTTGAAGGCGGCTTCGGCCGCCTTCATTTTGTCTATCTGCAAGTGCGAGGCCGGAAACGGCTCTCCCCTCTGCAAGGCCGCTGCACTGTCCGGCCACGCAAAGCGCGCGTGGCGCTCGCATGGATGCGCGGCAATGCCGCGCACACCATCCATGCTTTCCCCGCCTTGACTCGGGCGCGCACCATCCATGGCGCGCTTGACGCGGTCACCGGTCACCAGTCCGCTGCCATGAACGCTTGCAACCCGACTTCGGATGGACGTCGTAGTCGCCCGCTGGACGAGTCGCTGGCCGTCGGCCTCAGTGTGTCGTAGTGGCCGCCGAACACGACCCGGCTCGATCAGTCAGCATAAAACCGGGGTCAGAGTGCAATTTCGCGGGACGAAAATTGCACTCTGACCCCGGTTTTGTGAGGTGCGCGCGGTCGAGTCAAGGCATGCGAACGCCAGGCGTGCGTTGCGTGGCCGGACCGCGTAACGGCCGTGAAAGAGGAGAAGGCGGCTTCTGTCGGCGGGCAGCAGCCTGTCCGAACTGGAGAATCAGTCTTCCCTCTACCCCAAAAGAAGACCCTCAGTCGGTCAGCACGCGCGCCGCGTTGCGGGCTGCATCTGGTCCGGCCGCTGATGTGGGCCCCGTCGTGGACACGAAGTCCAGCACCGCAGGCAGCACCGTTGGCGATCGCGCCGGGTTGTAGAACGCCGCTGCGGGCGCGAAATGATGCGCGCCGGGCAAGACCCGCAGCGTCGAGGCCTCGCCGTGACCGCGTAGCGCGGCGTCCAGGCGCCGGCTGTTGTCCACGTCGACCGTGCGGTCGGCATCGCCGTGCACCAACAGGAATGGCGGCTCGTCGCCATCGACGAACCGCAGCGCCATCGCGTCGGGCCATTGCGTGCGCGGCCCGAACACCGGCGCCAGGCGCGGTCCGATCGAAAAATCGTAGGGACCGGCCAGACCGATCACCCCGGCCAGATCGCGCGGCACCATGCCGACTGCCGCAAGATGGCGCGCATCGGTGCCCAGCAATGCTGCGATCTGCGCCCCGGCCGAGTGCCCGGCGACAAACAGACGGCGCGGATCGCCGCCGTACGCCTGCGCGTGGTCGCGCGTCCAGCGCACCGCCCGCGCCGCATCGCCGACGAAATCGGGAAAGCCGGCCGCCGGATACGTGCGGTAGTCGGCGACGATCGCGACGACGCCGTGCTGCGCCAACCGGCTGCCGACGAAGCGATACTGCGCGCGGCTGCCACGCCGCCACGAACCGCCGTAGAAGAACACCACGACCGGGGCGTCGCTGACCGGTGCAGCCGGCCGATAGACGTCGAGCGACAATGCGCGGTCGGCGTCGTAGACCACGCTGACCGCGGGTCGGTCGCTGTGCCGGTTGACGACTGCGAAGAACGCGCTCTGACAGGCGGACAGCATCAACGCGACCAGCGCCGCAAGGCAGATGCGCAAGGAAGAAGGCATCGGCGGCCGCTCGAGCGAAAGGGCGACCACCATGCCGGACGCCCGCGCCGCTACGATGTGAAGTCATGGATACGCCTTCTCCCCGACTCGATGCGGTGCTGCGCGCGGCTGCGTCGCGCATCGACGCCACCGATGCCCGCTGGCTGCTCGCGCACGCTGTCGGGCGTCCGCACAGTTGGCTGTTCGCACATGGCGACGACCCGATCGAGCCGGCATTGGCCGCACGCTTCGAAATGTTGGTGGCGCGTCGCGCTGCCGGCGAGCCGGTCGCCTATCTGACCGGGCGTCGCGGCTTCTGGCGGTTCGACCTGGCGGTGTCGCCGGCGACGCTGATTCCCCGGCCCGAGACCGAGCGGCTGGTCGAGCTGGCGTTGGCGCGGCTGCCGGCCGGCCCCGGCGCCGCGGTTGCCGACCTGGGCACCGGCAGCGGTGCGGTCGCGCTCGCGCTTGCGGTCGAGCGCCCGGACGTCGACGTGGTCGCCACCGACCTGAGCGAGGCCGCGCTCGCCGTTGCGCGCGCCAATGCCGCCGAGCTGGGGCTCGCGCGCGTGACGTTCCTGGCCGGCGACTGGTACGCGCCGCTCGCGGGCCGCCGCTTCGATGTGCTGGTCAGCAACCCGCCGTACATCGAGGCGGACGATCCACACCTGGCGCGTGGCGATCTGCGCTTCGAGCCGCCGACCGCACTGGCCTCGGGCGACGACGGCCTCGACGCGATCCGCGTGCTGGCCGGCGGGGCCTGCGCGCACCTGCGGCCCGGGGGTTGGCTGTTGGTCGAGCACGGGCTGGCGCAAGGCGCGGCGGTGCGCGCGCTGTTCGAAGCGGCAGGCCTTGGCGATGTGGAGACCGCGTGCGATCTGGAGCAGCGCGACCGCGTGACCTTCGGACGCGCCGGGGGCGCCTGACCGCGGCTGTTAGAATGGCGTCCGGTTCCTTTCGGATGCCCGTGCATGCGACAGCTCTATCCCGCCATCGAACCCTACGACACCGGTTCGCTGGCCGTCGACGATCGACACGTCCTGTACTACGAACAGTGCGGCAACCCGAAGGGCAAGCCGGTCGTGCTGCTGCATGGCGGTCCGGGCGGCGGTTGCAGCCCGAAGATGCGCTGCTTCCACGATCCGGCGAAGTACCGCATCGTGCTGTTCGATCAGCGGGGTGCCGGACGCTCGACGCCGCATGCCGATCTGGTCGCCAATACGACCTGGGATCTGGTCGCCGACATTGAGCGCCTGCGCGAGCATCTGGGCATCGAGCAGTGGCAGGTCTTCGGTGGCTCGTGGGGGTCGACGCTGGCGTTGGCCTATGCCCAGAGCCACGCGCGCCGGGTCAACGAACTGGTCCTGCGCGGCATTTTCATGTTGCGTCGCTGGGAACTGGAATGGTTCTACCAGGAAGGTGCGTCGCGTCTGTTCCCGGAAGCCTGGCAGCAGTACATCGCGGCGATTCCGCACAATGAGCGTGGCGACCTGATCGCCGCGTTCCACAAGCGCCTGACCAGCGACGACGAGGGCGTGCGCCTGGACGCCGCCCGCGCGTGGAGCGTCTGGGAAGGCGCCACGAGCTTCCTGCATATCGACGAGGACTTCGCCGACAGCCACGCCGATGCGCGGTTCGCGCTCGCGTTCGCGCGCATCGAGAACCACTACTTCGTCAACGGGGGCTTCTTCGAAGTCGACGACCAGTTGCTGCGCGACGCCTACCGCATCGTCGACATCCCGGGCGTCATCGTGCACGGCCGCTACGATGTCGTCTGCCCGGTGCAGAACGCCTGGGACCTGCACCAGGTCTGGCCGAAGGCCGAACTGGTGATCACGCCGGCCTCGGGCCACTCGGCGTTCGAAGCCGAGAACATCGACGCGCTGGTCCGCGCGACCGATCGCTTCGCCTGATCCACTGCGCGCCCGCATGCGCGGGCGCGATCATCCACGCGCGCTCGCGTGGCACGTATCCACTGCTCATGCGCCGGACACCGGCGCACACCACGGGACATCGCACCATGTCGGAAGAAGACACCATCGTCGTCAAGGACAGCAACGGCACCGCGCTCGCCGACGGCGACTCGGTCACGCTGATCAAGGACCTCAAGGTCAAGGGCACCAACGTCACGCTCAAGCGCGGCACGCTGGTCAAGAACATCCGTCTCACCGACGACGCCGACCTGATCGAGTGCAACGCCGAGAAGGTCAAGGGCCTGGTGCTGCGCACCGAGTTCCTCAAGAAGGCCTGAGTGCAGGTGGTGCCGGGCGCAGGCCCGGCCCATGACCGTCAGTCGACCGGTGTGCCGTCGGGCTGGTGGTCGATCATCCACAGCCCCGCCCAGAGCTTGAGGTCGAGCTCGTAGCCTTCGGCATGCTTGCGCATCAGCCAGGCCGGCGCGGTGGCGCGCGGCACGGTGTGGACGATGATGTCTTCGTCGTCGATGCCGCCGCCTTTGCCGACCCGGGTCAGTTCGCGGGCACGGACGAAGGCCACGCGCTCGTTGCTCATGCCCGCTGTCGTCGGGCCGGTCAGCAACACATCGACACGCCCGGCCGACCAGCCGGTCTCCTCGATCAGCTCGCGCCGGGCCGCGTCCTCGAGCGAATCGGAGCTGCCGTGGTCGCCGACCAGGCCGGCCGGCATCTCGATCGTGCGCGCACCCAGCGGCACCCGGTACTGCTCGACGAACAGCACCTCGTCGTCCGGCGTGACCGCAATGATCAGCACCGCCATACCGTTGCCGCCGTGGGTGCGTTCGCACGATTCCCACGTGCCCCGGCGCACCAGCCGCAGCCAGTCGCCCTGATAGAGCACTTCCGCCGCGTCGGCGGGTCCTGCATCCGGATTCGTCATGCGTCGATGGTAGTCGCCTGGCCGCAACGCCGGTAGCACGCTGCGGCGCGCCGGTCAGGCTTCGGCCACCGGCGCCCACGTCAGCCCGGCCGCGGCGTACAGGCGCCGCCGCGTCAGCGGGCCGAAACGCAACGCGGTGCACAGCGCCGACAGCGCCTGCGCATCGCCGTCGCGCCGTGCGAAGCCATCCGCGCCCTCGCCCAGCGGCGCATCGCAGGCGATCGTCGTCAGCTGGCGGTACAGCTGCGCGGCCTGGGCGTGCTGACGTAGCTTCGCACCCGCCTGGGCGGCGCCGCGGAAGCGCAGGAACGCGATCTCGTCGCTGCGCGCCAGCAGCGCGTCGAGCGTGCCGAAGTGGTGCAGCAGGCTGGCCGCGGTCTTGCAGCCGATGCCCGGCACGCCGGGGATGTTGTCGATCGCGTCGCCGCACAGCGCGAGGTAGTCGGCGATCTGGTGCGCCTCCACGCCATGGCGCGCACGCACGCCGGCCGCGGTCCAGCGTTGGCCGCGAGCGTAGTCCCACTGCTCGTCGGCGCCCTGGAGCAATTGCGACAGGTCCTTGTCGGCCGAGACGATGACGCCGTGGTGCGCGCGGTGGCGACCGGCCTGCAACGCGCTGCCGATCAGATCGTCGGCTTCGTACTCGGTGTCGGCGAGCACGACCAGGCCGAGCGCGCGGCACAGCGCCTTGCAGTGCGCGAACTGCCGGCGCAATGCGTCCGGCGCGGGCGGGCGGTTGGCCTTGTAGGCCGGATACAGGCGATTGCGGAAACAGCTGTCGAGCGCTTCGTCGAAGGCGATCGCGATGTGTCGCGGGCGTTCGCGCTCGATCAGCTCGGCGAGAAACCGTGCGAACCCCTGCACGGCATTGGTCGGCCAGCCATCGGCGTCGTGGAACTCGTCGGGCATCGAGTGCCAGGCGCGGAACACGTAGAGGCTGGCGTCGACCAGGTACAGCGGGGCGGTCGGCGGCGGGGCGGGCGACTGGACGGCGGGGGGCGTCAGACTCACGGCGCGACCCAGTCCTGCAGCAGCGCGGCCGGGTCCGGTCGCTCGCGTTCGGGCGGATCCAGCCGCGGGCTGCCGATGTGGATGAAGCCGGCGATGCGTTCGTGCTCGCCCAGGCCGAGCGCGGCGAGGATCTCGCCGTCGTAAGCCGGCCAGCCGGTCAGCCAGGACGCGCCGAAGCCACAGGCCTGCGCGGCCTGCAGCAGTGCAAAGCACACGCTGCCGGCGGTCAGCAGCCGCTCGATGTCGGGGATCGCGGTGTCGTGCGGGTCCAGGATCGCGACGACCGCGATCACCAGCGGCGCGTGCGAGAACCGGTGGCGGTCCTTGTCGAGCGCGCCGGCGCCGATCTCCGGATCGCGTGCGCGGGCGCGGGCTACCAACCGTTCACCGAGCGCGTGGCGCGCGTCGCCGGCGATGCGCAGGAACCGGAACGGCACCCGCTTGCCGTGGTCGGGGACCCGCACCGCCGAGCGCAGCATGCGCTGCAGGGTCGCGTCGTCGGGTCCTGGCGCATCGAGCTGGCGCGCCGGCACCGAACGCCGCGCATCGAGCGCGTCGAGAAGGCGTTCAGCATTTGGGAGTATCGTCACGGACTTGTGCCTCTGGTTTCGGAAAGCTAAGTGCGGGGGCGCTGTGCCCCATCCCCCGATTCTCCCCCAAGATGACGCATCCCCACGACATCGGTCCGGCGCCGCCTTCGCGCCGACCAACGCCGGGCGAGCCCGAGGCGGTGTTCGACGCACTGCGACGCGACGCGGTGACGGCGTTGGGCGAGGTGCTGTCGACGCTGTGGGACGAGGTCGAGACACAAGTCGAACGCGATGCGCTTGGCGCCGCCGCCGACTACATGGCCGCACAGGACGCACGATTGGCTGCGCGCGCATTGCGCATGCGTGCGCCGGTGCTGGCGGCGAGCTTCCGTGCCGCGATCGAGGCGGCCTTCGAACGTTGGCGCAGCGCCACCCCACCGCGGCCGGCGCACGACGCGATGGCGCTGATGTCCGAAGGCCAGTTGGAACTGCATCTTGCGGTCCAACAGCAGGTCGACCTGCTCGAACACCAATGGCTGGGCCGGTTGACCGTGCTCGATGGCCGGATGGCGGGGCTGGCATCGCGCCTGGGTGTCGCCGATGGCGCGGCGCATCCGCTGCGTCCGCTCGTGCCGGTCCAGGCGTTCGCCGGTCTGCTCGATCCCGACGCGCTGCCGCGCGACCTGCGCACCCGGCTGTTCGAGCAACTCGGTGCACGACTGCCGGCGGTTCTGGCCGGGCTCTACGCTCGCGCCGATACCTTGCTCGACACCGCGTTCGGGCCGGTGGCCGCGACACCGGCCGCCGACCGTGGCGGTCGCGCGCCCGCATGGCAACCCGAGGGCGGGTTGGTCGAGGCGCGGGTGGATGCAGCCGACGCTGCGCGCACTGTCCGGCCTGCGCAGGGGCCGTTGTCTGCGGATCTGGCCCGGCTGCTGGCCGCCGGTGGTCCGGACACGTCTGATCCCGATCCGCAGGGCGCTGAGCTTGCGCTGGTGCGAGCGCAGTTGCACCGCTGGCGGGCGCAGCTCGCGCGTATGGCGGCGCCCCACTCGGAAGAGGCGTCCGCGCGCGATGTGCCGCCCGGTGCGACACCGGCCGTCGAGGCGGCGAAGCTGCTCAGCGTGGCGCGGTTGCTGCAGGGCGACGACCCCTCGCCGTATGCTCGGGTGCTGGCCGGCGACGACCGGAGGCGATTGGGTGAGGTGATCCGGCTGGAACTCGCGCGCGGCCTGCGCGGCGTCGGCGTCGATCCCGACCGCGCGCCGCTGAGCGGCGACGATGAGGACGCGATCGATCTGGTCGGCCTGCTGTTCCAGGCGCTGTTCGAGGCCAACGACTTGATGCAGCAGGCGCGCGATCTCTACGGCCGGCTGGTCATGCCCTGCCTCAAGGTGGCCTTGACCGACGAATCGATGTTCAGCCAGCGCGGCCATCCGGCGCGCCGGCTGCTCGATGCGGTCACCGAGGCCTGCGACGGCAATACCGGCGATACCGCGCTCGACCGCGACCTGCTCGAGCATGCCGGGCGGCTCGTCGACCGGGTCGTGGAGGAATACGAAACCGACCAGGCGGTGTTCGCGCTCGCGGCCGAGGAACTGCGCGAGCGCCTGGACCAGCAACGCCGTCGTACGGAGGTCGCCGAGCGACGCGCCGCCGAAGCGATCCATGGTCGCGAACGCCTGCAACAGGCACGCCGCGGCGTCGCCGATCTCGTGGCCGAGCGCATGAGCGCGCAACCGCTGACCGAAGCCGTCGCTCGCTTTCTCGACCAGCACTGGCGCCACCACTTGACCCAGACCTGGCTGCGCGACGGTCCCGATTCGCCGCGCCACCGCGCCGCGGTCGCGATCGGCGATGCGATGATCGGCATCGATCTCGACGCCGCCGCGGCCGATGGCGACGCAGTGGCCGCGTCCCTGCGCGCGCTGCAGGGGCCGCTGGCCGATTGCTACGCCAGCGGTGGCCTCGATGCGGCCGCCGCGCGCGAGGAGGTCACGCGCATCGTCGCCGCGCTCGCGCGTTGCGATGCGCCCCGGCGCATGCATACGCCGCTGCCGGAGGACGAGGCGCTGGACGAGCCGTCCGATCCGCTGCTGCGCCTGGTGGACGGCACTGCGACGCCCGCATTCGATCCGACCATCGCGGCACGGATGCGCCAGTTGCGCCCCGGCCAGGGCCTGCGGCTGATCGACGAGCACGGACGCCAATCGGTGGCCCGGGTGGCATGGATCAGTCCGCTGACGTCGCGGCTGCTGATCGTCAACCGGCGCGGTGTGCGTCGGATGGTCGTCTCGCCCGAGGAACTGGCCGCCTTGGTCGGGGCCGGGCGCGCGCTCGTGCGTTCGATCGATGCCCCGTTCGACGAGGCCATGAAGCATCTCTGGCAGCACTTGAGTGCGGCCAACGACGACGGCGACAGCATGGCTGTGGGCTGATCGCCGCGTCCGGCAGCGACACCCAGGCCGGAGTCGGTGTCAGTGCGGGGGCCTTGCCCCCTCGCGCGGCTCGGGTGCCGGATTGGCTTGCGCCCAGCGGCGGCGCTGTTCGGGCGTCATCTGTTGCCAGCGTTCGCGCAGCGCGGCGCGCTCGGCCTCGGGCAGCGTGCGCAGCCTGGTGTACAACGCGCGGGCTTCCTCACGCTGCTCAGGCGGCAGCCGCTTCCAGCTGTGCATGCCGTGGCGGGCGTGCTCGCGCTCGGCCGGCGTCATCGACTGCCAGCGCTGCGCATGGCCGAGCATCCGGCGGCGCTTGTCGGCGTCGGCGTCGTTCCAGCGATCGCGGATCGGCGCGACGAGTTGGTCGCGCTGCTCGGGCGTGAGCCGCTCCCAGTCGGGCAGGGCAGGACCAGGCTGGGCGGCCGCAAGGCCGATCGCCGACAGGCCGCCCAGCAACAGGAGCGCGCGTAGAAAGGGGGAAGACAGGCGCACGGGTCACTCCATCGCAAGCAAGGTGGACTCGTTCGCGGCGAGCCACAGGTAGAAGTCCGGCGATTCCTCATACGTCGCCAGGGCGTCGGCCACGCCGTCGTCGAGCGCGGCAGCGCCATCGGCCTCGGCCAGGACCGGTGCGGGCGTGGTCGTCGACGGTGCCGGTGGGGCGAGCGATTGCAGGCCGATTGCCAGCGCGAACAGCGCGGCGAAACCGGCTGCCGCCGGCCACGCCCAGCGGCGCCATGCAGGCGTGGCGGTCGTGGCGGCATGCCGCGCGCGATGCAGGCGCGCGGTGGTGCCGGCCGAGATCTGCGCCTGCGCATGGCCGTAGAGCGCACGCAGTGCGGCGTCCCCGTCTGCGGCGGTGTGCGGTTGATTCGGGTGGATCATCGAAACTCCTCCAGTTGCGTCTGCAGCGCCTCACGGGCACGGAACAGATGGGTTTTCACCGAGCCCTCGCCGCATCCCATGATGCGCGCGGTGGTCCCGACATCGAATTCCTCCAGCACCCGCAGCGTGAATGCTTCGCGCTGGCGGCGCGGCAGCTCACGCAGCGCCTCAGCCAATCGCTGCCAGGCCTCGCGGCCGTCGTGCGAGCGCGATGGATCGGGGCCAGCATCGGCCCAATCGATCTCCTCGCCCTCGGACGTACGGGCATCGGTGAGCCAGCTCAGCCGGAAGGTGCGCCGGCGCTGGCTGTCGACGATCCGACTGCGCAGCACGGTCCAGAACAGCGGCGTCCATTCCGACGCCGGCCGGTCGCGATAGCCCAGCATCCGGATCATCGCGTCCTGCACCACGTCGAGCGCGTCGTCGCGATGGCGCAGGCCGAGTTCGGCGAAACGGAACGCCCGACGCTCCACGCTCGCCAGGAACGCTTCGATTGTGGCCGGCGGCGCGGGGTCTGGCGCGGCCGTCGCCGCGGGCAGGGGAGCGCTCACCGGCGCCAGCCTACCGTCCACGGCATGCGTCTGCGGGTCGAACGGGAGGCTGCCATCCATCGTCGGGTCGTTGCGCCACGGGCGGGGTCGTCCTGAACAACGCCTCGTGGCGTCGACGGTTGACGCGGACCCGGCACATCGTTGGACGAGGCGCCACGGTTCATCGCCGATTGCGCCGGGCGGCTCGGCATGCGGCCATCACGACCTCTGGCCAGGTGTGCCGGTCGGGGCAGAAACGAACGGCCGCACGCCAACGGCGGGGGCTAATGCCCGCCGTCGAGCGCCTTGAGCTCGGTGACCAGGGCGCCGGCCGCCTCGGCGCCGTCGCCGTAGAGCATGCGGGTATTGTCGGCGTAGAACAGCGCGTTCTCGATGCCGGCAAAGCCCGTGCCCTTGCCACGCTTGATGACCACGACATGCTTCGAATCGATCACGTCCAGGATCGGCATGCCGTAGATCGGGCTCGCCGGGTCGGTCTTGGCGACCGGGTTGACGACGTCGTTGGCGCCGATGACCAGGGTCACGTCGGTGTTGGCGAACTCGGGGTTGATGTCGTCCATGTCGACGATCAGGTCGTAGGGCACCCCGGCTTCGGCCAGCAGCACGTTCATGTGCCCGGGCATGCGCCCGGCGACCGGGTGGATTGCGAACTTGACCTTGACCCCACGCTCGATCAGGCGCTGGCTCAGTTCGCGGATCTTGTGCTGCGCCTGGGCCACGGCCATGCCGTAGCCGGGCACGATCACCACCCGCTCGGCATAGGCCATCATCGCTGCCACGTCGCCGGCCTCGATCGGCTTCTGCGTGCCCTCGATCGCCTGGGCCTGCGCGCTGCCGCCGAAGCTTGCGAACAGCACGCTGCGGATCGAGCGGTTCATCGCCTTGGCCATCAGCCGGGTCAGCAGCATGCCGGCCGCGCCGACCATCGTGCCGGCGATCATCAGTGCCTCGTTGCCCAGCACATAGCCCTCGAAGGCCACCGCCAGGCCGGTCAGCGCGTTGTACAGCGAGATCACCACCGGCATGTCGGCGCCGCCGATCGGCAGCGTCATCAGCACGCCCAGCGCGAGCGCCAAGGCGAAGAACGCGGCGATCGCCGGCAGCTCAAGCGCATGCACGACCAGCCCGCCTACGATGAGCGCGGCGACGAACACCGCCAGGTTGAACAGTTGCTGCCCGGGAAAGGCGTAGCGCTTGTCCATGCGCCCGTCGAGCTTGGCCCAGGCGATCACCGAGCCCGACAGTGCGATCGCGCCGATCAGTGCGCCCAGCGTCGCCAGCACCAGCGGCACCGAGGCGGGTGCGCCGGCATGCTGCGACCAGCGCAGCAGCTCGACCGCGCCGATCGCTGCCGCCGAGCCGCCGCCCAGACCGTTGTAGAGCGCGACCATCTGCGGCATGTCGGTGATCGCGACTTTCTTGCCCGACACCCAGGCCAGCACGGTGCCCAGCGCGATCGCCGTCGCCATCAGGCCGAGGTTGTGCAGGCCGGGCACGAAGAACGTCGCCGCGGTCGCCAGCAGCATGCCCACGCCGGCCCACTGGATGCCCGAGCGCGCGGTCTTCGGCGAGGCCATGCGCTGCAAGCCGAGCAGGAACAGCGTTGCGGCGATGAAGTAACTTGCCGCGATCAGTCCTGTGCGTAGATCGAGGCCGCTCATCGTGTCGTCACCATCGTGGCGCCCGTCACCGGAGACGGGGTGCGGTCGAGTCGATGGTGCTCACGCATCTCCATCGCGGTCTTGAGCAGGCCGATCATCCCTAAGCCGAATGCGAGCAGGCCCAGCGACAACTGGCCGACCACCGGGTCGCCGGCCACATAGGCGCCGATCAGGCCCAGCGCTATCGCGCCGAGCGCATAGACGGCCAGCAGTCCCAGCATCCAGCGCCCCTTGCGCGGGTCTTCCCAGACCCGACGCGAGAATGCGTTCTGAGTCTTGGTCGGGTCCTGCAGCGACGACAAGCCGATGCCGATGCCGGCATGCAGCAACACCATGTTCGCCGCCTCGTAGACCGGCCCCCAGCCGGCCCGTTCCGAGGCGCCGGCGGCGAGGCCGGCGCGCACGGCGTAGTACAGCGCCACCAGCAATGCCGGGTACTGGAGGTAGCTCAGCCACTGGAACACGCTGCGGGCCGAGGGCAGGCGCCGCGACGGTGGAAAGACGGGCAGGTCGGTCACGGCGCGTCGCTCCGCTTGGCGGTGGGCTTGAACATCTCCAGCATCCGCTCGGTGACGACATAGCCGCCGGCGGCGTTGCCCGCGCCCATCAGCACCGCGAGGAAGCCGATCGCCTTCTCCAGCGTCGTGTCGGCATGGCCGAGCACGACCATCGCACCGATCAGCACGATGCCGTGGATGAAGTTCGACCCCGACATCAGCGGCGTGTGCAGGATCACCGGCACGCGCGAAATGATCACGTGGCCGGCGATCGCGGCCAGCATCACGATGTACAGCGCCACGAATCCATCGATCATGCGGGAGCTCCGGAAGTGGGGGCGGTGGCCGGTACCTGCGGCCACACCGTCCGGGCCAGCAGTTCGTCGGTCCAGTCGAACGCGAGGGCGCCATCGACGAGCAGCAGCGACACGAAGTGCTGGACGTTGCGTGCGTACATCTCGCTGGCGTGGGTCGCGCCCAGGCTCGCCAGATCCAACGGGCCTGTGACCGTGACGCCTGCGACCTCGACGGTCTGACCGGGAACGGTGACCGCGCAGTTGCCGCCGGTTTCGGCGGCCAGATCCACGATCACGCTGCCCGGCCGCATGCCGGCGACCATGTCGGCGTCGATGATCGTCGGCGCCCGCCGGCCAGGCACGGCGGCAGTGCACACCACGACATCGATGCCGGCCAGATGCGCGGCCAGGCGGCGTTGCTGCTCGGCACGCTCTTCATCGGTCAGGGCGCGGGCATAGCCGCCCTCGCCGGCGGCGCTCACGCCGAGGTCAAGAAAGCGTGCGCCCAGCGATTCGATCTGCTCGCGCGTCTCGGGCCGCACGTCGAAGCCCTCGACCTGCGCGCCCAGGCGCCGCGCGGTCGCGATCGCCTGCAGTCCGGCGACACCGGCGCCGACCACCAGCACCTTCGAGGGCCGGATCGTGCCGGCGGCGGTGGTCAGCATCGGGAAGAACCGCGGCGCCAAGTGCGCGCCGATCAGCACCGCCTTGTAGCCGGCCATGCCGGCCTGCGAGCTGAGCACGTCCATCGCCTGCGCGCGGGTGGTGCGCGGCAGCCGTTCGAGCGGAAAGGCGAGGAGGCCGTGTGCGCGCAGCGCGTCGGCGCGTGCCGGCTCGGCATCGGGTTGCAAGGTGCCGATCAGGGCGGCGCCCGGCTTGAGCCGGGCGATCGCGTCGGTCGGCGGCGCCTGCACGCACAGCACCAGGTCGGCCTGCGGCAGCGCCTCGTCGTCGACCAGATGCGCGCCGGCCTCGGCATAGGCGGCATCGGCGAAATGCGCGCCTTCGCCCAGGCCGCGCTGCGCGAGCACGGTGGCCCCGGCGGCGATCAGTTTCCGCACCGTTTCCGGCGTCAGCGCCACCCGGCGTTCGCCAGGCGCCGTTTCCTTCATCGCAAGCACGACGACCGCCATCACCACTCCCCGTGGGTCAAGGACACCGGACGATGCCGTCCGAACCGGACACGCTGTTGCCGGTGTCGATCCTAGCCTGAATGCTGCTGCAGGTCAGCGGGTGCGTGATCGATGGCGGCAATGCGATCGGTCAGCGCCAAGGGCGCGAGGCGAGTTCCAGGCCGAGCAGCAGCAGGCAGACCAGGAACCAGACGCGAAAGCGCGCTGGCGGGATGCGCCGGCGCAGCCGTCCGCCGAGCCACATGCCGGCCAGCGCGGGCACGACCGCCAGCGTCGACAGACCGGCCTGTTCGAATCGGAACGCGCCATGGGCGCCCAACCCGATCGCCAGCGCGAGCGTCGAGACCGTGAACGAGAGTCCCAGTGCTTGCACCAGCGTATCGCGCTGCAGCCCCAGCGCCTGCAGGTACGGTACGGCTGGAATCACGAACACGCCGGTGGCGCCGGTGACCAGCCCGGTCGCGAGACCGACCGTGGGCGACCACCCGCGCTCATGGCGTGCAGGCACGGTCAGCGGCGGGGCGAGCAGGGCATGGCCGGCGTAGGCGATGAGCGCCAGCCCCAGCGCGCACCCCGACCGGGTCGGATCGGTCGTGGCCAGTGCGCCGGCATCGGCGATTGTGCCGACCACGATGCCCAGCAGCATCGGCCAGAGCCGGCGTATCAGCGGTCCCAGCTCGGGGCCGGCAGCCAGTTGCCAGGCATTGGTCACCATCGAGGGCACCACCAGCATCGCCGCCGCCGCTGCCGGTGGCATGCCCAGCCCGAGCAGTCCCATGGCGATCGTGGGCAGGCCCATGCCGGTCAGGCCCTTCACCGCGCCTGCGAGCAGGAAGATGCCGACCAGTGCTGCGAGGGGGAAAGCGATCGCCATGTCCATGGCGCCATTGGGCGCCGGGGCGGGGCCGGGCACAATGCGGTTTTGACCGCGTGTCCCTTCGGATGGGCCGAAGGGCGCGTCCTGGAGGTCTCGTGCGAATCGACCTGTCCGACCTGCGCCTGTTCCTGCACATCGTCGATGCCGGCAGCATCAGCCAGGGCGCGGCGCATGCGCATCTGGCACTGGCCTCGGCAAGCGAACGGTTGCGGCGGATCGAGGCCGATGCCGGCATCGCCTTGCTCGAGCGGCACGCCCGCGGTGTCCGCGCGACCGAGGCCGGCGAGGCGCTCGCGCACCATGCGCGGCGCATGCTGCGACGGCACGGCATGCTGCGCGACGAACTGCAGGCGTTCGCGGCGGGCGCGCGCGGAACCTTGCGGCTGTACGCCAATACCGCAGCGGCGACCGGTTTTCTGCCGGAGGCGCTGGCGCCGTGGCTGGCGGCGCGTCCGGCAGTCCGCATCGAGTTGAAAGAACGTACCAGCGCAGAGATCGTGCGTGCGGTCGCCTCGGGCCGTATCGAGGCCGGTGTGGTCGCCGACAGTGTCGATGCCGGCGATCTGCATCTGGCGCCGGTGGCGGACGACCGACTGGTGCTGATCGTGCCGGTCGACCATCCGCTCGCCGCTGTACGCGAGGCGGCATTCGCCGATGCGCTCGCGTTGCCGTTCATCGGCCTGGCGCCGGGCAGTGCATTGCAGGATCACCTCGACGCGCACGCGGCGGACGCCGGACGCACGTTCGCGTTCCGCATTCGTGTCCGGACCTTCGAGGACCTGTGCCTGCTGGTCGCGCGCGGCGTCGGCGTGGGCATCGTGCCGGCCGGCGCCGCGCAGCGTTACCGTCGCCGCCATCCCCATCGCGCGATCGCGCTGCGCGAGCCCTGGACACGCCGCCGGCTGTGCGTCTGTGTCCGCGACTGGCGAGGCCTGGCGCCGCCGATGCGCGACCTGCTCGTCCATCTGGGGACCGGTCCGCCGCCCGACATCGACGGCTGACCGCCGCGGCGTCCGTGCCGTTCAGAGCACCGGCTTGGCGGTCATCAGGTAGAAGATCGCCAGGAACGAGAACAGCGCCGGCACGCCCATCGCCGCCCAGGCCCCCAGGTGCCGGTCGTAAGCAGGCGGCAGCGGCTGGCCGCTGGCGACGGCCCGCTGCGCGATGTCGCGCAGACGGATCTGGATGCCGACGACCGGCAGCCAGCACAGCCCGGCGATCACGAACAGCACGATCGACCAGTACAGCCACGGCGTCGACAGCGGAATGTGCAGCCGGTGCGCCAGATAGAGGCCGGTCAACGGCTGCACGACGATCGTGGTCGCCGTGAACAGCCAGTCGGCGATGACCACCAGCCGGGCCACCGCGGCGACCACCACCGGATCGCGCTGGCGGCTTGCGAACAGCAGGTAGAACGCCGTGCCCACCCCAGTGCCGAACAGGAACGTCGACGACAGGATGTGCAGGAACTTAACGAAGGCGATGTCCATCGGGGGCGTCCAGTTTCAGCAGGGCATAGATCAACGCGAGCACCGGCAGGTTCTTCAGCACCGGTCCATAGGGATGCGCCCAGTACTCGGGCAGCCAGAGGCTGATGACCAACGTATAGAACGCGATCAGCCCCAGTTGCGCGCAGTAGGCGGCGCGCCGCCAGCGGGGCCGCCAGACCGCCAGCCCGAGCAGCGCATCCAGCGCCGCCGCGCCGTAGAGCGACGGCAGGGCGAGCGCATCGGGCACGTGCGCGCGCTGCAGCAGCTCCACGCTGGCCTGCACCGGGTAGACGAAGGCCGACACCCAGGCGGTGACCAGCCACATCAGCGAGTTGGCCGTTCGCAGGATCGGGAGCAGCACGCGCAGGTGGGCGGCGCGGCGCACGTCGTCGCGCGCGCCGGGTGCGAGGAAGCGGGTCGCCGGGCGCAGCGGCCGGGCAAGCAACGCCTGCCAGGGGGCCGCGTCGCCATGATTGCCTGCCTCGAGCATGCGCAGCGCATCGGCCTCCAGGATCTGGGCAAGCCCCGGGATCGGCCAGCGCACCGCCAGCCGTACCGCCCAGGCCGGCGCGGGCAGCACGCGTAGCCGCTGGCCCATCTGCGTCGCCAGGGTCCGCAGGTAACCGGCGAACGTCAGCGGTGCGGGCCCGACCGCCTCGATCACCGCTGGCGGGTCGGGATGCTCGACCAGCGCGGTCACGCCATCGAGCAGGTCGTCGAGATGGATCGGCTGGACGCGCTGCCGGCCCCCGTCTGGCAGGGCGATGAGCGGTTGCGCAGCCAGCGCCAGGAACAGGCGCGTGCTCGTGCCGGACTCGGCGAAGACCAGCGACGGGCGAACCACGACACCGCGGCCGGGAAAGGCCGCCACGCAGGCATCGCCCGCCGCCTTGCTGCGCCAGTAGGCCGTCGCGGCCTGCGCGTGGGCGCCCAGCGCCGAGATCTGCACGATCCGTGTCACGCCGGCCGCTGCCGCCAGCGCGAACAGCGTGCACGGCCCGCTCACGTGCACCTGCTCGAAACTGGCCCCGTCCGTTTCCCGGAAGATGCCCGCGGCATTCACCACGACATCGACCGTCCGCAACACGTCCATCCACTGATCCTGGCATGGCCGGGCGAGGTCGAGCGCGACGCGTCGCCCGGGGCCGGCATCCTCCGTCACATGCCGCATGGCGAGGACCACCGCATGTCCTGCCCGCTCGAGCCGTTCCGCGATCGCACTGCCGATCAGCCCATTGGCGCCCAACACCAGCACGGTCAGCGGCTGCGCTGGCGTCTTGCCTTCGTGCGTGCGCTGCGTTCCGGGACTGCGGCCAGCCTGCTCTCCACCGTGGTCGTGTCCTGGCTCAGTCACCGGCGCACCCGCGCACCGGCTGCGGGAACCAACGCCACCAGCCAATGGGTCTGGGGACAGGCGGCGCATCGCCAGGACCGGCCGTCATGGGCGTACACCGGGGTGGGCTACGGCATTCATCATGCGTGTTCCCTGTTCTGGGCCTCGGGCTTCGAGTACGCCCGGCGCGGCCGCCGCACGCCGGGGCGGGTCGCCGCACTGGCGGCGGCAATGGCAGTGGCGGCGTATGTGGTGGACTACAAGGTCGTGCCGGCGCGCCTGTCGCCCGGATTCGACCAACGCTTGCGCGACCGTGACCTGTTCGCCGTGTATGCGGCGTTCGGGGCCGGTGTCGCGCTGCCCTGGTTGCTGAAACGAAGGGCCGGACGCTGATGCTCTCACGCTGCGCAGGCCGGTCTGCTTGCGTGTCCGACACCGCATCACAGGCCTAGCGGGCGAGGACCGCCGCGATCACCAGCCCGGCGCCGAGCCAGGCCAGATCGGCCGGTGTGTTGGCCAGGCCGGCGAGGGTCCAGGCGTGGTGCGGGCCGAGTTTGAGTGCCGACTCCCAGGGCATCAGCCCCATCGGGCGGGCGAGTTGGGTGGCGACGATGCCCCAGTTGGCGATGACGATCGCCAGCAGCGTCGCGGCTGTGCCCGCGAGCGCGCGCACCAGGCCGGGGCGGAGCCGGGCCAGGCGGACCAGCAGTGCTGCGTCGAGCGCGGCGACCACGGCCATCCAGGCGCCTTGCGCGCCCAGCGCATCGGCCAGCAGGATCCAGGCGGCGGCAATGCCGGCGCTGCCGAGCAGCAGCAGACCGATCGCCAGCGGCCAGCGCCGGGCGCGGGCGGGTTCGGACATGGAAGACAGCATCGCGGGAATGGTGGGTCAGCATACCGGCGGGCAGCGATACAATGACAGCCTTGTCGCGGCCACTTCCGGCCCTCATGTCCTGGGCCATGTACTCCCGCAGCAGCGAACCCGTCCGTTTCGAACGCGATTGCGAAGCCGTCCTCGTCCCCCAGGGCGAGGAAGTGACGCTGCCGGCGGGCAGCGCCGGCTACATCACCCAGGCACTGGGCGGCAGCTACACCGTATTCGTCGAGGGCAATCTGTTCCGGATCGCCGGCCGCGACGCCGATGCCATCGGCAAGGAGCCGCCGGTGCCGCTGGAACTGCCCGACGACGCCGACGATGCCGCGGTCGAGCGCATGGTCTGGCACCAGTTGCGGACCTGTTTCGACCCCGAGATTCCGATCAACGTCGTCGATCTGGGCCTGGTCTACGAGGCCGTGGTGATTCCGGTCGACAACGGGCACCGCAAGGTCGAGGTGCGGATGACGCTGACCGCGCCGGGCTGCGGCATGGGCGAGATCCTGGTCGACGACGTGCGCAGCAAGCTCGAACTCATCCCGACGGTCGACGAGGCCGATGTCGAACTGGTGTTCGATCCGCCGTGGAACCGGTCGATGATGTCCGAAGCCGCGCAACTCGAGACCGGCATGCTCTGACGGCGCCGACGCGCCGTCCATCGTCACAACCCCGCATGGCGGGCAGCGGCGCCGGGCGTGCTGCTGCGTGCCGGTGAACTCGACGATCCGCTGCTGAAGGCCAGCCCTGTGGGTCTGCCGCGCCCATGCGCGAGCGCGTTCTGCCGATGCCCGCGCGCGGTGCATGACACCTGCCCGCGCGCCCCTCGCAGCCGTGAGGTTTTTGGGGCCGCTCACGTGGCTGAACGCTGAGTATCATGCAGAAGTGTGATGTTAATCGCATTCATTAGCGAAAAATTAATGGAAACCGCCATTGCGCGCGAACATGACTGTCGCGTAGCGTCAGTTTGCGGTCAGTTTCGTCATGTCCGCGTTCGTTGCGGGTCGGCCATCGTCCCTGGCGATGCGCCCGGCTCCGGCCCCGCGCCGCGGCTCCGGCGCGCCCACCGTTTCGGGGGTATTCCATGTCGAACACGTCCATTCCGTTCCGTCGCCTCCAGCGCCGCGCACTTGCCGCGGCCACGCTGCTGGCCCTCGCCGCGCCGCTGGCCGCGGCCCAAGCTATCGAGCGACTCGATCTCGCCGGGCTGCAGTCCGCCGAGCAGCATGATCGTTTCATCGTCAAATACCGGGACGGCAGCGCCGCGCAGGCGCAGCCGGCCTCGATCAACACGGCACTGGGGACCGTGGCCGGTCGCCTGGCCGTCGGCGGCGGCAAGCAGTTGCGACTCGAGCACCTGCGCCGTACGGCGGTCGGCGCCGATGTCGTGCGCACCAGCCGCAAGTTGGATCGGGCCGATGCCGAATCGGTGATGCGCCAGCTCGCCGTCGATCCCGATGTCGAGTACGTCGAGGTCGACAAGCGCAACCGCGTGTTCTGGACGCCCAACGATCCGCGCGTCAGCCAGCAGTACGGCTTCGGCACCGGCGCCGGGGGCATTCGTGCGACCACCGCCTGGGACGTGACCCGCGGTGCGGGCGCTGTCGTCGCGGTACTCGATACCGGCATCACCTCGCACAGCGACCTCAATGCCAACATCCTGCCCGGCTACGATTTCATCACCGATCCGGCAATCGCAGGCGATGGCAATGGCCGCGATGCCGATCCCAGTGACCCGGGCGATTTCGACGGCATCTATCCCTCGAGTTGGCACGGCACGCATGTCGCGGGCACGGTCGCGGCGGTGACCAACAACGGCGTCGGCGTCGCCGGCACCGCGCCGCTGGCCAAGGTCGTGCCCGTCCGTGTCCTCGGCCGCGGCGGCGGCTACGACTCTGACATCGCCGACGCGGTGATCTGGGCCTCGGGCGGCACAGTTCCCGGGGTGCCCGCCAACCAGAATCCGGCCGAGGTCATCAACCTGAGCCTGGGCGGACGCGGCAGCTGCGGCAACACGATGCAGAGTGCGATCAACGGCGCGATCGGCCGCGGGACCACGCTGGTCATCGCGGCCGGCAACAGCAATGCGAACGTGTCGGGCTTCTCGCCGGCCAATTGCGCCGATGTCATCGCGGTGGCCTCCAATACCAGCACCGGTGCGCGTTCGAGCTTCTCCAACTACGGCACCGGCATCACCATCTCCGCGCCCGGCTCGGGCATCGTCTCCACGCTCAACAGCGGCCAGACCACGCCGGGCAGCGAGAGCTACGCCTCCTACGACGGCACCTCGATGGCGGCGCCGCATGTCGCCGGCGTGGTCGCACTGGTGCAGTCGGTGTCCAATCCAGCCAAGACGCCGGCGCAGATCAAGGCCCTGCTGACCAGCACGGCGCGCGCCTTCCCGTCGACCCCGTCCCAGCCGATCGGCGCGGGCATCGTCGATGCGAAGGCCGCGGTGGATGCCGCGTCGGGCGGCGGCACCGGCCCGAACCCTGATCCAGGCGACGGCAGCCTGGTCGTCGGCACGCCGATTACCGGCCTGTCGGGCGGCACGGGAAGCAGCCAGTTCTGGACGGTCAATGTGCCGTCGGGCGCGACCAACCTCGTCATCGCGCTGTCTGGGGGCAGCGGCGATGCCGACCTGTACGTCCGGCGCGGCGCGCAGCCGACGACCTCGACCTGGGACTGCCGTCCTTACCGGTCGGGCAACAACGAAAGCTGCGCGTTCGCCGCGCCGCAGGCCGGGACTTACCACGTCCTGGTGCGCGGTTATTCATCGTTCTCGGGGGTCACGTTGCGCGCCGATCACGACTAGCGCGGCGGGGATGCAGGGCTCGGGGATAGAGGGCAGGCGACGCGCCGTGATCGTCGCGCGTGTCGCCGGCGGAGCACACCGGTCTTCGGCGTGCTCCGTTTTTTCGGTGCAATCCAACGAGGGGTAGAAAGGGATGAAGACTCTGATCGCAAGCCTCACCGCCGGCGCGTTGTCGCTCGGCATCGCGACGGCGGCGCCGCGCGACGCGCGACCCGCGGCGTTTGCCCACCGGCTGCCGGCCGAACACACGGTCGAACTCAAGCGCATGCCGGGCGTGGACGTCGCCCGGCTGCGCGCCGAGGACGCTCGGCAATCACGCACTCAGGGCCTGCGCCCGGTGCGGTTCGCCGCCCCGCTGGCCGTGGACCTGACGCCGGCCGATGCCGGCGACTGGGACGAGATCGCCGGCGGCAACCTCGTCTGGCGGCTGCGTGTGGAATCGAAGGATGCGCTGTCGCTGAACTTCGGTTTCTCCGAGTACCACATGCCCGAAGGCGGGCGCCTGCTGATCTATCCGGCGGGGCTGGACCGCAACGCCGACCCCGAGGCGATCCGCGCCTTCGACGCCGCCGACAACAAGCCGCACGGCGCGCTGTGGACGCCGATCGTGCCGGGCGACAGTGCGGTGCTGGAAGTCGTGGTGCCGAAGGCCAAGCTGCCCGAACTCAAGCTGCGGCTGACCAGCGTCAACCACGACTACGTCGGCTTCGGTCGGCTCGCGCGCGAAGGCGCGCTGGCACAGACTAAGGGCGTGTCGGGCAGTTGCAACGTCGATGTGGTCTGCCCCGACGGCGACGACTTCCGTGAGGAGATCCCTTCCGTCGGCGCGTACTCGCGCTTCGGTACGTTCTACTGCAGCGGCTCGTTGCTCAACAACACCGCCGGCGATCGCAAGATGTACTTCCTGACCGCGCACCATTGCAGCATGGGCACCGCGGACGCGGCGGCCAGCATCGTCGTGTACTGGAACTACGAGAATTCGACCTGCCGCACACCGGGCAGCTCCGCCAGTGGGGCCAACGGCGATGGCAGCCTGGCCCAGAACCAGACTGGCGCGGTCGTGCGCGCGACCCATGCCGGCTCTGACTTCACCCTGCTCGAGCTCGACACCCCGGCCGACCCGGCGTTCGCACTGAGCTGGTCGGGCTGGGACCGCCGCGATCTCGCACCGAGCGGCGCCACCGGCATCCACCATCCGCGGGTGGCCGAGAAGCGCATCACCCATTCCGACAATCCGTTGCGCGTCGAGGGCTACCTGGGCGCCAGTGGCAACAGCCATCTGTGGGTGCAGTGGAACCCGCGTGGCACCACCGAAGGCGGATCCTCGGGCTCGCCGCTCTACAGCCCCGAGGGCCGTGTGATCGGCCAGTTGCATGGTGGCTACGCCTCCTGCACGACGACCGGCGCCGACCACGTCGACTGGTACGGCCGGCTGTTCACCTCCTGGACCGGCGGCGGCACCGCAGCGACCTCGCTGGCGAGTTGGCTCGATGCGGGCGGCACCGGTGCGCAGTTCGTCGACACCCTGACCGCCGACGGCGGCGTGGCGCCGGGCGCGCCAACCGCCGACTTCACCTATGCGATCGATCCCGACACGCTGACCGTGACCTTCACCGACGCCTCCACTGCAGGCGAGGACGCGATCGACAGCCGGTCGTGGACGTTCGGCGACGGCGCCAGCTCGACCCAGGCCAGCCCGGTGCACACCTATGCCGAGGCCGGCACCTACACGGTGACGCTGACGGTGACCGACACCGAGGGCCGCAGCCACAGCCGTAGCGAGTCCCTGGAGGTTGGCGACACCGGTCCGGACGCAATCGCGATCGAGAACGGTGTGGCCGTTCCGGGCCTGAGTGGCGCGGCGGGCAGCGAGCAGCTCTATAGCCTGGTCGTGCCCGAAGGCGTCAGCGGCCCGCTGCTGATCACGACCTCGGGCGGCACCGGCAACGTCTCGCTATACGTCAGCCGCGACGCCGAGCCTGGCCCGGACGCGGCCGATTTCCGCTCCCAGCGGCCCGGCAACAACGAGTCGATCCGGATCGTCGACCCGGAAGCCGGCACCTACTACATCAAGCTGGTGGGCACCGCGGCCTTCGCCAACGTCAGGCTCCAGGCGCGCCATGCCGAGCCCAGCGACGGCGGCGGCCAGGGATCGCTGCGCAACGGCGTGCCGGTGACCGGCATCTCAGGCGAAGCGGGCAGCGCGCAGTATTGGACGGTGCAGGTGCCAGCCGGCACCATGAGCCTGGATGTGACGATGAGCGGCGGCACCGGCGACGGCGACCTGTACGTGCGCTACGGCGAGCAGCCCACGACCAGTGCCTACGACTGCCGGCCCTATCGCTTCGGCAACGAGGAAAGCTGCTCGTTCGTCAATCCGCAGCCCGGCACATGGCATGTGATGGTGCACGCCTACTCGGCGATTTCGGGCGTCACCTTGACGGCCGAGTACTGATCGTGAATGCCTGATCGGCGGCGGTTGCAGGCTGGGATGCCTGCAGCCGCCGTGGATCGAGCGTGCGATGCGGCGCCGGCGGCTGTCTGGCGGGGCAGTGCAGCATGTCGCGCAATCGTCTTGCGGCCTTCATCCCGGCATCGCCAGCATGAAGGCATGCTCGACCACGCCGCAGTCCGCGGTTTCGACAGGGCAGGGTCATGCGTCCGATCTCGATGGGCTACGCCATTCTGGCCGTGGCGGTGCTGTGCGCACCGGTCGCGGCGCTGATGGCCTCGCGTGGCCCCGACGCGCCCGCACCGCACAATGAGCCCGCCATGCAGCAGCGTTTCATCGTCAAGTATCGGGCCGGCACCGAGCCGGCGCGCGACCCGCACGCCGTGCAGGCGCACCTGGACCAGGTGGCCGAGGCCCTGCCGCAGACCGGCAAGGCGGCTTCGGCGCCGAAGCTGTCGTGGCTGCGCCGACTGGCCGTCGGGGCGGATGTGTTCTCGGTCGACCCCGCGCTCGATGCGGCCGGCACAC
Source organism: Luteimonas sp. gir (assembly GCF_037198055.1). Lineage (NCBI taxonomy): Bacteria > Pseudomonadati > Pseudomonadota > Gammaproteobacteria > Lysobacterales > Lysobacteraceae > Luteimonas > Luteimonas sp. gir. The sequence continues at coordinate 412,462 of NZ_JBBAXQ010000002.1, forward strand.
GCCGCCTGCTCGAGGCGTTGCAAGCCGATGCCGATGTCGACTACGCCGAACCCGACGGCATCATGACCATCCAGCGCTGAACGGCGGGGCGCTTCCTCAGGCCACCGGCTCGAAGCGGTTGGCCTCGACATTCTTGCGGACCTTGAGCGGGTCCCAGATCCGGCCGTTCATCGCCACGTAGACCCCCGGTGGCTTGGACTGGACGGCCCCCACTGCGGTGCCGATATTGAATTCGGCGTCCGAGCCGCGGAAGCGCGCCGGGCTCAGTGCCCCGGTCAGCACGATGGTCTTGTCGGTGATCGAGGCCAGCACCTTCGCGGTCTCGACCATCGAGTCGGTGCCATGGGTCAGCAGCACGTGGCGTGCAGGCTGCGCGGCGATCGTCGCGCGGATCAGCTCGCGGTCGTCGTCGGTGATGTGCAGCGAATCCTTGCGGATGATCGGAATGACCCGGAACCGGAACGCGACGCCCAACTCCTCGAGCATGCGTCCGATCTGCGGTTCGCCGACCTGGTAGTCCGATTTGTCGTCGAAGTAGATCTTGTCGATCGTGCCACCGGTGGTGACGATCAGCAGCTCGTCCATTGCCATGACATCTGTGTGGAGTGGGGGGAATGATAGCGGGGCCGATCGTGACTGCGCGATCAGCGATCCAATGCTCGGCACGCGGTGCCCGGCCTTGCGCCGTCCCCGGTCATGCGTCGCCGCGCTTGCGCGAGAAGCGCGCGCGCATGCCCGGCAGGCTGGCCGAGAACACGACAATCAGCGACAGCGCGATGCCGGCCCAGGCAAAGTGCCCCTGCTCGGGCTGCGACCAGGCGTACATCACCCCGTGTGAGAACCAGAACAGCGCTGCAATGCCCGACCACAACGGCGCGCTGCGCGCGCCGCGCAGCACGCCGGCGAGCAGCAGCAGCGGCGGCAGTACGAATACCAGCAAGGCCGCACCGAAATGCGCATCGCCCCAGTGCCAGGCCAGGTACAGCAGCGCGATCGCGGCGAGCGCGCCGGCGAGCACGGGGCGCGAACCTTCGGCCTTCATGCCGCGAGCTTGCCGGCCAGCATCGCGATGCGCCGACCCAGCGCCCGGGCGAGCACGGCCTCGTCATCGCTCGGCTGCGGGTCGTCCTGCTGACCAGCGACGTGGCTGGCCCCGTACGGCGTGCCGCCGCCGCGGGTGCTGGTCAGCGCGGGCTCGGTGTAGGGAATGCCGGCGATCACGCAGCCGTGGTGCAGCAGCGGCACGAGCATCGTCAGCAGCGTCGCCTCCTGGCCGCCATGCTGGGTCGCGGTCGAGGTGAATACCCCGGCCGGCTTGCCGACCAGCGTGCCGCTCGCCCATTCGGCGCCCAGGCCGTCGAGGAAGTGCTTGAGCGGGGCGGCCATGTTGCCGAACCGGGTCGGGCTGCCAAGCAGCAGGCCGGCGCACTCGGCCAGGTCGGCGCGTTCGACGTAAGGTGCGCCGTCCTCGGGCACCGGCGGCGCGGCGGCCTGGGTGATGGCGGCGACCGGTGGCACGGTGCGCAGCCGGGCCTGCATGCCGTCGACTTCGCCGATGCCCCGCGCGATCTGGCGGGCGAGGCGGGCAACCGAGCCGTTGCGGCTGTAGTAAAGAACGAGGATTTCGGGCATCGATCCGATCTGCGGTGCAGGACGTTCAGTGTGACAGGCCCAGGCGGCGGTGTCCGGCCGCGGGCACCGGGACCCTCCGCGCTGCCCGCGTCATCGCTTTGCTACGCTGCGCCGATGGAACCGCTCGACACCCTGAGCCGCTGGAGCGAGCGCATCACCGACCGCGCACGGGCGCTGTCGTTCGCGCGTTTTCTGTGGCGGCGCTTTCTCGACGACCGCTTGTTCGAGGCGGCCGGTGCGCTGGCCTTCACGACTGTGTTTGCGCTGGTACCGCTGTCGATGGTGGTGTTCGGCGTGCTGACCGCGTTCCCCGCGTTCGGCCAGTGGCGCGACCAGCTCAGCGATTACATCTTCTCCAACTTCGTGCCCAGCAGCGCGCGCGCGGTGGAAGCGGTGCTGCTGCAACTGTCGGCCAATACCGGGCAACTGACGACGATCGGCGTGGTGGCGCTGGTGATCTCGGTGTTGGTCACGCTGCTCAGCATCGAGGGCACCTTCAATCGGATCTGGCGGGTGAAGTCGGCGCGGCCGACGGTCGGCCGCTTCCTGGTGTACTGGACCGTGCTCACGCTTGGCGCGCTGATCGCGACCGCGAGCCTGGCGGTGTCGGCGCGGTTCTTCGCGCTGGAGATCTTCAGTACCGAGTCGGGGCGCTGGTTGCGCGGCGCGATGTTGTGGGCGGCGCCGATGCTGATCGAACTGGCGGCATTCGCGACGATCTTCCGGGTCGTCCCGCACCGCACCGTGCAGTGGCGGCATGCGTTCGCAGGCGCCGCGCTGTCGGTGCTGCTGTCGGAATTGGTGAAGTGGGGCATCGGCCTGTATCTGGGCAGCTTCAGTGCCTACGAAAAGATCTACGGTCAGATCGCGTTCCTGCCGATCTTCCTGCTGTGGGTGTATCTGGGCTGGGTCGCGATCCTGCTCGGCGCCTCGTTCGCGTCGTCGATCTCGGCCTTCCGCTATCAACCGGCGCACCTGCGCCTGCCGCGCGGCTACGAACTCTATGGCCTGCTGCGCATGCTCGGCCGCTTCGCCGAGGCGCGCCCGTCCGGGCGCGGCCTGCACAGCGACGAGATCCAGGCGCTGGAGCCGATGCTGACCGACGCCCTGGTCCAGCAGATGCTCGCCCAACTGGAGGAGATCCAGCTGCTGCGTCGCGCCGAGACCGGCGAATGGCTGCTGGCCCGCGACCTCGACGGCCTGAGCCTGGCCGAGCTCTACGAAGCCTGCCATCTGCGCATCCCGATCGAGGAAGCGCTCCTGCCGTGCCGCGACGACCCTCTGGGCGTCGCCGCGTCGGCCGCCCTCGACGACCTGCGCATTCCCTTGCGCGACCTGCTCAAGCGCCGGGTTGCCAGCGTCTACGCCCCACCGGAGACTTCCGCATGATCCGCCGCCTCGTTCCCTGCCTCGCCCTCGCCGCTGCCCTCGTCGCCTGCCAGCGCGGCGATGAGGCTGCCGCCCCGGTCGACGATCGCGCCGCGGCCACGCCTGCTGGCGATACCGCGCCGGCATCGTCGCGCGAGCAGCCGGCGCTACGGGTCGAGACGATCGACGGCGGTACGTTCGATCTGGCCGAGCACCGCGGGCAATGGGTCGTCGTCAATTTCTGGGCCACCTGGTGCGCGCCGTGCCTGAAGGAGATGCCCGAGCTGTCGGCGCTCGATGCGATGCGCGAGCATGTGCAGGTCGTGGGACTGGCCTACGAGGACACCACCGCCGAGGATCTGCGCACGTTCCTTGAGGCACGCCCGGTGGTCTATCCGATCGCGATCGTCGACACCTTCGAGCCGCCGGCCGATTTCGAGACGCCCAAGGGCCTGCCGATGACCTATCTCATCGGGCCCGACGGTCGGGTGGTCGAGAAGATCCTCGGGCCGGTCACTGCTGCGAGACTCGAGGAACTGATCGCGCAGGCGGGCGGGCCCGCAGTCGGCTGAGCTGCGCGACGCGCCCCGGCACGTGCCGGGGCGTCGGGATCATTCGGGCGTGGCGGCGGCGCGGTACGTGGTGCTACCGCCGCTGGGTGCATGCGTCGGTGCGGGACTGCGCTGGGCGTGCAGCAGCTCGATGTTCGGGTCGACGTCGAGCCAGCGCTGCGGCGGCAGGCCGATGGCGCGGTCGAGGATCGTCGGCATCAGGCCGGACGGCAGGCTGCTCTCGCTGTTCCACAGCACGACGATGCCCAGGTCGCGCTCGGGCATCATCGCCATCAGGCCGCGGTAGCCCTGCACGGCGCCGCCGTGGAAGACCACGCGCTCGCCCGAGTAATCGAACACGCGCCAGCCCAGCCCGTAGCCGGCCGCCTCGAGCCGGTCGCGACGCCAGGACGAGTTGCGCATCTCGGGTGGGGTGCCGACGATCGGGGCCTGCAGCGTCGCCAGCAGCGGTGCAGGCAACACGTCGGGGCGGTGCCCGGTCTGGCCGAGCATCCACTGGGCCATGTCGGCGATGCTGGCGTTGACGCCCGCAGCCGGGGCGAGCCGGTAGTAGGTCGGCTTGGGCATCAGCGAGGTCCAGCCGCCGCCCGCGCGCACGTGCGGCTTGGCCCAGCGCGGACTGGCCTGGATGCCCTCCAGGCCGTAGCTGGCGTCGTTCATGCCCAGCGGCTTGAAGATCCGCCGCGACACCGCCTCGCTGAAGAACTGGCCGGAAGTCGCGAACACGACGTCGCCGATCAGGCTGAAAGCGACGTTCTGGTAGGCGTAGCAGTTGCCGGGCTGGCAGGTCATCGGCGCGGCCGAGAGCCGCTGCACCAGATCGTGATAGTCGGCGTTGCGCTCGATGTCGCGGTCGTAGGTGTTGCGGCCCAGGCCGACGCGATGGCTCAGGACGTCGGCGACGGTGAGCTGCTGAGCGGCCGAGGGATCGGAGAAGCGCAGCGACGGCATGTAGTCGACCACATGGCTGTCCCAGCGCAGTGCGCCTTCGGATACCAGCAGGCCGGTGATGGTGCCGGCGAAGGACTTCGACAGCGAGGCGAGCCGGAACACGGTGTGCGCATCGACCGGCTCGGCCGACTTGACGTCGGTGATGCCATAGCCGCGCGCGCTCAGCACCTGGCCGTTGTGGACGATCGCCATCGCCAGGCCGGGCACGCGCTGATTGGCGACCAGGTCCTGCGCCATCGCCTCGAACAGCGCAACATCGAAGCCGCTGGCCAGAGGCTTGGGCTGGCGCACCGGCATCAACGGCTCGGGCTTGACTGCGTCCTCGCGGCTGCGGGCCAACGGGCGTTCGTTCAATGGCACCACCGAGGCGACCTCGGCAATGTCGTCGGCGGCTTCGCTCTCCGCAGGCGGGCTCTGCGCCGCCGAGCCGAGCGCGGCGGGCAACAGCAGACCGATCAGGCCGATCCGGGCGAGCGGGCGACGAGCTGGATGTCGGCTTTTCATCGGGCCTTCCCCCTGCGTATGCTCCGGCGATAGCGGGGATGATATAGCGCGTCAAATCCGGTTTGCATGAACAAGGGGAAGTTTGATGGGTAGCCTGCTGATCCTGCTGGCTTTTATCGGTGTGCTCTTCGCACTGGTCCTGTGGGGTGTGGGGATCTACAACGGGCTGATCACCGCCCGCAACGCCTACCGCAACGCGTTCGCGCAGATCGACGTGCAACTCCAGCGGCGCTTCGACCTGATTCCCAACCTCGTGGAGACCGCCAAGGGGTATCTGCAGCACGAGCGGCAGACGCTCGAGGCGGTGATTTCCGCACGCAGCGCGGCCCAGGCCGGACTCGCAGCGGCCAAGGCAGCCCCCGGCGACCCGGCCGCGATGGGCAGACTCGCGCAGTCGCAGGGCGCGCTCGACGGCGCGTTGGGCCGGTTGCTGGCGGTGTCGGAAGCCTACCCCGATCTCAAGGCCAGCCAGACCATGCAGCAGCTGACCGAGGAACTGACCAGCACTGAGAACAAGGTCGCCTTCGCGCGCCAGGCCTACAACGATGCGGTCATGGCCTACAACAATCGGCGCGAGGTGTTCCCGTCGAGCCTGGTCGCCAACAATTTCCGCTTCCGGCCGGCGGCGCTGCTCGATATCCCCGCCGATCGCGCCGAGGTCCGCGACGCGCCCAAGGTGCGCTTCTGAGCCACGGAGAGCGGGGTTTGCGCATCGGGGACGGGGCGAGGCGTGCCGCCTGTCTGCGGTCCCGTTGCCCTGATCCCGGGCTGCCATGAACTTCTTCGAACGCCAGGCCCAGGCCAGACGACAGTCGACATGGCTGGTCGTGCTGCTGTCGCTGGCCGTGATCGGGATTGTCGGACTCGTCGACGCCGCGGTGTGGTGGCTGATCGGACCGCACGTCAGGACGCTGGCCTGGGCGACGGCGCTGACGGCCTGCACGATCGTGATCGGTTCGCTGTACCGCATCGCGACATTGCGCGGCGGTGGCGACCGGGTCGCGCGCCAACTCGGCGGCACGCCGGTCGTTGAGGACACTCAGGACGTGCAACTGCGCCGGCTGCGCAACGTCGTCGAGGAGATGGCGATCGCATCGGGCATCCCAGTGCCGAAGATCTACGTGCTCGAGGGCGAGCCCGGCATCAATGCCTTCGCCGCCGGCTACGCGGCCTCCGATGCCGCGGTCGCGGTGACCCGCGGTGCGCTCGACCGGCTCAACCGTGACGAACTGCAGGGCGTGGTCGCGCACGAGTTCAGCCACATCCTCAACGGCGACATGCGCTTGAACGTGCGGCTGATGGGCGTGCTGTTCGGCGTGCTGATGATCGGCGTCGCCGGCCGCAAGGTACTGGTGTACGGGCGCCATGCGCGTTACAGCCTGGTCGCTGCATGGATGGGGCTGGCGGTCGTGGCGATCGTCGTTGGCAGCGTCGGTACGTTCTTCGCGCGCATGATCAAGGCGGGCGTGAGCCGCAGCCGCGAGGCACTGGCCGATGCCTCGGCCGTGCAGTTCACGCGCCAGACCGCCGGCATCGCTGGCGCGTTGAAGAAGATCGCGGGCACGACAGGCGGCTCGCGCTTCGAGCGCCGCGACGCGGCCGAAGAAGCCAGCCACATGCTGTTCGGCGATGGGCTGGGCCTGCGCGGGTGGTTCGCCACGCACCCGCCGCTGCTGCAGCGCATCCAGGCGCTCGAACCGGGGTTCGATGCCGAGCAGCTGACGCGGCTGCAGTTGCAGTGGTGGCAGTCGCCGCCTGACGGGCTGGGAGAGGACGCCGCGCTGGGCCTGCTGCCCGCGGCGCAGGACTTGCCGCAAGCCGGCGGCTCGATGGCGCTGGACCCGCGCGTGGTCTCGGCGCAGGTCGCCCAGCCGCACCAGGACGATTACGCGCGGGCGCATGCGCTGGTGTCGGCGATCGGTGACGACCTGCGTGCGGTGGCCCTGCATCGGGACTCGGCCATGCCGCTGCTGCTGGGACTGCTGCTCGACGACGATGTCGGCGTGCGTCGCCTGCAGCACGACGCGATCTCGAGCCGGCTCGGCCAGGCCACCGCGATCGAGGCCGATCATCTGCGCCAGGCCCATCTGCGCACGCTCCACCCGATGTTGCGCCTGCCGTTGGCCGCACTCGCCTTCCCGGTGCTGCGCCGGCAGACGCGGCCAGCACTCGCCGCGTTCCTGGACACGGTCCACGCGGTGGTGCATGCCGACGACCACGTCTCGCTGTTCGAGTACTGCCTCGGGCGACTGCTGAACGCGCAGGTCCGCGAGGCGCTCGCGCCGGCGCGCCATGTCCGCTTCGGGCGTCGCAAGCCTGGCGACGTCAAGCAAGAGTTCGCGACCTTGCTCGCGGTGGTCGCGCAGGCCGGCCATCCCGATGATCCAGCGGCGGCCCGGCGCGCTTATCTCGCGGGCATGCTGCGGGTGTTACCGGGCGACCACTTGCCGTACGCGCCGCCGGTCGCCGGCGTGCAGGCACTCGATACGGTCTGGGCGCCGCTCGACGCGCTCGACCCGTTGGCCAAGCAGGTGATGGTCGAGGCCATCACCGCGGCCGCCAGCCACGATGGCCGCATCGGCGTCGCCGAATCCGAACTGCTGCGCACGATCTGCGGCGTGCTGCACTGTCCGCTGCCCGCCGCGCTCGAGCCGGCGCCGGATCGGCTGTTCGGTGCTGCCTGATCAATTCTGCCTGAGCAGATCTGCCGGACCAGGCCTGCTGGATCAGGCCTGTTGGATCAGGCCTGCTGGATCAAGGCGGTGGCGCGTTCGGCGAGCATGACCACCGGCGCGTTGAGGTCGCCGCCGGGCAGCGTCGGCATGACCGAGGCATCGACGACGCGCAGGCCGTCGACCCCGCGGACCCGCAGTTGCGGATCGACGACGGCCTGCGCATCGGTGCCCATGCGGCAGGTGCCGGCCGCACGATGCACCGACTCGGCCTGGTCGCGCACGAATGCGACGAGGTCGCCGTCCGAGGCGTGCTCGCCCGGGGGCAGCGGCGCGCTGCGGATGCCATCGAAGGCGGCCTGCGCCAGGATCGTGCGCGCGATGTGGGCGCATTCGACCAGCATTCGCAGGTCGACGCCTGCCGGATCGGTGAGGTAGCCGGGGTCGATCCGCGGTCGGTCGCTGATCCGGTTGCCGGTCAGGCGCACGTCGCCGCGGCTGCGCGGCCTCAGGGCGCAGGCGCGCAGGCTGCAGCCCGCATCGAGCGACCGCGCGTCGTGCGCATCGACCTGCGCCGGCGCGAAGTGGAGCTGGATGTCGGCGCGGTCGTCGCCGGCGAGCGGCGAGCGGAAGAAACCGCCCGCCTCAAGCCCATTGCTGGTCCCCGCGCCACGCCGGCCGCGCACGAAGTAGTCCCAGGCCATCGCCGCCTCGCGCATGCGGCTACGGCGCGGGGGCGTCTCGCTTCTGAGCGCGATGCGAATGCCGAGGGCAGCCTGCAGGTTGCGCCCGACATCGGGCGCGTCGTGCACCACCGGCAGTCCATGCCGGCGCAGCGCCATCGCTGGGCCGATGCCCGAGAGCATCAGCAGTTGCGGCGAGTTGATCGCGCCGCCGCATAGCAGCACCTCGCGCGTCGCCGGCTGGTGGAACGCACCGCGCGCGCTCGCGTAGACCACGCCCGTCGCGCGGCCGTGCTCGAAGGTCACCCGGTTGACCCGCGCCCCGGTCACGATCGTGAGGTTGGGCCGCGCCCTGGTCGCGCGGTCGAGATACGCGGTCGCCGCCGAGCAGCGTGCGCCGTCGCGCTGGGTCACCTGGTATAGCCCCACACCGAGTTGGTCGGGGCCGTTGAAATCGGCATTGGCCGGCAGCCCGGCCTGCTGCGCTGCCTCGATGAACGTCCGCGTGTGCGGGTCGACATGGCGCAGCTCCGAGACCGTGAGCGGCCCGTCGCCGCCGTGCAACGGATCGCCGCCGCGGACATTGCCTTCGGCGTGCCGGAACCACGGCAGCACGTCGCGCCAGGCCCAACCCTCGGCGCCGTGGGCGGCCCAGTCGTCGTAGTCGGCCGGGGCGCCGCGGGTGTAGCACATCGCGTCGATCGCGCTGGAACCGCCCAGCACCCGTCCGTGCGGCCACCGCAGGCTGCGTCCGCCGAGCTGTGGCTGCGCCGCGGTGGTGTCGTCCCAGGTCAGGCCACGGCCGGGGAGTTTGGCCGCCGCTGCGGGCATGTGCAGGAACGGGTGGGTGTCGTTCGGGCCGGCCTCGAGCAGCAACACCCGGACCTGCGGGTCGGCGCTGAGCCGGTGCGCGAGCACGCAGCCGGCGGCACCGGCACCGACGATGATGTAGTCATAGACGGGCGGGGGCGTTGGGGGCATCGGATGCGCGGGCAGGGCGGGGCGACAAGGATAGGCGTGCGCGGTGTCCGGCGCTGGCGGTGGCCGGGAGCATCGGCTAACGTGCGCGTCGACAGCCGCCCCCCGTACGTGTCCCGATGACCGACGTTGACGCCGATGCTCCCCACGGGCGCGGCCAGTTCCGGAGCGCGCTGCGCGAATCGCCGCCGTTGTGGTGGGCGCTGCTGTACTTCTTCTGCCTGCTGTGCGGCTACTACGTGCTGCGCCCGGTCCGCGATGCGATGGGCGCCTCGACCGACGCGGTCGCCATCTTTCCTGGCTTCATGCTCGACTGGGCTGCCACGCGCGGCATCGCACTGGGCGAGTTCACGCTGCAGGTGCTGTTCACCGGCACGTTCTTCGTGATGCTGCTGTTGCAGCCACTCTACGGCGCGCTGGTGTCGCGCTTTCCCAGGCGGGTCTTTCTGCCGGTGGTCTACCTGATCTTCATCGCCTGCTTGCTGGCGTTCCGGTGGGCGTTCGACAGTGCCTTGCCCGGGCGCGGCGCGCTGTTCTTCATCTGGATCGCGGTGTTCAACCTGTTCGCAGTCAGCGTGTTCTGGAGCTTCATGGCCGACGTGTTCGACGATGCACACGCCAAGCGCTACTACGGATACATCGGCGCAGGCGGGACGATCGGCGCATTCCTTGGCCCTTTGATCACGACGTTGCTGGTCGGGCACATCGGGGTGCAGAACCTGCCGCTGATCAGCGCAGGCTTTCTGGCCGTGTGCTTGCTGTGCATCCTCAAGCTGCGGGCCTGGGCACGCCGCAACGAGGCGCGCCGCGCTGCGCACGACGAGCGCGCGATCGGCGGCTCGGTCTGGGCCGGGCTGAAGCTGATCGTCCGCGATCCGTTGTTGCGCGGGTTGGCGCTGCTGATGTTTTTCGGCGTGGGCGTCGGCACGCTGCTCTACAACGAACAGGCGGCCATCGTGCGTGCGTCGTATGCGACCGCCGAGGCAGCCACGCGCTATTACTCGACCATCGACTGGGCGGTGAACGGGCTGACGATCGTCGTCCAGTTGCTGCTCACCCGCTGGCTGCTGCGCCGGTATGGCGTGGCGCCATTGCTGCTGCTGCCGGCCTGCGCGATCCTGATCGGCTTCTCGCTGCTCGCCGCCTCGCCCTATCCGCTGCTGGTGGCGGTGGTCCAGGTCGTGACCCGGGCCAGCGAGTTCTCGCTGTCGAAGCCGGCACGCGAGACGCTCTACACCCGGGTGGACCGCGAATCGCGCTACAAGGCCAAGGCGGTCATCGACACCGCCGTCTATCGCGGCGGCGATGTGACCTTCGTGTGGGTGCACAAGGCCTTGGCCGTGCTGGGCTCGCAGATGGTGTTCCTGGCCGGCGTGGGCATCGCCGCGGGTATGCTCGCCGGTGCCTGGCGCGTGGTCCGCGCCGAGCGCCGGCTCCCCGATCGCGGGCAGGGCCCGGTGGTCTAGCTGCGCGCGATGGCGCTCAGCCCGACACGAATCCTCGCACCGCCAGGGCGGTGAACATCAGCGCGCCGAGCAGGAACAGCGCGCTGAGCACATGCACCAGTGGGTGGTGCACACGAAGCCAGACGAACTGCAACGTCAGCCGCAGCCACCAGAAGGCCGCCATGCCGGCGAGCACGGCGTGACCCAGCGGCGTGGAGGCGAGCGCGCTCGGCATCGCCAGGCACAGCCACGCGACGCCGGCGAAGACCAGCACGAGTTGCGCATTGGCGATCTGCAAGATCGCGCGGTTGGCGACCGTCGTCGTCTGCACCGTGCGCGGCCAGCCGAACAGGCGCCAGAACGCGACGTGGAAGAGCGCAAATGCCAGGCTGTGCACGCCGCAGGCGATCAGCAACGCGGCGTCGAAAGCGGGCAGGTTGCTCGATGGCATGTGCGGCTCCAGATACGAAAACGGGCACGGCCTGTAGAAAGACCGCGCCCGTTCGGGCTCGCAGCTCGCGGCCTCAGGCCGCTTCGCGGGATCCGTCTTCGCGGCGTCGTGCGACCAGGTCGCGATAGCCGGCCGAGCGCAGCTCCTCGGGGTCGAAATCGTCGACGGTGATCGTGTCGAGCGTCAGCGCGCGTAGCTCCTCGAGCAGCGCACGTTCCTCCGCGCTGATATGGCCCTCGCGCACCGCCTCGTCCAACTGGGCGTCGTAGTCCAGTGCCTCGATGCCCTTGCTCTTGAGCGCTTTGAGGAACTTGCGCTCCACCGGCTCGGCCGCGACCGCCTTGGCGAGGTAGCTGGCGATGCGGCCACCGGGATTGTGCTCGGTCGGCTGCAGAAACACACCGTCGGCCAGTCGCTCGCGCGCATCGTTGAGGCTCATTAGCAACGCCGCCACACGATGCCCCAGGCGGTCGCCGGGCGCCTCGGCGCGGCGGCCGAGCGGGAAGATCAGCGCCCACATCAGCCAGCCGACCGGACGGATCGGGAAGTTGCGCAGCGCCGCCGACAGCGCGGTCTCGATCTTGTGCACGCTGTCGTGGAACGCCCAGGCCAGCAGCGGCTTGTCGGCTTCGGGCGCCCCCTCGTCGTGATAGCGCTTGAGGATCGCGCTGGTCATGTAGATGTGACTGAGCACGTCGCCGAGCCGGCCCGACAGCGACTCCTTGAACTTCAGCTTGCCGCCGAGCATCAGCATCGACACGTCGGCCATCAGTGCGAGGTTGGCCGAGTAGCGGTCGAGCTTGCGGAAGTAGCGCCGGGTGTAGGCATCGCCGGGCGCCGCGCCGATGCGCGCACCGGTCAGGCCGAACCAGAACGAGCGCACCGCATTGGAGATTGCGAAACCGATGTGGCCGAACAGACTGCGATCGAACGCCTCCAGGCCAGCCGCGGTATCGGGGTCCTGCGCGGCCTTCATCTCCTTCATGACCCACGGATGGCACAGGATCGCGCCCTGTCCGAAGATCAGCAGGCTGCGCGTCATGATGTTCGCGCCCTCGACGGTGATCGCGATCGGCGCGGCCTGCCAGTTGCGGCCGGCGAAGTTGCGCGGCCCCAGAATGATGCCCTTGCCGCCGATCACGTCCATGACATCGCTGATGACTTCGCGGCTCATCGTCGTGCAGTGATACTTGGCGATCGCCGACGGCACCGACGGCACATCACCCCGGTCCACCGCGGCCGCGGTGGCCTGCGACAGCGCGCTGATCGCGTAGGCCTTGGCGCCGATGCGCGCCAGCGCTTCCTCAACACCTTCGAAGCGCCCCACCGACAGCCCGAACTGCTTGCGGATGCGCGCATAGGCGCCGGTGATCACCGCGCCGGCCTTGGCGCCGCCGCTGGCCGTCGACGGCAGCGTGATCGAACGGCCGACTGCCAGACACTCGTTGAGCATGTTCCAGCCCTTGCCGGCCATCTCGGCGCCGCCGATCAACTGGCTCAGCGGAATGAACACGTCCTTGCCGCGGATCGGGCCGTTCTGGAACGGCGAGTTGAGCGGGAAATGGCGGCGGCCGATCTCGACCCCGGGGGTGTCGCGCGGCAGCAGCGCCAGCGTGATGCCGATGTCCTGGGTATCGCCGATCAGACCCTCGGGGTCGTACATGCGGAAGGCCAGGCCGATGAGCGTCGCGACCGGGGCCAGCGTGATGTAGCGCTTGTCGAACGTCAGCCGCACACCAAGCACGTTGGCGCCGTTCCACTCGCCCTTGCAGACGATGCCGTAGTCGGGGATCGAGGTCGCGTCCGAGCCCGCGAACGGACCGGTCAGCCCGAAGCAGGGCACTTCCTGGCCGACCGCCAGGCGCGGCAGGTAGTAGTCCTTCTGCTCCTGGGTGCCGTAGTGATTGAGCAGTTCGCCAGGACCGAGCGAGTTCGGCACGCCGACCGTGGAGCTGACCACGCTTGAGACCGAGGCCAGCTTCTGGATGACCTTGTGGTGCGCGAGTGCCGAAAAGCCCAGACCGCCGTAGGCCTTGGGGATAATCATCCCGAAGAAGCGGTTCTCCTTGATGTAGGCCCACAGCTCTGGCGGCAGGTCGGCATGGACATGGGTCAGCTCCCAGTCGTTGACCATCGCGCACAGCGTCTCGACCGGCCCGTCAAGGAAGGCCTGCTCCTCGGCGGTGAGCTGCGGCTTGGGGTAGTTCAGCAGAATGTTCCAGTTCGGATCGCCGGTGAACAATTCGCCTTCGAAGCCGACCGAGCCGGTTTCCAGCGCGATGCGCTCGGTCTTCGACAGCGGCGGCAGCACCTTGCGGAAGAACGTCAGCAAAGGCGCGGTGATCAGCGCCTTGCGGACCGGCGCGATCAGCAGCGGAACCGCGATCAGCGCAACGACCGCGGCCGCAACGACCGTCGCGGTGGCATTGGCCCCGAGCAGCCAGCAGGCCAGCAACAACGTGATGGTGATCGCCGCCCAGTAAGCGAGCCGCAACCGGTGGTAGGCGGCGAACGCGCCGGCTAGGAGGAAGGCGAGGAAAGGGATCGCAACGCTCATCATGGACTCCGACAATCGGCGTGGCAGGCAGGAAGGCGACAGCTGACGTCGCCCGATGGGCCGATCTTGACCGTACGGTCGAGTATGGTAACGCGAGCGACCGAAGTCAATGCTGCGCCGCGGCGCGTCTTCGCAACGTCGATACTGTTGCCGACGCAGGCGTATGGATAGACTGTGGCAATGAGTAAATCCGCTTCATCGCCCGCCGCGGGCACCGCCCGGACCGGCACCGCTGCGACCGAACGCCAAGGACGACTGAGCGCCGACGACTGGGCCCAGGCGGCCCTGGACCTGATCGCCGAAGCCGGGGTGCAGGCCGTCGCCGTCGAGCCCCTGGCCCGCCGGCTGGGCGTGACCAAGGGCAGCTTCTACTGGCATTTCCCGTCCCGCGACGCCTTGCTGCAGGCCGCGCTCGAGCGCTGGGAGAATGTCGAGCAGGAGGCGCTGTTCGGTGCGCTCGAGTCGATGCCCGACGCGCGCGAGCGCCTGCGCGCGCTGTTCCACATGGTCGCACGCGAGTACAAGTCGCACGTCATCTATAGCGCCCTGCTCAAGGCGCAGGATCATGTCACGGTGCAGCCGGTCATCGAGCGCGTGTCCAAGCGTCGCCTCGACTACCTGACCGCGTCCTTCCGCCAGGCCGGACTCGGCCGCGAGGACGCCCAGCACCGCGCGCGCCTCACCTACGCCGCCTATGTCGGCTTCCTGCAGTTGAACCTGCAACTGCACCAGGCCCGCATGCAGCAGGAGGAGTTCGACGCCTACGTCGAGCACCTGGCGAGGACGTTGGTGCCGAGGTGAGGGCGTCCGCCATTGTGTGTTGCTGGATGTAAGGCGACAGCCGCCATTAAAAGGCATCTGAAAATGAAAAAAAACGACGGCCCCTTTCGAAGCCGTCGTTCTCCATATCTACACTGGACTGAATCTAGGGATTGGACTCAGAAGTTCTGCTGGTAATTGAAGTAGATGAACCTGCCGGGGATCAAGTACTGCGCATCAAACGTATTCGAGAATGCGTTTGACGACAGAGGCGGTTCTTTGTCGAACAAATTACGAACGCCAGCGGTGATCTTCGAGTTCCACGGGGACTTCCAACTCGCCTGGGCATGCGTGTAGGTAACGCCGCCGAAGTAGTTGGTGGGTGCTCTACGAGGAACCCCGATAACTGTACTCGAGCCGGGGACAAACTCGTACTGGTCCACAATGCGGTCGGGGTCCGAACACATATTCACGAGAGCCAAATACTGGGGATCCACAGCGCCCAGAGCAAGGGCTGTGTCGCGGAACATTGTGCAGCTCTCACGGACACGACTACGATACTCCAGCGTGACCGAGGCATTGAAATCGGCGTACTGCCAATTTGCAGTCAGGCTGGAGCGCAAGCGGTGACGCGGAGCGCCAGCCGACGAGTTTCCCGCCACGGTGCCGACTACATTGCCAGCGGATATGCGGCCATCGCCGTTGAGCTCCCCGCGCTGGATCTGACCCACGTCACCGAAATAGGTCACGTAAGTGTTGTCCATACGAAGCTGGAAGTTTCCAAGTCGAGCAGTCTCGAACCGATAGGCGGCACCGAAGTCGAAGCCTTCCGTCTCCAGGCCGCCAACGAAGTTAGTGTTCTGGGCCATGATGGCGGAAACTTCGCCGATATTGCCGTTGACCGCGCCGGCGGTATCACGAGTGATCAACGAGCAACTGTTGAGGTTGAGCTGCTGGTAGCACTCATTGAGGATCGTCTGCGCGGCTGACGCTCCGACGGCATTGCGTATGGTGATGTTGTACCAGTCAACGTACGTATCGAAACCGGGAAGCCATTGCGGTGAGTAAACCAATCCAAGTGTCTTGGATACGGAGGTTTCAGGCTGGAGGTTAGTGTTACCGCCGGTGGTTGCGTATGTTTGAGACAGGCGGGAGACAAAGCCCTCCGGGGCACCTGTTGCGCGACACAGTTCGCGAGTCGCGGCACTGGATTGGAACGTCGGATTCGTCGCGTTGCAGGGATCAGAGAAGGAAGGTCGGCCCGTCGCCGAACCCGCAAACAACTCCGAAACAGAGGGTGCTCGGAAGCCTTCACCCCAAGAGCCTCTAATTAGGAGGTCATCCACCATCTGCCAGCGGAAGCTGGCTTTGGGGTTGGTGGTGTCGCCGAAGGTGGAATAGTCCGAGTAGCGGCCTGCAAGCGACAACTCGAGCGACTTGGCCAAGAACGCATCTTTCACCAGGGGTACTTGCAGTTCAAGATACGCTTCGTCGACGCTGTAGCTACCGCGCGTCGGTAGGAATGGGTTATCGCCAAGCACCAGCCCGGCGGCGGTCAACGGATCGGGTTCACTTGACCCGAACTCCTTTCGGTGCTCGAGGCCAAATGCGAAAGCCAGCATTCCGGCAGGAAGTTCGAACAGCTCGCCACTGAGGTTGGCGGTCGCCGATTCCAAGGTGGACTTTTGGACATTCTTTGGATTGACCGCAATCCAGTCGAACATGTCCTGCGTGAAACCTGCTGGGCCACCCAACACATTCATGGGGACGCAATTGGCGATAATTTGAGTTGGGGTTCCGCAACGTGCGACGCCGGTGCTGTCGATAAACGAGGGGCCCGTCGCCTGATTGACGCGCGTGGAGAAGTAGAAACCGTTCTTGGGCTGCAATTGCTTATTCTGAGAGTAAGAGTAGCCAACGTCCCAGTTGAAGAAGCGCTCGCCAATCTCGAAGAAGCCATCGAGTCCAGCACTGAAACGCCAAGTGTCTTGTTCTTGCCCGTACAGTCGCGGGAAGTTTGTGGGGCGGAAAGCGGCGCCGATGATATCGACGCCGAAGGGATTGTAAATGCTGGCCGAGGAGATCGTCAGCGGGGACAGTGGTTGAGCCGCCAGCTGAGCCTCGCCAGTGCGATTGGTGTAGAACACGTCGCTAGTGAAGCGGACGGCGTCGTGCAATTGGTAGCCGACTTGGCCGAAAACGGAGTAGGTCTTCTGCGGCTGAACCAAGTAGTTGTCTGGCGCAAAGTTGTAGCCATCGGTGAGGAAGTTGAACGGCCGAAAGTCGGACTGAGCTGCTGGGGAGCAGACCTGGTTGGGTAGACAGCCTGGGTTCGATGGGTCGAGAATGAGGTTGCGTCCCGCAACCGTAAAGTTGCCATACGGGCCCACCGGGCTCGCGCGGCCCGGTGCCGATACCGTGGACGGGAAGCCATAAAGCGGAACGGCAGAAATATCCCGATCTCCCGCGGATACTGAATCTTGTTTGTTGTAAGACAAGCTCAGCAGGCCGGAGAAGCGCTCAGTCGACCCGCCGACCGTGAAGTCGTAGGACTCCCGGGCGCCATCACCCTGTGAGTATTGGCCGTAGTTTGCGTTGAACTGCGCGCCATCGAAATCTCGGCGGGTCTGAATATTGACCACGCCACAGATCGCGTCCGAACCATAGAGAGCTGAGGCACCGTCCTTCAGGACTTCGACCCGCTCAACGGCAGCGAAGGGAATCGAATTCAGGTCCACCGAACCGCTGAGACCGTTGTCACTGACCCAGCGCCGGCCGTTAACCAGTACCAACGTCCGGTTGGCCGCGCAATTACGAAGATTGACACTGGAGTTGCCGCTTGTGTTGCCGTTGTTGGTGTTCAGGCTGAGGGACGGACCGTTAGCGCTGATCTCGCGGAGTACGTCAGAGACCTGGTTGAGACCCGTAGCCTCCAGTTCCTGCCGGGTGATGGACAGGACAGGTAATGCGGCCTCCGATTCTGAGCGCTGAATGCGGGATCCCAGGACCTCGACACGATCTAACGTTTGTGCTTCCTGCGCGCTGGCTGTTGTAGCTGCAGACGTCGTCGCACCGGCAACCAGCGCAAAGGCAATCGCGCCGCCAAGCTTTGTGGTCTTCAACTTCATTCCTCTCTCCAAGTCAGTCTTGGGATTTCCCCAGGGGAACCCGCCGCAGGCGTCAAGCGAAACGCCAAATCCAGCAAGGTTGCAGCCGATACTAGCGAGGGTGAGAGAAAAATTAAAGGTCCGTTAACGAAATGCTTGCGCGGCGTGAAATCGCCTGAAGAGGCCATGCGAGGCCGGTCAAGCTGAATTTATGTTCAGCTTCGACGTGCGTCGGGGGTGAGGGAATCAAGACAAAAAAAAGGGCGCCGATGGCGCCCTTCTTACAGATCCTGCTGGTACCGGATGTACGGCACGGCGCCGTCGTCGTCGGGCAGGTCGGCCATGCGAGAGAACGGGTTCTTTCCGCGGGTGACGACGTTCTCGGCGCCGACGGTGAGTTGGCCGCTCCAGGGCGTGCGCCAGCTCACGCCCACACCCAGGCCTTCCCACTTGGGGAGCCCGGGGGTGTCGACGACCTGGCCGACGATGTTGGCGCTGAAGCGCCCGATGCCGCCGCCGACGCTGACGCTGCTGCTCGTCCACTGGTCGCTGAGGTCGGGCGGTGCGGTCGCCGACGGGATCAGGGTGGCCTTGGCGAGCGTCCCGGCCAGCGAGACGTACGCGTCGTCGCCAATGTTCTTTCTGGCGAACACGGTCAGGTCGTGGACGTCGACCCGGCCTGCGGAGCCACCACGTGCCGGCGTCAGCCAGCCCGGCAGCGTGTCGCGGCCTTCGCCGAAGGTCACGCCGGCACCACCGCCGGGTCGGCTGAAGGAGGCGGTCGCGGTGGCCCGGCGGTTACCGGGGGCCGGGTCGTCGAGCGAGGCGAGCTGGCAATTGCGCGCCAGGCTGCTGACTGCACCGTTGAAGCTGCTGCCGGGGCTGCACAGCAAGGCGAGCGAACTGCCGGGTTCCAGGCCGAAGGCGGCGTCGAATCGGTTCTCGCCCATGCGCCAGCGTCCGCCCGCCTGGTGCGGCGTGGCCGGTTCCAGAACGAGGAAGGCTTCGACTTTGCCGGAAGTATCGAGGACCGGCAGCACGGTCTGGTTACGCTTTTCCTGCGCATGCGCACCCGCCGCCACGCAGAGCGCGAGGGACGAGGCGAGCAGCAGTGGCGTCAAAGACAGTCGCATGGCCGATGTGACCCGATCGTTGCCGGGAAGTTCCCCAGATTCACCGACCCTACTCTAGAGGGTTTATGTTTATTTAACAATCCTGCCACTGTCCCGGCAGGGCCCCTACTGCAACCGGTCCGACGCCTCGCCGCTGGCCACCGGGGCCGCCAGCAAGTGCTCGATCTCGTCCGCGGAGAACCGGTAGACACGACCGCAGAACTCGCAGGTGACCGAGGCCTCGCCGTCAACGGCGGCCGCGCGGGCCTCCGTTTCGCCCAGCGAGACCAGCATCGCCTCCACGCGCTCGCGTGAGCACGAGCAGGCGAAGGCCAACGGACGTTCTCCGAGCACCTGTGGATCGTCGTCGGGAAACAACCGTGTCAGCAGCGTCTCCACGGGCCATCGAAGCAATTCGCTGGTCGAGAGCGTGTCAAACAGGATGCTCGCCCGGTTCCAGCCGTCCTCGTCGCCTTCGTCGCCCGGCAGCTTTTGCAGCATCAGTCCGGCGGCGTGGTCGCCCTCGACTGCAAGCAGCACGCGGGTCGGCAACTGTTCGGACTGGCGGAAGTAGTCCTCGAACGCGCCCGACAGCGATTCGGACTGCAGGCCGACCAAGCCCTGATACCGCATCGGGTCGCGGCCCTGTGCGGGGTTTTCGATCGTCAGCGCCAGGATCGCGTCATCGCCCAGCGTGCGCAGGTCGCGTGAGATGGTCTCTGCACCCGCCTCGGCGATCCGCGCAATGCCGCGGATGGTGCCGGCCGCGGTGCACTCGGCAAACAGCGCCCGCAGCGGCCCGGATGCGCGCAGTTGCACCGACAGCCGGCCGTCGACCTTGGCATGGCCGGTGAACAGCGCGGCGGCAGCACAGGCCTCGCCCAGCAGGACTTCGACCGAGGCGGGGTAGCGTGCGTTGGCCAGGACCCGGCGCCAAGTCTCGGTCAGGTGCACGCGGACGCCGCGCACGCCGGCGCGCTGGAGCAGGAAGCGGGACAGCCGGTCGCTGTCGGGAGCGGAGGTTTCGGTCATGAGGTCGTCGGGAAGCAGCGGCGATTGGCGGCATCGGGCGTGCCCGATACAGTGGCCGCCATGATGCAGTCGGTTCGAGAAGATGGGGGCGAGGGCGGCGCTGCGCAAGCAGGCGCTGGACATCGCGGCGTGGCGCCGCGTCGGCGTCGATGGCTGCGCCGGTTGCTGTGGCTGCCGGTGCTGGCGATCGGGTTCACGGTGCTGCAGGTCCTGGTGCTGCGCGTAGTCGATCCGCCGTTCTCGACGGTCATGGCACTCCGCCAGATCGAGGCCTGGACCGGCAGCGAGGGCGACTTCGCGCTCTATCACCAGTGGCGCGATCTGGACCGGATCGCGCCGTCACTCGCGGTCTCGGTGATTGCTGCCGAGGACCAGAACTTCGCGCGGCATCGCGGCTTCGATCTCGAGGCGATCGAGCGCGCCCGCGCGCACAACGCCCGTGGCCGCTCGACCCGGGGCGCAAGCACGATCAGCCAGCAGACGGCGAAGAATCTGTTCCTGTGGAGCGGGCGCAGTTGGGTGCGCAAGGGCCTGGAGGCCTGGTACACGGTGCTGATCGAACTGCTCTGGCCCAAGACCCGGATCCTGGAGGTGTATCTGAACGTTGCCGAGTTCGGTGACGGGATCTATGGCGCCCAGGCTGCTGCACGTGCGCATTTCGGCAAGGACGCGGCGCAGCTGTCGCGCGCCCAGAGTGCCCGCTTGGCGGCGGTGCTGCCGAGCCCGCGGCGCTACAACGCCGCCCATCCCGGGCCCTATGTCCAGCGCCGAGCGCAGTGGATCGAACGCAATGCACGCCAGATCGGCGGCGAGGCCTATCTGGATACGCTGCGATGAGCGCCGGCGCGTCGGCCGAGCGCCTGACGATCGTCATTGCCGCCTTCGACGAGGCGCGGTCGTTACCGCTGCTACACCCCAGGATCGCGGCGGTCATGGAGACGCTCGCCGACGACGGGATCGATGCAGGCGTGTTGTATGTCGACGACGGCAGCACCGACGGGACCTGGGAGGTGCTGCAGGGCCTGGCGGCAGGGGATCGGCGCGTGTCGCTGCTGCGGTTGTCGCGCAACTTCGGCAAGGAGGTCGCGCTGACGGCCGGCCTGGACCTGGTCACGGAGGGCGCGGCGATGATCCTCGATGCCGATGGCCAGGATCCGCCGGAGTTGATCCCGCGCTTTGTCGCGCTCTGGCGCCAGGGCTACGACGACGTCCACGGCACTCGGCTCAGCCGAGAAGGGGAGCGGTGGATCAAGAAGTTCACCGCGCACGTGTTCTATCGGGTGATGCAGCGGCTGGCCAAGACGCCAGTGCCGGCCGATACCGGCGACTACCGGCTGCTGTCGCCGCGCGCACTAGCCGCGTTGCGCCAGTTGCGCGAGCGTCATCGATTCATGAAGGGCCTGTTCGGCTGGATCGGGTTCAATCGTGTCGCGCTGCCCTACGAGCGGCATGCGCGCTTGGCCGGGCGCACGAAATTCGGCTTCTGGCGGTTGTGGAATTTCGCGCTCGAAGGCGTGACCAGTTTTTCGACCGCGCCACTGCGGCTGGCGACCTACGTCGGCGTGTTCACCGCGTTCGGCGCGTTCGCGTTCGCCCTATGGGTCATCGCCAAGGCGATGCTGTTCGGCGATCGTGTGGCCGGCTGGCCGACGATGATGGCGGTGATCCTGTTCCTGGGCGGCGTGCAACTGGTGGCGCTGGGCGTGATCGGCGAGTACCTGGGCCGGCTGTACGAAGAGTCCAAACAGCGACCGCTCTACTTGGTGCGCGATTGGCATCCCGCGGGCGCTGCCAGGCCTGCCGTCGACAATCCGGTCGACCTGCGCCACAGCGGATGAGGCTCACTTGGCGTAGGCACCGCCGCAGCTGCTGTCTTCGCCGCCGCCCAGTTCCAGGGTCGCCAGCAGCGCGGCAGGCGGGGCGATCGAACCGAGCGCGAGTGCGACCGCGCCGCGCAGGCCCAGGCGGGCCATGTCGGGGCGGAAGCTCGGATCGGCAAAGGTGCCACCGATAACCAGCGGCGAGCGCAGCGCGAGGATGCTGCGGTCCTTGGGACGCGGGCGTAGCTCCAGATCCAGCGTCTCCTGACCGAGATCGATGCGACCGTCGCCGACGATCAAAGTGTCGGTGGTGTCGAATGCGAGCGCGCGGCTTTGCATGACGCCCTTCTGCACGCCGAAGTCGGCGAATGCGCAACGCACCGGGATCTGCTTGTCCTTGCCGATCAGGTACTTGAGGGTCTCGTAGATGTCGATCCCGGCCAGTTCGACGAGCATGTTGCTGACCCGGCCCGCGCCCATGCCGACGGCGATATCGCCGTTGGCGCTGCCCAGCATTGCGGCCACCGAGTTGCCGGTGCCGGCGAGGTTGAAATCGCCGCCGATCTTGCCCACCGCCTGGTTGGCGAGGGCGGTATCGGGAAACAGGCCGCCCAGGTCGACCCGGCGGACGCTGGCCTGGAGCCGGGTGTCGATGACGTCCTTGCGCGCGTCCATGCGCACGGTCGAACGGATGTTGCCGCCGGCGACGCCGAAGTTCAGCGGATCGAGCCGGAGCAGGCCCGCCTCGAGCTTGAGGTGGGCGTCCATGTCGTCGATCGGCAGCTTCGGCGCATTGATGCGCTGCGCACGCAGGCGCACGTCGGCATCCATCGAGCGCAACTTGCCCAGCTCATAGGGGGTATCGGGAATCACCTTGCCCCGGGCGGAGAGGGCCTGTTCGCGCCGGACGAGCTCGGGATCGAGCGGCGCATCGCCTTCGCTATCGGGCGTGCCGCCGATGAAACCGGCCAGGTCGTCGAAGTCCAGGCGTCTGGACACCAGGTCGGCCTGCAGGAACGGGCGCTCACCGCCGACGGTGAAGGCGGCCGAGCCCGCGAGATCGCTCTGGCCGACCTTGCCGGTGAAACCGTCGTAGTGCCAGGTCTGGCCGTCGCGGGTCAGGCGCCCGTCGAGGGCGTAAGGCGGGGTGTCGGGCAGGGCGACCCCGACCAGCGGATACAGATGTTCCAGGTTGCGCCCCGACAGTGCGAACTGCAGATCGAAGTCGCGCAGCTCGAACGGTGCGGTGAGGCTGCCGCGCGCGTGTGCGTGGGTCGTGCCCGCAGACGCGCGCAGGTCGAGGTGGTAGGGCTTGTCTTCGTCCTGCAGCGCGAGCGGAGACTCGGCCACGCCTTCAAGCGTGAAGCCGTTGCCGCTCCACTGGCCATCGCCCTCGATCGCGATCGCAGGCGCCGCGTCGGCCCCCGCGCGCGAGGGCCGGCTGGCCAGGCGCACGTCCACGCGGGTCTTGCTCGGTGCGTCGACGAAACGCAGGCGCCCATCGTCGACCCAGAGGCGGCGGATCTGCATCGGCTCTCCGTCGCCATCGCCCATGTCGAACGTCCAGTTGCCGCCGCTCCCGTCCGGGTTGGTTTCAAGCAGCAGCACCGGGCGTGCCAGGCGGATTTCGGGCAGGCGGATGCGGCCGCGGAGCAGCGGGAAGACCTCGACCTGCAGTTCCAGCCGGTCCGCCGCCGCCATCGTCCTGTCCTTGGCCCAGTCGGCATTGGCGAAGCGCAGGCGATCCGCACGCACGGTGGTCACCCGGCCCAGGTCGACATCGAGGTCGCCGCCGATCTGCAGCACGCGCCCCGTCTGCGCGTGGACGATGCGCTCGACCGGGCGTTTGAACCAGTTCCAGTCCCAGAAGAGGATCAGCAGCAGCACCAGGACCGCGATCACTGCCAGCACGACGCGCCCCGGATGTCCGAAGAATGCGCCGCGCACGCGCGTGGCGTGCGAGCGCGGGGGCGGTACGGCAGTGGGCGTGGGATCGGTCATCGCGGCTCGCGTCCTGTTTGCGAGGCACCATCCCGCCGGCTCGATCAAGCCCGGGTGAATCCGTTGTGGCGTGTTCAGTCCGCGGATGCGACGCCACCGCGCGCCTTGGCTTCAGCGCGCCGGCACGACCTGGGCGAGCACCGCAACGTAGTGACAGACGCTGCCGGCGATGCAGAACAGGTGCCAGATCGCATGCGCGTAAGGGATCGACTCGCGCATGTAGAAGAACGTGCCCAGGGTGTAGAACAGGCCGCCGGCGATGATCCAGCTCAAGGTCCAGGTGTCGAGCGCGGCGGCGACCGGCCCGATCGCGATCACCACCAGCCAGCCCATCGCCACGTAGATCGCGGTCGACAGGCCACGGAAGCGCCCGGTGTAGAACAGCTTGAAGACCACGCCGGCCAGTGCCAGGGTCCAGATAGTGCCGAACAACCACCAGCCCAATGTGCCGCGCAGTCCGATCAGCGTGAATGGCGTGTAGGTACCGGCGATCAACAGGTAGATCGCGCAGTGGTCGAACACCTTCAGCCGGCCCTTGAGGACCGGGTGGTGGACGGCGTGATAGAGCGTGGAGGCCAGATAGAGCAGCAGCAGCGTGATGCCGAAGACGATCGAGGCGCCGAGTTGCCAGCCGTTGCCGAACAGCGCGGCGAGCGTGATCAACACCGCGCCGGCGGCGAGCGCGGCAGTCGCACCGAGGCCGTGGGTCAGCGCACTCGCGAATTCCTCGCGCTTCTCGCGCAGGGACGGGGCAGGGGAGGGCATGTTGGTGCGTCCGACGGGGGAGGGACTGGTCGGATTATGACCCCCGCGGCGCGGTCCTGTCAGACCGCGCCGGTCGAGCCGGCGGTCAGGCGGCCGGCATCGCGTGCGCATGCTCGCGCGTGGCCAGGAACTCGACGCCCGGCGCGCGCTCTTCGGCCAGTTGCAGGTTCACCCGGGTCGGCGCCAGGTAGACCAACTGATCGGCCGCGTCGATCGCGAGATTGCCTGCGTGCTTGTCGCGGAAGTCCTCGAGCTTCTTGGCGTCCGCGCAGCGGATCCAGCGCGCGGTCGAGACCTGCACCGGTTCGAAGATCGCGTCCACGCCGTATTCGTCCTTGAGCCGGTAGGCGACCACGTCGAACTGCAGCACGCCGACCGCGCCCAGGATCAGGTCGTTGCTCATCAGCGGCTTGAAGAACTGGGTCGCGCCTTCCTCGCTGAGCTGCGCCAGGCCCTTCTGCAACTGCTTGAGCTTGAGCGGGTCGCGCAGGCGCGCGCGGCGGAACAGTTCGGGCGCGAAGTTGGGAATGCCGGTGAAGGCGATCGGCTCGCCTTCGGTGAAGGTGTCACCGATCGAGATCGTGCCGTGGTTGTGGATGCCGATCACATCGCCCGGGTAGGCCTCGGCGGCGATCTCGCGGTCGCTGGCCATGAAGGTCAGCGCGTTGGCGAGCTTGAGCTCCTTGCCGCTGCGCGGGTGGAAGGCCTTCATGCCGGCGGCAAACCGGCCCGAGCACACGCGCATGAACGCGACCCGGTCGCGATGCTGCGGATCCATGTTGGCCTGGATCTTGAACACGAAGCCGGTCAGCTTGTTTTCCTGCGGCGCCACGGTGCGCGTGGTCGTGGCGCGCGGTTGCGGCGGCGGTGCGTGTTCGACGAAGAAATCGAGCAGCGGCTGGACGCCGAAGTTGTTGACGCCCGAGCCGAAGAACACCGGCGTCTGCCGGCCTGCGCGGTAGGCCTCGAGGTCGAACGGATGGCTGGCGCCCTGCACCAGCTCCAGTTCGTCGCGCAGGTCGGCCAGCATCGCCGGGCCGATCCGCTCGGCCAGGCCGGGCGCGTCCAGCGAGGGGAAAATCGTCGAGTCCTGGCGGGTGAAGTTGCGGCCTTGCTCGTAGAGATGCACTTCGCCGGTGAGCAGGTGCACGACACCCTTCAGGCGCTGGCCCATGCCGATCGGCCAAGTCACCGGCGCGCACTGGATGCCCAGCACGCGCTCGACTTCGTCGAGCAGGTCGACCGGGTCCTTGCCCTCGCGGTCGAGCTTGTTGACGAAGGTCATGATCGGCGTGTCGCGCATGCGGCACACCTCCATCAGCTTGATCGTGCGCTCCTCGACGCCCTTGGCGACGTCGATGACCATCAGCGCCGAGTCGACCGCGGTCAGTACGCGATAGGTGTCCTCGCCGAAGTCGGCGTGGCCGGGCGTGTCGAGCAGGTTGACGATGCGGCCCTCGTAGGGGAACTGCATCACCGAGCTGGTAACCGAGATGCCGCGCTCCTTCTCCAGCGCCATCCAGTCGGACGTCGCGTGACGGGCGGCCTTGCGCCCTTTGACCGAGCCGGCCATCTGGATCGCGCCGCCGAACAGCAGCAGCTTCTCGGTGAGGGTGGTCTTGCCGGCGTCCGGGTGCGAGATGATCGCGAAGGTACGGCGGCGGGCGGCTTCGGTGGCGACGTCGGGCATGCAGGCGGCGCACGCGCGCGCGTGCGGTCTCGAGGCTTCGGGAAGCCGGCGATTATACGCGGCGGGTCGGCTTAGTCCGGTGCGGGCTGGGCGAAGCGCAGGACCCCGCCGGGGCCGAACATGCGGAACGGCAGCGATTCCAGGCGCAGGCCGCGGTTGGCCTGGACCGCGAAATGCAGGTGCGGCCCGGTACTGGCGCCAGTGTTGCCGGAAAAGCCAAGGATCTGGCCGCGGCGCACGTGTTCGTCCGGAGCGACGATCACGCCGCCGCGTTGTAGGTGCGCATACAGCGCCATCGTGCCGTCGTCGTGCAGCACCCGCACGAAGTTCGCGCGGGCCGGGTCGTCGTGCGCCGCGACGAGGCGCGTGCTGCCCGAAATCCCGGCCTCGACCTGCATGACCGTGCCGTCGCGTGCGGCCAGCACCGGCGTGCCTGCGTCGACCGCGAAGTCCACGGCGTAGGCGTGCTCAGGATCGTGATGGCTGAAGCCGCCGCCGAAGCCCTGGGCGATCCGCAGCGGCGCGCCGCGCAGCGGGTAGGCGTACTCGACATCGCGCGGGCGAGCGCTGGGATGGCCGGGCACGGCCCGCAGCGTGAGGTCGACCGCGCCGTCGGCGGCATCGGGCAGCCAGGCAACGAGCGTGCGGCCATGGGCCGGAACGGTCGCGCGGGCTGGCAATGGCGGGTCGCTGCCCGGTGTCGCGCCGTCGGCGGTCAGCAGCACTTCCACCGGACCGGCCAGGGTGTTCTCCGCGACGATGCCCACGCGCCCCGCGGCGGGTTGCCGGTGCAGTCGGACCGCTGGCGAGGCTGTCGCCGGCGACCCCTGCGGGGGCGCGGAAGACGGCGCCGGCCAGGCGGCGCTGGACGGCGTCTGGGCCGAGACGACGAGGGGCAGCGCGAGCGCCGCGCCGACGAGGCTGCCTGCAAGCACGGCATCGATGACCGGGCCGAGGCGTCTGGCGCGTGGGGCCGGGTCGGAAAGGGACGGGCGGCGCATGCGCGCGATTATGCCGGGCGCTCGCCGGTCGCCGATGCCTCGCTGCACCGTGGCCTCGGCTGTATCGGCGGCAAGGCGTCGGATCCTGCGATCGCCTGCCGTGAATTCCATCGCTGCATCCGGATGAAGCGATTGACATGGCGTGCAGGGGCTGGCAACCTGCGTGACATCCATCGAGACCGGCGGAGGGACAGGCCCTTTGATGCCGGGGCAACCTGATGGGATCCACGCGTCGCGTGGGCCCCGTCGCGGTGCCAAGTCCTGCGGGGACCTGTGCGTCCACCGGAAGATGGTCATGCGTCGCTTCGGCATCGAGGCGATGCATCCGCCGAGTCGGCGGCTTCCGGCATCCCCCCGCAAGACGCGATGGTCCGTTCCCATCTGGACATCGCCATGAGTCTTGTCGACACCGCGCCCCGCCATTCCGACGCCGGCCCCGATCCGGCGTTCGTGCCCACGTCGCCATCGAACGCCGCGACCGGAGACCGCGCTCTGCGCGGCCGCATCGATGTCGCGCTGCCGATGCGCCACGCCGGTTTGCGCCACGTCGGTCTGCGCTATGAACTGCGCGGCACGCCAGGTGCGCCGGTGGTGTTCGTAGCCGGCGGGATCTCCGCGCACCGTCATGTCGCCTCGAGTACCTCGTATCCCGAGCCGGGCTGGTCCGAGGCGCTGCTTGGTGCGGGCCGTGCGCTGGACCCTGCCTGCGTGCAGGTGCTGGCCTTCGATTTCATCGGCGCCGACGGCGCACTCGATGCCCCGATCGACACCACCGACCAGGCCGATGCGGTCGCCGCGCTGCTCGACGCGCTCGACATCCCGGTGCTGCACGCCTTCGTCGGCTACTCCTACGGTGCGCTGGTCGGGCTGCAGTTCGCGGTGCGCCACGGCGGCCGGCTGCGGCGGCTGGTCGCGGTCAGCGGCGCGCATCGCGCGCATCCCTACGCCGCGGCGTGGCGTGCGCTGCAGCGCCAGACCGTCGCACTGGGCCAGCTGCAGTGCGCCGATGCGCAAGGCCTGTCGCTGGCCCGGCAATTCGCGATGCTCAGCTATCGCACCCCTGAAGAATTCGCAGAGCGCTTCGACGCCGCACCCGAAGTCGTCAACGGCCGTGTGCGTGTCGCCGCCGAGGACTATCTCGACGCCGCGGGCGCGCGCTATGTCGCGCGCACGCCGGTTGCCGCGTGGCTGCGGCTATCCGAATCGATCGACCTGCACCGGATCGAGCCGACCCAGGTCCGGGTGCCTACCACCGTCGTCGCCGTCGAGGGCGACCGGTTGGTGCCGCTGGCCGACGCGGTGACGCTGCTCGAGGGCCTCGGACCGAACGGCCGGCTGCGCGTGCTGCGCTCGCCCTACGGCCACGACGCCTTCCTCAAGGAAACCGATCGCATCGACGCCATCCTGGCCGTCGCACTGCGCGACACCGACCACGGAGATCCCGCATGAGCATCCAGAGCCCGTCCTTCGATCCGGCCGCGTGCCGCCCCAGCACGCGTGCGGTGCGCGCCGGCATCGACCGCGATCCGGCCTACGGCGCGGTGACCCCTCCGATCGTGCTGTCGAGCAACTTCAGCTTCGAGGGCTTCGAGCGCAAGCGCGAGTACGACTACACGCGCAGTGGCAATCCCACCCGCGACCTGCTCGGCGAGGCGCTGGCCGCGCTCGAAGGCGGTGCCGGCGCGGTGGTCACGTCGACCGGCATGGCCGCGATCACGCTGGTGCTCAACGCGCTGCTGCAGCCCGGCGACCGGCTGGTGGTGCCGCATGACGCCTACGGCGGCAGTTGGCGGCTGTTCGATGCGCTGGCACGCAAGGGGCATTTCGAGCTGGTCACCGCCGATCTCACCGACCCGCGCGCGCTGGCCGAGGCGCTGGCCTGCGGGCCGAAGCTGGTGCTGATCGAGACCCCCTCCAATCCCTTGCTACGCATCACCGACCTGCGTTTCGTCATCGAGGCCGCGCAGCGCGCCGGTGCGCTGACGGTGGTCGACAACACCTTCCTGTCGCCTGCGCTGCAGCGGCCGATCGCGTTCGGCGCCGACGTGGTGCTGCACTCGACGACCAAGTACATCAACGGCCACAGCGATGTCGTCGGCGGCGCGGTCGTCGCGCGCCATGCCGAGGTGCACGCGCAACTGGCGTGGTGGGCGAATGCGCTGGGCATCACCGGCTCGCCGTTCGACAGCTTCCTGACCCTGCGCGGGCTGCGCACGCTCGATGCGCGGCTGCGCGTGCACCAGGAGAACACCGCTGGCATCGTCGCGCTGCTGGATGCGCATCCGATCGTGGCGAAGGTGCATCACCCGGGCCTGGCCTCGCACCCCGGGCACGCGGTCGCCGCGCGCCAGCAGTCGGGATTCGGCGCGATGCTGTCGTTCGAGCTGTCGGGTCCCGATCCGCGCGCGGCGGTGCGTGCGTTCGTCGAGGGCCTGCAGTACTTCACGCTGGCCGAGTCGCTGGGCGGCGTCGAGAGCCTGGTCGCGCATCCAGCGACGATGACCCATGCCGCGATGAGCGCGCAGGCGCGCGAGGCGGCCGGCATTTCCGAAGGTCTGCTGCGGCTGTCGGTCGGCATCGAGGCGCTCGACGACCTGCTTACCGACCTGCAGGCAGCGCTGGCGCGAGCGGCCACGGTCGCCGACCAGGCGCCGGCAATCCGCGCCGGAGCCGACGCATGAGCACGGTCGTCGCCTTGCGCCGTGCGCGCCGGACGCAACCGCAGCCCGCTCGGCTCGCGTTGCTGGGCACCGGTACTGTCGGCAGTGCCTTCGTCGCGCGCTACCAGCGGCTGGCCGCGCAGGGCCTGGCGCTGCCGGCCTTGGCGCGGATCTGCAATTCGCGCACGCAGATCGCCTGCGGCGACGATCCGGTGGCGGTGCTCGAACAGGCGCGTGTCGCGGCGACCCGACGCAACGGCTTTCCGCCCTGGGCCGAGGGCGAGAGTCCGCGGCCGGGCGACATCGTCGTCGATGCGACCGCCAGCGAGACCGTCGCCGACTGGCATCCCGAGTGGCTCGCGCGCGGAGTCCACGTGGTCACCGCCAACAAGCTCGGTACCGGCGGCGAACTCGGCCGGGCGCAAGCGATCGCCGAGGCGGCCGGCAGCGAAGGTGGCGGCCGCTATGGCGACAGCGCCACGGTCGGTGCGGGATTGCCGTTGCTGCGCAGCCTGCGCGCGCTGGTCGCCGGCGGCGACCGCATCCACGCGGTCGAAGGGGTGTTGTCGGGATCGCTGGCCTGGTTGTTCGCCCGGTTCGACGGCAGCCAGCCGTTTTCGACTCTCGTGCAGGAGGCCCGCGCTGCCGGCTTCACCGAGCCCGATCCGCGCATCGATCTGTCAGGCGAGGACGTGCGCCGCAAGCTGTTGATCCTGGCGCGGGCGGCGGGGCTGCCGCTGTCGGCGCATCAGGTCGCAGTCGAATCGCTGGTGCCGCCGGCATTGGCCGCACGCGAGGTTGGGGCGCTCGAGGGCGGGTTCGCCGAGCTCGACACCGCGCTCGCCGCGCGCTGGGCCGCAGCGTCCGCGGAAGGATTGCGGTTGTGCGTGGTGGGACGTTTCGATGCGCTCGGCGGCGCCAGCGTCGGTCTGCGTGCATTGCCGGCGCATCACCCGCTGTGCGCCGGCGGCGGAACCGACAACCGGGTTGCGATCCACAGCGATCGCTATCGCGAACAGCCGCTCGTGATCCAGGGCCCCGGGGCCGGTGCGGAAGTGACAGCAGCAGCATTGCTCGACGACGTCCTGGCCTGCGCGCGACCCTGACCCGCTCAAGCCTGGGGCAAACCCTAGATCGGGTGCACCCCGATGGCAGGAAGCTGAACGGCGCGCTGAAATGGCGTCATTCAGTTTCCATGTCGATCACGGGGTCTCCATCATGTCCAATACATCTTCCTTGAGCATGTCCGTCTCGCTGAGCGTCAGCGGCCAGTTGCCGTCGGTGCAGAGCTCGGCCAGCACCCAGCGCACATCCGACGGGCGGGTGCAGTTCGAGAACGATAACTACCGCATCACCGCCGGCGACAACGACGAGGTGGTGGTGTTCAACAAGAACACCGGCGAGAACTACCGCATCTGGGGCGATCCCCACGTCGAGATCGACGGCAAGCACGCCTTCGACTTCTGGGGCCAGACCACCTTCCTGCTCGACGACGGGACCAAGGTCACCATCGAGACCACGCCGTGGGAGCAGGGCGGCAATGGTGCGACGGTGGCCTCGGTCGTGACGATCACCGACGGCGACTACGGCGTGCAGATCTCCGGTGTCGACAGCAACACCTATGGCGACCTGGCGTTCCAGGAGTTCGCAGGCGGCGGCCGTCTGCTCGATGCCGCCGTGCGCGACGGCAACGTGCTGCTGGAGAACGAGAACGGCAGCGGCTTCATCGCCGTCGACCAGAACGGCAACATCCAGAATGTCGACCAGGCCTTCATCAATGCCACCGACGAACTGAAGAACGGCGGCCCGGACTTCCTGGCCCACTTCGCCGAGATCTTCTCGTTCTTCACCGGCCTGATGTCGATCGGCTTCAACGGCGGGCTGTCGCTGGGCAGCGACAATCCCAACCGCGATCCCGAGCCGACCGCCCAGCCGGTGCCGTGGCAGTTCAGCCTGACGCTGTCGATCCGCGCCTGATCCACGCGTCTCCTAAAACGGCGTGCCGCGACTGCGGCGCGCCGTTTCCGTTTGCGGTAGGCGAGGCGCCGCGCAGGCGGCTCAGCACTCGATGACGTTCACCGCCAGGCCGCCGCGCGAGGTTTCCTTGTACTTGTCGCGCATGTCGCGGCCGGTCTCGCGCATCGTGCGGATGACCTTGTCGAGGCTGACCTTGTGCTTGCCGTCGCCGCGGAAGGCCATGCGCGAGGCGTTGATCGCCTTGACCGCGCCCATCGCGTTGCGCTCGATGCACGGGATCTGCACCAGGCCGCCGATCGGATCGCAGGTCAGGCCCAGGTTGTGCTCCATGCCGATCTCGGCGGCGTTCTCGATCTGGCTTGGCGTGCCGCCGAGCGCAGCCGTCAGCCCGGCGGCCGCCATCGAGCAGGCCACGCCGACCTCGCCTTGGCAGCCGACCTCGGCGCCGGAGATCGAGGCGTTTTCCTTGTAGAGGATGCCCACGGCCGCTGCGGTCAGCAGGAAGTCGAACACGCCCTGCTCGTTGGCGTTGGGAATGAACCGGTCGTAGTAGTGCAGCACCGCCGGCAGAATGCCGGCCGCGCCGTTGGTCGGTGCGGTGACCACACGGCCGCCGGCGGCGTTTTCCTCGTTGACCGCGAGTGCGTAGAGGTTGACCCAGTCGAGCACGGTCAGCGGATCGCGCATCGCCGCTTCGGGCTTGGCGGCGAGCTCGGCATGCAGCGCCGGGGCGCGGCGGGTGACGTGCAGGCCGCCGGGCAGCGTGCCGCCCTCGCGGATGCCGCGCGCAACGCACGACTGCATCGCCGCCCACAGTTCGCGCAGGCCGCCGAGGATCTCGGACTCGCTGCGCCAGACCTTTTCGTTCTCCAGCATCAGCCCAGCGATGCCCAGTCCGCTGTCCTGCGCCTGGCGGATCAGCTCGTCGCCGCTGGCGAACGGATAGGGCACCTGGGTGGTGTCGGCGACGATGCGGTCCTCGGCCGCCTCGTCCTGGTTGACGACGAAGCCGCCGCCGACCGAGTAGTAGTCGCGTGTGGCGACCACCGCATCGTCGGCGTCATAGGCGGTGAAGCGCATGCCGTTGGTGTGGAACGGCAGCTTCTGCCGCTTGTTCATCACCAGGTCGCGCTTTTCGTCGAAGCCGATCTCGTGGGTGCCGCCCAGCCGCAGCCGGCGCTCGCCGCGGATACGCGCCAGCGCATCGGGAATGATGTCCGGGTCGATGCGGTTGGGCATGTGCCCTTCCAGACCCATCATCAGCGCCTTGTCGGTGCCGTGGCCGCGGCCGGTCAGCGCCAGCGAACCAAAGACCTCCGCGCGGACGCGCACGACCTCGTGCAGGCGCCCGGGCTCGGTGAGCCAGCGCGCAACGAAGCGGGCACCGGCGCGCATCGGCCCGACGGTATGCGAGGAACTCGGCCCGATGCCGATCTTGTAGAGGTCGAAGGTGCTGACTGCCATCGCGCTATTCTACGGCCCGCCCCCTGTTCCATGCCTGACGCGACGCCGCATGACGCCCCCGGCCCTGATCCTGTACCAGCGCGACGACTGCCATCTGTGCGACCTCGCGCTCGAGGTGCTGGCGCAGGCGCGCGCGCCTGCGTTCGACAGTGTCTTCATCGATGACGACGCCGCGCTCGAGGTGCGCTACGGCTGCCGTGTGCCGGTGCTCCGCGATGCCGGGCGCGACGTCGAACTGGACTGGCCGTTCGACGCCGACGCGGTGCGGCGGCTGCTGGCCTGACCCGCCGACAGCGACGTCAGTTCGCAGGCTTGAGATACACCCGCGTGGCGACCGCGATCTCGTCGGGGATCGTGCCGGTGTCGGCCCATTCGCCGCCGCCGACGCCGAAATCCAGGCGACGCACTGTCGCCCTGCCCGACAGCAGCGGACGCGGGCCTGGGGTCCAGGTGAAGGTCAACGTGACCGGCTTGCGCACGCCGCGCAGCGCGAGCTCGCCGTCGGCCGCGTAGCGTCCGTCGCCGAGGTCGCGGAACCGGGTCGCGGTATAGGTGGCCTGGGCGAAGCGGGCGGCGTCGAAGAACGCCGCGCCGCGCATCTCGCCGTCATAGTCGTCGTTGCGGGTGGTCGCGGTCGCGATCGGGATTGCCACTTCCAGCCTGGCGCCGCTCAGGTCGGTCGGGTCGAATGCGAGCGTGGTGCGGAAGTCGGGAAACGTGCCGGTGAACACCTCGCCCTGGTACTTGCCGGCGAAGGCCAGCGACGAGCCGGCGGCCTGCACGTAATCGGCAGCGGAGGCGGTGAGCGGCATCGCGACGGCGAGCGCGGCCGCGAACAGGAAGCGGGGGGCGTGGGGCATCGGTCAGTCCTGGAGTGAGGGTGGGGGGGCAGGGCGCAACCAGCCGCGTGGCAGCATCCGTGCCAGCGTGGCATCGCGCAGGAACAGGTGGTGGTACAGCGCCGCGGCCGCATGCAGCAGCGCCAACGCCACCAGCGTCCAGAACAGCCATTCGTGCGCCTGGCCGGCCAGGCCGCGCAGATCCGGGTCGCGCGCGACCAGCGCCGGCAGATTGAACAGGCCAAACCACTGCAGCGGGTAGCCGGCGGCCGAATTGAAGGTCCAGCCGCTGAGCGGGATCGCCAGCAGCAGTGCATACAGCAGCCAGTGCGTGAGCGTGGCGATGCGGTCCTGCCAGCGCGGGGTGCCGGGCACCGGGCGCGGCGCGCCGGCGAACAGCCGCCAGGCCAGCCGCAGCGCCGCGAGCGCGAGAATCGTCAGGCCCAGCGACTTGTGCAGGGCGTAGACCTGGACCTTGGTCGGGCTGGGCCGCATGTCGCCCATCGTCAGGCCGATGATGCCGACCGCCAAGATCAGCACCACGACGGTCCAATGCAGCAGTTGGCTCACCGCGCCCCAGCGCTCGACATTCTTCAGCGTCATGGTGTCTCGTCTCCGGGTGTGTCGGTGCCGACCGCTGTGTCGTCGGCATCGCCCGCATCGTCGCGGCCCGTGCCGCGCTCGCGCACCGCTTCGAGTTCGATGCGCAGGCCGACCGTGTCGCCGATCATCGACGGCCAGGCGTCGATGCCGAAGTCCGCCCGCGACAGCTGCGCGGTGGCCGAGAATCCGACCATGCGCCTGAACGGCGGCATCGGGTGGCGGCGTGCGGCGTTGAACGTCGCATCGAGCGCGACCTCGCGCGACACGCCGTGCAGCGTCAGCGTGCCGTGGACGATCGCATGCGTGGCATCGCGAGGCTCG
This sequence comes from Luteimonas sp. gir, assembly GCF_037198055.1. Classification (NCBI taxonomy): domain Bacteria; kingdom Pseudomonadati; phylum Pseudomonadota; class Gammaproteobacteria; order Lysobacterales; family Lysobacteraceae; genus Luteimonas; species Luteimonas sp. gir. Next base: position 447,426 of record NZ_JBBAXQ010000002.1, read on the forward strand.
ATACGGTTGGAGACGAAGGTGGCGGAGGGATGGCGCTCGGTATCGAGCAGATTGCGCGCGCGGACCGCGCGGTTCCAACGGTCGTCGCCGAAGTCGATGCGCTCGAGCGGCACCGAGACCTCGACCCGCGCGCTCGACCAGTCCGTGGGATCGAAGACCAGCGTGCCCTGGCTGCCCGACACCGTGCCGATCGCCTTCGATAGGCCGGCGTGTTCGATGTCGAGCATCACCCGGGTGTGCACCGGATCGAGCGCGTACTGCGCCGGTCGCGCGGCCACAGGCGCGCAGGCCAGTGCCAGCAGCAGGCAGGGGACGAACAGGCGCCGCGGCAGTCGCATCGTCTTAAGTTCCGGTCGCCGCGGGCGGCATGCGGGGATTCTAGGCACGAATCGCATGGTCGCGCAGCCGCGGTGGCGCTTGCATCCGGGACGATGCGTTGCGAGCATCGCGCGTTGCGGGCAAGGCCGCGGGGAAAGGGATGTCGGGCCCATGTGGAAGCGTGTTGCCGCTCTGGCGCTGATCTGGACGTTCGCCTGCGGTGTGCTGGCCGCGACGCCGGAGATGCCGCGGTTGCGGGTGCTCGGCGTCGCCGATGGCCTGCCCACGTCCGATGTCACCGGCATCGCCCAGGACAGCGACGGTTTCGTCTGGATCGCGACCGCCGACGGTCTGGCCCGCTACGACGGCGCCGGATTCATGGTCTGGCAGCACGATCCAGAAGCGGCGGATGCCTTCCCCGGCAACAATCTGCAGGCGCTGCATGTCGACCACGAGGACCGCGTCTGGGTCGCGGCCCAGGAAGGCGGTGTCGCGGTGATGGACCGTGATCGCTCGGCAGGTTTCCGGCCTTATCGGATCGACGCGCATCCAGAAGCGCGGCTCGGTGATGTCTGGGATTTCGCCAGCCGGCCGGGCGAGATCTGGATGGGCCTGGGCACCGACGGGGTCTACGGCCTGCGCGCCGACGGCAGCTTTGTGCATCTGCGCCACGATCCCAACGACCCGCGCACGCTGCCCAGTGACAACGTGGTCAGCCTGTCGTTCGACAACGACGGCATGCTGTGGATCGCGACGATGGCGGGCCTGGCCCGCTACGACGGCCGCCGTGTCTGGCGCGAGCCGTTGCCCGGCGGCGATATGCCGCTGACGGTCACCGACGTGCAGGCGATGGGCGACGAAGTCTGGGCCTCGAGCGCGCGCGGGCTGTTCGTGCGCATGCGCGACGGCCAGTGGCACTGGCGCCCGTGGTCGGGCATGTTCGCCCGGCCCAATAGCGTGCTGTCGATGCTTGCCGATCCGCGTGGCGGCTATTGGCTGGGCACCCGGCGCGGCCTGTGGCGATTGTCTGAGGACGGCATCCCGACCCCGGTGCCGGTCGGCCGGGACGCATCGCGGCCGTTCCCGGCCCGAGCGATGTTCCTGCAGCCCGACGGCGCGCTGTGGGCATCGGCGCCGGGCGAGGGCGTCGGCTTTTTGCGATCGGACTGGCGGCATGTGGCCGAGCTGGTGCGCGGCGAACGCGGGCTGCAGGGCCACGGCTACGCGACGATCGCACCGGCCAACGACGGCGGTCTGTGGCTAGGATCGGAAACCGGCGTCGTCGAGCATGTGGACCAGGCGCTGCAGGTCTCCCGGCTCGATGGGGAGGCGCGCGCGCGCCTGGCCAACCAGCGCATCCTTGGCATGGCCGAGACGCGCAGCGGCGTGCTGTGGATCGGCCATGTCGGCGGCCTGTTCCGGCACGGACGCGACGGTACGCTGAGCGAGTGGGAAGGCGAGCCGGGCACCTCGGTCGCGCACGGCGTGGGCTACAACATCGTGCGCGCTGCGCCTGACGGCACGCTGTGGACCGGCAGCATGGGCGGCTATGGGGTCGAGCACCGCGATGGCGACACCGGCCGCATGCTGTGGCAAGCCGGCGATGATCCCTTGGTCCATGAGGGCGTCTACGGCTTCGACGTCGCACCCGACAACACCGCCTGGGCGGCTTCGGTGCCGGGGCTGGGCTACTTCGACCCGCAGGCTGGTCGGTTCGTGATCGTCAGCGGCGAGCAGCCCTATTACGCGGTCGCCGTGCAGGGCGAAGACACGGTCTGGGCGGCCGGGCGCGACGGCCTGGAGCGCTGGCGCCTCGAGGACGACACCTGGGCGCGGCAGGAGCGGATCGGCACGCGCGAGGGGCTGCCGTCGGTGATGCCGATGGGGCTGGCGGTCGACGTGCGCGGACGGGTCTGGGTCTCCACCCGGCGTGGTCTCTACCGCTGGGATCCGCAGGCCCGGCGCATGCGCCGCTATGGCAGCGAGCACGGCCTGTCGTCGCAGGAAATGCTGTTCCGCTCGATCGCGGTGAGCAGCAGCGGCCTGCTCGCTGCCGGCACCGCGGTCGACTCGGTGGCCATCATCAACACCGCGTCGGAGGAGACCGGTCGGGTCGAGGAACCGAAGCTGCGCGTTCTCGGCCTGGACGTGCGCCGCGACGGGCTGTGGCAACCGCTCGAAGGCGCCCATCCCGAACTGTTCCCCGACGACCGCGAGCTGCGCGTCTCGGCCCGGCTGCTGGCCTATGACGATCCGGGATCGAACCATTACTGGACCTGGCTCCAGGGCCTGGACACCGGCTGGGTCGACCAGGGCGCCAATGGCGACCGGGTGTTCTCGGGCCTGCGGCCCGGCAACTATGTGCTGCGCATCCGCGCCAGCGACGCCTACGGCAATGCCGCGCCGATGCAGGAACTGCGATTCCGGGTGTTGCCGCCGTGGTGGCAGACCTGGTGGGCACTCACGCTGCTGATCTGCGCCATGGGACTGGTCGCGCTGTGGGGCGCGTCGATCTACCGCCGGCGCGTGCGGCGGCGCGCGGAACTGCAGTTGGCCGGGCGCCAGCGCGAACTTGCCGAGCAGGCGTCGCTGGCCAAGAGCCGCTTCCTGGCCACGCTCGGCCATGAGGTCCGCACACCGATGACTGGCGTGCTGGGCATGAGCGAGCTGCTGCTCGACACCCCGCTCGACGCCCGGCAGCGCAGCTACACCGAATCCATCCGCCGCGCCGGCGACCACCTGATGCGCCTGGTCAACGATGCACTGGATCTGGCGCGGATCGAGGCCGGCAAGCTCGAGCTCGATCCGCAGCCGTTCGAGCTGCGCGCATTGATCGAGGACATCGTCTCGCTGTCCGCGCCGATGGCCCGGCACAAGGCGCTGGGCTTCGATGTCGCCTTCGACGAGGGCGTGCCGGCCTGGGTGCATGGCGACGCGGTGCGGGTGCGGCAGATCCTGTTGAACCTGATCGGCAATGCAATCAAGTTCACCGACGACGGGCGGGTCGGATTGCGGATCGCGCGTCCGCCCGAAGGCCTGTGTTTCCAGATCAGCGACACCGGCCCCGGGCTCAGCGCCGAGCAATGCCAGCGGCTGTTCCGGCGTTTCGAGCAGGCCGACGGCGCACGCACCGCCGCGCGCTACGGCGGCAGTGGCCTGGGGCTGGCGATCAGCCAGGAACTGTCGCTGGCGATGGGCGGCCGGATCGACGTCGAGAGCACCCTTGGCGCGGGCACCCGGTTCACGGTCGTGCTGCCATTGGCCGAGGTCGCCACCCCGCCGCGGCGCACGCGCTTCGAGGGCCACGAGCGCATCACCGCGGCGGTCGGACTGGTGGTGTTGCTGGTCGAGGACGACCAGACCGTGGCCGACGTGATCCGGGGGCTGCTCGAGGCGCAGGGCCACCAGGTCGCGCATGCGATGCATGGACTCGCTGCGCTGACCGAAGTGCGGACCCAGACATTCGACATCGCGCTACTCGATCTGGATCTGCCGGGCATCGACGGCCTGACCCTGGCCGGCATGTTGCGCGCCCAAGGCTTCGACCGTCCGCTGGTTGCGGTCACCGCGCGCGCCGATGCCGAGGCCGAGCCGGCGGCGCGCGCGGCCGGTTTCGACGGCTTCCTGCGCAAGCCGCTGACCGGCGAGATGCTGGCCGACGTGCTGGCCCAAAGCTGGCGGCCGGTCCACGAAGGCGGCGGTCTGGACGACCGCGAGGACTGAGCGGCGGCTTGGCACCGCCTGCACGGCGGCGTCGCCAGACTGCCGCCATGGCCGCCTCCCGTCCGTCCCCCACCGCCCGCATGCCGAAGGGGCGGCGCGACGACCTCATCCAGTTGCGCCCCGAGGGCCTGTATTGCCCGGCCGGCGATTTCCATATCGATCCGTGGCGCCCGGTGCCACGCGCGGTGATCACCCATGGCCACGGCGACCATGCGCGCACTGGCATGGGCGCCTACCACAGCACGCGTGCGGGGCTGCCGATCCTGGAGTGGCGCCTGGGCGAGCAGATCTATGTCGCACACGATTACGGCGCGCCATTCCAGATGGGCGCGGCGACGGTGTCGCTGCATCCGGCCGGCCACGTGCTGGGCTCGGCCCAGGTGCGGGTGGAGGTCGACGGCGAGGTCTGGGTCGCCTCGGGCGATTACAAGCGCCAGCACGACCCCACCTGCGCACCGTTCGAGGTCGTGCGCTGCGACACCTTCATCACCGAGGCCACGTTCGGCCTGCCGGTCTACCGCTGGCCCGACACCGCGCAGGTTGCAGGCGAGATCGAAGCCTGGCGCGCGCACTGCGAGACACGCGGCGAGGCGGCGGTGCTGTTCTGTTACGCGCTGGGCAAGGCCCAGCGCGTGCTGGCCGAACTGGTGGCGCATACCGACCAGCCGGCGCTGCTGCACGGCGCCGTCGCCGCCGGCGTCGAGGTCTACCGGCGGGCCGGCATCGCGATGCTCGACACCGTGCCGGTTGCCGAGACCGATCGCGGCGGCGATTTTGCCGGCCGGTTGGTCATCGCGCCGCCATCGGCGGCCGGCAGCGCGTGGATGCGCCGGTTCCGCCGCGCGCAGCAGGGCTTCGCATCGGGCTGGATGCGCATTCGCGGCAATCGACGCCGTCGCAACTACGATCGCGGCTTCGTGGTATCCGACCACGCCGACTGGCCCGATCTGATGCGGACCGTGCGCGAGACCGGTGCCACGCGGGTGATCGCGACCCACGGCAACACCGATGCGATCATCCGTGCGCTACGCGAGGATGGCATCGCGGCCGAAGCCTTCCGCACCGATTTCGGGGACGAGGAATGAGCGCCCGGCGCCCGAGGGCCTGCGCATGAGGCGCTTCGCCCGGCTGTACCGCGAGCTCGATCGCAGCACCGCCACGCTCGACAAGCGCGCGGCACTGGTTGCCTACTTTCGCGACGCGCCGCCGCACGATGCCGCCTGGGCGCTGTTCCTGCTGGCCGGCGGCAAGGTCGCCGGGGCCGGGCGACGCATCGCCAATACCCGCGAACTGCGCGAATGGATCGGCCAGGCCGCGGGCTTGCCCGACTGGCTGGTCGACGACAGCTACGACCAGGTCGGCGACTTGGCCGAGACGCTCGCGCTGTTGCTCGACGATCCTGTCGCGCCGGCCGACGACGCCTCGCTGGCCGAATGGATCGAGCGGCGGCTGATCCCGGTCGCCAATCGCGACCCGGCGGTCCGGCGCGCGCTGGTGGTCGAGGCCTGGGCTTCGCTGTGTTTCGACGAGCGGCTGGCGTTCAACAAGTTGCTGACCGGCGCGCTGCGCGTGGGCGTTTCGCAGCGACTGGTGCAGCAGGCACTGGCGGAGATGAGCGGGCTGGACATCGCGCGTATCGCCCAACGCATGCTCGGCAGTTGGACGCCGAGCGCGCAGTTCCTGCGCGACCTGCTTTCGCCCGACGAACTGCCCAGCGACCGGCGTCAGCCGTATCCGTTCTTCCTTGCTTCGCCCTTGGAGCAGGCGCTGCGTCCCGACACGGTGAGCGAGGGCACGGATGTCGAGGCGGCCCCCGATGCGGAGCCGGATATGGCCGTGGCGGCGCCGGTGCTGGCCAACGATCCCGACGCAGTCGCGCGCGCGCTTGGCCCGATCGACGACTGGCTGCTGGAATGGAAGTGGGACGGCATCCGCCTGCAACTGATCCGCCGTGGCGCGGACATCGCGCTGTGGTCGCGCGGCGAGGAGCGCCTCGACGGACGCTTTCCCGAGATCGAAGCCGCGGCGCTGACGCTGCCGCGCGATTGCGTGTTCGACGGCGAACTGCTGGCCTGGCGGCCGGGCGAACCCGCGCCCATGCCGTTCACCGCGCTGCAGACCCGCATCCAGCGCCGCAAGCCTGGACCGAAGACACTCGCCGACACGCCGGTGCGCGTGCAGGTCTACGACCTGCTCGAGCTCGACGGCGAGGACTGGCGCGACCGGCCGCAGGCCGAGCGTCGGGCGATGCTCGAGACATTGGTCGCCCAGCACGACGATCCGCGCATCGTGATCTCGCCGCGCGTGGATGCTGCCGACTGGGCGCAGGCCGCTGCGCTGCGTGCCGATGCCCGCGCGCGCGGCGTCGAGGGCTTGATGCTCAAGCGCGCCGATGCCCGCTACCAGGCCGGCCGGCGTCGCGGCGACTGGTGGAAGTGGAAGATCGATCCGCTGACCATCGACGCGGTGCTGATCTATGCGCAGGCCGGCCACGGCCGGCGCAGCACGCTCTACACCGACTACACCTTCGCACTGTGGGATGGCGACACCCTGGTGCCGGTCGCCAAAGCCTATTCGGGGCTCGACGACCGCGAAATCCTCGCGCTCGACAAGTGGATCCGCGCGCACACCCTCGAGCGCTTCGGGCCGGTGCGTTCGGTCACCGCGCACCATGTCTTCGAGCTCGGCTTCGAGGCGGTCAACCGCTCGAGCCGGCACAAGTCCGGCATCGCCGTGCGCTTTCCGCGCATCCTGCGCTGGCGCCGCGACAAGCCGATCGCCGAGGCCGATCGGCTCGAGACCTTGCGGGCGCTCGCACGGTGACGGCGGCGTCCGGCGAGGGCGGCCGTCCGCGGTGCGCAGGGCCGTGGCCCGGCCGGTGGCGATGACTCGTCTTCGCGGCCCCGATGCGCCGCTGCGCGCCTGGTTTGCGGCGCAGGGCTGGCGTCCGGCACCGTTCCAGCGCGAAGTCTGGCGCCGGTATCTTGCTGGCGAGTCGGGCCTGTTGCAGACCCCGACCGGCAGCGGTAAGACGCTGGCGGCCTTCGGCGGGCCCCTGCTCGAGGCGCTGGCCGCGCGCCCGCGTGCGAAGGCCGGTCCACGCACGACCCCGGCGAAGTCAGCCGCGCGTGCCGGCAAAGACGCCGGGCGCAGGCTGCAGGTGCTTTGGATCACCCCGCTGCGCGCGCTCGCGGTCGACACGGTGCGCGCATTGCGCGCGCCGATCGAGGCGCTCGGTCTGGATTGGACGGTCGCGATGCGCACTGGCGATGCCAGCGCACGCGACCGGCGGCTGGCGCGCAGCGGCCAGGCCGAGGTGCTGGTCACCACGCCCGAATCGCTGTCGCTGCTGCTGTCCTATGCCGACACCACGCCCTCGCTGGCCTCGGTGCGTTGCGTGGTCGTCGACGAATGGCACGAACTGCTCGGCAACAAGCGCGGTGTGCTGCTGCAACTGGCGCTGGCGCGGCTGCGCCGGCTCGCACCGGCGCTGCGCATCTGGGGCGTCTCGGCGACGCTCGGCAACCTGGCGCAGGCGCGCGATGCGCTGCTGCCGCATTGTCCGCAGGCGCAGGTGGTCGCCGGGGTGGCGCCCAAGCGTTTCACGCTCGACACGCTGCTGCCCGGCGAGGACGAGCGCTTTCCGTGGGCCGGCCATCTGGGCCTGGCGCAGTTGCCGCGTGTGCTGGAACGGCTGATGGCCGAACGCACCAGCCTGCTGTTCGCCAACACCCGCTCGCAGGCCGAACTGTGGTATCGCGCGCTGTCGGCGGTCTGGCCGGAGGCGCCCGAAACGCTGGCACTGCATCACGGTTCGCTCGATCCGAAGCTGCGCGCGGCCGCTGAGCAGGGCCTGCGCGCCGGCAGCGTGCGCTGCGTGGTTGCGACCTCCAGCCTCGATCTCGGTGTCGACTTTCCCGCCGTCGACCAGGTGCTGCAGATTGGCAGCCCGAAAGGCGTCTCGCGGTTGCTGCAACGTGCCGGGCGCGCACGCCACCGCCCGGGCGAAGCGGGGCACGTGGTCTGCGTGCCGACGCACGCGCTGGAACTGGTCGAGTACGCCGCGGCTCGCGCCGCGGTTGCCGCCGGCACGATCGAATCGCGCCCGCCGCCTGTGCTCAGCCTCGATGTGCTGGCCCAGCACTGTGTGACGCTGGCGCTGGGCGGCGGCTTCGAGGCCGATGCGCTTTACGACGAAGTCCGCGGGACCCATGCGTTCCGCGCGCTCGACCCGCTGGCCTGGCGCGCGGTGCTCGATTTCATCGTCCAGGGCGGCGCGGCGCTGGCGCATTACCCCGATTTCCGCCGCGTGGTGCGCGGCGAGGACGGGGTCTACCGGGTCGAGGACCGGCGCATCGCGCTGCGTCATCGGCTGTCGATCGGCACGATCGCCAGCGACGGTGCGGTGCGCGTGAAGCTGCTGCGCGGCGGCGGCCTGGGCTCGGTCGAGGAGAGTTTCGTCGGTCGCTTGCGGCCGCGCGACCGGTTCCAGTTCGCCGGCCGCACGCTGGAGTTGGTACGGCTGGAAGACATGACCGCGTACGTGCGCGTCGCCAAGGCCGGCAGCGGCACGGTGCCCAAATGGCAGGGCGGCCGGATGTCGCTGTCGGGCACGTTGGCGCACGAGGTCGAGCGCCTGTTCGCCGGCCCGCGCGATGCACCGGAGCTGCGTGCGATCGGTCGGCTGCTCGATCTGCAGCAGCGGCTGTCGGCGCTGCCGGCGCCGGGTCGCCTGCTGGTGGAGTGGATCCGCGCGCGCGGCGCGCGCCACCTGTTCGTGTTTCCGTTCGCCGGGCGTCAGGTGCACGAGGGCCTGGCCGCGCTGCTCGCGCTGCGCTGGGGCCGCCTGCGCGCCAACAGCTTCTCGTTCGCCGCCAACGATTACGGCTTCGTGCTCTCGCCCGCGCAGGAGGTGGAGCTCGATGCGCTCGATGTCGAAACGATGCTTTCGCCCGAGGCCTTGATCGACGACCTGCGCGAGAGCCTGAACCTGGCCGAGCTCGCCCGCCGCCAGTTCCGCGACATCGCCCGCGTTGCCGGTCTGCTGCCGCCGTCGCTGCCCGGGCGCGCGCCACGTTCGATGCGCCAGCTGCAGGCCTCCAGCGGCCTGCTGTTCGACGTGCTGCGCCGGCACGATCCCGACCACATGCTGCTGGCGCTGGCCGAGCGTGAGGTGTTCGCCGCGCAACTGGACGTGGTGCAACTGCGCACCACGCTGGAGGATTGCAGTGCCCGCAGGCTCGACCTGCATCCGCTGCGCACGTTCACCCCGCTGTCGTTCCCGCTGTGGGCCGAGTCGATGCGTGGCCAGCTCAGCACCGAGGACTGGCGCACACGCGTGCAGCGCGCGGCGGCGCAACTGGAGCGGCGCAATCGTGGCTGACGGCGCGTTGGAGATCGAGATTGCCGGCGAGGCGCTGCGATTGTTCGCCGAGCGTGCGCTGCTGTGGCCGCGGCAGCGCACGCTGGTCGTGGCCGACGTGCATCTGGGCAAGGCGCAGCACTTTCGCGAGGCCGGCATCGCGCTGCCGCGTGGCGGCACCGAGCACGATCTCGAACGGCTCGACGGGCTGATCGAAGCCAGCGGCGCGACGCGATTGCTGGTGCTCGGCGACCTGCTGCACGCCGGTGCGCGCGATGCACCGTGGCGCGCGGCCTGGCAGGCATGGCGGGCCCGCCACCCGACGTTGTCGGTCGACCTGGTCGGCGGCAACCACGATCGCGCCCTGCGCACCGCGCCCGAACTGGCGTGCACGCTCGGCCTGCGTCTGCACGGCCCGCTGTTGCACGCGCCGCCGTTCGTGTTCGTGCATGACGTCGATGATGCGGTCGCCACCGACATCGCGGGTTACCGGCTTGGCGGGCATCTGCATCCGGTGGTGCGCCTGCCGGGCCTGCCGCGCTTGCCGGCTTTCGTGTTCGCGCAGGATGCCGGCTTGCTGCCGGCGTTCACCGCGTTCGCTGGTGGCCTGCCGATCGCACCGTCGCCCGGCATGCGGCTGTACCCCTGCGCGCCGGGGGCCGTGGTGGCGCTGCCGGCGACGCTCTGAGCGCATCCGTCGCTCGCATCCATCCGCTGGCTTGACGGCGACCGTGGCCGGGCTGGCATGATGGCGGGCCCATCGACCGGATGTTCGGCGGGAGCGGCCTGCGCGGGGAGTGTGGGCTGGCCAGGACACAGGAGTGCTTCGCCGACATGCCCGAATTCGTCGCCACCGCGCTCGGATACCCCACGCTCGTCTACAGCGTGCTGCTGGGGGTGTGCGCGCTCTACTGGCTGATCGCGGCGCTGGGACTGGTGGACATCGGTGGCCTCGATCTCGACCTCGACCTGCCCGATGGCGCGGACGCGCATGGACTGGCCGGCGTGCTCGCACGGCTGGGGCTCGATCGGTTGCCGATCATGCTGGTGCTCACACTGGTGGTGTTCTTCGGCTGGTTCTGCACCTACTTCATCCATCTGTTCCTGCTCGCGCCGCTGTGGGGCTGGCTGCGCTGGACGCTGGGCACGCTCACTGCGCTGCTCGCACTGCTGCCGGGCGCACTGCTGACCACCGCGGCGCTGCGACCGTTGCGGCGCTGGCTGTCGAAGTTGCAACCGGTCGCCGAACCCTCGCTGCTGGGACGGGTGGCCGTCGTGCGGACGCCGACGGTGTCGGCGTCCGCCGGAATGGCCGATGTCGACGACGGCGGTGCCGGCCTCGTCCTGCAGGTGCGCGCCGAAGGGGCCCATGTCCACCAGCGCGGCGAGCGGGTGGTGCTGGTCGAGTTCGATCCTGTGGGGCATTGCTATCGGGTCGTGCCCGAAGCCGATTACCGTCACATCTGATCCGTACGGTCCGCGGAATGCGGACCCCAAGCGAAGGAGAAACACCCGATGAGTGTCGCCACGCTCGCCCCGTTCCTGATCGGCCTGGGCATCGTCATGGTCGTGCTGCTCGGCGCGGCCGGCCTGTTCAAGGCCTTCTACAAGAAGGTCGACCAGGGCACCGCGCTGATCGTCAACGACATGAGCACGCAGCCCAAGGTGCGCTTCACCGGTGCGCTCATCATCCCGGTCCTCTACCGCGCCGAGCTGATGAAGATCAGCCTGATCACGCTGCAGATCGATCGCCGGGGCAAGGAGGGGCTGATCTGCCGCGACAACATGCGCGCCGACATCGCGGTGGCGTTCTACTTGCGCGTCAACGAGACCCAGGCCGACGTGCTGCGGGTGGCCAAGGCGCTGGGCGCCGATCGCGCCTCGGACAAGCATGCAGTCGACGAGCTGTTCAACGCCAAGTTCTCCGAGGCGCTCAAGACCGTCGGCAAGAAGTTCGACTTCACCGACCTGTTCGAAAAGCGCCAGGAGTTCCGCGACGAGATCATCGCGGTCATCGGCAACGACCTCAACGGCTATGTGCTCGAGGACGTGGCGATCGATTACCTCGAGCAGACGCCCAAGAGCGTGCTCGATCCGCACAACATCCTCGACGCCGAGGGCATCCGTAAGATCACCGAGCTGACCGCCTCGCAGAACGTGGTCACCAACGAGCTCGAGCAGAACGAGCGGTTGGCGATCACCAAGAAGAATGTCGAGACGCGCGAGGCGACCCTGTCGCTCGAACGTCAGCAGGCCGAGGCCGAGGCGCGCCAGCAGCGCGAGATCGAGACGATCCGCGCGCGTGAGGAAGCCGAGACCGCAAAGGTGCAGGAGGAACAGCGGCAGGTCGCCGAGAACGCCCGCATCGAAGCCCAGCAGCTGATCGACATCCGTGAGGAGAACCGCCTGCGCGAGGTCGAGGTCGCAGCGCAGAATCGCCAGCGCGCGGTCGCGATCGAAGCCGAGCGCGTCGAGCGCGCCCGCCAGCTTGAGCAGGTCACCACCGACCGTGAAGTGCAACTGCAGGGCGTGGAGCGCGACAAGGTCGTCGAGCAGGGCCGGATGGACGTGGCCAACATTACCCGCGAACGCATCGCCATCGACAAGACCGTGGCCCAGGAGGAGGAACGGATCAAGGAAGTGCGCGAGGTGTCGGAAGCGGACCGTCTCAAGCAAGTCACGATCCTCGACGCCGAGGCCAAGGCGCAGGAGGCGTTGGTGCGTCAGGTCAAGGAAGCCGAGGCGCGCGAGACCGCCGCCCGGCACCGTGCGGTCGAGGTCACCACGCTCGCACAGGCCGATTTCGAGGCAGCCGGCAAGCAGGCCGAAGCCAAGAAGCTGCTCGCCGAAGGCGTCCGTGCCGAGCGTGCCGCGCCGGGTCTGGCCGAGGCGCAGGTGCAAGAGGCCGGTGCGGTCGCGATCGAGAAGGTCGGCGTTGCCGAGGCGCGCGTCATCGAGGCGAAGGCGGATGCCAATCTCAAGCAGGGGACGGCGGAGGCGCGGGTGCTGGCCGAGACCTTGTCGGCGCAGGCCCAGGGCGAGTCGCAGATGGGCCGTGCGAAGGCCGAAGCGGTCGAGTCGATCGGCAGCGCAGAGGCCACCGTGGTCGAGAAGAAGCTCTCGGCCGAGGCCGAGGGGCTGACCCGCAAGTTCCAGGCGATCGATGCGCTCAGCGATACCGCACGCGGGCACGAGGAGTTCCGCATGGCGCTCGACACAGGGCTCCGGCAGGCGCTGGCGTCGATCGAGGCAGGCAAGGACATCTCGCGCGAGAATGCCGAGGTCATCGCCAGCGCATTGCGCAACGCCGACATCGATCTGGTCGGCGGTGATGGCGGCATGTTCGAGAACCTGGTCAAGGCGGTCTCGCTGGGGCGGTCGATCGAGGGCCTGGCCGGCAAGAGCCCGATCGTGCAGGACCTGATGCAGCGCTACCTTGGCGTCGCCGCCTCCAGTGCCGACACCGAGCGCCGCGCGCTCGTCGAGGACGGCGCGGCCTGAGGCCGCTCTCGCTCCGCAACGTCGCAGAGGCGGTCGCCGGCCGCCGGTGACGCGCCGAGATCCACCGGGCATGCGCACAGTGCATGCCCGTCACAGCGCAGGATGAGTCGTGATGTCAGAACCCACGCCCGACGCCGGGCAGCAGGCGCCCACGACGGCCAGCCATGTTGACGAGGCGGTCGCCCAGGGCGGTGCTTACGAGGTGCTGCGACGGCGCCTGGCCGAGCAGGGCGCACGCCTGCGCAGCTTGGCCGAGTCGCTCAACACACGCCGCTTGCAGGAGTTTGGCGACAGCCGCATGGAGGTCGCCGGACGCTTCCGCATCCGCACCGAGAACAATTGCGTCGGTCGCGACATCGTCCAGGTGCTCGGCGACCACCTGCTGTTTGGCTACAACGTCTACATCGGCCTTCGGACCCAGACGCGCGTCGAGGATGTTTTCGCGCTCTACCGCCTGACCGAGGAGGCGGACGGCTACGACGTGGTACCGGTCGACCCCACCGGCAGCTTCCTCGGCGATGCCGGCTTCGTCCGCGACTTCGGCGAACTCTACGCCTACTACAAGCACGCCCGCTTGCTGCAGTTGATCGTGCGCGAGGGCCGGTTGCTGGCCGCGTTCCAGATCGGCGAACGCAGTACCGACGTGCGCGTGTTCCGTTGGCAGATCGCCAACTCCGGGGAGCTGCGCTACCTGGACTCGCGCGGTGAGCGCGACATCGCCCTGCCGCCGCCGTTCGACTTCGAGTGGACTCGCGCGACCCGTGAGCTGGCGGTCGATGGGCGCCACCCGCATCTCAACATCCTCGACACGATCTTCGTGGAGACGACCGGCGGCGACCTGACCGTCAAGATCGAGAACAACACGCAGACCGGGCAGGGGATCTATGCCGAGGCGGTCGAGGACCGCACGCAGTCGATCGACGATGCGATCTTCGACTTCGCCAAGGTCGGGTCGCTGATCCTGCTTAAGGTGCTGCCCTACCGCGAACAGGCCTGGCGCGGGCTGATCTACAACACCCTGACCGGCACGATCGTGCGTAACGACGCCATCGTCCAGGCCTGCGTGCAGTTGCCCGAAGACCACGGGATCATCTTCCCGGGCGGTTACTACCTGCAAAGCGGCGAGCACAAGGCCTTCGACGCGCAGATGGACGGCATGCAGTTCAAGCGCGCGATCCGCTCGCCCAATGGCGAGGACGTGATGTACGTCTTCTACGACCGCGAGGCGGGTCGCTCGGCGCTGTTCGTCTACAACACGATCCAGCGCGCCCTGCAGAACCCAGTGTTCGGCCATGGCTACGCGATCCTGGCCGACGGGCGCATGGTGCTGTTCCATGCCGAGGGCGATGCGCCGACCCGGATCCACCCGATGCAGGTCTGGCAGACCCCGTTCACCAGTGACGAGTACGCCGCGCGCGCGCCGACCGGCAACAGCTTCATGGGGCGCATCGGCAATCCCGAGCTGGTGCGGGGTATCTCCAACCTGTTCGATCTGGCACGCGAGATCGATGGTCGCGAGGTTTCGGTCCAGCGCTACCAACTGTTGGTGCACAGCGCCCGGCGCATGTTCGATGCCCACCACTGGCTCGAGGACGAGGCAAGCGAAGGCGCCGGGCCGCTGTTGCACGAGATCGCCGCGACCGGCGAGTCGGTGCTCGACGAGTACGAGAAGGTCGAAGGCATCCGGCAGCAGTCCGACCGTGCGATGCATCAGGCCGAAGCCGAGCACCGCACGTTGCTCGGACGGCTGCAGACGGATGACTGGACACGGATCGAGGACTTCGTCGAGGCGCTCGGCGCGATCGCGCGGCTGCGCGGCCACCTGCTGACGATCCGCGACCTGCGCTACATCGACACCGCGGCCATCGACCGCATGGGCGAGGCCCTGCAGGCGGCCCAGGACCGCGTGGGTGCGGCGACCGGCGCATTCCTGGCGGGCGAGACCGCGCTGCAGCCGCTGGCCGAGCGCCTGCAGGCGCTCGACAGTGAGGCGCAGGCCGCCCAGACCGCCCGCGCGCTGGCCGAGCGCATTGACGCGATGCAGGCATTGGCGGGCGATCTGGACATGCTTTCGGAGCTGATGGCTACGCTGAAGGTCGACGATGCGACCGAGCGCACGCGGGTCGTCGAGGCGATCTCTGCGCTTTACGCCCGCCTCAACCAGTCGCGCGCACGTGCCGACCAGCGCCGGCGCAGCCTGGGTTCGGCCGAGGCCGTTGCCCAGTTCGGCGCCCAGTTCGCGCTGTTCGGACAGGCGATCGCCGGCGCACTTGCGCTGGCGACCGACCCCGAGCGTGCCGACGAGCAGTTGTCGAGGCTGAGCGTGCAGTTGGAGGAGCTGGAAAGCCAGTTCGGCGAGCACGAGCAGTTCCTGGCCGACATCCTCGCCAAGCGCGAGGAACTGGTGGAGACGTTCGAGGCGCACCGGCAGGCGTTGCTCGACGAGCGACAGCGCAAGGCCCAGGCGGTGTTCGATGCCGCGGCGCGCATCCTCGATGGTCTGCCGCGGCGGACCGAGCGGTTCCAGAGCGCCGATGAACTCAACGCGTTCTTCGCCGGGGATGCGCTGATCCTCAAGCTGCGCGAGCTTGCCGACCGGCTGCGCAGCTATCGCGACAACGTCAAGGCCGACGACGTCGAGGCGCGCCTGAAGGGCGTACGCGACGAGGCGGTGCGCAGCCTGCGCGACCGCAGCGACCTGTACGAGGGCGGTGGCCAGGTGATCCGGCTCGGGCCGCGGCACCGCTTCAGCGTCAACGTCCAGCCGCTGGACCTGACCATCCTGCCGCGCGGCGATGGCCTGGCCGTGCACCTGACCGGGACCGACTTCTACGAAGCGATCCAGGACGCCGAACTCGACGCGCTGCGCGACTACTGGCAAGTGACGCTGGACTCCGAGTCGCCCTCGATCGCGCGCGGCGAGTATCTGGCCGGGCTGTTGCTGGAGGCCGCGATCGCCGGGCGCGAGAATCTGCGCCTGGAAGTGCTGGACGCGCAGGCCGGCGACCCGGATGCGCTCGAGCGCACGGTGCGAACCTTCGCCGCGCCGCGTTATCGCGAAGGCTACGAGAAGGGCATCCATGACCGTGACGCGGCGCTGATCCTGCGTGCGCTGCTGCCGCTTTTTGCTGCCGCCGGCCCGCTGGTCCATCCGCCAGCCGCACGCGCGCTGGCGATGCTGTTCTGGGCGCGCGCCGGCGATGACGGCGATGTCGCGCAGTGGCCGGCGCGCACCGCCGGCGCACTGGCGATCGAGCGCCTGTTCGGCTCCACCGATGGCCTGGACGCGCTGCGCTCGGAGATCGCCGAAGCACTGTCAGGGTTCCTGGCGCGACACGCGCTGCCGATCGATCCGGCGTTGGCCGTGGATGGGGCAAGGTACCTGATCGACGAACTGCGCGACGGCGATCCGACCTTCGGCATCAGCCACTACGCCCGGCGCTTGGTCGACGCCCTGCGCGTGGCGCTCGATGCAGCTGACCTGGCTGCTGGCTTCGACGCGTCGCTCGAGCGCCTGGCCGAGCGGCCAGCGGCGCAGTGGGCGTTGGCGGCGCAGTGGCTGCACGGCCTGTGCGGCGATCCCAAACACGCCCCGATGGCCGGTTACATCCCCGAGGCGATCGTGCTGTTGCTGGTCGGTCGGACCCTGCGTCACCGGGTGCGCGAGGTGACGCTGATCGCCAAGGTCGAAGGGCTGCTCGGCGAGCACCCGCGCATCCAGGACGGCCGCCTGCAGCTTTCGGTCGACGACTTCCTGTCGCGCCTGCGTGCGCACCGCGAGACCTTTGTGCCGGCGTTCCACCACTACCAGGCGGTGCGCCAGCGCATTGCCGCGCGCGAACGCGAGGCGCTGCGGCTGTCGGAGTTCAAGGCGCGGCCGCTGACCTCGTTCGTGCGCAACCGGCTGATCGACGAGGTCTATCTGCCGCTGATCGGCGACAACCTCGCCAAGCAGATGGGCACCGTCGGCGAGGACAAGCGCAGTGACCTGATGGGCCTGCTGATGATGATCTCGCCGCCCGGGTACGGAAAGACCACGCTGATGGAGTACGTGGCCAGCCGGCTTGGCCTGGTTTTCATGAAGATCAACGGGCCGGCACTCGGTCACCAGGTGCGCGCGCTCGATCCCGAGCAGGCGCCCGATGCCACCTCGCGCCAGGAACTGCACAAGCTCAATCTCGCGCTGGAGATGGGCAGTAACACGATGCTGTACGTCGACGACATCCAGCACACCCATCCCGAGTTCCTGCAGAAGTTCATCTCGTTGTGCGACGGCACGCGCCGCATCGAGGGCGTGTGGCAGGGCCGCACCAAGACCTACGACATGCGCGGGCGGAAGTTCTGCGTGGTCATGGCCGGCAACCCGTACACCGAGTCGGGCGAGGTGTTCAAGATTCCCGACATGCTCGCCAACCGCGCCGACATCTACAACCTGGGCGACGTGCTTGGTGGCATGGAGGATGCGTTCAAGCTCAGTTACATCGAGAACAGCCTGACCTCCAACCCGGTGCTGGCGCCGTTGGCCACGCGCGACATGAGTGATCTGTACCTGCTCGCCGATCGCGCTGCGGGCAAGGAGGTCTCCACCAACGACCTGTCGCACGCCTACAGCGGCGCGGAGGTCAACGAGATCGTCGCCACACTGCAGCGGCTGATGCAGGTGCGCGACGTGGTCTACCGAGTCAACCAGCAGTACATCGCCAGCGCCGCGCAGGCCGACCGCTACCGCACCGAGCCGGCGTTCCGCTTGCAGGGCAGCTATCGCAACATGAACAAGCTGGCCGAGAAGATTTCGCCAGTGATGAACGCCGCCGAGTTGCAGCAGCTCATCGCCGACCATTATCTGGGCGAGGCCCAGCTGCTGACCACCGGCGCCGAGGAGAACCTGCTGAAGCTGGCTGAGCTGCGCGGCACGATGACCGAGGTCCAGGCCGCGCGCTGGGCGCAGATCAAGCGCGATTTTCTTCGCGACAAGGCGATGGGTGGCGAGGACGCCGACACCGGCGCGCGCGTCGTCGCGCAACTGGCCGACATCGCCCAGGGCCTGCAGGCGATGGGCGGCGGCGAGCCGCCGCCGGCACCGCCGCAAGCGCCGTGGCAGGACATTGTGGGCGCGCTGCAGCGTATCGCCGAGCGCGACGCCGATGCGCCGCCCATGCGCGAGGCGGCCGAGGCCTGGCCGGCCGCGATGCAGGCCACGATCGCGCCGCTGCTCGAGCGCTTCGGCGAATCGCTGGCAGGGCAGGCTGGCCTCAATGCCGCGCTCGCGCAATTGATCGAGTTGCTGCGGTTGCGCGCGGCGGCGAATGACACCACTTCCGCGACAGGGCGGGCGCGGCGCGAGCGCACGCCCGCCGAGCGCCGTCTCGACGAAGCGCTCGACCAACTGGGACTGCTGGACGGACGCCGGGAGACACCGTCCGAATGAGACCCCAAGCGCCGCACGACGCAGCGGAGACGAACACGTCGATGGATCGTGTCGGCGCCGCGATGGCGCATGGTGCGTCGGCACTCGACGCGCTCGATGCGATCGACGTCGGGGCGGCGCTGGATGCCGCTGCCGCCGCCCGGCTGGTCGAACGCCTGCGTGCGGTGCACCTGGCGATGCGCGCGGACGCACCGCGCGCGCTGCGTCGCAGCGCCGGGCTGCTCGGACGCCTGTTCGGGCGCGACGTCAAGCTGCAGGCAGAGGCCAGCGCGCTGGCCGCACGCCTGGGCGTACTGCTGCGCGATGCCGATCGAGCTGCCCACGGGCTGACCGCGCATCTCGACGGCCAGCGCGCCTGCCTCGACCGGCTCGAAGCCGCACTGGCGGCGCTGCGCGCCGCTGCTGCGGACGCCGGTCCGGCGCTCGGCGCAGCGGACGATGCGGCGCGCCTGGCGCTCGACAGGCGCCGACAGCATCTGCGCGACGTGGAGGCGGCGCACGCGCTGAGCGCGCGTCAGCTCGCACTGCTGCACGCGCAGGGCCTGTCGCTGCTGGACCGTTACCGCAACATCCGCGAGGTGCTGGTGCCGGTCTGGCGTCAGCGCGCCCTCGGGTCAGGCGCCATCGACGGCGTCGCGCAAACCGAGACGGCCGCGGCGATCGAGGCCGAGATCGCTGCCGAACTCGCCGGTATGGCCGCTACACTCGACCCACGGCCGTCCGACCGGGCCGCCGATCAGGAGACTGCCGCATGAGCCAGGACACCCCCGACCACGCCCTCTTGCCCGCCGCTGGCGTGCTCGATGACGCTGCGCTGCAGGCCCTGGGCCTGACCGCAGACGACCGCAGCGAGATCGCCGCGGCCAGCAAGGCGCTTGAGGACATCTCGCCCGGCAATCTGCACGTGTTCGGCCGCGAGGCGGCAAGCAAGACCGCTGCATTCTCCAGCCAGTTGCTCGACCAGGTGCGCAACAGCGACCTCGACGCCTCGGGCGACAAGCTCGGCGAGGTGGTGCGCATCGCGCGTGCGCTCGACCTGGGCAGTGTGGCCGGGCGGTCGAAGCTGCCGGTGATCGGCCCATTGATCGACCGGTTGCGCGGCTCGCGCGACGAACTGGTGCAGAAGTTCAGCACCACCAACCAGCAGATCGAGCGGCTGATGCAGGACATTGGCCGTCAACAGGACGGCCAGCACCGGCGGGTCTCCGAGTTCGACCGCATGTTCGACATCGTCGTCGAGGAACGTCGCGCGCTGGGGGTCCATGTCGCGGCGGGCAGGCAGCGCCTGGCCGAGTTGGCCGAGGACCTGCGCGCGCTCGAGGGCCTCGACGACCCGCAGTCGCGCACCCGGCGCGCGGAGATCGACAACGCGGTCCGGTTGCTCGACAAGCGCGTCGGCGACCTGGCGGTGATGCAGCACGCCGCCGAGCAGTCGCTGCCGATGATCCGGCTGATCCAGGCCAACGCGATCCAGCTCATCGAGAAGTTCAACACCGTCCGCAACGTCACGATCCCGTCTTGGAAGCGGCAGTTCGCGATCCAACTGTCGTTGGACGAGCAGAAGAATGCGGTCGCGCTGTCGAACGCGATCGACGACGCGACCAACGACCTGATGCGTCGCAATGCCGATCTGCTGCGCGAGACCTCGGTGGGCACGGCGCGCGCGAACCAGCGTGCGGTGATCGACATCGCGACCCTGCGCCACGTCCACGACCAATTGATCCACACCGTCGAGGAAGTCCGCCAGGTCCACCGCGAAGGCATCGAACAGCGCCGGCAGGCTGAGGGCGAGCTGGCGCGGCTGCGCGAGGACGTCCAGAAGCAGCTGGCCAAACCCGCGCTGGAGGTCTGAGGCGCCATTCGCATCACCGGGACAGCACCGGGGTCAGAGTGCAATTTCGTGAGGCGAAATTGCACTCTGACCCCGGTTTTCTGGATCCTGGTTTTGCGAGCGGGCAAGCAGGGCGGGCGCGCCCATCGCGCCCTCGACGCCGCCGTCAGCCGTCAGTCCTCGGCTTAGACGTGGGCAATCCAGCGTCGGACCGGTGCAGCGCCGTCCGTTGAAGGACGGCGCGCGCGTCCGGTCTCAGCGCGCGCTGTAGGCGTGCACCTCGTCGACGAGCACCGCGACGTGGTCGGGATTCATGTCCGGCGACATGCCGTGGCCGAGGTTGAACACGTGGCCGTCGCGCGAGCCCTGGTTGCCGGCGGCGTAGCTGTCGAGCGCCCGCCGCACTTCGCGGCGGATCGCCTCGGGCGCACCGTACAGCGTCGCCGGGTCGAGGTTGCCCTGCAGGGCGACGCGGCCGCCGGTGCGGCGCGCGGCATCGCCGAGCTCGATCAGCCAGTCCACGCCGACACCGTCGGCGCCGGTCTGTGCGAGGTCCTCGAGATACGCGGCGGTGCCCTTGCCGAACAGGATCAGCGGTGCGCGATCGGCGCCGTCGCCGCGCTCGAGTTCCTTGGCGATGCGCGCCAGGTACGGCAGCGAGAACTCACGGTACATCGCCGGGCTCAGCACGCCGCCCCAGGTGTCGAATACCTGCAGCGCCTGCGCGCCCGCGGCGCGTTGTGCGGCCAGATAGGCGATCACCGCGTCGGTGTTGACCGACAGCAGCGCGTGCAGCGCCTGCGGGTCGTTGAGCGCCATCGCCTTGATGCGCGCGAAGTCCTTGCTGCCACCGCCTTCGACCATGTAACAGGCCAGCGTCCACGGGCTGCCCGAGAAGCCGATCAGCGGCACCGCGCCGTCGAGCTCACGACGGATCAGCCGCACCGCGTCCATCACGTAACGCAGCTCGGTCTCCATGTCCGGCACGCCGAGCCGGGCGATCGCCGCGGCGTCGCGCACCGGGTGGCGGAACTTGGGGCCTTCGCCTTCGACGAAATACAGCTCCAGGCCCATCGCATCGGGGATGGTCAGGATGTCGGAGAACAGGATCGCCGCGTCGAGCGGGAAGCGGCGCAACGGCTGCAGCGTGACTTCGCAGGCGATGTCCGGTTGCTTGGCCATGCCCAGGAAGCTGCCGGCCTGGCGACGGGTCTCGCGGTACTCGGGCAGGTAGCGCCCGGCCTGACGCATCAGCCAGACCGGCGTGCGGTCCACGGGCTCGCGGCGCAGGGCGCGCAGGAAGCGGTCGTTCTTCAGAGGTGCGGACAAGGGGGTCTTCCTTACTCGGTGGCGTCGGCGTGGGCCGTGCGGGCATCAGGAGCGGACGGCATCGTTGCTGCGTGCGTGCCGACCAGGTGGAAACCGCGACGCAGTTGGGTGTCGCGCGCGCGTTCGAGCGCGCCCAGCGCACTGGGCTCGTCGGCGTACTGCTGGCTGCGCAACTGGCTGCGGCCGCCGATCTGCCCCGACTCGCGCACGAGCGTCCAGCCGCCGAGCAGGTCGGGCTGCAGCATCAGCTGGACGAAACGCGCGGCCTCGTGGCCCTGGGCCGGTTGTTGCAGCAGCAGTCGCATGGGGCGGCATTGTACGGGGCGCAGGCCAAGCGCGGGCCTGCTTGCCCGAACAACGCGTTGGCGCAGCGGCGTCAGCCGGCGCGCAACACGCCGATGACCGTGCTTTCGGGCACGTCGGCCAGCACCTGGGCGCGGCCGGCGCCGGACCAGACGATGAAGCGCAGGCCGCCGGCCTGGGCCTTCTTGTCGAGCCGCATATGCGCCAGCAGGCGCTCGGAGTCGAGGCCTGCCGGCAGCGCGACCGGCAACTGCAGGCGGGACAGCAGCGCGATCAGGCGTGCGGTGTCGTCGGCCGGCGACAGGCCCAGCGCTTCCGACAGACGCGCGGCGAGCACCATGCCGACCGCGACCGCCTCGCCGTGGTTGAGTCCGCCGTAGCCCTGCTCGGTCTCGATGGCGTGGCCGAAGGTGTGGCCGAAGTTGAGCAGGGCGCGCTCGCCGTGCTCGAACGGATCGCGCGCGACGATCGCAGCCTTGTGCGCGCAACTGCGCGCGACCGCTTCGGCCAGCGCGGCCTCGTCCATGGCCAGCAGCGCCGGTGCCTGTGCATCGAGCCAGTCGAGGAACGGCGCATCGGCGATCGCGCCGTACTTGACCACTTCGGCGAGCCCTGCGCGCAGTTCGCGCGCGGGCAGAGTGCGCAGCGCCGCGGTATCGGCAATCACCGCGCGCGGCGGATGGAAGGCGCCGACCAGGTTCTTGCCTTGCGGCAGGTCGACCGCGGTCTTGCCGCCGACCGACGAATCGACCATGGCCAGCAGCGTGGTCGGCAGTTGCACGCAGTCGATGCCGCGCATCCAGCACGCCGCGGCGAAGCCGGCCAGGTCGCCGATCACGCCGCCGCCCAGGGCGAACAGGGTCGCATCGCGGCGCAGCCGCGCCTGCGCCATCGCATCGACGACCTGGGTGAAATGAGCCAGGGTCTTGGCCGACTCGCCGGCCGGCAACACATGGCGATGCACGCGCAGGTCCGGCCGGGCGGCCTGCAGCGCGGCGGCGACCCGGTCGGCGTAGAGCGGGGCGACGTGGCGATCGCTGACCAGCATCGCCTCGCCACCGCGCACGTGTCGGGCAAGCAGCGCGCCATCGTCGAGCAGCGCCGGGCCGATGTGGATGGTGTAGGGGCGTTCGCCGGCGACGGCGACTTCACGAAGCGGTGGGGACATGGCTGATGACTCGTTTGCGCGTGGGGCCTGGCCTGCGGCATCGACGCGGTGCAGGCCCGGCAGGGGCGTGGAAGGTGGGGGGCCGCTCATTCGGCCGGCGGGTCCGGACTCGGGGACGCAGCAGGGCACCAGTGGGTCTCGACCAGGTGGCCGAGCGCGGCAGCGGCTTCCGCGCAACCATAGGCGCCAGTGTCGAAGCGCAGATGGGCGGCCTGCGCGTACATTGGCGCGCGCACCTGGGCCAACCGATGCAGCACCTCGCTGCGATCGTCGCCAGCGATCAACGGCCGTGCCCGGTCGCGGGCCAGGCGTGCGAGCTGGGTGTCGACATCGGCATGCATATGGACCACGAAGCCGCGCGCGCGCATGCGCTGCCGGTTCTCGGCGTCGAGGACCGCGCCGCCGCCGGTCGCGATGATCTGGCGGGTGCCCTCGAGCACCGCGGCCAGCGCCGTCTGCTCGCGCGCGCGGAAGCCCGCCTCGCCTTCGCAGTCGAAGATCGTGGCGATCGTCGCGCCGGTGCGGACCTCGATTTCGTGGTCGACATCGACGAACGCCAGCCCGAAGCGGGCCGCCAGGCGGCGGCCGATCGACGACTTGCCGGCGCCCATCGGACCGACGAGCACGAGGTTGGGAGCACAGTGCATGGCCGAATCCTAGCAGCGGGCCGCACCGCATCGATGCCGGCCGCACATCATTGCCTGCGCGGCCGATCAGCCGGGCAGGCGTACGCGCCGCTGCGCGTCCAGCGGGATCACGACATCGGCCGTGTCCGGCAACGTGCGCAGCAGTTGCCGGCTGACGCGCTCGTAGTGCTGCACGAAGCGTTCGACCTGGGCGCGGTCCATGCCCGCCCGATCGGGCGCCGCACTGCGCAGCGCCTGCTCCTGCTGCCAGCGCCAGGTCGGCACCACCTCGAAACCCGGCGGCTGCAGGAACAGCAGCCGGTCCACGCGCCGCCACAGTGCGGGGTAGTCGCGGGCGAGCGCGGTGTTGCACCAGTGGCGCCAGGTGCCGTCGGGATCTTCGTCGCGCTCCAAGGCGTTGATCGGCGCGGCCAGCGCTTCCGCAGGCTCAGGTGTCGCGCCCAGGCACCAGCCCTCGAACACGGTCAGCGCGACCGGGCCGGCACTCGCCCAGTCCGCGGCCGGCCGCCGGTCGTCGCGTCCCTTGTCGAAGCGCGGCAACCGGGTGCTGCCGCCTGCCCGCAGCGTAGAGCAGCGCGCAGCCGAGCGCGACCTCGTGCGTGCCCGGCGGGCCGCGGGTGGCGAGCAGCGGGTGCACGGTGCGGGCCAGGCGCTGCCGGGCACGGTGGTCGAGATAGAGGTCGTCGAGCGAGAGCACCGCGATCGCCAGGCCGCGTGCCCGACCGGCGGCGGCGAGCTGGGTGGCCAGCGTCGACTTGCCTGTGCCCTGCAGGCCACTGATGCCGAGCACGCGCGCCCCGTGCCGCAAGGCGTCGTCGAGCACGCGCGCGACGAGCGCGTCGGACCATAGCGCAGGTGAGGGTGGGGCGGCCATCGCGGCACGATACCCGAGCGTCGACGCCGCCAGTGACGAACGGTGCGCCGACGTTCGACATCGCGACGCGACGGCGCGATGATCGGCACATGACCACGCCCTGCGCCGCCCTGCTGACCGAAGCCCTGTCCACGTTCTCCGTGCTGTTCGACGAGGCCGCCGCGGCCGGCGAACCCGACCGCACCGCGATGACCGTCGCCACCGCCGCCCTCGACGGGCGCCCCTCGGCGCGGGTCGTGCTGCTCAAGGCCTGGGACGAGCGCGGTTTCGTGTTCTACACCCATCTCGATGGCCGCAAGGGCCGCGAGCTGCAGGACAACCCGCAGGCGGCATTGCTGTTCCATTGGCCACGCGTGCGCCACGGCGTGCAGGTCCGCATCGAAGGGCCGGTGGTGATCGTCGGCGACGACGAGGCCGACGCGTACTTCGCGTCGCGTCCGCGTGGCAGCCAGCTCGGCGCCTGGGCCTCACGGCAGTCGGAGGAGCTCGACGACCGCGCGACCTTCGAGCAGCGGCTCGACGACGCCGCCCGTGAGTTCGAAGGGCGCGACGTGCCACGCCCGCCACGCTGGTCGGGCCTGCGCGTCCGTCCCGACCGCATGGAGTTCTGGTACGGCGCCGACTATCGCCTGCACGAGCGCTGGCTCTACGAATGCGATGCCGCCGGCAACTGCCGCAAGCGGATGCTGTATCCGTAGACCGGCACCGGGCGGCCGCCCGGTCACGGGGCGGAACGCTGCTTTGCACGGGCGTCATCCCCCCGTGGCAGCCCGCGCACTAGCATGCAGGCCCCCAGCTTCGAGAGTGCCCCCATGCAACGCATCGCCATTGTCGGCGTGACCGGTCGGGTCGGCTCGCGCCTTGCGCGCGAACTGCTCGCGCGTGGCCACCGCGTCACCGGCATCGCCCGCAACACCGCCGATGTCCCGCCGCAGGCGGGGTTGAGCCTGCAGTCCGCCGATGCTTCGCGCAGCGAGTCGCTTGCGCCGGCGCTGGCCGGGCACGACGTCGTGGTCAGCGCCGCGCGCTTCGACGGGGGGCCGAGTGCGCAGGTCGTCGTCGACGCGGTCCGCGCGGCCGGTGTGCCGAGGCTGCTGGTCGTCGGCGGCGCGGGCAGCCTGGAGGTCGC
This sequence comes from Luteimonas sp. gir, assembly GCF_037198055.1. Lineage (NCBI taxonomy): Bacteria > Pseudomonadati > Pseudomonadota > Gammaproteobacteria > Lysobacterales > Lysobacteraceae > Luteimonas > Luteimonas sp. gir. The sequence goes on from NZ_JBBAXQ010000002.1 coordinate 473,039, forward strand.
GCCGGGCGTCGCCTTGATCGATACCCCCGAGTTCCCCGAGGCCTATCGCGCCGAGGCCGCTGCCGGCCGTGCGTTTCTGCAGGCCTTGCGCGATGTCGCTGACCTCGACTGGACCTTCGTCTCGCCGGCGGCCGTGTTCGAGCCCGGCGAGCGCACCGGCGTGTTCCGGGTCGGCGGCGACAGCCTGCCGGTCGACGCCCAGGGCCGCAGTGCGATCTCGATGGAGGATTACGCCATCGCCTTCGCCGACGAGATCGAACGTCCCGCACACCCGCGTCAGCGCATCAGCATCGGCTACTGAGGTCGCGTGCACGGGGTCGCGGCCCTGCCGCGGCGCCCGTGGACCTTCGCGTGTCGTCAGCGCGGGATCTCGCGGCTGAAACGCAGCACGGTGCGGATGCCGTCGGCGCCCGCGACCGCGATCTCCAGCCGCAGGGTGTCGGGGCCGGACGCGCGTGCAATGGCGACATGCTCGACCTGTCCGTCGACGGTGACCGCTGCGAATGCCAGCGGCTGACGCACACCGCGCAGGTCGCGCGCATGACCGGTCACGGTCACTGGCGGCGTGGCGTCGCCGTCGCGGACGCTGACCAGGACGAGCACACGGTCGTCGCCGCAGTCGATGCCGTACTGGCGCGCGGCGGCCTCCGAGATGCGCGCGGTCGGCACGACGCTGGCCTCGACTTCGGCGGTGCCGAGCATGGCGCGTTCGGGCATCGCGAGGGTGTTGCCGCCGCCGCTGACGACCGGGGGGGACGGTTCGGTGCCGCAGGCGGCGAGCGCCAGCGCCAGCATGGCCGCGAGCGGCAGCCGGCGCTCAGTCATTGGCGGCCGACAGTTCGGCGCCGCGGCGCGCCGCGCTCGCGATCGCTTCGGCGACCAGGGCGCGCAGCCCGCCGGCCTCGAAGGTCTCGATCGCCGCCTGGGTGGTGCCGCCGGGCGAGGTCACGCGCTGGCGCAGCGCGGCGGGCGCTTCGTCGCTCTCGGTGAGCATGCGCGCCGCACCGAGCACGGTCTGCAGCACCAGCGTGCGCGCGTCGGCAGCCGGCAGGCCCTGGGCAGTGGCCGCCGCCTCCATGGCCTCGGCGAGCAGGAAGACATAGGCCGGGCCGCTGCCCGAGACCGCGGTGACTGCGTCCATGCGCGCTTCGTCCTCGATCCAGACCGTGGGCCCGGCGCTGCGCAGCAAGGCATCGGCGCGCTGGTGCCCGGCAGGGTCGACCTGTGCGTTGGCGAACAGGCCGGTCACGCCGGCGCCGAGCAGGGCAGGGGTGTTGGGCATCGTGCGCACGACCGCGACCCCGCCACCGAGCCAGCGCTCGAGTTGCGCGGCGGTGATGCCCGCCGCGATCGACAGCACCAGCGGACGCATTTCGGCGGCCAGCGGCGCGAGCGCTTCGCAGACCTCGCGCAGCACCTGCGGCTTGGTCGCCAGCACCCAGGTTCCGGCGCCGGCGACGGCCTCGGCGGCGGTCTCGAACGTCAGGATGCCGAAGTCGCGGGCGAGCGCCTCGCGGGTACCGGCATTGGGATCGGCGACGCGGATCGTGCGCGGGTCGGCGTCGCGCGCGAGCAGCCCGCCGATCAGGCTGCGCGCCATATTGCCGCCGCCCACAAAAGCGGTCGTGGCGTCGAGATCGAAGACGGAGGCTTGGGGCATGAGGAGTCCGGAACGGCAAGAAGGGAGCCGCCGCCAATGCCGCGCCGCGCAGTCCGGCGACGCGGCCGCATCGGGGCTGCGACGGCGGGGTCTATACTGCCGCCGGACACCGGGAGGCGCCAGTCGCCGCCGGCCCGCGCCGCCGCCGGACCACCAACGAGGGACACCATGGACATCGCCGAACTGTTGGCGTTCTCGGTCAAGAACAAGGCCTCCGACCTGCACCTGTCGGCCGGCCTGCCGCCGATGATCCGCGTCGACGGTGACGTGCGGCGCATCAACATTCCCGCACTCGACCACAAGCAGGTGCATGCGCTGATCTACGACATCATGTCGGACAAGCAGCGGCGCGATTACGAGGAATTCCTCGAGGTCGACTTCTCGTTCGAGATCCCGGGCCTGGCGCGGTTCCGCGTCAACGCGTTCAACCAGAACCGCGGCGCCGGTGCGGTGTTCCGCACGATTCCGTCCGAGGTGCTGACCCTCGACGACCTCAACTGTCCGCCAATCTTCCGCCAGCTGATCGACCAGCCGCAGGGCCTGATCCTGGTGACCGGGCCGACCGGCTCGGGCAAGTCGACCACGCTGGCGGCGATGCTCGATCACATCAACAAGAACGAGTACGCGCACATCCTGTCGGTCGAGGATCCGATCGAGTTCGTGCACACCTCGCACAAATGCCTGGTCAACCAGCGCGAAGTCCACCGCGACACCCACGGCTTCAACGAGGCGCTGCGCTCGGCGCTGCGCGAGGACCCCGATTACATCCTGGTCGGCGAGTTGCGCGACCTGGAGACGATCCGCCTGGCGCTGACCGCCGCCGAGACCGGCCACCTGGTGTTCGGCACCCTGCACACCAGTTCGGCGGCCAAGACCATCGACCGCATCATCGACGTCTTCCCGGCCGGGGAGAAGGCGATGGTGCGCTCGATGCTGTCCGAAAGCTTGCGCGCGGTGATCTCCCAGGCGCTGCTCAAGAAGGTCGGCGGTGGCCGCACCGCGGCCTGGGAAATCATGGTCGGCATTCCGGCGATCCGGAACCTGATCCGCGAGGACAAGGTCGCGCAGATGTACTCGGCGATCCAGACCGGCCAGCAGTCGGGCATGATGACCCTCGACCAGCATCTCCAGGACCTGGTCCGGCGCGGCGTCGTCGCGCGCGCCCAGGCCAAGGAACATGCGAAGGACAAGCGACTTTTCGAATGAGTCTTGATGTCAGGATTCGTGAACAGTGATTCGTCAAGGCCAAGCGCGGCTGCTCGTCCGACTCCCGAATCACCCTTGACCAATCAGGGCTCCGCAGGAGCACAGATGAGCAGCCTCGACTTCACTTCGTTCCTCAAGCTGATGGCCCACCAGCGGGCCTCGGACCTGTTCATCACCGCCGGCCTGCCGCCGTCGATGAAGGTACACGGCAAGATCTCGCCGATCACCCAGACGCCGCTCACGCCGCAGCAGGCGCGCGACATGGTGCTCAACGTGATGACCCCGCCGCAGCGCGAGGAGTTCGAGCGCACGCACGAATGCAACTTCGCAATCGGCGTCTCCGGTGTGGGCCGGTTCCGCATCTCGTGCTTCTACCAGCGCAATCAGGTCGGCATGGTGCTGCGGCGCATCGAGACGCACATCCCGACGATCGAGGAACTGAACCTGCCGGCGGTGGTCAAGACGCTGGCGATGACCAAGCGCGGCATCGTGATCATGGTCGGCGGTACCGGTGCCGGCAAATCCACGTCGCTGGCGGCGATGATCGGCTACCGCAACCAGAACTCGAGTGGGCACATCATCACGATCGAGGATCCGATCGAGTTCGTGCATCGGCACGCCGGCTGCATCATCACTCAGCGCGAGGTCGGCATCGACACCGACAGCTGGGAGGCTGCGCTCAAGAACACCCTGCGCCAGGCGCCGGACGTGATCATGATCGGCGAGGTGCGCACGCGTGAGGGCATGAACCACGCGATCGCCTTCGCCGAGACCGGGCATCTGGTGCTGTGCACCCTGCACGCCAACAACGCCAATCAGGCGATGGACCGAGTCATCAATTTCTTCCCCGAGGACCGGCGCAGTCAGTTGCTGATGGACCTGTCGCTCAACCTCAAGGGCGTCATCGCCCAGCAACTGATCCCCACGCCCGACGGCAAGGGCCGGCGCGCGGCGATGGAGATCCTGCTCGGAACGCCGCTGGTGCAGGACTACATCCGCGAAGGCGAGATCCCCAAGCTCAAGGAGATCATGAAAGAGTCGACCAACCTGGGCATGAAGACCTTCGACCAGTCGTTGTTCGAGCTCTACCAGGCCGGCGAGATCTCCTACGAGGACGCGCTGCGCTACGCCGATTCGGCCAACGAGGTGCGCCTGCGCATCAAGCTGGCGCAGGGCGGCGATGCGCGCACGCTGGCCCAGGGCCTGGACGGGGTGGAAGTCGCCGAGGTCCGCTGACGGCATGCAGCCGGACGCTTGATCGGCGAGGTGCGTGCGGCCGAAAATCCGCGCGCGGCGACGGGCCCGGTGCGCGTCGCCGGCCCCTCCCATCACAAGGAAGCACCATGCATCACTTCGTTCCCCGCTGCGTCCTGGCCGTCTCGCTGCTGGCCGCAGCGGTCTCCGCCGCGCACGCGCAGAGCGCCCTCGATCGCCTCAAGGGGCTGGGCGGCGGACGCGCCCAGACTGCGCTGGATGTCGGCAGCGATGTCGTCAAGGGACTGACGCTCAGCGATGCCGACATCGCCACGCTCGGCGCCGAGGCCGCAGTCGCCTACGATGCCGAGAATCTGGTCGCGCCTGCCAGCGATCCCTACGCGCAGCGGCTGGCGCGCCTGGTCGCGGGCTGGGAGAACGATGCCGGCCTGAATCTCAACTTCAAGGTCTATCGCACGCCCGAGATCAACGCGTTCGCCTTGCCCGACGGCTCGGTGCGGGTGTTCAGTGGCCTGATGGACGCGATGGACGACGACGAACTGCGCTTCGTCATCGGCCACGAGATCGGCCACGTCAAGCACGGCCACAGCAAGGCCCGGTTCCGCACCGCCTATCTCGCCCAGGCCGCGCGCAAGGGTGTGGCGAGCACCAATAACGCAGCCGGCCGCCTGGCGGCGTCCGAGCTGGGCGGCGTCGTCGAAGAGGTGGTCAAGGCGCAGCATTCACAGTCCAACGAACTCGAGTCCGACGGCTACGGCCTGGGGCTGCTGCAGCGCGGCGGCTTCAACCCGCAGGCGGCCGTGACCGCATTGCAGAAGCTCGACGACGGCGGCCCCAAGGCCGGCATGCTGTCCAGCCACCCCGATCCGGCGCACCGCGCGCAGCGCATCCAGGCGCAACTGCGCTAAGTGCGTCGGGCACGCGCTCGCGGGTCTTGCGCGCTGCGCGCGCCGCGAAACGCTGCGTTGTTCCGATCCGACCCGTGCTGCGCGTATCGTGGCCGGGCCTTGTCGCCAGTTTGACCTCCGTCGGAGGACAATGGCGCATTCATCTAAGAGGAGTCTCGCTGATGGCCTACACCCTTCCCGAACTTGGCTACGCCTACGACGCGCTCGAGCCGCATATCGACGCCAAGACGATGGAGATCCATCACACCAAGCACCACCAGACCTACATCAACAACGCCAACGCTGCGCTCGAAGGCACCGAGTGGGCGGATCGCCCGGTCGAGGAACTGGTGGCCAATCTCGACAAGTTGCCCGAGGACAAGCGCGGTCCGCTGCGCAACAACGCGGGCGGCCATGCCAACCACTCGCTGTTCTGGACGGTGATGTCGCCCAAGGGCGGCGGCGCGCCGGTCGGCGATGTCGCCAAGCACATCGACAGCGACCTGGGCGGTTTCGATGCATTCAAGGAGGCCTTCACCAAGGCCGCGATCAGCCGTTTCGGCAGCGGCTGGGCCTGGCTGTCGGTCGACAAGGCCGGCACGCTGAAGGTCGAGAGCAGCGCCAACCAGGACAATCCGCTGATGCAGGGCATCGGCTCGGGCAACACCCCGATCCTGGGCCTGGACGTCTGGGAACACGCCTACTACCTCAAGTACCAGAACCGTCGTCCCGACTACATCGCCGCGTTCTACAATGTCGTCGACTGGAACGAGGTCGAGCGCCGCTATCAGGCCGCGGTCAAGGGCTGAGCCCACAGCCACTGCGGTCCCCGCAGCGCCCGCCGGTCGTACCGGCGGGCGTTTGCGTTCAAGGCGTCGCGATATCGGACGCCGGAACGATATCGACCGCGAGCACACGGCGCTCGGTCGTGAGCGCGATCTCGGCGATCTGCGTGGCCTGCCGGTCGTACACCCAGGCCATGCAGCAGCTCTGGCTGCCGGCTGCGTGATAGCTGTTGAGCAGGTTGATCACGGTGACCTCGCTGCAGTCACCGTCATGGTGCAGCGCAAACGTCGCCGCGAACTCGAAGGTGTAATGCCCGGCGCCATGCCAGGGCCGGGGGGCATCGTCGCTGCGTTCAGGGCACGCGGGGGCCGGGCCGGTGCGCTTGGCAAGTGCGCTGAGGCCCTGGTCGACTGCGGCCAGCAGCGATGGTGCTGACGGGTGGCTGCTTGGCTGTGGCGCGACCCGGTGGCGCATCGCATAGCGCACGCGCAGTCCGTCCTGAGCGGGCTCAGGGTTGAACGGACGGGTGAGGGTGAGCATGTCCTGCGCATAGACGCTGTCGCGGTAGACGATCCAGATGCGGCTGTCGATCGCGATGAGGTCGAAGGCCTGGTCGCCGCCCCGGCCATTGATCGAAAAGGTCATGGTGTCGCGCGCGTCGGCGTCTCCGACATCCGCAAGCGGCCATGCGAAGCCGTCCGGGCGCTGGCGGATCAGCTCGATCTGCGAAAACAGGCCGGTACCGCCGACATAGGTCTCGCGTACGAGGTCGAGACGTCCATCGCCATCAAGATCGACCAGTTGCAGGTGGGCACCGCGTCCTTCGCCATCGCCGCGATCGCAGGTGCCCGGCCAGCGCGCCAGGGCCTGCCAGTCGGCCAGCGGCACGCCTGGGGGCCGGACGATGTGCGCCAGGCAGTCGGCCAGCGGCGCGTCTGGCGCATCGGCCAGTGCAACGTCCAGCTCCGCGGTGCTCACGGCCTGGAGCGGGGAGAGGGCGGCCGCCAGCGGGTCGACAGCGCCTGCGGTGGTGGCGTCCAGAATCGCTTGGCGCAGTGTGTCGACGGGTCGCTCGGCCTGCGCCGCCAGGACGGGCGCAAGCGCGAGGGCTGCGACCAGCAGCCCGCGCAGGCCACCGGATGTCATGGCGTGGCGCGCCGCCGCAGTTCGACCGCAACCGGGCAGTCGGGGCGATGCGCGCCGGGCAGGTAGCCCAGGCTCATCAGGAACTCGCCGGTGATCTCGCCACCGGTGAACCGGAACGTGCGCTTGAACAGCTTCACCCACGAGGCTTTGTCGCGGGGCCTGCCGTCTTCGTTGGCGTGCGCGTCCAGCCACGCGGCGAAGCCGCCATGACTCGTTCGCAGGCCCTGCACGACCTGGGCGTTGTGGATCGCCGCGTCGATCTTGAGCCGGTTGCGGATGATCGCCGGGTCGGCCAGCAGGCGCGCGCGGTCCGCCTCACCGTAGCCGGCGACCGCATCGACGTCGAAGCCGTCGTAGGCCGCGCGGAAGCCCGCGCGCTTGCGCAGCACCGTCTCCCAGCTCAGCCCGGCCTGGTTGATCTCCAGCAGCAGGCGCTCGAACAGCACCGCCTCCTCGCGCTGCGGAAAGCCGTATTCGGTGTCGTGGTAGGGCCCGTGCAGCGGATGGCCGGGGGCGATGTCGCAGTAGCCGCTCATGCGCGCAGCATAGGCAGGGCCGCGGCCTGGCGCCAGGTGCCGGCTTGCGCCCTTCACGGCGGCCGCGCGACCATGCGCCATCGCCCAGCAGGAACCGTCGATGGAAATCGCACACCGTCGTGTCGCCACGGTCCACTTCACGCTGTCGGACACCTCCGGCGCGCAGATCGCCACGACCCGCGGGCATGACCCGCTGGTCTACATGCACGGCAGCGGCTCGATCATCCGCGGGTTGGAAGAGGCACTCGAGGGGCGCAGCGCCGGGGACACGTTCACCGTCGAGATCCCGCCCGAGGCCGGTTTCGGGCCGCGCCACGATGGGTTGATGCAGCGCCTGCCGCGTAGCGTGTTCACCGGCAGCGCCGTGCCGGCGGTCGGCGAGAAGCTGCGCGCGCAGACCGAGAAGGGTCCGTTGGACGTCACGGTCACCGCGCTCGATGCCGACAGCATCACCGTGGACGGCAACAACCCGCTGGCCGGGCGCACGCTGCGCGCCGAGGTCGAGGTCGTCGGCGTGCGGGTGGCGACGCCGCAGGAAATCCAGTTCGGGCTGTGAGCCGGTCGCCGGCTCAGCCCGGCTGGCTGCGGCCGCCCAGACGCGTCGCCAGGGCCTGGGCGTCGAACGGCGCACGGACCTTGGCGTCGTTGTCGAAGTAGCAGTAGACGTCGCGACCGGAGGCCGCCGGCGGCGCCCGTGGGGCGCTGCGCGCGGCATCGCGCGGCTCGCCGCCGGCCGCCCAGCGGGCGATCCGGCGCGCCCAGCGATCGAGGGCAGGCTCGCCGTAGCCGCTGGTGTAGAGCTCGGTGTCGCCGTGCAGGCGGATGTAGACGAAATCGGCGGTGACGTCCTCGAGCACCGGGTGCCGCCCGGCGCTGTCGGAAACCACCAGGCCGACGCCATGGGTGCGCAGCAGGGCGATGAACGCGGGGTCGCGGAAGCTCGCATGCCGCACTTCGAGCGCATGCCGGATCGGCCGTTCGCGCAGGCGCGGCAAGGCGGTGCGGCCGGCCATCCGGTCACACTCGCGTCGCCGAGCCAGTGACAGCGCCTCACCGGTATCGCGCGGCAATACGCGCAGAAAAGCCTCGATGCGCGCCGGCTCGAACGCCAGGTTCGGCGGCAACTGCCACAGCAACGGGCCCAGGCGGTCGTCGAGCGCCAGCACGCCGGATGCGAAGAAGTTCGCCAGTGGCATCTCCACGTTGCGTAGCCGCTTCATGTGCGTGACCAGACGCGGCCCCTTGACCGCAAACACGAAGCCTGGCGGGGTCGCATCGCGCCAGCTGCGCCAGCTTTTGGGCGATTGCAGCGAGTAGAACGACCCGTTGATCTCGATGGTCCGAAACATGCGCGAGGCGAAGGCCAGTTCCTCGCGCTGGACCAGGTCCTGGGGATAGAAGACCCCGCGCCAGGGGGCATAACGCCAGCCGGAGATGCCGATGCGGACCGCCATGGGACGAGCTTGGCGACCGACGGCGGAGGCTGCGTGAAGCGGATTGCGTTGCCTACGGCGCCGGCCTGCAGGTCATGCACAGGTGGCGTGCAGCGCGGCCGGCTAGAATGCCGCCATGTCGTTCTTTGCCAACCACCTGCTGGTCGCGCTGCCGGCGCTGCAGGATCCCGACTTCGCGCGTTCGGTCGCGTTGATCTGCCAACACGATGCCGAGGGCGCGATGGGCGTGGTCGTCAACCGGCCTTCGGAGTACACCCTGGGCGAAGTGTTCGAGCAGATGGGCATCGTGCTCATCGACCAACGCCTGCGCGACCACCGAGTGCTCGCCGGCGGCCCGGTGCATCCCGAGCGCGGTTTTGTGCTGCACGACGGCCAGGCGCGTTGGGATTCGAGCCTGGCGATTGCCGAGGGCCTGAATGTCACCACATCGCGCGACGTGCTCGAGGCGATGGCGGCCGGCGAAGGTCCGGACAACGCGATTGTCGCGCTGGGTTGTGCCGGCTGGGGCGCCGGCCAGCTCGAACAGGAACTGACCCAGCACAGCTGGCTGACCGTGCCCGCCGATGCGCCACTGCTGTTCGATACCCCGCTCGACGCGCGCTGGCAGGCCGCGGCCGGCCGGATCGGCGTCGACATGACCCTGGTCGTCAGCCACGGCGGGCGGGCGTGAGCGAGACCGCGCCCGCCGCTCCGGCGATCCGCCGCGACGGCACCGTGCTCGGTTTCGACGTCGGGGCGCGACGCATCGGCGTGGCCGTGGGCAGCGCGTTCGGCCATGGCGCGCGTGCATTGGCTGTCGTCGACGTGCACGGCGGCCAGATCGACTGGCCGGCGGTCACGCGGCTGCACAAGGAATGGCGGCCGGACGGCATGATCGTCGGCGACCCATTGACCCTGGATGGCGGCGACCAGCCGGCGCGGGTCCGGGCGCATGCGTTCGCGCGCGAACTTGTCGCCCGCTTCGGCCTGCCGGTCGTCTTGATCGACGAGCGCGCAAGCTCGATCGAGGCGGCCCGCCGCTTTGCCGTCGACCGGGCCGAGGGACGCCGCCGCCGCCGCGATGCGGCGACGCTCGATGCGGTCGCCGCGGCGATCATCGTCGAGCGCTGGCTCGCGGCGCCGGACACCGGCACGCCGGTGTCGCGCTGACCCACGCGTGCTATCCGCGCGGGCACCGGGTGCGGGACAATCGAGCTCCCGCCGCTGCCCGCTCACCGCGATGTCCCCGACCGCTTCTTCCGCGCAACTCGATGCCGACGGCCGCCTGCGCCATCTGTTGACCCTGGACGGCCTGCCGCGCGCGACGCTCGAGGCGCTGCTGATGCGCGCCCAGGCGATCCTCGACGGCGATCAGCCCGCTGCGCCGCTGGCTGGCATTGCGGTCTGCACGCTGTTCTTCGAACCCTCGACGCGGACCCGGTTGAGCTTTCAGCGCGCGACCCAGCGACTCGGCGCCGACGTGCTCGGCTTCGACGCCTCGACCTCGTCGACGACCAAGGGCGAGACTGCGCTCGACACCTTCCGCAACATCGAGGCGATGGGCGTGCGCGGCTTCGTCGTGCGCCACAGCGTCGACGGCGCGGTCGCCGCGCTGGCGCAGGCCGCCGCGCCGGGCACGGCGTTGCTCAATGCCGGTGACGGGCGCAGTGCGCATCCCACGCAGGGTCTGCTCGACATGCTGACGCTGCGCCAGACCAAGGGCACGGATTTCTCAGGCCTGCGCGTGGCGATCGTCGGCGATGTGAAGCATTCGCGAGTCGCGCGCAGCGACTTGCAGGCGCTGCGCACGCTTGGTGCCGGCGAGATCCGCGTCTGTGGACCGGTGGCGCTGTTGCCCGATGAGGCGACGCTCGCCGGCTGCACCGTCTCGCACGATCTCGACGCGGCACTGGAAGGCGTCGACGCGGTGATGATGCTGCGGCTGCAACGCGAGCGCATGGAAGAAGGGCTGGTCGGCTCGCTCGAGGACTACCACCGCGACTACGGGCTCGACGCACGCCGGCTGCGGCTGGCGGCGCCCGATGCGGTGGTGCTGCATCCCGGGCCGATGAACCGCGGCGTGGAGATCGCCGACGACGTCGCCGACGGCCCGCAGTCGCAGGTGCTGCGTCAGGTCCACAACGGGGTCGCGGTGCGCATGGCCGCGCTGGAGGCGTTGCTGGCCTGAGCCCGGGCGCGGTCCGGTTACGGCGACGCGAATCCGGTATCGTGCCTGGCTTTCGACCAGGCCGGCCCCGATGCAGCCCACCTCTACGTCCAGTCCAAAGACCACACGGCCGGTCGCGACGCCTGCGCATGCGCTCAAGCCGCGGCAACTTGTGATGATGGGCCTGGGCAGCGCGATCGGCGCCGGTCTGTTCCTGGGCTCGGGCGTCGGCATCCAGGTCGCCGGTCCGGCGGTGCTGCTGTCCTATCTGATCGCCGGCGCGCTGGTGATCGTGGTCATGCACGCGCTCGGCGAGATGGCCGCGGCCAAGCCGGCCAGTGGTGCGTTCTCGGTCTACGCCGAGGACGCGATGGGGGCGACTGCCGGCGCCACGGTCGGCTGGCTGTGGTGGCTGCAAGTGGTGATCGTCATCGCCGCCGAGGCGGTCGGGGCCGCCGGCCTGCTGGCGACGCTGTGGCCCGGCGTCTCGGTGCCCGGCTTGGCGCTGACGTTCATGGCCGCGTTCACCGCGATCAACCTGCTGGGCGTGCGCCACTTCGGCGAATTCGAGTTCTGGTTCGCGATCCTCAAGGTGGTCGCGATCCTGGCGTTCATCGCGGTCGGCGTCGCGCTGCTGCTGGGCTGGCTGCCGGACGTGGCATCGCCGGGGCTGGCGCATTTCCATGCCGATGGCGGCTTCGCGCCGAACGGGCTGATGGGCGTGGGCGCGGCGCTGCTGGTCGTGGTGTTCGCGTTCGGCGGCACCGAGATCGTCGCCATCGCCGCTGCCGAGACCGACGATCCGGCGCGCAGCCTCGCACGCGCAATCCGCACAGTCGCCTGGCGCATCCTGGTGTTCTACCTGGGCTCGATCGCAGTGATCGTCGCCGTCGTGCCCTGGGACAGCCCGGCGCTGGCCTCGCCGTTCGCGGCGGTGTTGCAGGTGGCGCGCATTCCCGGCGCGGCCGCCGCGATCACCCTGGTCGCGGTCATCGCGCTGTTGTCGGCGCTCAACGCCAACCTCTACGGCGCGTCGCGGATGATCTGGTCGCTGGCCCGGCGCGGCGAGGCGCCGGCGGTGCTTGGTCGCAGCGACCGCCGTCAGGTGCCGGTCGCCGCGGTGCTGGCCAGTGTCGCCTTCGGTTTCCTCGCGGCGGGCCTGGAGCTGTTGTTCCCGCAGCGGGTGTTGCCGGTGCTGCTCAACATCGTCGGTGCGACCTGCCTGCTGGTCTGGACGATCGCGCTGGTCTCGCAACTGATCCTGCGCCGCCGCGCCGACCGAGTCGGTGCGGCGCTGCCGTACCGGATGCGCGGATTCCCGGTGCCGACCCTGGCCGCGCTGGCGATCCTGGGGCTGATCTTCGTGCTGTTGATCGTCTCCCCGGACACCCGCGTGCAGTTCCTGTCGATGGTGCTGCTGGTCGCAGTGATCGCCGCGCTCGGCGCGCTGGCGCGACGGCTGCGGACGGGGGCGCGCCCCGCGCCTTAGTCGCGTGTCGCGCGCGGTCGACGACGCCCCGGCCCGCGCTCGGCCCGGGCGACGCGTCGCTCAGCGCCGCTGCGCGAACAGCCAATCCCACAGCGCCTGCGTGGCGTAGGCTGCGTCCCAGCTGTTGTGGTTGGCGTCGGGGAACTCGGTGTAGCGCACGTCGGCGCCGGCGCGCTGCAGCGCGGCGTACATCCGGCGCGACTGCTCGGGGGGCACGACATCGTCGCGGGCGCCGTGGAACAGCCAGCTCGGGATGTCGCGCAGCCGTTGCGCGGCGGCATCGAACGGGTCGGGTGCATCGCGGGTCGATTCGACCTGCAGGCTGTTGAGATCGGGGCGCGTGTCGGGCGGGGTGATGCCGCCGCAGACCGGCACCAGCGCGGCGAAGCGCTCGGGCGCACGCAGGGCCAGCGACCAGGTGCCGTAACCGCCGCGGGACATGCCGGTCAGCGAGGTGCGGCGCGGGTCGCCGTCGAACTCCGCGGTCGCGGCATCGAGCGTGGCCAAGGCCATCGTCGCCACGTCGCCTTCCCATGACGTGCCTTCGGGCGATTGCGGGAATACCACCAGGGCCGGGAAATCGGCCGCGTGCGCGCGCACGTACGGCCCCAGGCCGGCGTGGGTCTGCTTGTCGCCGTCGCTGCCGCGTTCGCCCGAACCGTGCAGGAACAGCACCACCGGCAGCGGCCGGGGCAGGGCTGCCGTCGGCACGAAGACCTGGTAGGCGTAGCGGTGGCCGCCCACCTCGATCGTACGGCGCACGAAGCGGCCCGGTGCCTGCGCGGACGGCGACGAGCGACAGCCGGCGAGCCAGGCTGCGCCGCCGGCGCCAGCGAGTGCGAGACCGCGCAGCACGCGGCGGCGGGACGTGGAATCGGGGGGCAGGGACATCGGAGGCTCCAGGACGGGGCGCGCTCAGAGGGCGGGCCGGAGGACGAGGGCGAGGGCGATCGCATGCAGCGCGATCATCGCCACGAAGACATGACGGTAGGCGCGCTTGACGCTCTTGTGCCGCAATAGGCGTTGCGCGAGCCAGGCAGCCGGCCAGCCGCCGAGCAGTTCGAACAGGTGCAACTGGGCTTCGGGCGTGCGTCGGCGTCCGGCCTGCGCGGCGCGCTTATCGACCGCATACATCCCGAACGTGACCAAGTTGAGGACCGCCAGCCCTGGCACGAGCATGGCGGGCAGGCGGCCGGCGTCGATGCCCCAGGCCAGCGCCGCGGCCCACAGCGCGATCGTCAGCAGCATCGCCAGCGCGCCGACCGGGCCGCGCGCGCGCGGCCTTGGGGCCGGCGGTGCCTGGCGCAATCGGCGTTCGCGTGTGGCGGCCAGCGACACCCGCACCACCCGATGGGCGCGCCAACGGCCATCGGCCTGGCGTTCGGGCGTGTAGCGCACGATCTCGCCGACTTCCGGCCGGCGGCCACCCTGGTCGTAGTCGCGGATGTGGAAAAACGCGCGCGGCCCGTCGGCAGGATCGAGCGGCTCGACAAAGCCGTAGCCGCGACCGTCGTCCCAACTGGCGATCTTTCCCGGTTGCGAGGTCGGCGGCATTTGTGCGGTCCTCAGCGCAGCATGATCGCAGTGGCCAGGCCGAGAAAACTGAAAAAGCCCATGATGTCGGTCACCGCGGTGACGACGACCGTACCGGCGACCGCGGGGTCGACGCGCATCCGCTTGAGCAGCAACGGCAGCAGCACGCCAGCGGTCGCGGCCGAGCAGAAGTTGATCACCAGCGCGGTGAAGATCACCAGCGACAACACCCAGTCGTGGAACCAGACCAGCGCGACCAGCGCGACCAGGGTGCCGATCAACATGCCGTTGATCAGCGCCACGCGCAGTTCCTTCCACATCAGGATGCGGGCGTTGCTGGCGCCCACCTGGCCCAGCGCCAGGCCGCGCACCATCAGCGTGAGCACCTGCACCGCGGCGTTGCCGCCGATGCCGGCGACGATCGGCATCAATACTGCCAGCGCCACGACTTTTTCGATCGTCGCCTCGAAGCGACCGATCACGAAGGCGGCCATGAACGCGGTCAGCAGATTGATGCCCAGCCACACCACGCGGCCGCGCACCGCACGCCGGATCGGCGAGAACAGGTCCTCGTCCTCATCCAGACCCGCCGCGCCCAGGGCCTGGTGCTCGGCCTGCTCACGGATGATGTCGACGACGTCGTCGACGGTGATCCGGCCCAGCAGCACGTTGCCGTCGTCGACCACCGGCGCGGACACCCAGTCGTTGTCGGAGAACTGGCGCGCGACCTGGTCGGCCGATTCGTCGACGTGGATCGAGTCGAGCTCGTCGTCGATCAGCCGGTTGATCGGGGTGCCGGGATCGCGGGTCACCAGATCCTGCAGTGCGACCCAGCCGATCAGCTGGTGGCGGCGGTTGACCACGTACAGATGGTCGGTGTGATCGGGCAGTTCACCGCGCAGGCGCAGGAAGCGCAGCACCACGTCGACCGTGGTGTCGGCACGCACCGTCACCACGTCCGGGTTCATCAATCGGCCGGCGGTGTCTTCGGGATAGGAGAGCACCTGCTCCAGGCGTTCGCGGTTCTCCCGGTCCATCGAGCGCAGCAGCGTGTCGATGACCGCATCGGGCAGGTCCTCGACCAGATCGGCGAGGTCGTCGATATCGAGATCTTCGACTGCTGCGACCAGCTCGTCGGGATCCATGTCCGCGATCAGGCTCTCGCGGACCTCGTCGCCGACGTGGACCAGCACCTCGCCGTCGTCGTCGGCATCGACCAGCCCCCAGACCACGATGCGCTTGTCGTGCGGCAAGGACTCGAGCAGGTTGCCGATCTCGGCCGGCGCCAGCGTGTTGACCATGCGCCGTACCGGCCCCAGCCGCCCGCTGTCGAGGGCATCGGAGAGCAGGCGCAGCTGGCGCGCGGTCTTGTCGTGGCGGACGGCTTCGGCCATGAACGGCTCCGTTGCGCGTCGCGACGCACGCGGCGCGACTGGGTCAGATATGCATCGCTGCATTATCCGCGCTGCCCGCCGATCTGCACACCCCGGTCAAGCGTATCGGTTCGCGCGCGTTGGGTGCCGGCGCGGCCGGCATCGGCTCAGCCGGCCGCGCGAGCCGGCTGCGCGGCGTCGAGCCAGCGTTCGATCGACGCGCGGTCGCGTGCGCGCAGCAACGCCGGCGTCCGCGATCGCAGCGCGCGCAGGTCGATCCCGCGGATCGCACGGCGCACTTCCAGCAGCGGCGACGGGTGCAGGCTCAGTTCCTCGATGCCCAGCGCCAGCAGCAGCGGTGTGAAGCGCGCATCGCCGGCAATCTCCCCGCAGACCGAGGCCGGGATGCCGCGCGCGCGCGCCACGCGCACGATGCCGTGCAGCAGGCGGATCACCGCCGGGTGCAGCGGCGAGTACAGGTCGCCGAGCGCGTCGTTGTTGCGATCGGCCGCCAGCAGGTACTGCACCAGGTCGTTGGTGCCGATCGACAGGAAGTCGAGCTCGCGCACGAAAGTGGGCAGGGCGATCGCCGCCGAGGGCACCTCGATCATCGCCCCCAACGCGATCCGCTCGGCGGTCTCGTGCCCCTCGGCGCGCAGGTCGCGTTGGACCCGGTCCAGCAACCGGCGCACCGCGACGATCTCTTCGCGGCCGCTGACCATCGGCACCAGCACCCGTACCGGGCCGTAGCCCGAGGCCCGCGCGATCGCCCGCAGTTGGGTCTCCAGCAAGCCGCTGCGTGCCATCGACAGCCGCACTCCGCGCAGGCCCAGGGCGGGGTTGGGCTCGTGGCGCAGGGCCAGGCCGGTGTCGTCGGCCTTGTCGGCGCCGATGTCGAGCGTGCGGATCGTCACCGTGCGGCCGGTCATGCCCAGCACCAGGTCGCGGTAAGCGCGGAACTGCGCGTGCTCGTCGGGGATCTCGCGGCTCTGCAGGAACAGGAATTCGGTGCGGTACAGGCCGACGCCGGCCACGCCCAGCGCGTGCGCCTCGGCGACGTCCTCGCGCGATTCGGCGTTGGCCCACAGCTTCATGTCGACGCCGTCGAGCGTCTTGCTCGGCTCGCGGCGGAGCCGACGCAGCTGCTTGCGCTCGCGCTTTTCCTCGCGCACCCGCGCGCGATAGGCGCGCAGGTCCTCGGCATTGGGCTCGACGACGATCTCGCCGGTGCCGCCATCGACGACCAGCACCGCACCGTCGTTGATCTGGGCCAGCGCCTGCGGCGCGTTGACGATCAGCGGCAACTGCAGGCTGCGGGCGAGGATGGCCGAATGCGACAGCGTGCTGCCGGTCGAGGTGACGATGGCCAGCACGCCCCGGGCCTGCAGCCGGCCGATCTCCGACGGTGCGATGGCGTCGGTGACCAGGATCTCGCCGGCCACGCCCTGCAGCTCGGCCTCGTGCGCATGCAGCGCAGCATGTACCCGGCCGATGACGTGGTCGATGTCCTCGATGCGGCTGCGGAAGTAGGCATCGTCCATGCCCTCGAACACCGCCGCCAGGCGGTCGCGCTGCAGCCGCAGCGCGTAGTCGGCGCCGTACAGACCGGTGCCGACGAGCTCGTCCAGGCCCTGCAGCAGCTCCGGGTCGTCGAGCAGCAGCGTGTGCAGGTCGAGGAACTCGCCGACCTCGTGGGCCAGCGCGCCGTGCAACTGGTCGCGCATGGTGCGGATCTCGCCGCGCACCTGGGCGATCGCGGCGTGCAGGCGCGCCAGCTCGGCCGGCGCCTGCTCCGGCCCAATGTGCTCTTCGGCGACTTCGAGCGCGTGCGGTTCGCGGACGCGCGCGCGTCCCAGCGCGTTGCCGCGCGAGGCGCCGTGCCCGTGCAGCGACTGCCGCATCAGGCGCGCTCGCCTGCCACCGGACGGCAGGACGCGCGGGCGGCCGGCGGAGCGTCCATCACCCTTCCTCGTCGAACCGGCGTTCGAACAGCGCGGCTGCCGCTTCCATCGCGGCGGCTTCGTCCTCGCCATCGAGCCGCAGCACCACCCGCGTGCCGTGGCCGGCCGCCAGCAGCATCACCCCCATGATGCTCTTGGCGTTGACTTCGCGGCCCTTGGCGACCAGCGTCGCATTGCAGCGGAAGCCCGACAGCACCTGCACCAGCTTGGCGGTGGCGCGCGCATGCAGGCCGAGCTTGTTGGCGACGAGCAGTTCACGTTCGATCATCGGGGGCGGGGCCTGTCCGGAAAGCGGGAAAGATGGGCGCGTCAGGCGTCGTCGAGTACGACGCCGTTGCGAGCGCCCGCCGCGGCGGTGGCCGGCAACGTGTCGAGCGCCTGCTCAGGATAATTCATCACCCGCAGCAACATCGGCAGGCTGAGCGCGGAGATGCGCCGGGCCGGTGTGCCGAGACGCGCGAGCTGAGCTGCGACATTGCTGGGGCTGGCGCCGTAGAGATCGGTGAGGATCAGTACACCGTCGCCATCGTCCACCGTGCGCATCGCCGCGCTGGCCTTGGGGAGCGACACCTCGAGCGCCTCGTCGAAGGGCACCTCGAACACTGCGGTGCGCAGCGGCAGCTGCGTCAACAGGCGCACGGCCACCGCGTGCATCGCCGTGCCGATGCCTTCGTGGGTCAAGAGGAGTACGCCGACGGCCATGCGTGGACGTTACCAGAGCGAGGGGACCGCCCGGAAGCGTCGCAGTCGCGATGCAGTGTCTCCCGCCGGCAGCGCGCGGAGACGTACGTCGTGGAGTGAAGGGCGGGCGCTCAGTCGAGCTCGCGGTGCCAGGTCGCCACATCCGGCCAGCCGGTCTCACGGGCGTGGCGGGCGAGCGCCTCGGCCAGGTAAACCGAACGATGCCGGCCGCCGCTGCAACCGAACGCGACGGTGACGTAGCTACGCGTGGCGCTGCGCATGCGCGGTAGCCAGGTGTCGAGGAACTGCGTGACCTGCGCCACGAATTCGCCGACCTCGGCATGGGCCTCGAACCAGGTCCGTACATCGACATCGCGCCCCGACAGCGGCCGCAGGCGTGGATCCCAATGCGGATTGGGCAGCGCACGGGCATCGAACACGAAGTCGGCATCGGGCGGCACGCCGCGCCGGTAGGCGAAGGATTCGAACAGCAGCGACAGCGCGTCGTCGTCGGCGAGTTGCAGTTCGGTGACCACGCGCCGGCGCAGCTGGTGGACGTTGAGGTCGCTGGTGTCGATCACCGTGTCGGCCAGCGCGCGCAACGGTCGCAGCAAGGTGCGCTCCAGCGCGATCGCATCGGCCAGCGACACGCCGACGCGGCTGAGCGGATGGCGGCGGCGAGTGTCGGCGTAGCGGCGCAGCAGGATTTCGTCGCCGGTTTCGAAGAACACCAGGCGCGGATCCAGCCCCATGCGGCCGACCTCGGCCAGCCAGGTCGGGATCCGCGACAGGTCGGTATGCCGGTTGCGCACGTCGATGCCGACCGCGAGCCGCCGCGGCGGCTCGTCGGCGCGGGTCACGTTGCCGACGAACTCGGCCAGCATGCCGGCCGGCAGGTTGTCGACGCAGTAGAAGTCCAGGTCCTCGAGCGTGCGCAGCGCGACCGACTTGCCGGCGCCCGACAGGCCGCTGACCACGTACAGCAGCGGGGCATCGGTCATGGCGCGCCCCGCTCGAGGAACTGCGAATGCCGGGCCAGGAACGCTGCCGCCGGGTCCAGGCCCTTGGTGCGCAGCACATGCGTGCGGGTCGCGGCCTCGGCGAGCACCGCGAGGTTGCGGCCGGGCATGACCGGCAGCGTGATCAGCGGCACGTCCAGGTCGAGCACACGGCGGATGCCCAGATCGCCGGTCAGGCGCACCATGCCGTCGCCGTCGCCGGCCAAGGGATCGGCATTGGGCCGGCTCAGGTGCACGATCAGCCGCAGATACTTGTTCCGCTTGACCGCGGTGTCGCCGAACATCTCGCGGATGTTGAGCACGCCCAGGCCGCGCAGTTCCAGCAGGTCCTGCAGCAGCTCGGGGCAGGTGCCGTCGAGCACGTCGGGCGCGATCTGGGTGAACTCGGGCGCGTCGTCGGCGACCAGGCGGTGGCCGCGGGTGATCAGTTCCAGCGCCAGTTCGCTCTTGCCCGATCCCGATTCGCCGGTGATCAGCACGCCGATCGAATAGATCTCCATGAAGACCCCGTGCAGCGTGATCCGGGGTGCGAGCACGCGCGCCAGGTGGTACTGCAACAGGTTCAGCAATTCGTGGCCGCGGTTGGGCGAGCTCCACAGCGGGGTCTGCGATTCCTCGGCCGCCTCGCGCAGATCTTCGGGGCAGGGCTGGTCCTTGCTGATGACCAGCGCCAGCGGACGGTACTGGACGATGCGCTCGATGGTCTCCCAGCGCAGCCGCGAATCCAGTCCGTCGAGCCAGGCCAGCTCCTCGGTGCCCAGGATCTGCACCTTGTTGGGATAGATGATGTTGAGGTAGCCGGCGAGCGACGGGCGGCGGGCGATCGTCTCCACCGCCTCGAGCGAGCGTTGCGCGCCATGCTGGCCGGCCAGCCAGCGCAGCCCCAGTCGATCGTGCAGCTGCGCGAACAGTTCCTGCGCTTCGATGGTCGCGTTCATGCGTTGGCCGCAGTCGATTGTCCGACATCGTCGAGCAGCAGCGCCTGCAGCGCGTGACGGTCGTGCGCACCGCGCAGCGCGTCGCGGAAGGCGCCATCGGAGAAGCGCTCCACCAGGCCCGACAGGAACTGCAGGTGCTGCTCGACCAGGTGTTCGGGCACGCACATCGCAAAGACCAGGTCGACCGACTCGCCGTCCGCGGCGCCGAAGTCGACCGGGGAGGACAGCCGCAGGAACGCCGCGCGCGGCTCGTGGAACGCGCCGCTGCGTGCATGGGGAATTGCGACGCCGCGTCCAATCCCGGTGCTGCCCAATTGCTCGCGTTCGCGCAGGGCGCGGCCCAGCAGCGGGGTCATGGTGGGCGAATTGCCGGACAGCAGGCGCGCGGCCGAATCCAGCACAGCGTCGCGGGAACCAGGCGCGACCAGCATCACGATGCGGTCGGCCGAGAGCAGATCGGAAAGAGGCATGCCGAGCGGGCTCGAGGACGGGGCGTGGGGCCAGCAGTCTAGCCCGATTCGACGCGGGGTCGTCGCAGCGCGCGGTCCGGGTCGCGGCGGGCACGTCGCCTGCGGCCTGGGGAAGGGAATACGGGCGATGTCTCCGGCCCGTCGGTGTCGGCCGGCCGCGTCGCCGCGGCCGGCCAGGGAACGATCAGCCGAACGTACCGTCGCGGGCGGGGTTCTCACCGCGATGATGGTCGACGATCTTCTTGCGATGCTTGACGACGATCCGGTCGAGCTTGTCGGTCAGCAGGTCGATCGCGGCGTACATGTCGACTGCGCTGGCATCGACGTGCTGGGTCTTGCCGGCGATCGTCAGCGTCGCCTCGGCCTTGTGGTCGGGCTTCTCCAGGCTGAGCTGGACGCGGACCTCCAGCGGGCCGTCGAAATGCCGGGAGAGCTTCTGCAGCTTGGTCTCCACGTACTCGCGCAGGGCGGGCGTCACTTCGATCTGATGGCCATGGGTCTCGACGTGCATCGGCAACCTCCTTCAAGGTAGGAAACGGACCGTCGGTCGATGTGCCGGCGGTCGGGTTCAGAGTAGCGCGGCCGGCGTGGCTGACAAGCGGCCACCGGTCGCACCCCTAGGGACCATCGTGCGGGGCGGGAAGTTCAGGCGATGCGAACGCGTTCGTGCGATGAGGCGATC
This sequence comes from Luteimonas sp. gir, assembly GCF_037198055.1. Lineage (NCBI taxonomy): Bacteria > Pseudomonadati > Pseudomonadota > Gammaproteobacteria > Lysobacterales > Lysobacteraceae > Luteimonas > Luteimonas sp. gir. The sequence goes on from NZ_JBBAXQ010000002.1 coordinate 494,221, forward strand.
TGCATCGCCTCGCGGTACTTGGCCACGGTGCGGCGCGCCACCGGCACCCCGGCGGCCTTGAGCAGATCGGCCAGGCGCGCATCCGACAGCGGTTTGCGCGGGTCCTCGGCGTCGATCAGGCCGCGGATCATCTGCTGGATCGCGGTGCTCGAGGCCTCGCCGCCGCCTTCGGTGCCGATGCCCGAGGCGAAGAACGCCTTCAGTGGCAGGGTGCCGCGCGGGGTATGCACGTACTTGCGCGCGACCGCGCGCGAGACGGTCGATTCGTGCATGCCGATCTCCTCGGCGACCTCACGCAAGGTCAGCGGCCGCAACGCGCGTTCGCCGAACTCCAGGAATCCCGACTGCTGGCGCACCAGGCTGCGCACGACCTTGAGCAGGGTGTCGCCGCGCGCCTCGAGGTTGCGCAGCAGCCAGCGCGCCTCCTGCAGCCGCCCGCGCAGATAGCCTGCGTCGCTGCTGCAGGCGTGCTCGATCATGCGTTCGTAGCCGCGGTGGATCGTCAGCCGTGGATGCTGGCGGCCGGCCAGCGTGACGCGCCAGACGCCGTTGTGGCGGCTGATCACGCAGTCGGGGGTGACGTAGTTGTCGTGCGGCACGCCGCCGATCCGTGCGCCGGGCCGCGGGTCGAGGCTGCGCAGCAACTGCAGCGCGGTCTGTGCCTGCTCCAGCGTCTGGCCCAGCGCATCGGCCAGGCCCTGCGGGCCGAGCCTGGGCAATCGCTCGATATGCGTGGTCGCCGCCTGCAGCGCGATGGCGCGCCCGGGGGTGTCGGCAGGCAGCGCCTCGAGTTGCAGCCGCAGACACTCGCCCAGGTCGCGCGCGCCAACCCCCGGCGGGTCGAAGCGCTGGATCCGGTACAGCACCGCGGCGATCTCCGCCTCGGTGGCGCGGGTCTCGGGCAACAGCGCCTCGGCGATGCCCGCGAGCGTTTCGCGCAGATAGCCATCGTCATCGATCGCATCGATCAGTGCGATGCCGATATTGCGATCCCGCGGCGAGACCGTGCTCAGATGCCACTGCCAGGACAGGTGGTCGCGCAGGTCTTCGGACTGGATGATGCGATCGGCCGGATCGCCGTCGCCTTCGCTGCGCTGTCCGCCGGAGGCCTGCCAGCCATCGTCGCCGTCCCAGGCGGAGGCGGCGGCCTCGTCGTCGTGTGTCCGGTCCGGCGCGTCGGGCGTGTCGTCGCCAGCGGCCTGGCCATCGCTGCGCTCGCCCGCCCTCGATGGGGCCGGCATCGGGGCATCGTCCCAGTCGAGCAACGGATTGCTCTCGACCGCAGCCGCGATCTCGGTCTCCAGTTCCACCGCCGAGAGCTGCAGCAGATGCAGCGCCTGACGCAACTGCGGCGTCAGGACCAGGTGCTGCCCCTGCGATGTCTGCAACCGTGGCTTCATCGTCCCCGGATCTCCATGGCCGGATACGCGAGCACGTTACAGACGGAAGGAATCCCCAAGGTAAACGCGGCGCACGTCCGGATCGGCCAACAGCGCCTCGGGCGCTCCCTGCGCGAGCACGCCGCCATCGCTGAGGATATACGCGCGGTCGCAGATTCCCAAGGTCTCGCGGACGTTGTGGTCGGTGATCAGCACGCCGATGCCGCGTTCCTTGAGATGGGTGACGATGCGCTGGATCTCGCCGACGGAGATCGGGTCGACGCCGGCGAAGGGTTCGTCGAGCAGGATCATCCGCGGGTTGGCGGCGAGCGCGCGCGCGATCTCCACCCGGCGACGTTCACCGCCCGACAGGCTGGCGCCAGCCTGGTCGGCGACGTGGCTGATCTGCAATTCGTCCATCAGATCGGCCAGCGCCTTGTCGCGGCCCGGCTTATCGAGGTCCTCGCGCAGTTCGAGCACCAGCATGATGTTGTCGGCCACGCTGAGCTTGCGGAACACCGAGGGTTCCTGCGGCAGGTAGCCGACGCCGCGCTTGGCCCGGGTGTACATCGGCTCGGCGGTGATGTCGTGACCGTCGAGCACGATGCGTCCGGCATCGGCCGGGACCAGGCCGACGATCATGTAGAAACAGGTGGTCTTGCCGGCGCCGTTGGGACCGAGCAGGCCGACGACCTCGCCCGCCTCGAGCGTCAGCCCGAATTCCTTGACGACCTCGCGCTGTTTGTAGCGCTTGCGCAACCCCTCGGCGACGAGCATCAGCGGCCGCCTTCGGTTGCCGGCTGGGCCGCAGGCTGCGTGGCGGGCGTGGCGGACGGCTGCGCCGGCTGGCGGTTACGCGGCTCGAACTGCATGCGCACGCGGCCCTGGCCCTCGCCGCCGCCCTGCACCTGGCCGGTGGACATGTTGTAGACGATCCGCTCGCCCTCCATGCGGCCGCGACCAGGCTGGTTGACGATCGCGTTGCCGGTCAGCACGACCGTGTCGTTGGGCATGTTGTAGTCGGCCTGGGCGGCGGTGGCGTCGACCCAGCCGCCGTCGTCCATCTGCTGCTTCATCTTGACCGGGCCCCCGGTCAGGATCACCCGTTGGAACTCACCGCCGTGGCGGCGCACGTCGGCGCGGCTGGCCTGGATCTCGAGCGTGCCCTGGCTGATGGTCACGCCGTTGGTGAACAGGCAGGGCAACTGCTCGTTGCTGACCGAACAGTCGCTGCCGCCGGCGTCGACCGACAGCGTCTGGTTGCGGTCGGCTGCCTTGGCCAGGACGGCGCCGGGCGCGAGGGCCAGGACGAGGAGCAGGCTAGCGGCGGGAATTGGGTTCATTGCGGAATTTGACCTGGGAAAGGAGTTCGATCCGCCCCGACTCAAGATCGGCGCGCATGCCCGTGCCCTGCATTGTAGAGCCGGGCTGGACCACGTCCACGAGCGCGTCGGAGGCGGCCTGGTTGCGTTGCGGGAACACGTCGAGCGCCTCGGTGCGCATCGTCGTGGGGCGCGGCGCGCCATCGGGACTGGTCGCGGTGACCTCGCCGCGCAGGCGCACCAACTCGTTGTCGTCGGACACCCAGCCGGTCTTGGAGCGTACCTGCCAATGACCGCCGGACTCGGCGGGGATATTGAACACCGGGGTGACCAGTTCCAGCGTGCGCGCGCCCGGGGTCTGCTGCAGTTGCGGCGCCTGCACGGCGAACGCCTCGCGACCGTCGCTGTCGAGCGCGACGAGATCGAAATCGCGCAGCAGGTAGTCGGTGCGGGTGTCGGCGGGGCCGTCGACGGTCAACCGGTCCTTCTGGCGCCAGGCCGACCAGCCCGACACCAGCGCGCCGGCGAGCAGCAACAGCGTGAGTCCCAGACGCCAGTTCACGAGACCCGCCCGTCGGCGTGGATCGTCGCCAGGCGACCCTGCGCATGCAGGATCAGGTCGCACAGTTCGCGGCCCGCGCCGCGCCCGCCGGGCGCGCGCGTGCGCCAGTGCGCCGCCGAGACCGCGCAGGCGTTGGCGTCGGCGGGCGCCACGGCGAGGCCGGCCTCGCGCATCGCGCCGACGTCGGCCAGGTCGTCGCCCATGAACGCGACCTGGTCGTCATCCAGGCCGAGCTCGGCGCACAGCGCGACGACCCGGGCCCGCTTGTCGGCGACATGCACGTGCGCCTGCACGCCCAGGTCGGCGGCGCGGCGCTCGACGATGCCGCCGGGACGCGCTGTGACCAGCGCCACCGTGATGCCGGCCTTGCGCAGCAGCACCAGGCCCTGGCCATCGTGGACGTGGAAGGTCTTGATCTCCCGTCCCTCGCTGTCGAAGCCGAGCCCGCCGTCGGTCAGCGTGCCGTCGACGTCGAAGCACGCCAGGCGCACGCGCGCCGCGCGCGCGAGCACATCGGGCGGCACGTGGTCGAATAGGGAGGCGGGCATCGGTGTCGTTCTGTCCATGAATGGAGAGTGGGGTTACACCACGCGGGCGCGCAACAGGTCCTGAATATTCAGGGCGCCCACGACCCGGCGCTCGGCGTCGAGCACCGGCAGCATCGTGATCTTGCGCGTCTCCATCAGGCGTGCGGCTTCCACCGCCAGCGCGTCGGCGTCGATCGCAATCGGGTCGCGGGTCATGACGTCGGCGATGCGGGCATCGCGCACATCGATGTTCGGGTCGGTGAGCGTGCGCCGCAGGTCGCCGTCGGTATACAGGCCGATCAGCCGCTGCGCCTCGTCGACGACGACGGTCATGCCCAGCCGCTTGCGGCTCATCTCCATCAGCGCATCGGCCAGCGAGGCGTCCGCACGCACCGCCGGCACCTCGTCGCCGCCATGCATGACGTCGTGGATGTGCAACAGCAACCGGCGGCCGAGCGCGCCGGCCGGGTGGGAGCGCGCGAAGTCGTCGGCGGTGAAGCCGCGTGCATCCAGTAGCGCCACCGCCAGCGCATCGCCCATCACCAGCGAGGCGGTCGTGCTGCTGGTCGGCGCCAGCGCCAGCGGGCAGGCCTCGGCCGGCACGCTGATGTCGAGATGGATGTCGGCGGCCGTGGCCAGCGTCGACGCCGGGCGGCCGGTCATCGCAATCAGCCCGTTGCCCTGGCGCTTGAGCACCGGCAGCAGCATCAGGATCTCGTCCGATTCGCCCGAGTACGACAGCGCCAACACCACGTCGGCGTCGGTGATCATGCCCAGATCCCCGTGCCCGGCCTCGCCCGGATGCACGTAGAACGCCGGGGTGCCAGTCGAGGCCAGGGTCGCGGCGATCTTGCGCGCGATATGGCCGGACTTGCCCATGCCGGTGCACACGACCCGGCCGCGGCACTCGAGGATGCGCGTGCAGGCGGCGGTGAAGGCGCCGTCGAGTCGGGCGGCCACGGCGTGCAGGCCCTGGACCTCGACCTCGAACACCTGACGCCCGCTGTCGGCGAACGCCACCCTGCGCGTGGCGGGGCGGGCGGAGACGGCCTGGGCCGCGTCGTCGAACGTATCCGGCAAGGGTCTTTTCCGTTAGGCTAAGCCGTTCATTTTATGCGCTTCCCGGCGTGAATGCCCCGCGACCGTCGGCGGCGTCGAAGACGGCTCATCCCCGCTTCACGCGAGGCGGCGCCCGGCCCCGTCCTGCGGCGCCCACAGGATCGAAGACTTGGATACCCGCACCATCACCGCACTCATCCAGCAGGGCATGCCCGACGCCCATGTGCATGTGGAGGGCGCCGACGGCGTCCATTTCGAAGCGCTGGTCGTCTCGCCCGCCTTCGCCGGCAAGCTGCCGCTGGCCCGCCATCGTATGGTGTACGCCACGCTCGGTGCGCGTATGGGCGGTGAGATCCACGCGCTGGCGCTGCGCACGCTGACCCCCGACGAACACGCGCGGCAGACGGGGCAGGGCTGATGGACAGCATCATCGTCTCCGGCGGCGCCACGCTGCAGGGCGAGGTCCGCATCTCCGGCGCCAAGAACGCGGTGCTGCCGATCCTGTGCGCAACGCTGCTGGCCGACGCCCCGGTCGAGATCGGCAATGTCCCGCACCTGCACGACGTGCTGACCACGGCCAAGCTGCTGGCCGGCCTCGGCGCCGGCGTCGAGCACGACGTCGAAGGCGCTCGGGTGATCGTCGATCCGCGCGCTGTGCACAGCCACGTCGCGCCGTACGAACTGGTGCGCACGATGCGCGCCTCGGTGCTGGTGCTTGGGCCGCTGCTGGCGCGCTTTGGCGCGGCCGAAGTGGCGCTGCCCGGCGGCTGCGCGATCGGCGCCCGGCCTGTGGACCTGCACATCAAGGCGCTCGAGGCGCTGGGCGCGACGATCACCGTCGAGCACGGCTTCATCCGCGCCCGCGCGCAGCGCCTGCGCGGCGGGCACGTGGCGTTCGAGACGATCAGTGTCGGCGCGACCGAAAACGTGCTGATGGCCGCGACGCTGGCCGAGGGCGACACGGTGATCGACAACGCTGCGCGCGAACCGGAGATCGTCGATCTGGCGCAGTGCCTGGTCGCGATGGGCGCCGACATCCGCGGCGCCGGCACCTCGCGCATCGAGGTCCGCGGCGTGGAGACGCTGCACGGCGCGCAGCATGCGGTCGTCGCCGACCGCATCGAAACGGGCACGTTCCTGGTCGCCGCGGCGATGACCGGGGGGCGGGTGACCGCCACGTCCACGCGTCCCGATACGCTCGGCGCGGTGCTCGACAAGCTGCGCCAGGCCGGTGCCGAGATCACGATCGACGGTGATCGGATCACGCTCGACATGCACGGCCGCCGCCCGCGCGCGGTCGACATCGTCACCGCCCCGCATCCCGGGTTCCCGACCGACATGCAGGCCCAGTTCATGGCGCTCAACTGCATTGCCGACGGCCGCGGCACGATCGACGAGACGATCTTCGAAAACCGCTTCATGCACGTCAACGAACTGATGCGCCTGGGCGCGGAGATCGACATCGACGGGCCGCGGGCTTCGGTCACCGGCGTGGAGCGCCTAAGCGGAGCGCCGGTGATGGCGACCGATCTGCGCGCTTCGGCATCGTTGATCCTCGCCGGCCTGGTGGCCGAGGGCGACACCACGATCGACCGCATATACCACCTCGACCGCGGCTACGAGCACATCGAGCGTAAGCTCGGCGGCCTCGGCGCGAACATCCGGCGGATACGCTGACGATGGCGTTCCGAGGTCGCATGTCGAGCCGGCGGGTGGCGCTGTTCGCGACGCTCGCCGTGGTGTTGCTGGCGCTGGGCTGGATGCGCTACACCGGCGCGGCGGCCTTGAGCGGCATCGAGTTCAAGGACATGGATTGGAACGAGGACGGTGAGTTGACCCGCAGCGAAGTGTTGCAGGGCTTCTTCACGATCGTCGCCGTGCGCACGACCGACGGCGCCCGCAGTTGCGTCGACTACCGCCGACGCGGCTCGGGCGAGTCGATTCGCGTCGAGTGCCGGACCACGCCCGCCACGCCGTAGGCGCGACGCCGGTCTTCCCATCCGAAGAAGAGAACGGTCTCGCTCCCAGGGGCAGGAATGGGGCACGCCCCTTCGGATAGGCAGCGGCCTGCCAGCCGGAAGCCGCTCTGCCCTCGGCAAGGCATCCTGCCTTGACTCGGGCGCGCACCATCCATGGCGCGCTCGACGCGGCCACCGGCTGCCAGTCCGCTGTCATAGCGGTTTGCAACCTGACTTCGGTGGACGCAGCGTCGCCCGTTGAGAGAAGTCGCGCGCTGTCGGCCGCAGTGCGTCGTGCTGCTCGGGTTGCGATAGCGGGCCAGGGCTGGACCGCGGCGGCGAGTCAGCCATGGGTGAGTGTGGGCTGCTCGCGCGGCATGCCGCGCAGCCGCACGAACGCGCGGTGTGCTTCGCCGGGCTGGTCTGAGGCGCGGGCTGACCGAGCCGGGAAGCAGTTCCCTGCCGGCGCGACGCGCGCTCCGGAGACGCGCGCCGTAATCTAGCGAGCAAAAAGCAAGCTTTCACTGACTTCGACCAAACACCCAGAAAAAGGCCCCGCAATGCGGGGCCTTCCTTGCTCAGTCGCCAGCGGCGCTCAGTTCACCGACTGCAGGCGCATGTCGATATGGTCGCTGCCGTCGCGGCGTTGCAGCAGCCGGGCTGGGACCGGCAGGTCGTCGACGATCCAGGCCACGATCTCGCGCCGCCCGTCGGTACGCACCACCTTGGTCGCCTGCAGTGTGCGGCCGCCAACCGTCACCGCCTCGGTGCCCTGCCGCTCGAATACCTGGCGCTTGCTGCGGCCGTCCTCGACAAGGCGATAGCGCAGCGGCGAGCGGCCGGCCTGCACGTCGCGCACCAGCACCAGATTCATCAGCATGCCGTCCAGGTCGCCGGACTGCAGCTTCACCGGGCCGCCCTGGTCATCCTTGACGTCCCCGCTCCAACGCGCCTCGCCGGCGTTCCAGTCGTAGGTCGCGTTGACACTGCGACGCTTGACCAGCATCGCCGCCAGGCCCGACTCGCCGCGCTGGGAGTCGGTGCTGCTGATCGGCCGCCACTGGTCGCCGTTGGCTTCGAACACCGTGCTTTGTTCGAGCCGGGCGCCGGCACCTGTGACGTTGAGACTGTACTTCCAGCGCGCGCTGCCTTCGCGGGCGAGCTTCATATCGGCCTGCCCACGCAGACCCATGAAGGTCGTCTGGTAGCTCGCGGTGAAGGGCTCGAGCGCCAGCGCCGGCAGCGTGGCGAGCGACAGCAGGGCGGCGCCGCAGGCGGCGAGCAGGCGGGGGCGGCGGGTCGTCTGGGGCATCTTAGGGAACTCCTTGGTATTCGACGAGGCGCAGGTCGATCGCGTCTTCGCCGTCTTCGCGTTGCAGGATGCGGATGGGGGTGGGAACGCCATCGGCGATCCAGACGATCATCTCGTCATTGCCGCCGTTGGTCCGTGAAACCCGCAACGCCGAATAACTGACGTCGGCGACCTGTACGATCTCCGGCTCGGGCGCGGTGAGGTAGGCATAGTCGCGTGCGCGGCCGCCATCGACGAAGCGGTACTGCAGCGCCGCGCCCGGGGCGGCGTCGCGGACGATCGCCAGGTTGATCAGCAGCGCGCTCATGTCGCCGGGCTGCAGGGGCACCGGGGCGCGGCGGCGCTTGCTGATGTCGCCGGTCCAGGTCGCAACGCCCCGTGTCCAGTCGTAGATGCCCTCGGTGCGGCGGTTGAACAGCACTGCCGCCTTGCGCAGCGTGTGCTGGGTCAACGGGCGGAAGGTCTCGCCGACGAGGTCGAATCGGGTGCCCTGCTCGACGTTCAGCCCGAGAATGCCGGCAAACCCGCGGTTGCCGCGGATGCTTAAGTCGATCTGCCAGTTCGGCCCGTCGGGCTGCAGCCGCATGGTCGCGGTGCCCGCCTGGCGGCCCTGGTACCAGGCCTCGTAGGTTGCGACGAACGGCTGCAGCGGCGCCGCCCGGCCGGCGGGCATCCAGGCGATCAGCAGGCCGGCGACGAGGGCGAGGAGAGGGCGCATTGGGCGGCCATCATGGGAAGCGCTGGTTGGCTGCCAGCTGAAGCGGCGCCGCTGCGGTTCGGCCGTCGATCTGCACCGCGCCGGCCGCGTTCAGCCGGACCCGCCCGGCGGCGATCCAGCGCAGGGTTTCCAGCAGCAGCGGATGCTCGCGCGCCAGCACCCGCTGGGCGAGCGCGGCCTCGTCGTCGCCGGGGTGCACCGGGACGCGCGCCTGGGCGATCACCGGCCCTCCGTCGAGGTCGGCGGTCACGAAATGCACGCTGGCCCCATGTTCGTCGACCCCGGCCGCCAGTGCCTGGCGATGGGTGTGCAGGCCCTTGAAGGCTGGCAGCAGCGAGGGATGGATGTTGATCATCCGGCCGGCGCGCCCTTCGACAGCCGCGGCGCCGATCAGGCGCATATAACCGGCGCAGACGATCAGATCGGGCGCGGCGGCGTCGATCGCTGCGAACAGTGCGGCGTCGTGCGCGTGGCGGTCGGCGTGGTCGCGTGGGCGCACGGCCTGCGCCGGGATCCCGGCAGCGCGCGCGCGTTCCAGCGCGCCGGCATCGCCGCGATCCGACCAGACGCCGACGACGGTCGCGTCGAGCGTGCCGGCGGCGATCGCGTCGAGGATCGCCTGCAGGTTGCTGCCCCGACCCGAGGCGAGCACAGCGATACGCAGCGTCATCGAGTGGAGCCGGTAGCAGCGAATGCGGCGTGCACGTCGGGGCGCGACAGTACGACCAGCGCGTAGACACCAAGTGCCGTGCCCAGCGGAAAGTTCAGGCACGCGAGCGCGGCGACCGCCACACACAAGCCGTGGCGTCGACGGCGCGCGAGATCGAAGCCGGCGCGGATGCACAGGGCGCCGCCGGCCAGCGCGGCCAGGACCAGCGCGCCGACCACCGCGATCGTGCTGACCCCGCCCGGATCGGCGAAGTCGTCCGCGGCTTCATTGACGATACCGAACACCAGCAGCACCAGCAGCGGCAGGCTCCCGGCCAGCGACAACGCACCCAGGACATGGTGCAGGACCGAGAGCGTGCGCAGTTGCCCATCGATCTGCGCCGGCGACAATGCGGGCGCGGCCGGGCCCGGGACCCGGGGCGGCGCGTAGGGCACGTGGTCGGGTTCGGCGTGCATGCGGCCGGCTCAGCCGATACGTACGCGCTCGCCGTCGCTGTGCGCGACGACCTCGCCGATTGACCAGTGGGCCAGGCCCAGGCCATCGAGCGCGGTGCCGAACGCCCCGACGCTGTCGGCCGGCACCACCAGCACGAAACCGATGCCGCAATTGAAAGTGCGCCACATTTCGTGGTCGGCGACCGCGCCTTCGCGCTGCAGCCATTCAAATACCGGCGGCAGCGGCCACGACGACGCGTCGATCGTCAGGCCGAGGCCGTCTGGAACCACTCGGATGATGTTCTCGGTCAGGCCGCCACCAGTGATGTGCGCCATCGCATGCAACTGCGGTCCGAGCGGCCCGCGCAGCAGCTCGAGCACCGGCTTGACGTACAGCGTGGTCGGCGCCATCAGCGCATCGACCAGCTTCACGCCGCCGACTTCGACCTCGGCCGGGCTGCCGGCCCGATCAAAGATGCGGCGAATCAGCGAATAGCCGTTCGAATGCGGACCGCTGGACGCGATGCCAACGAGCACGTCACCGGCCTGGACCTTGCCGCCGTCGCGCAGTTCCGACTTCTCGACCGCGCCGACGGTGAAGCCGGCCAGGTCGTACTCGCCGATGCCATACATGTCCGGCATTTCGGCGGTCTCGCCGCCGATCAGCGCGCAGCCCGACAGTTCGCAGCCGCGGGCGATGCCGCCGATGACCGCGGCGGTGGTGTCGATGTCGAGCTTGCCGGTGGCGAAGTAGTCGAGGAAGAACAGCGGTTCGGCGCCCTGGACCAGCACGTCGTTGACGCACATCGCGACCAGGTCGATGCCGATGGTGTCGTGACGGCCCAACTGCTGGGCGAGCTTGAGCTTGGTGCCCACGCCATCGGTGCCCGAGACCAGCACTGGCTCGCGGTACTTGCCCGACAGGTCGAACAGCGCGCCGAATCCGCCCAGGCCACCCATGACCTCGGGCCGGAAACTGCGCTTGACCAGCGGCTTGATGCGTTCGACGAGTGCATTGCCCGCGTCGATGTCGACGCCGGCATCGCGGTAGGTCAGGGGAGTGGGGGCGGTCACGGCGGCCGTCGCGAAGCGGAAAGGACCGGGGATTCTAGCAGCCGCGGCCGGCCTGCCGCGGTCGGCGCGTCGGCGTATCGCCACGAACCGCTCGCGCGGTTTGTGGCACCATCCCGCGTCGATGTCCCCCCGACTCAGGATCAACCGGATGCACCGCCCGAAGCGCTCGTTGGGAATGATGGCGTGGCTATTGGCCGCCCTGCTGCTGTCCGCCGGCCAGGCGGCCGCGCAGCGCATGGAGGGCGACCGCGCCGAAGGCACCGGCCTGTACGCGGCCGAGATCCCGGTGCGCAGCCAGAACGAGAACGAACGTACCGCGGGTTTCTCGCGCGCGCTGGCCCAGGTGCTGGGCAAGCTGTCGGGCGACCGCGGGGTCGCCCAGCGGCCGGGCGTGTCACAGGAACTGCGGCGCGCAGAACAATATGTAGAGGGCTACGACTACCGCCAGGACGAGGGCGTGTCCTCGCGCGGCTCGCCGACCTTCACCACGACCCTGGTGGTGCGCTTCCGTCCCGAGGATGTCGACGGCGTGGCGGCCGCGCTCGGCCTGCCGGTGTGGCCCGATCCGCGGCCCAAGCCGGTGCTGTGGCTGGCCATCGACGACGGCTCCGGGCCGCGGCTGGTCGGCCTGCAGCAGAACAACGTCGCCCGGCCGGTGCTTCAGCGCGCGATCGAGCGCGGTTACCGGCTCGGGCTGCCGGGCGGCAGCGCCGCCGAGCAGGCCGCCGTCGGCGCGATCTGGCGGGGCGACACCGCCGCGATCGCCCGCATCTCGGCGCGCTACAACCCGCCCATGCAACTGGTCGGCAAGCTCTACCGCGACGGCAGCGGCTGGAAGGCCGACTGGATCTTCGTCGATGGCGGCCGGGTGCTGGCCCGCTGGAGCGAAACCGGCGACGACGCCCGGCGGATCCTGCCGACCGGCGCCGACGGCGCGGCCGACGCGCTGACCCGCCGCTACGCCAAGGCCAGCCCGGCCGGCACGCCTTCGACCGAGGCGATCCTGTTCACCGGCATCAACAGCAGCGCCGACTTCATCCGCCTGTCGGCGCAGTTGCAGCGGATGTCGGTGGTCCGTGCGATCCGTCCGCTGCGCGCGACGCCGCGCGGGCTGGAGGTGCAGCTCGACCTGCTGACCGGGCTGAGCGGTTTCCGCCGCATGGCCGACGAGAACGTGCTGGTCGAGGCCGACGGCGCCCCCGAGGGCGTGACCCCCACTTTCCACCTGCGCTGATCGCGCCAGGACCATCATGACCGAGCACGATCCCGCGAACGCCGACATCGCGCGTTTCCTCCGGCGCCTGCAATGGGGATTGGCGTTGGTCGCGGTCGCCTGGGTGATCGGGCAACTGGGCCCGGTGCTCACGCCGTTCGTGCTCGCCGCGCTGCTGGGCTGGCTGGGCGACCCGCTGGTCGATCGCATCGAGCGCCGCGGTCACTCGCGCACGCTGGCGGTCTCGCTGGTCTTCGCGCTGATGACGCTGTTGCTGGCGCTGGTGCTGATCATCTTGGTGCCGATGATCGAACGGCAGATCGTGACCCTCGTCGACAGCCTGCCGGCCTACCGCGACTGGATCATCGGCACCGCGCTGCCTTGGATCGAGCAGCGCACCGGCTACGAGGTCGTCGCCTGGCTCGATACCGACCGGTTGATCGAGCTGATCCGCGAACACTGGCAGCAGGCCGGCGGCGTCGCCGCGGCGGTGCTGGGCTACCTGTCGCGCTCGGGCTTCGCGCTGCTCGCGGTGGTGATCAACCTGGTGCTGGTGCCGATCCTGACGTTCTATTTCATGCGCGACTGGGACCTGTTGGTCGAGCGCTGCGCCTCGCTGGTGCCGCGCGACCACATCGGCACCGCGAATCGGCTGGCGCGCGAGACCAGCGAATCGCTTGGCGGTTTCCTGCGCGGCCAGTTCCTGGTGATGCTGGGACAGGGCGCGATCTATGCGGTGGGCATGTCGCTGGTCGGTCTGCGCCTGGGGCTGCTGATCGGCATGATCGCCGGGCTGATCAGCTTCATTCCGTACCTGGGCGCGACCGTCGGCATTTTGATGGCGTTGATCGCGGCAATCGTGCAGGTCCAGGGCTTCGACTGGACGCTGCTGATCCTGATCGGCGTGGTGTTCACGATTGGCCAGCTCGTCGAAAGCTACGTGCTGACCCCGCGCCTGGTCGGCGACCGGATCGGCCTGCATCCGGCCGCGGTGATCTTTGCAGTGCTGGCCGGCGGCCAGTTGTTCGGCTTCCTGGGCATGCTGCTGGCGTTGCCGATGGCCGCGGTGGCCAATGTGCTGTTGCGCTACGCACACGAGCGCTACACCCAGAGCAAGCTCTACGCGGGCGACAAGCCGACGATTGCATTGGCAGGCAGCAGCATCGCAGTGCCGCACGACAGCCGGACCGACGACCCGGTCGATCCGACGCGATGAGCGCGCCATCGCCGCAATTGCCGCTGGCGCTGCGCTATCCGCCGGACCAGCGGCTGGACACGTTCGTCGCCGACGACCCGGCGCTGATGCCGCAGTTGCGTGACTTCGCGCTGGCTGGTGCACGCCGGGCGCTGTACGTCGCCGGCCCGGCCGGCACCGGGAAGACCCACTTGGCGATCGCGCTGTGCGCGCAGGCCGAGCAACTGGGCCGCAGCGCGGTCTACCTGCCCTTGCGCAGCCTGGCCGGGCGCGTGCGCGCGGCCGCCGAGGCCTTGCAGGGGCATGATCTGGTCGCGGTCGATGGCTTGGAGGCGATCGCCGGGGATCGCGATGACGAGGTCGCGCTGTTCGACCTGCACAACCGGCTGCACGATGCCGGCCGCAGCGTGTTCTACACCGCCGACCAGCCGCCCGAGGGGTTGGCGCTGCGCTTGCCCGACCTGCGCTCGCGGCTTGCGCAGAGTGTGCGCGTGGTGTTGGCGCCGCTCGACGACGCCGGCCGGCACGCGTTGCTGCGCCTGCGTGCCGAACGCCGCGGCCTGCAGGTCGACGCGGCGACGATCGATTGGTTGTTGCGCCGGGTCGATCGCGACCTGCCGGCGCTGACCGCACTGCTCGACCGGCTCGATCGCGCCTCGCTGGCCTCGCAGCGCCGGCTCACCGTCCCGTTCGTGCGTCAGGTGCTGGCCGAGGCCTCGTAGCCGCAGTCGGCGCGCACGCGCGCCGTCACTCCTTCAGGCGCGGACGGATCGTCGCCAGGTTGCAGGGCCGGGTGGTCGAATCGAGCTGGTGGCGGATGATCCGCTCCCACGCCGTCGTGCAGGCCGAGGTCGAGCCGGGCAGGGCGAAGACGAAGGTCGCGTTCGCCAGGCCGGCGAATGCGCGCGACTGCAGCGACGAGGTGCCGATCTCCTCGAACGACACTGCGCGGAACAGTTCGCCGAAGCCCGGCATCTCCTTGTCGAGCAAGGGCAGCAGCGCTTCTGGCGTCGAATCGCGACCGGTGAAGCCGGTGCCGCCGGTGACCAGGATGCCGTCGACATCGGGATCGGCGATCCAGCGCGAGACCAGCGCGCGCATCGCGTAGCGGTCGTCGGGCAACAGGGCGCGCTCGGCGACGCGGTGGCCGTCGGCGCGCAACGCCTCGGCGAGGTAGTCGCCGGAGGTGTCGTTGGCGGCCGTGCGGGTGTCGGAGACCGTCAACACGCAGATGGACAGCGGAATACGTTCGTTCAATGCGCTCATGCGGTCAGATTACCACTGGCGCGTGTGCCTCCTTCGCATCTGTCGACTCGCGTGTAGGAGAGCTCGCCGTGCGAAGCGACGGCGTCGCCTGTCATGGGGCCGCAGGTGTGGAACAGGTACCCAGATCGCGGGTGTCAGTATTTTCCTATACGTAGTGAAGGAGAAATCTGACAGCGTGTGCGTGTCGTATCCGCGATGGTTGAGCTCGCGAGCCATCCGGCTCGCTTGCATGGAGGAACATCATGAAAAAACTGGGCCTGCGATTCGCCCTCGTGTGTGCGGTCGCCGTCGCGGCGTCGGGCAGCGCAAACGCGCTCGAGGGCACGCCGTGCACGGAGGGTCAGGAGAACGCATACGTGCAAACCGGGCTCTATGGCTACAAGGTCTATCAGTGCCTGGGCGTGTGGACCTATCTTTACGAATGCGATGAGTCCGGCTACTGCTTCATCGGCAGCCCCAGCTGACGCGGCGGCTTGAAACCGGAGGCTCTGACCCCGTCAGAGCCCATCTGCTGAGTGCGCGAGCGGTGGGCAGCGTCGCCCAGGTGACTCTGCAAGGCTCGCGCACGCTCACTGCGCGGTGAGCTGCGCCAGAGCGTCGGCTTGGTGTTCCTGCGACAAGCGGTCGACGAGCGGCTCGAGTTGGCCCTCGAGCACGTTGGGCAGGTCGTAGAGGGTCAGGCCGTCGACCCGGTGGTCGGTGATCCGGCCCTGCGGGTAGTTGTAAGTGCGGATGCGCTGGCTACGGTCGCCGCTGCCGACCTGCAGTCGGCGGATCTGCGCCGTCGCGGCCGCGCGGCGTTCGGCTTCGGCCTCGGCCAGCATCGCGCGCAGCCGCTTCATCGCCTTGTCGCGGTTGGCGTGCTGGCTGCGTTCGGTCTGCGACTCGACCACGGTGCCGGTGGGCACGTGGGTGATGCGGATCGCCGAGTCGGTCTTGTTGACGTGCTGGCCACCCGCGCCCGAGGAGCGGAAGGTGTCGACTTTCAGATCGGCCGGGTTGAGCACGATATCGGCGGCCTCGTCCTCGATCGGGATGATCGCGACGGTCGCCGCCGAGGTGTGGATGCGGCCCTGCGATTCGGTCTCGGGCACGCGCTGCACGCGGTGGGTGCCTGACTCGAACTTCAGCCGCGCGTAGGCGCCGGCGCCTTCCACGCTGGCGACGATCTCGCGAAAGCCGCCGTGCTCGCCCGGGTTGGCCGATTCGACCTCGACCCGCCAGCCGTTGCGCTCGGCGAAGCGCTGGTACATCCGGAACAGGTCGCCGGCGAAGATCGCGGCCTCGTCGCCGCCGGTACCGGCGCGGATTTCCAGGTACAGGCCACCCTCGTCGCGCGCATCGCGCGGGACCAGCAGCGCCAGCAGTTCGGCCTCGAGCGACTCGATGCGCGCGGTCGCCGCAGCGATTTCTTCCTCGGCGAGTTCGCGCAGATCGGCGTCGTCGAGCATCGCGCGCGCGGCGGCGAGGTCGGCATGGGCCGCGCGTTCCTGCGCCAGCGCCGCCGACAGCGGTTCGAGCTGGGCGAACTCGCGCGACAGCGCACGGTAGCGGCCCTGGTCGGCGACCGTGGTCGGATCGGAGAGCAGGCGTTCGACCTCGTCGCGACGCTCGGCCAGGGCCTCGAGCTTAACGCGCAGGGTCGGCAGCATCGGCATCGGTCCGGGCGGGAGCGGGTGGCAGCAGCCGGTCGAGGCTGTCGGCCAGCGCGTCGTCGCCGCGCAGCGCGGCCTCGCGCAGCGCAGCGGTGGGCAGGTGCAGTAGCCGATTGGTCAGGGTGTGGGCGAGCAGTTCGAGCACCGCCTCGGGGGGTTGGCCGGCCGCGAGTTGCTGGCGCGCGCGTGCCAGCGATTCGCTGCGGATCGCGTCGCCGTGCGCACGCAACCGCTTGACCGGAGCCAGACGCGCGCTCGCCGCACGGGTCTCGCCGTAGCGGCTGACCTGCAGGTCGATGATCGCCTCGGCATCGCTCGCAGCCTCGCGCCGGCTGCGGCGGTTGTCGTCGAGCGTGCGCTCGAGGTCGTCGACCGTGTACAGGAACACGTCGCGCAGTTCGGCGACATCGGGCGCGATGTCGCGCGGGACCGCGAGGTCCATCAGCAGCATCGGGCGGTGCTTGCGTGCGGCCAGCGCGGCGGCGACCTGGGGCCGGGTCAGCACGGGCTCGCGGCTGGCGGTGGCCGAGAACACGATGTCAGCCAGGAACAGGTGACGGTCGATCTCGTCGAGCGGCAACGCGATGCCGCCGTGCCGTGCCGCCAGTTCCTGGGCGTGGGCATAGGTGCGATTGGCGACCAGCAGCCGCTTGACCTTGGCCTGCGCCAGGTGCCGGGCTGCCAGCTCGATGGTCTCGCCGGCGCCGACCAGCAGCACCGCCGAATCGGAGGGGCGTGCGAACGATTCCTGCGCCAGCCGCACGGCGAGCGAGGCGACCGACACCGGGCTGTTGCCGATCCGGGTCTCGCTGCGCGCCCGCTTGGCGGTCACGAAGGCATGCTGGAACACGCGGTCGAGCTCGCCGCCCAGCGTGCCGGCGCTGCGTGCGGTGGCCCAGGCCTGCTTGACCTGGCCCAGGATCTGCGGCTCGCCGAGGACCAGCGAGTCCAGCCCGGTCGCCACCCGGAACAGGTGGCGCACCGCATCGTCGTCGCGATGGCGGTAGAGATAGGCGTCGAGCGAGCCGCCGCCCGTGCCGCCGTCCTGGTCGGGATGGGCAGCCAGCCAGTGCGCCAGTGCGCTGCCGTCGTCGTCGGCGACCGCGTAGAGCTCGGTGCGGTTGCAGGTCGACAGCAGCGCGACTTCGCGCACTTGGGGCAGCGACTTGAGTTCGGCCAGCGCCGTCTGCAGCGTATCCCCGGAGAACGCGACGCGCTCGCGCAGGGCGACCGGCGCGGTCTGATGATTGATGCCGAGGGCGTACAGACTCATGGGCTGGCGGGCTCTCCCGGGATGGCTCATCCCGTTCAGGCGCTTGCGATAAGCTTCCGGTGAAGCGCCCATTTTACGGCCCGGTTGCCCCAGATGCCCGTTTTCGATTCCATTCCGGTCGCCCGATTGCGCGCGGCCCTGCTGGTGCCGTTGCTCGGCGTCGTCTGCGCGGCGCAGGCGCAGCCTGCGGTCGAGGCTGCCGACCCGCTCAGGCGCGACGTACTCGGCGCCACATTGGCCGGCGAATTCGCGGTGCAGGCCGGGCGTCTGGACGAGGCCGCCAACTGGTATCTGGACGCGGCCCGCCATTCGGACGGCGATGCCGGGCTGGCCGAGCGGGCGACCCGCATCGCGCTGCTTGCCGGCGACGACCGTCGCGCGGGCCAGGCGCTGGACCTGTGGCGTCGCAACGCGCCCGAGTCGCTGCCGATGCGGGCCGCGGAGGCGACGCTGTCGTTGCGCAACGGGCGCGATAGCGCCGCGCGGCGGCAGCTCGAAGCGCTGTTGCGCAGTGATGATCCGACCGGCTGGCGGCATGCCTTCACGGTGCTGTCGGGCGGCGGACGGGACCCGCGCCAGGCGGCGCGGCTGCTTGAGCGGATCGTCGCCGACGGCGCGATTCCCGACGAGTTGCAGGCGTGGATGGCCTTCGGTGGCCTGGCCCAGCGCCTCGATCGTCCGGACCTGACCGAGCGCGTGCTCGACAACATCGTCGCGCGCTTCCCGGGCGAGCCGCGGGTCGCGCTGCTGCGCGCCAGTCAATTGCGCGAATCAGGTCGCACCGACGAAGCCCGCGCGGCGTTGGCGGCGATGGCCGAGGCGGCGCTGGCCGCGCCCGATCTGCGTCTGGCGATCGCGGGCGAGTACGAGGCGATGGGTGATCTCGACGCCGCCGAAGCCACGTTGGCGGCAGGTCCGCAGGATGGCCGCACTTATGTGCTGCGGGCCTCGCTGCTCGCCCGCGCCCAGGACAAGGCGCGGCTGGCGGCGCTGTACGAGGAGGTCAAGGCGGTGGCGCTGGCGCCCAATCCTGCCCAGCGGCTGCTGCTGGGGCAGATGGCCGAGTACCTGGAGCAATACGACGAGGCGCTGGACTGGTACGACGCGGTGCCGGGCGGCGAGGAGCGCTTCCAGGCCAGGCTGCGCGGCGCCCGGGTGCTGCACGAGCTGGGGCGCCACGACGAGGCCTGGGCGCGCTTGCGCGCGCTGCAGGCCGACGGCACCGCCGATGACGAGTTCCGCCGCAGCGCCTATCTGCTGGAGGCCGAGCTGCGCCAGTCGGCCGACGATCCGGCCGAGCTCGACGCCTACAATCGAGGACTGTCGGCGATGCCCGACGACCCGGCGCTGCTCTACGCACGCGCGCTGATGTGGGAGCGCCGCGACGACATTCCGCGCGCCGAGGCCGACCTGCGCCGGTTGCTGGTCGCCGAGCCGGAAAACGTCGCTGCGCTCAATGCGCTGGGTTACACGCTGGCCGATCGCACCACCCGCTATACCGAGGCGCTGGAACTGATCGACCGCGCGCGCGTGGCCGAGCCCGACAATGCCGCGATCGTCGACAGCTACGGTTGGGTGCTGCACCGCCTGGGCCGCAACGCCGAAGCGCTGGTGGAGTTGCGCCGGGCCTATTCGATGATGAAGGACGCGGAAGTCGCCGCGCACATCGCCCAGGTGCTCTGGGCGATGGGGCGCCGCGATGAGGCGCGCAAGTACTTCGACGAGGCGCGCGCCATCGATCCGGAGAACCGGTCGCTGCTGCGTGCGCTGGAGGTCACCGGCGCATGAGGTGCTGGCGTGGGATGGTGATGTTCGCGGCGATGGTCGCGCTGTCGGCCTGCACCAGCGTTCCGGTCCGCCCGCCTGCGGAGGTCGTGCGGCTCGATGCCGAGGCGCGGGCGGCGGCCGATGCCCGGCTCGCTGCGCGTGAGGCGGCGGTGCGCGCCCTGCCGGAGTTCGGATTTGCCGGGCGTGTGGCGATGTCAAACGGTCGCGATGGCGGCAGCGGCCGCATCGAGTGGCAGCAGCAGGGCGCGCGCTATCGGGTCGTGCTCAGTGCGCCGGTCACGCGCCAGAGCTGGCAGCTGCAGGGTGGACCGGACGGCGCGCGGATCGATGGCCTGGACGGCGGCCCGCACGAAAGCGCCGATGTCGGGCAATTGCTGTGGGAGACCACCGGGTTCGAGATCCCGGTCGCGGCGATGGCTGCCTGGGCGGCCGGCGCGCGCGCCGACGCTGCACTGTCGGGCGAGGCCGAGGTCGACTACGACGCCGCGGGACGCCTGGCGCGGCTGCGCCAGGACGGCTGGACGATCGATTATCTCGAGTGGCAACCCGAGACCGACGGCGCGCTGGCGCTGCCCACTCGCGTGAATGCCGCGCGCGGCACGGCGCGGGTGCGGCTGGTGGTCGATGCCTGGACGCTTCCCGGCGTTGCGTCCGCAGCGCCTGTCGCGCCGTGACGCCGCTGGACGATGCCGGCTGGTCCAGTTGGCCGGCCCCGGCCAAGCTCAATCTGTTCCTCAGGATCACCGCCCGGCGCGCGGATGGCTACCACGCCTTGCAGACGGTGTTCCGGATGCTCGACTGGGGCGACACGGTACGCCTGCGGCTTCGCGACGACGGTCTGATCCGCCGGGTCGGGGCTTCGGTCCCCGGATTGGCGGAGGACGATGATCTCGTCGTGCGTGCGGCGCGTCTGCTTCAAAATGCTGCCAATTGTACGCAAGGCGCCGATATCGCCGTCGAAAAGCGGATTCCGACCGGGGCCGGGCTCGGCGGCGGGTCGTCGGATGCGGCCACCGTGCTGCGGGTGCTCGACCGGCTGTGGGGCACTGATCTGGGGGAGGACCGGCTGGCCGAGCTGGGCCTGGCGCTCGGGGCCGATGTGCCGGTGTTCGTCCGCGGCCGCAACGCCTGGGCCGAGGGCGTGGGCGAAACGCTCAGCCCGGTGGCGCTCGAGCCGGCCTGGTATCTGCTCGCCGACCCCGGCGTGCACGTGAACACCGCGGGCCTGTTCCAGGCCCCTGAATTGACGCGAAATGCCCAGCCCGCGACAATGGTCGACTTCGTTTCAGGTGCTTCGCTCGGCAACGCGTTCGAGCCGGTCCTGCGGCGCCGCGAACCTGCCGTCGAGGCGGTGTTTGTCGCGCTCGCAACGGTCGGCACGCCACGCCTGACCGGGACGGGCAGCGGCTGCTTCGTCGAATTCGCGACCCGCGAATCCGCCGAGGCCGCCCAGGCGCAGGTCGCATCGCGGGTCCAGACCCGTGTGGTCGCCGGCGCCGTCCGCTCGCCGCTGCTCGAGGCACTGGAAAGGGAAATTCGGGATAAGGGTTGAAGATGCGTGGTGCGGCGCTGCCGAATCCCCGATCTCAAATCCAATCCTGTTCGCCATAGGGGCGTCGCCAAGTGGTTAAGGCACCGGGTTTTGATCCCGGCATTCGCAGGTTCGAATCCTGCCGCCCCTGCCATGCCCGTGCGCGCGTGCGTGCACGGTCCTTCCATCCGCTCGGTCAGAGCGACGCGGAATCTCCGACATGAAAGAAGAACGCAATCTCCTGATCTTCTCGGGCAACGCCAATCGCCCGCTCGCCAAGTCCGTCTGCCGCGAGCTGGGTGTGCGCCAGGGGCGGGCACTGGTGTCCACGTTCTCCGACGGCGAGGTACAGGTCGAGATCGAGGAGACCGTGCGTCGCCAGGACGTGTTCGTCCTGCAGCCCACCTGCGCGCCGTCTGCCGAGAACCTGATGGAGCTCTTGGTGCTGATCGACGCGCTCAAGCGCGCATCGGTGTCGAGCGTCACTGCGGTGATCCCGTACTTCGGCTATTCGCGTCAGGACCGCCGGCTGCGCTCGAGCCGTGTGCCGATCACCGCCAAGGTCGCCGCGCGCATCATCACCGCCGCCGGCGCCGATCGCGTGCTGACGGTGGACCTGCACGCCGACCAGATCCAGGGCTTCTTCGACATCCCGGTCGACAACGTCTATGCCTCGCCGTTGCTGCTGGCCGATATCTGGCGCGCGCACGGCACCGACAACCTGATCGTCGTGTCCCCGGACGTCGGTGGCGTGGTGCGCGCGCGCGCGATCGCCAAGCGGCTCGATGATGCGGATCTGGCGATCATCGACAAGCGCCGTCCGCGCGCGAACGTCGCCACGGTGATGAACATCATCGGCGACGTGCAAGGCAAGACCTGCGTGCTGGTCGACGACATCGTCGATACCGCCGGCACGCTGTGCGCCGCCGCTGCCGCGCTCAAGGCCCAGGGGGCCATCAAGGTGGTTGCCTATTGCACGCACGCGGTGCTGTCGGGGGCTGCGATCGACAACATCAACAAGTCCCAACTCGACGAGATGGTCGTCACCGACACCATTCCGCTGTCGGAGGCTGCACGCAACTGCGCGCGCATCCGCCAGCTCAGCGTCGCCGAACTGCTCGCCGAGACGATCCGCCGGATCGCGTTCGGCGAGTCGGTCAGCTCGCTGTACGTCGATTGATCCCAACCCAACCGGCTCTTCTGGTCGCGGAAGAGTCAATCCAACCGCCGCGAGGCGGAATCATCGCAACATCAAGAGTGAATCCAATGGCCATTTCGCATGAAATCAAGGTGCAGCGCCGCGAGGACGAGGGGAAGGGTGCGAGCCGCCGCCTCCGTCACGCCGGTGAAGTGCCTGCTGTCGTCTACGGCGGCGACCTCGCACCGGTGAGCATCAAGCTCAGCCACAACGATGTCTGGCTCGCCAGCCAGCACGAGTGGTTCTATGCATCGATCCTGGACCTGAGCCTCAACGGCGACGTCCAGAAGGTGCTGCTGCGCGATATGCAGCGTCACCCGTTCAAGCAGCAGATCCTGCACCTGGACTTCCAGCGCGTGAACGACAACGAGGTGATCAAGACGGCGGTGCAGCTGCACTTCCTCAACGAGGACACCTCGCCGGCCGGCAAGGCGGCCGACGTGATCGTGATGCACGAGCTCACCGAAGTCACCGTGACCTGTCTGCCCAAGGACCTGCCGTCCTCGATCGAGGTCGACCTGGCCAATCTGGCGGTCGGCGACATCATCCACCTCTCGGCGCTGAAGCTGCCCAAGGGCGTGGAGATTCCCGAGCTGGCGCTCGGTCCCGACCACGACGTCGCCGTCGTCGTCGCCAAGCACGGTCGCGTCGAAGCCGAGCCTGAAGAGGGCGAGGGCGCGTCGGCCGATGTGCCGGCGACCAAGGCCGCGAAGGACGAGTAATCCCGTCGCGGGCGTGCGCGCCTGTTGGCGCGCGCGTTCCGGCGGCATTGCGATGACGACCGGTCTGCAATTGATCGTGGGGCTGGGCAATCCCGGCCCCGAGTACGCGCGGACCCGGCACAACGCCGGGTTCCGCGTCGTCGACGCGCTTGCCGCACGTGCTGGCGAGGCGTTCGCCATCGATGCCAAGCTGTTCGGCGAGACCGCGCGGGTGCGCATCGATGGGCACGACGTGCGCCTGCTCAAGCCGGCGACCTTCATGAACCTCAGTGGCAAGTCGGTGCTGGCCGCGCAGCGGTTCTGGAAGATCGACCCCGAGCGCACGCTGATCGCCCACGACGAGCTGGACCTGCCGCCTGGCGTGGCCCGGTTCAAGTTCGACGGCGGCCATGGCGGCCAGAACGGCCTGCGCGACACGATGCGGCTGTTGGGTCACGGTCGATTCCATCGCCTGCGTATCGGTATCGGCCATCCCGGCCACCGCGACAAGGTCACGCCCTGGGTGCTGGGCCGGCCGAGCGCCGACGACGACATCCTGATCGGCCGCGCCGTGGACGACGCGATCGATGCACTGCCGCTCGCACTGGCGGGCAACTTCATGGACGCGATGACGCGGCTGCATACGGCGAAGCCGTAATTGGTGATTGGTGATTCATCGCGCGCCTGCCGCGTCGAGTCCTCAATCACGAATTGCGAATCACGAATCACGGACGCGCCATGGGCATCAAATGCGGCATCGTCGGCCTGCCGAACGTCGGCAAGTCGACTCTCTTCAATGCACTGACCAAGGCGGGCATCGCTGCGGCCAACTTCCCGTTCTGCACGATCGAGCCGAACGTCGGCATCGTGCCGGTGCCGGACCTGCGTCTGAACGCGTTGGCAACGATCGTCAAGCCGCAGAAGGTGCTGCCGACGGCAGTCGAGTTCGTCGATATCGCCGGGCTGGTCGCCGGTGCGGCCAGCGGCGAGGGCCTGGGCAACAAGTTCCTGTCGCACATCCGTGAGGTCGATGCGATCACGCACGTCGTGCGCTGCTTCGAGAACCCGGACGTCATCCACGTCAACAACAAGGTCGACCCGATCGCCGATATCGAGACGATCGACACCGAACTGGCGCTGGCCGATCTCGATTCGGTCGAGCGCGCGCTGCAGCGCGCCGAGCGTTCGGCCAAGACCGGCGACAAGGATGCGAAGGTCCGCGCCGAGGTGCTCGGCCGTGTGCACAAGGGCCTGGCCGACGGCCGGCCGGTGCGCTCGCTCGCGCTGTCGGACGACGACCGCGCGGCGATCCGCGACTTGTTCCTGCTCACCGCCAAGCCGGTGCTGTACATCGCAAACGTGCTCGAGAACGGCTTCGAGAACAATCCGCACCTCGATGCGGTGCGCGCGCGTGCTGCAGGCGAGGGCGCCGAGGTCGTGCCGGTGTCGGCGGCGATCGAAGAGGAGCTGTCGCAGCTCGACGACGCCGACCGCGACGCATTTCTGGCCGATCTTGGGCTCGACGAGCCGGGTCTGAACCGGGTGATCCGCGCCGCCTACGGCTTGCTGGCACTGCAGACCTACTTCACCGCCGGCGTCAAGGAGGTGCGGGCCTGGACGGTGAAGATCGGCGCGACGGCGCCGCAGGCCGCCGCGGTCATCCACACCGACTTCGAGAAGGGCTTCATCCGCGCCGAGGTCGTCGGCTATGACGACTTCATCCGCTACGGCGGCGAATCGGGCGCCAAGGAGGCCGGCAAGTGGCGCTTGGAAGGCAAGGAGTACATCGTCAAGGATGGCGACGTGATGCATTTCCGCTTCAACGTCTGATCGGCACCCAGTGGGCCTCGGCGGGTGCGTGGCACCGTCTGAGTCCACTGGAGGTTTCCTTCCGCCAAAGGCGCCCTTCGGGGCGCCTTTCGTGTCTCTGGCGCCAGGGACTCGACGCCGTGTGCCGGGAGAGAGGGGCGCGGCGCATCGCCGGTCGAATGTGCTGCGGCCCGGTGGGGCGGAGCGCCTACACTCCAGGCTTCGTCACGTCACCGGAGTTCCCATGCGCGCACTCGCCCTGTCTGCCTGCGTTCTGCTGTCGAGCGCCGTCCTCGTTCCATCTCCGGCCGTCGCGTCCGGCGCGGCGGCGGACCAGGTCGCGCCCGGCCCGGTGCTGGCGATCCACGGCGGTGCCGGGGTCGTGCGCGGCAATCTCACGCAAGAGGAAGAAACCTCGGCACGCGCGGCGCTGACGCTGGCGCTGCGTACCGGCCATGCCTTGCTGCGCGAGGGGCGGCCGGCGCTCGATGCGGTGGTCGCGGCGGTCACCGTGCTCGAGGACGATCCGGCGTTCAATGCCGGTCGCGGTGCGGTGTTCACCCATGAGGGTCACAACGAGCTCGATGCCTCGCTGATGGACGGGGCCACGCGCGCCGCGGGGGCTGTCGCGGGCGTGCGGCGGATCCGCAATCCGATCCAGCTCGCGCGGCGGGTCATGGAGGACTCCCCGCACGTGATGCTGATCGGCGAGGGCGCCGAGGCGTTCGCCCAGTCGCAGGGCGTCGAGTTGATCGATCCGGCCTGGTTCCGGACCGAGAAGCGCTGGCAGCAACTGCAGAAGGTCCGGGCCGAGGGTGCCGCGGCCGAGCGTGCGGCGACTGTCGTCGCTGACGATCCGCTGCGCTATTTCGGGACCGTCGGCGCGGTCGCGCTCGATGCGCGCGGCGCGCTGGCCGCGGCGACCTCGACCGGCGGCATGACTGATAAGCGCTGGGGGCGCGTGGGCGATGCGCCGGTCATCGGCGCCGGTACGTGGGCCGATGCGCAATGTGCGGTCTCGGGCACCGGCTGGGGCGAGTTCTACATCCGCAGCGCCGCCGCGCACACGATCTGCAGCCGCGTCGGGCTGCTGGGCGAGGGGATCGAGCAGGCGGCGGCTGCGGTGATCGACCGGGACATCCCGGCGATGGGCGGCAATGGCGGCGCGATCGCGCTTGATGCCGACGGCAACATCGCCATGCCGTTCAACACCGAGGGCATGTACCGGGGCTGGATCGGCGCCGATGGTGTGCCGCATGTCGCGATCGGGCGCGACGATGTCGCCCAGGAGGATGGCGCGCCGGCGCGTTGACCGGTACTATGCGCGCCCCGCCATCGCGTACGGCAAGTACCGGGGCGGGGCAGCCTGGCTCCACCGCATCGCGGCGTTGACAGGAAGGAAAACTGGCCGCAAAATCGCGGGCTGTTTTCACCGGCAACGCGAAATCGCCGGAGGGATACCCAAGCGGCCAACGGGGGCAGACTGTAAATCTGCTGGCTTACGCCTTCGGTGGTTCGAATCCACCTCCCTCCACCATCTTGCGGTCCGGTGGAACGAACAAGCAGTGCGACAGGTTGTGCGGCAGACTGGATCCCGGTGCGGGAGTAGTTCAATGGTAGAACCTCAGCCTTCCAAGCTGATGGTGCGGGTTCGATCCCCGTCTCCCGCTCCATTGACGGCTCCGGCCGCATCCAGAGGTTGAAATCGTTGCTCACGTAGCTCAGTCGGTAGAGCACCTCCTTGGTAAGGAGGAGGTCGAAGGTTCGATTCCTTTCGTGAGCACCACATCTATGCGGATCCTTCCGCGAAGAGCCCGGCAATCCATGGCCGGACTTTTCAAAAGGCAGTCAATTCACAAACGTTCAGCGAGACAAGGCAGCCATGGCAAAGGGTAAGTTCGAGCGCACCAAGCCGCACGTCAATGTCGGCACGATCGGTCACGTCGACCATGGCAAGACGACGCTGACGGCGGCGCTGACGAAGATCGGCGCCGAGCGTTTCGGCGGCGAGTTCAAGGCCTACGACGCGATCGACGCGGCGCCGGAAGAGAAGGCGCGCGGCATCACGATCTCGACCGCGCACGTGGAATACGAGAGCCCGACGCGCCACTACGCGCACGTCGACTGCCCGGGCCACGCGGACTACGTCAAGAACATGATCACCGGTGCGGCGCAGATGGACGGCGCGATCCTGGTGTGCTCGGCCGCTGACGGCCCGATGCCGCAGACGCGCGAGCACATCCTGCTGTCGCGTCAGGTCGGCGTGCCGTACATCGTCGTGTTCCTGAACAAAGCCGACATGGTGGACGACGCCGAGCTGCTCGAGCTGGTCGAGATGGAAGTGCGCGAGCTGCTGAGCAAGTACGAGTTCCCGGGCGACGACACCCCGATCATCTCGGGTTCGGCGCGCCTGGCGCTGGAAGGCGACCAGTCGGAGATCGGCGTGCCTGCGATCCTGAAGCTGGTCGACGCGCTGGACACCTGGATTCCGGAGCCGGAGCGCGACATCGACAAGGCGTTCCTGATGCCGGTCGAGGACGTGTTCTCGATCTCGGGTCGCGGCACGGTGGTCACGGGTCGTATCGAGCGCGGCATCATCAAGGTCGGCGACGAAATCGAAATCGTCGGTATCCGTCCGGTGCAGAAGACGACCGTTACGGGCGTGGAAATGTTCCGCAAGCTGCTCGATCAGGGCCAGGCGGGCGACAACGCCGGTCTGCTGCTGCGCGGCACCAAGCGTGACGACGTCGAGCGTGGCCAGGTGCTGGCCAAGCCGGGTTCGATCAAGCCGCACACCGACTTCGAGGCCGAGGTCTACGTGTTGTCGAAGGACGAGGGTGGTCGTCACACGCCGTTCTTCAAGGGCTACCGTCCGCAGTTCTACTTCCGCACCACCGACATCACCGGTGCGGTCGAGCTGCCGGAAGGCACCGAGATGGTGATGCCGGGCGACAACGTGAAGATGGTGGTCACGCTGATCAACCCGGTGGCGATGGACGAGGGCCTGCGCTTCGCGATCCGCGAAGGCGGCCGGACCGTCGGCGCCGGCGTGGTGGCCAAGATCATCAAGTAATCCCACGGCCCGCGCGCTTTCGCGCGCGGAGCCGGATCACTCTTCGCCTCGCGGGGGTGACGATTCAAAGGCGGGCCGGCAACCCGGTCCGCCTTCGTCGTCTAAGGAGTATCCTGGGCGGCGTGTTTCAACAGCCACACGCCAGTAGCTCAATTGGCAGAGCAGCGGTCTCCAAAACCGCAGGTTGGGGGTTCGAGTCCCTCCTGGCGTGCCATTTTTGCGGAGACTTTTCCGCACGGGCCCTGGCGCAGCGCGGCCTGGCCTGCCAAACGAGCAGTCGCAACCGATGAGTCGCCGGGACTTGAACAGCAGAGTGGAACATTCGAAAGGCGCATCCTCCGCGGATTTCGCCAAGTACGCCGCCGCCGCGCTGCTGGTCGTGGCCGGCGTGTTCGCCTTCTACTGGTTCCAGGCACAGATGGCCACGCCGGTGCGCAGCATCATCGTCGGTCTGTGCGTCGTCGGCGCTGCGGCGATCTTCCTGACCACCGGCAAGGGCCATCAGACCCGCGAATTCTTCTCGGAAACCCGTTTCGAGATGCGCAAGGTGGTCTGGCCGACGCGCCAGGAGGCGATGCGCCTGACCTGGATCGTCATCGTCGCGGTGATCCTCATCAGCCTGATCCTGGCCGGTTTCGACCGGGTCATCCAGTGGCTCATTCAGCTCATCCTGCGGCAGTGACGGAGTAACGAACCTGATGGAAACCGAAGGCGTCAAGCGCTGGTACGTCGTGCATGCCTATTCCGGCTTCGAGAAGTCGGTGGCGCAGGCGCTGCGCGATCGCATCGCGCGGACCGGCATGCAAGACCGTTTCGGCGATGTCCTGGTGCCGACCGAGGAAGTGATCGAAATGCGCTCCGGCCAGAAACGCCGTTCCGAGCGCAAGTTCTTCCCCGGCTACGTCCTGGTGCAGATCCTGACCTCAGACGAGGGCGGCATCCCGCGCATGGACAACGAGAGCTGGCACCTGGTCAAGGAGACCCCGAAGGTGATGGGCTTCATCGGCGGCACCGCCGACCGCCCGCTGCCGATCCGCGACGAAGAAGCTGCCGCGATCCTCGATCGCGTTCAGGAAGGCGTCGAGAAGCCGCGTCCGAAGGTGCTGTTCGAAGCTGGCCAGATGGTCCGCGTCATCGACGGCCCGTTCAACGACTTCAACGGCGTCGTCGAGGAAGTCAATTACGAGAAGAGCCGGCTGCGCGTCGCCGTGTTGATCTTCGGCCGTTCGACCCCGGTCGAGCTGGAATTCGGGCAGGTCGAGAAGGCCTGACCCGTTGCGCCCGGATGTGACGGGCGCGCAAAACCCTGCTATAGTGCACGGCTCACTGTCCGGTCGAGCCGGGCAAGCGCACAGGCCGCCGCATGGGCGGCCTTTGTCGCGGATGGACAACGTGAAGCCGGGACACGTGATTTTCCCGGCCCGATGGGGAGCCTGAGCACCAGGCGTTCGCACCCGGAGAGCACACAATGGCAAAGAAAGTCGTCGGTTACATCAAGCTGCAGGTGAAGGCCGGTCAGGCCAACCCCTCGCCGCCGGTCGGTCCCGCGCTGGGTCAGCGTGGCCTGAACATCATGGAGTTCTGCAAGGCGTTCAACGCAGCGACCTCCAAGCTCGAGCCGGGTCTGCCGACTCCGGTCATCATCACTGCGTACTCCGATCGTACGTTCACCTTCATCACCAAGAGCACGCCGGCCACGGTGCTGCTGAAGAAGGCGGCGGGCGTGAGCTCGGGCTCCAAGCGTCCCAACACCGAGAAGGTCGGCAAGGTCACGCGCGCCCAGCTCGAGGACATCGCCAAGGCGAAGGAGCCGGATCTGACCGCAGCGGATCTGGATGCAGCAGTGCGCACCATCGCGGGCTCGGCCCGTTCGATGGGCCTGACGGTGGAGGGCTGAGACCATGGCACAGACCAAGCGACAGAAGCGGCTGCAGGCCGCGGTGCAGCCGGGCAAGAGCTACGGCATCGATGACGCGCTGAAGATCGTCAAGGACAACAGCAACGCTAAGTTCGCCGAGGCTGTGGACGTCGCCGTCCGCCTGGGCGTCGATGCGCGCAAGTCCGACCAGCAGGTCCGCGGTTCGACCGTGCTGCCTGCCGGCACCGGCAAGAGCGTCCGCGTCGCGGTGTTCGCCCCCGCCGGTGCCAAGGCCGACGAGGCGCTGGCTGCTGGTGCCGACGCCGTCGGCATGGACGACCTGGCCGAGAAGATGCAGGCCGGCGACATCAACTACGACGTCGTGATCGCAACCCCGGATGCGATGCGCGTCGTCGGTAAGCTCGGCACGTTGCTCGGCCCGCGCGGCCTGATGCCCAACCCGAAGGTCGGCACGGTCTCGCCGAACCCGGGTGAGGCGGTCAAGAACGCCAAGGGCGGCCAGGTCCGCTACCGCACCGACAAGGCCGGCATCATCCATTGCACGATCGGCAAGGCCGACTTCGACGCCGACAAGCTCAAGGAAAACCTGCAGGCGCTGCTGGCCGACCTGGTGAAGGCCAAGCCGGCCACCGCCAAGGGCCAGTACCTGCAGAAGATCTCGCTCAGCTCGACGATGGGCCCGGGCGTGATCGTCGACCAGTCCACGCTGAGCATCGCGCGCTGATCGATCGGTGATATCGCGCGTCGCCCCGTCCGCGGGGCGACGCCACTTTTGGGGGCATCGCGACGGACCTTTGGTCCAGCGCGGCGCCGTCAAAGACCGCAGGCGCGGTCTGGATCGACGTGGCGACGGGCATGGATGCGTCCAACTGGCAGGGAATCGCCGCCACCGAGGATCGAGAGCGCTTAATCCCGAGGTGTCCGCACCGAAGGGCCTGCGCAGATGGTGATGCCCTTTCTGGAGTTTTCTGGTTCGACATGCGTCCAGCCAGGCGGGAAAGGCCACCACCGGGATGCTTCGCGCATCCCCGGTCTCCCAGGGACGGGGGCCGCTCAGGACCGCAACCGGCAGGAGCCGTGAGCGGAGTTCACAACGAGGAGTGATGAATGGCTCTCAATCTGTCCCAGAAGCAGGAAGTTGTCGCCGAGCTGGCACAGGTCGCCGCGAACGCCCACTCCCTGATCGCCGTCGAGTACCTGGGCACCTCGGTCAGTCAGCTGACCGCGATGCGCAAGAAGGCTCGTGAGACCGGTGTGTACTTGCGTGTTGTCAAGAACACCCTGGCCGCGCGTGCCGTGGAAGGTACCGAGTACGAGTGCGCCAAGGACTCGCTGTCCGGCCCGCTGCTGTACGCGTTCTCGACCGAGGAGCCCGGCGCTGCCGGTCGCCTGATCAAGGAATTCGCCAAGACCAACGACAAGCTGCTGCCCAAGCTGGTCGTCGTGGAAGGCCAGCTGTATCCGGCCAGCCATGTCGACGTGCTGGCGTCGCTGCCGACGCTCGAGCAGGCGCTGTCCATGCTGGCCCGCGTGCTCTCCGAGCCCGCCGCGATGTTCGCCCGCGCCGTCAAGGCCGTCGGCGACAAGCAAGGCGGTGGCGAGGACGCGCCGGCCGAAGCTGCTGCTGAAAGCGCGACCGAAGCGACGGCGTAAGCCCGATCTGCTGGTCCAACGAACCCAATCCCAGAAAACTTTTCAAAGGTAATCACAATGTCCCTTACCACTGAGCAGATCGTCGACGCCATCGCCGAGAAGTCCCTGATGGAAGTGATGGAGCTGGTCAAGGCCATCGAAGAGAAGTTCGGCGTCTCCGCTGCCGCCCCGGTCGCCGCCGCTGCCGCCGCTGCCGGCCCGGCCGCCGCTGCCGAAGAGCAGACCGAGTTCACCGTCATCCTGAAGGCTGCCGGCGACAAGAAGGTCGAGTCGATCAAGGTCGTCCGCGCCATCACCGGCCTGGGCCTGAAGGAAGCCAAGGATCTGGTCGAAGGCGCGCCGAAGGAGATCAAGGAAGGCGCGACCAAGGAAGAAGCCGAGAAGATCAAGAAGGATCTCGAAGCCGCTGGCGCGACCGTCGAGATCAAGTAAGCGGCACCATGGCATCGCAGCACATGCTGACGATGCGCCGGGGCCGGGGGCGAAAGCTCCCGGCCCTTGGTCGTTCCGGAAACCGGACGGCCTGAACAGACAACGACGCAGTTGTCAGTGGGTAGTAGCGGGAGAAGGCGTGCTGGTGCCGGCAATACCAGCGACTACCCAGTGGCAACTCATGTTCCCGGATCGCCAGTCGGTCCACCGATCCATCGAGGCGTACTCCCCATGACGACGTCCCAGCTCCAGTCGACCCCGCACCAGGCGAACTACTCGTTCACCGAGAAGAAGCGCATCCGCAAGAACTTCGGCAAGCGCCGGCAGATTCTCGAGGTGCCGTTCCTGCTGGCCATCCAGGTCGACTCCTATCGCGAGTTCCTGCAGGCCGACCGCGACCCCGCCAAGCGCGAGGACCGCGGCCTGCATGCCGCACTCAAATCCGTGTTCCCGATCGTCAGCTACAACGGCTATGCCGCGCTGGAGTACGTCGGCTACAAGCTCGGGGAACCGGGGTTCGACGAGCGTGAATGTCGCAACCGTGGCCTGAGCTACGGCGCCCCGCTGCGCGTAACCGTGCGCCTGGTGATCTACGACCGCGAGTCGTCGAGCAAGGCCATCAAGTACGTGAAGGAGCAGGAGGTCTACATGGGCGAGATTCCGCTCATGACCGACAACGGCACCTTCATCATCAACGGCACCGAGCGCGTCATCGTCTCGCAGCTGCACCGCTCGCCGGGCGTGTTCTTCGACCACGACCGCGGCAAGACCCACAGCTCGGGCAAGCTGCTGTACTCGGCCCGCATCATTCCCTACCGCGGCTCGTGGCTGGACTTCGAGTTCGACCCGAAGGACGCGCTGTTCACCCGTATCGACCGCCGCCGCAAGCTGCCGGTGTCGGTGCTGCTGCGCGCGCTCGGCTACAACAACGAAGAAATGCTCAACGAGTTCTTCGAGATCAACAGCTACCACATCCTGCCCGAAGGCGAGGGTGTGCAGCTGGAGCTGGTCTCCGAGCGTCTGCGCGGCGAGACGTTGAACTTCGACCTGCTCGACGGCGAGAAGGTCATCGTCGAGGCCGGCAAGCGCATCACCGCGCGCCACGTCAAGCAGCTCCAGGCCTCGGGCATCACCGCGCTGGCAGTGCCGGACGACTACCTGGTCGGGCAGATCCTGTCGCACGACGTCATTGATCCGTCGACCGGCGAGCTGGTCGCCACCGCCAACGACGAGATCTCGCTCGAGACCCTCGAGGCGCTGCGCAAGGCCGGCATCGAGACCATCGGCACGATCTGGGTCAACGACCTCGATCGCGGTCCGTACCTGTCCAACACCCTGCGCATCGACTCGACCAAGACCCAGCTCGACGCGCTGGTCGAGATCTACCGCATGATGCGTCCCGGCGAGCCGCCGACCAAGGACGCCGCGCAGAACCTGTTCCACAACCTGTTCTTCACCTTCGAGCGCTACGACCTGTCGGGCGTGGGCCGGATGAAGTTCAACCGCCGTCTGGGCCGCAAGGAAGTCACCGGTGCGCCGGTGCTCTACGACGCGCGCTACTTCGCCGAGCGCAAGGACGAGGACTCGGTCAAGCTGCGCGAGCAGTACGGCCAGACGTCCGACATCCTCGACGTGATCCGCGTGCTGACCGAGATCCGTAACGGTCGCGGCGTGGTCGACGACATCGACCACCTGGGCAACCGCCGTGTGCGCTCGGTCGGTGAAATGGCCGAGAACGTGTTCCGCGTGGGCCTGGTCCGCGTCGAGCGCGCCGTGCGCGAGCGCCTGACGATGGCCGAGGCCGATGGCCTGACCCCGCAGGAGCTGATCAACGCCAAGCCGGTCGCGGCCGCGGTCAAGGAGTTCTTCGGCTCCTCGCAGCTGTCGCAGTTCATGGACCAGAACAACCCGCTCTCGGAAGTCACGCATAAGCGTCGAGTCTCGGCTCTGGGCCCGGGCGGTCTGACCCGCGAGCGCGCCGGCTTCGAAGTGCGCGACGTGCATCCGACCCATTACGGCCGCGTGTGCACCATCGAAACGCCGGAAGGCCCGAACATCGGCCTGATCAACTCGCTGGCGACGTTCGCGCGTACCAACAAGTACGGCTTCCTCGAGACCCCGTACCGCAAGGTCGTCGACAGCCGCGTCACCGACGAGATCGAGTACCTGTCGGCGATCGAAGAGAACGACTACGTCATCGCGCAGGCCAACGCCGTCCAGGACGAGAAGGGCGTGATGACGCAGCAGTTCGTCGACTGCCGCTTCCAGGGCGAGTCGCTGCTCAAGCCGCCGGCTGAGATCCATTACATGGACGTCTCGCCGATGCAGACGGTGTCGGTCGCAGCGGCGCTGGTGCCGTTCCTCGAGCACGACGACGCCAACCGCGCACTGATGGGCGCCAACATGCAGCGCCAGGCCGTGCCGACGCTGCGTGCGCAGAAGCCGCTGGTCGGGACCGGCATCGAGCGCGCCGTGGCGCGCGACTCGGGCGTGACCGTCAACGCCCGCCGCGGCGGCGTGATCGAGCAGATCGACGCTGGTCGCGTCGTGGTCAAGGTCAACGAGGACGAGATCTCCGGCGAGCACGATGCCGGCGTCGACATCTACAACCTGATCAAGTACACGCGCTCCAACCAGAACACCTGCATCAACCAGCGTCCGCTGGTGAACGTGGGCGACGTGGTCGCGCGCGGCGACGTGCTGGCCGACGGTCCCTCGACCGACATCGGCGAGCTGGCCCTGGGCCAGAACATGCTGGTCGCGTTCATGCCCTGGAACGGCTACAACTTCGAAGACTCGATCCTGCTGTCGGAACGCGTCGTCAAGGAAGACCGCTACACGACGATCCACATCGAAGAGCTGACCGCGGTCGCTCGCGACACGAAGCTGGGGCCGGAGGAAATCTCCGCCGACATCCCGAACGTGTCGGAGAACGCGCTCAACCGTCTCGACGAGTCCGGCGTGGTGTACATCGGTGCGGAAGTCCGCGCCGGCGACATCCTGGTCGGCAAGGTCACGCCGAAGGGCGAGAGCCAGCTGACCCCGGAAGAGAAGCTGCTGCGCGCGATCTTCGGTGAGAAGGCCTCCGACGTGAAGGACAGCTCGCTGCGCGTGCCCCCGGGCATGGACGGCACCGTCATCGACGTGCAGGTCTTCACCCGCGACGGCATCGAGAAGGACAAGCGCGCCAAGCAGATCGAAGAGTCCGAGATCAAGCGCGTCAAGAAGGACTTCGACGACCAGTTCCGCATCCTCGAGTCGGCGATCTACGCGCGTCTGCGCTCGCAGATCCAGGGCAAGGTCGCCAACGGCGGTCCGGGCCTGAAGAAGGGCGACACGGTCTCCTCGCTGGTGCTCGACGGCCTGAAGAAGTCCGACTGGTTCCAGATCCGCATGAAGGACGAGGACGCGGCCGACGCGATCGAGCGCGCGCAGAAGCAGATCGACGCGCACCAGAAGGAGTTCGAGCGCCGGTTCGCCGACAAGCGCGGCAAGATCACCCAGGGTGACGACCTCGCGCCGGGCGTGCTGAAAATGGTCAAGGTCTATCTGGCCGTGAAGCGTCGCATCCAGCCGGGCGACAAGATGGCCGGCCGTCACGGCAACAAGGGTGTCGTGTCGACCATCGTGCCGGTGCAGGACATGCCCTACATGGCCAACGGCAACACCGTCGACATCGTGTTGAACCCGCTGGGCGTGCCGTCGCGTATGAACATCGGCCAGATCCTCGAAGTGCACCTGGGCCTGGCGGCCAAGGGCCTGGGCGAGAAGATCCAGCGGATGCTCGACGCGCAGGCCAAGGTCAACGAGCTGCGTGCGTTCCTCGACCAGATCTACAACCACGACAAGTCGGTGGCCGCACAGCGCGTCGACCTGTCGCAGTTCAGCGATGAGGAGCTGCTGACGCTGGCCGGCAACCTGACCGACGGCGTGCCGATGGCGACCCCGGTGTTCGACGGCGCCGCCGAGTCGGAGATCAAGGCGATGCTGGAACTGGCGGACCTGCCGACCAGCGGCCAGACCCGCCTGTTCGACGGCCGCACCGGTGAAGCGTTCGAGCGCGAGGTGACCGTGGGCTACATGCACATGCTCAAGCTCAACCACCTGGTCGACGACAAGATGCACGCGCGCTCGACCGGTCCGTACTCGCTCGTCACCCAGCAGCCGCTGGGCGGCAAGGCGCAGTTCGGCGGTCAGCGGTTCGGCGAGATGGAAGTCTGGGCGCTGGAAGCCTACGGCGCGGCCTACACCCTGCAGGAAATGCTGACGGTGAAGTCCGACGACGTGCAGGGCCGCAACCAGATGTACAAGAACATCGTCGACGGCGAGCACGAGATGGTCGCCGGCATGCCCGAGTCGTTCAACGTGCTGGTCAAGGAAATCCGCTCGCTGGCGATCAACATGGAGCTGGAGGAGCACTGAGGCAGGGCGTCTCGTCGCGCGGCGCATGTGAGCGCGCCGCGCGCGACAACGATCCATCCCGCCCCAGGTTCCCCATTCCCGGAGTAAAGACATGAAAGACCTGCTCAACCTCTTCAACCAGCAGCGCCAGATCCCGGACTTCGACGCGATCAAGATCGCGCTGGCCTCGCCCGACCTGATCCGTTCGTGGTCGTTCGGCGAAGTGAAGAAGCCCGAGACGATCAACTACCGTACGTTCAAGCCCGAGCGCGACGGCCTGTTCTGCGCGGCGATTTTCGGTCCGATCAAGGACTACGAGTGCCTGTGCGGCAAGTACAAGCGCATGAAGCACCGCGGCGTGGTGTGCGAGAAGTGCGGCACCGAGGTCACGCTGGCCAAGGTGCGCCGCGAGCGCATGGGCCACATTGACCTGGCCTCGCCGGTCGCCCATATCTGGTTCCTCAAGTCGCTGCCCTCGCGCATCGGCCTGATGCTGGACATGACCCTGCGCGACATCGAGCGCATCCTGTACTTCGAGGCGTTCGTCGTCACCGAGCCGGGCCTGACCCCGCTCGAGCGCGGTCAGCTGCTCAACGAAGAGCAGTTCCTGCAGATGCGCCAGGAGCACGGCGACGACTTCGACGCCGCGATGGGCGCCGAGGCGGTGTTCGACCTGCTGCGCACGATCGACCTGCAGGCCGAGATGGCCCGCCTGAAGGAAGAGATCGCCGCGACCGGCTCGGAGACCAAGCTCAAGCGTTTGACCAAGCGCATCAAGCTGGTCGAGGCGTTCATCGATTCGGGCAACCGTCCCGAGTGGATGATCATGACCGTGCTGCCGGTGCTGCCGCCGGATCTGCGCCCGCTGGTGCCGCTGGACGGCGGCCGCTTCGCGACCTCGGATCTCAACGATCTGTACCGCCGCGTCATCAACCGCAACAACCGCCTGCGTCGCCTGCTCGAACTCAATGCACCCGACATCATCGTGCGCAACGAAAAGCGCATGCTGCAGGAATCGGTCGATGCGCTGATGGACAACGGCCGTCGCGGCCGTGCCATCACCGGCACCAACAAGCGTCCGCTCAAGTCGCTGGCCGACATGATCAAGGGCAAGCAGGGCCGGTTCCGCCAGAACCTGCTGGGCAAGCGCGTCGACTACTCGGGCCGTTCGGTCATCGTGGTCGGCCCGACGCTGCGCCTGCACGAATGCGGCCTGCCGAAGAAGATGGCGCTGGAGCTGTTCAAGCCCTTCATCTTCGCCAAGCTGCAGCGCCGTGGCCTGGCCACGACGATCAAGGCGGCCAAGAAGCTGGTCGAGCGCGAAGAGGCGGAAGTCTGGGACATCCTCGAGGAAGTCATCCGCGAGCACCCGGTCATGCTCAACCGTGCGCCGACG
The DNA here is from genome assembly GCF_037198055.1 of Luteimonas sp. gir. NCBI lineage: Bacteria > Pseudomonadati > Pseudomonadota > Gammaproteobacteria > Lysobacterales > Lysobacteraceae > Luteimonas > Luteimonas sp. gir. Next base: position 531,699 of record NZ_JBBAXQ010000002.1, read on the forward strand.
CTGCACCGCCTGGGCATCCAGGCGTTCGAGCCGGTGTTGATCGAAGGCAAGGCGATCCAGCTGCACCCGCTGGTGTGTACTGCGTTCAACGCCGACTTCGACGGCGACCAGATGGCCGTGCACGTCCCGCTGAGCCTCGAGGCCCAGCTCGAAGCGCGTGCGCTGATGATGGCGTCCAACAACATCCTCTCGCCGGCCAACGGTGAGCCGATCATCGTGCCGTCGCAGGACGTCGTGCTCGGCCTGTACTACATGACCCGTGCGCTGGAGAACATCCCGGGCGAGGGCATGGTGTTCGCCAACATCGCCGAGGTGCGTCGCGCGTTCGACAACAAGGCCGCCGGCCTGCACGCCAAGATCCGTGTCCGCATCAACCAGACCGTGATCGGCGAGGACGGCTCGCGCGAGAAGGTGACCTCGATCGTCGAAACGACCGTGGGTCGTGCGCTGCTGCTGGAGATCATGCCCGACGGCCTGCCGTTCGAGCTGGCTAACGTCGAGCTCAACAAGAAGAACATCAGCCGGCTGATCAACGCCTGCTACCGTCGTCTGGGGCTCAAGGACACGGTCGTGTTCGCCGACAAGCTGATGTACACCGGCTTCGGCAACGCGACCCGTGCCGGCGTGTCGATCGGCATCAACGACATGACGATCCCCAACGAGAAGAAGGGCATCCTGGCCGAGGCCGAGACCGAGGTGCTGGAGATCCAGCAGCAGTACCAGTCGGGTCTGGTCACCGCCGGCGAGCGCTACAACAAGGTCGTCGACATCTGGTCGCGCACCAACGAGCGCATCGCCAAGGCGATGATGGACGCGATCGGCACCGACCACGTGACCAACGCCAAGGGCGAGACGGTCGCGCAGAAGTCGATGAACTCGCTCTACATCATGGCCGACTCCGGCGCGCGTGGTAGCCAGGCGCAGATCCGTCAGCTGGCCGGTATGCGCGGCCTGATGGCCAAGCCGGACGGCTCGATCATCGAGACGCCGATCATCGCGAACTTCCGCGAAGGCCTGAACGTGCAGGAGTACTTCAACTCCACGCACGGTGCCCGTAAGGGTCTGGCCGACACCGCGCTCAAGACCGCGAACTCCGGTTACCTGACCCGTCGCCTGGTCGACGTGGCCCAGGACGTGGTGATCACCGAAGTCGACTGCGGCACGCTCGACGGCCTGACCATGACCCCGATCGTCGAAGGCGGCGACGTGGTCGAGCCGCTGCGCGACCGCGTGCTGGGTCGTGTCGTGGCCGAGGACGTGTTCCTGCCGGGCAACGACGAGGATCCGATCGTCACGCGCAACACGCTGCTCGACGAGCAGTGGGTCGTGCGTCTGGAAGAGGCCGGTGTGCAGTCGATCAAGGTCCGCTCCACGATCACCTGCGAAAGCGCGTTCGGCGTGTGCTCGAGCTGCTATGGCCGCGACCTGGGCCGTGGCCACCTGGTCAACCAGGGCGAGGCCGTGGGCGTGGTCGCCGCGCAGTCGATCGGCGAGCCCGGTACCCAGCTGACGATGCGCACGTTCCACATCGGTGGTGCGGCGTCGCGAGCGGCCGCCATCGACAACGTGACGGTCAAGACCACCGGCTCGATCAAGTTCAACAACCTCAAGTTCGTGACCCACGAGAGCGGCAACCTGGTCGCGGTCTCGCGTTCGGGCGAGCTGTCGGTGCTCGACGGCCACGGCCGCGAGCGCGAGCGCTACAAGCTGCCCTACGGCGCGATGATCACCGTCCGTGACGGCGATGCCATCAAGGCCGGCCAGACGGTTGCGAACTGGGATCCGCACAACCACCCGATCGTGTCGGAAGTGGCGGGCTTCATCCGCTTCGTGGACTTCGTCGAGGGCGTCACCGTCATCGAGAAGACCGACGAACTGACTGGTCTGGCGTCGCGCGAGATCACCGATCCCAAGCGCCGCGGCTCGCAGGGCAAGGACCTGCGTCCGATCGTGCGGATCGTCGACAAGGCCGGTAACGACCTCAACATCCCGGGCACCGACCTGCCGGCGCAGTACCTGCTGCCGCCGCGCTCGATCGTCAACCTGCAGGACGGCGATGCCGTCGGCGTGGGCGACGTGGTGACCAAGGTGCCGCAGGAAGCATCCAAGACCCGCGACATCACCGGTGGTCTGCCGCGCGTGGCCGACCTGTTCGAGGCCCGCAAGCCGAAGGACCCGGCGATCCTGGCCGAGAAGTCGGGCATCGTCAGCTTCGGCAAGGACACAAAGGGCAAGCAGCGCCTGATCATCAAGGGTGCCGACGGCGAGGACCACGAGGAGCTGATCCCCAAGTACCGCCAGATCATCGTGTTCGAGGGCGAGCACGTCGAGAAGGGCGAGACCGTGGTGGACGGCGAGCCGAGTCCGCAGGACATCCTGCGCCTGAAGGGCGTCGAGGAACTGGCGTCGTACCTGACCAAGGAAATCCAGGACGTCTACCGGTTGCAGGGCGTGAAGATCAACGACAAGCACATCGAGGTGATCGTTCGCCAGATGCTGCGCAAGGTCGAGATCACCGATCCCGGTGACAGCCGCTTCCTCCATGGTGAGCAGGCCGAGCGCCAGCGCGTCATCGAGGACAACGCCAAGCTGATCGCACGCAACGAGCTGCCGGCCAAGTTCGATCCGGTCCTGCTGGGCATCACCAAGGCCTCGCTGGCGACCGAGTCGTTCATCTCGGCGGCCTCGTTCCAGGAGACCACCCGTGTGCTGACCGAGGCGGCCGTGCGCGGCACGCGCGACAGCCTGCGCGGTCTCAAGGAGAACGTGATCGTCGGTCGCCTGATCCCGGCCGGTACCGGCCTGGCCTACCACACCCAGCGCCGCCGGGCGGCGTCGGGTCTGACCGAGTCCGAGATGGACACGCTGTCGGGCGGTTCGGTGGCCGAGGACGTGGTCGAGACGGCGGCGCCGGTGGCGCTGTCGCCCGATCAGGTGATGCTTGAGGACGCTCCGGTGTCCCAGGTGGCTGACAGCGACGAGAACGCAGGCTAAGATAGCCCACCTTTGGCGGCCCTTCGGGGCCGCCCAGACTCCGAAATGAGGCGCAGGACGCGGCTCGTATTCGGTCCAGGACGGACGGGACGCGTTGTAGGCCGGGTCGACCCTGTGGGCGGCCGGCGGCAGTAGAGCTTGCGTTGACGCGTTGCGTCAGCGCGGGCTATACTTTTTCGTCTGGCAGACGGCACGTTCCGTCTGCCTTCGTTTTCACCGGGCCCAGGCCCGATCCACAGACCAGAGACTGATGGCAACGATCAACCAGCTGGTGCGGAAGTCGCGCAGCCCCGAAACCTACAAGAGCACTTCGCCCGCGCTGGCGAACTGCCCGCAGCGCCGTGGCGTCTGCACCCGCGTCTACACCACGACCCCGAAGAAGCCGAACTCGGCACTGCGCAAGGTCGCCAAGGTCCGCCTGACCAATGGCTACGAGGTCATCTCGTACATCGGCGGCGAAGGCCACAACCTGCAGGAGCACTCGGTGGTGCTGATCCGCGGCGGTCGCGTCAAGGATCTGCCGGGTGTGCGTTACCACACCGTTCGCGGTTCGCTCGACGCTGCCGGCGTCGCGAAGCGCAAGCAGGCACGTTCGAAGTACGGCGCAAAGCGTCCGAAGGGCTGAGGATTAGAGAATGTCGCGTAAAGGAAACACCCCGCAGCGCTCGGTGCTGCCCGACCCGAAGCACGGCAGCGAGACGATTGCCCGCTTCATCAACATGGTCATGAAGAGCGGCAAGAAGTCGGTCGCCGAGAAGATCGTCTACGGTGCGATGGATGTCATCGGCGAGAAGAACCCCGAAGCGCTCGAGCTGGTCGAGAAGGCGCTGGGCAACGTTTCGCCGGCCGTCGAGGTCAAGTCCCGCCGTGTCGGCGGCGCGACCTACCAGGTGCCGGTCGAAGTGCGTGCCTCGCGTCGCATGGCGCTGGCGATGCGCTGGCTGATCGAGTCGGCGCGCAAGCGCGGCGAGAACAGCATGCCGCGCAAGCTCGCCGCCGAGCTGATCGACGCCTCCGAGAACCGGGGCGGCGCGATCAAGAAGCGTGAAGAGACCCACCGCATGGCCGACGCCAACAAGGCGTTCGCGCACTACCGCTGGTAAGCGGACCCGCGGGCTCCGGTTGAACCCGGGGCCCGCTGGCACCATTTCAGGTGCCTCCAGGCGGTCATCGACCGCACGCAGGACCGACAAGCCGCCGCAAGGCGGCATTCGTCCATTCAAGCGATTTCATCGCGAAGGCGCCCAGGCTCTGTCGGGTCCTTCCATCCAAACGAGAATACTGACGTGGCTCGCACGACTCCCATCGAACGCTACCGCAACTTCGGCATCATGGCTCACATCGATGCCGGCAAGACGACCACTTCCGAGCGCATCCTGTTCTATACGGGCAAGAGCCACAAGATCGGCGAGGTGCACGACGGCGCCGCGACCATGGACTGGATGGAGCAGGAGCAGGAGCGTGGCATCACGATCCAGTCCGCGGCCACCACCGCGTTCTGGAAGGGCATGGACAAGTCCTTCCCCGAGCACCGCTTCAACATCATCGACACCCCCGGACACGTCGACTTCACGATCGAGGTCGAGCGCAGCCTGCGCGTGCTCGACGGCGCAGTGTTCGTGCTGTGCGCGGTCGGTGGCGTGCAGCCGCAGTCGGAGACCGTGTGGCGCCAGGCCAACAAGTACCACGTGCCGCGCATCGCGTTCGTCAACAAGATGGACCGCACGGGCGCCAACTTCCTCAAGGTCCGCGACCAGCTGAAGGCGCGCCTGGGTGCGGTGCCGGTGCCGATGCAGGTGCCGATCGGTGCCGAGGACGGCTTCGAGGGCGTGGTCGACCTGCTGAAGATGAAGGCGATCCACTGGGACACCGCGTCCCAGGGTCTGAACTTCGAGTACCGCGACATCCCGGCCGAGTTGCAGGCACAGGCCGAAGAGGCGCGTGCCTTCATGGTCGAGTCGGCTGCCGAGGCCAGCGAAGAGCTGATGGACAAGTACCTGGAGAGCGGTGAGTTGTCCGAGGACGAGATCGTCAACGGCCTGCGCGAGCGCACGCTCAAGACCGAGATCGTGCCGATGTTCTGCGGTACGGCGTTCAAGAACAAGGGCGTCCAGGCGATGCTCGACGGCGTCATCAAGCTGCTGCCGTCGCCGGTCGACGTGCCGGCGGTCAAGGGCGTGGACGTCGACGACGAGACCAAGGAGCTGTCGCGCGAGTCGAGCGACAAGGCCCCGTTCTCGGCGCTGGCGTTCAAGATCATGACCGACCCGTTCGTGGGTTCGCTGACGTTCTTCCGCGTCTACTCCGGTTCGCTGAACGCCGGCGACCAGGTGCTGAACTCGGTCAAGGGCAAGAAGGAGCGCATCGGCCGTCTGCTGCAGATGCACTCCAACAACCGCGAAGAGATCAAGGAAGTGCTGGCCGGCGACATCGCCGCGGCGGTGGGCCTGAAGGACGTCACCACCGGCGACACGCTGTGCGCGCAGGACGCGCCGATCGTGCTCGAGCGCATGAGCTTCCCCGAGCCGGTGATCTCGATGGCGGTCGAGCCCAAGACCAAGTCCGACCAGGAGAAGATGGGCCTGGCGCTCGGTCGCCTGGCGCAGGAGGATCCGTCCTTCCGTGTGCGCACCGACGAAGAATCGGGCCAGACGATCATCTCGGGCATGGGCGAGCTGCACCTGGACATCATCGTCGATCGCATGAAGCGCGAGTTCAACGTCGAGGCCAACGTCGGCAAGCCGCAGGTGGCCTACCGCGAGACGATCCGCAAGTCGGTCAAGTCCGAAGGCAAGTTCGTGCGCCAGTCGGGCGGTAAGGGCCAGTTCGGTCACGTGTGGCTGGAGATCTCGCCGCAGGAGCCGGGCACCGGTTACGAGTTCGAGAACGCCATCGTCGGCGGCGTCGTGCCCAAGGAGTACATCCCGGCGGTCGACAAGGGCATCCAGGAAGTGCTGGCCAACGGCATCATGGCCGGCTACCCGATCGTGGACGTCAAGGTCCGTCTGGTCGACGGCTCGTACCATGAAGTCGACTCGTCGGAAATGGCGTTCAAGATCGCCGGCTCGATGGGCTTCAAGGAAGGCTTCAACAAGGCCAGCCCGGTGCTGCTCGAGCCGATCATGAAGGTCGAGGTCGTCAGCCCCGAGGACTACCTGGGCGACGTGATGGGCGACGTCAGCCGCCGTCGCGGCATCCTGCAGGGCCAGGACGACAGCCCGTCGGGCAAGATCATCAACGCAATGATCCCGCTGGGCGAGATGTTCGGTTACGCCACGCAGCTGCGTTCGATGTCGCAGGGTCGCGCGACCTTCACGATGGAGTTCGACCATTACGCGGAAGCGCCGGCGAACATCGCCGAGACCGTTACCAAGAAGTAAGCGTGATTCGTGACGCGGGATCCGTGATCTGAAAGAACACGGGTCCCGCTTTTCACCGATCACCAATCACCAATCACGAATTACGGAGTTATTACGATGGCAAAGGGTAAGTTCGAGCGCACCAAGCCGCACGTCAATGTCGGCACGATCGGTCACGTCGACCATGGCAAGACGACGCTGACGGCGGCGCTGACGAAGATCGGCGCCGAGCGTTTCGGCGGCGAGTTCAAGGCCTACGACGCGATTGACGCGGCGCCGGAAGAGAAGGCGCGCGGCATCACGATCTCGACCGCGCACGTGGAATACGAGAGCCCGACGCGCCACTACGCGCACGTCGACTGCCCGGGCCACGCGGACTACGTCAAGAACATGATCACCGGTGCGGCGCAGATGGACGGCGCGATCCTGGTGTGCTCGGCCGCTGACGGCCCGATGCCGCAGACGCGCGAGCACATCCTGCTGTCGCGTCAGGTCGGCGTGCCGTACATCGTCGTGTTCCTGAACAAAGCCGACATGGTGGACGACGCCGAGCTGCTCGAGCTGGTCGAGATGGAAGTGCGCGAGCTGCTGAGCAAGTACGAGTTCCCGGGCGACGACACCCCGATCATCTCGGGTTCGGCGCGCCTGGCGCTGGAAGGCGACCAGTCGGAGATCGGCGTGCCTGCGATCCTGAAGCTGGTCGACGCGCTGGACACCTGGATTCCGGAGCCGGAGCGCGACATCGACAAGGCGTTCCTGATGCCGGTCGAGGACGTGTTCTCGATCTCGGGTCGCGGCACGGTGGTCACGGGTCGTATCGAGCGCGGCATCATCAAGGTCGGCGACGAAATCGAAATCGTCGGTATCCGTCCGGTGCAGAAGACGACCGTCACGGGCGTGGAAATGTTCCGCAAGCTGCTCGATCAGGGTCAGGCGGGCGACAACGCCGGTCTGCTGCTGCGCGGCACCAAGCGTGACGACGTCGAGCGTGGCCAGGTGCTGGCCAAGCCGGGTTCGATCAAGCCGCACACCGACTTCGAGGCCGAGGTCTACGTGCTGTCGAAGGACGAGGGTGGTCGTCACACGCCGTTCTTCAAGGGCTATCGTCCGCAGTTCTACTTCCGCACCACCGACATCACCGGTGCGGTCGAGCTGCCGGAAGGCACCGAGATGGTGATGCCGGGCGACAACGTGAAGATGGTGGTCACGCTGATCAACCCGGTGGCGATGGACGAAGGCCTGCGCTTCGCGATCCGCGAAGGCGGCCGGACCGTCGGCGCCGGCGTGGTGGCCAAGATCATCAAGTAATCCCAAGTCCCGCACGCGCACGCGTGTCGGGGCAGCGGTACGAGCGCGCGGACCGGTCCTGCCGGTCCGTTCGCTTTTCCGCAGGGCAGGGCTTGCGCCGGTCCTGCGGTACCCGCTAGAATGCAAGACCCTCGCGGGTTGGTTGATTCAAGGCCGCCCGCGAAATCGCGAAATGAGGTGCAGGATGCCCTCGTCTTCGCCAGACACGGAAATGTCGCGAGGCTGCGCTCCACCCGTTCCGAAGGTCTTCGGAGCATGATGGGATGGAGCGGGTCATTGCGTCTGCAATTCCAAGTCTGGGCGGATCGGGCAGCCGGTCTGCCTTTCGTTTTTCCAGGGAAAGGCCCCGGGGCGCGGGTGAATGCTCCGGTCAGCCACGATTTCACAGGGGTTCCGCGCACCCAGCCGCGGGCCCGTCGCTCTTTTAACGAAGGATATTTCCGTCATGACGGACCAAAAGATCCGGATCCGCCTCAAGGCGTTCGATCATCGTCTGATCGACCGTTCGGCCAGCGAGATCGTCGAAACCGCCAAGCGGACGGGCGCCCAAGTGCGCGGCCCCATCCCGCTGCCGACCAAGATCGAGCGTTACACCATCCTGACGTCGCCGCACGTCGACAAGGATGCGCGTGACCAGTACGAGACCCGCACGCACAAGCGCGTGCTCGACATCGTCGACCCCAACGACAAGACCGTGGACGCGCTGATGAAGCTCGAGCTCGCGGCTGGCGTCGACGTCCAGATCAAGCTGACCTGAGGGCCGCCACCATGACCGCGAAGATTCATTCGTTGGGCATCGTCGGCCGCAAGGCCGGCATGAGCCGCGTGTTCACCGAAGACGGCAAGTCCGTGCCGGTGACGCTGATCGAAGCCACCCCCAACCGTATCACCCAGGTGAAGACCCCCGAGACCGACGGCTACAGCGCCGTGCAGGTCACCGCCGGCAGCAAGCGTGCCGTGCTGGTCAACAAGCCCGAAACCGGTCACCTCGCCAAGGCGAAGGTCGAAGCCGGTCGTGGCCTGTGGGAACTGCGCGTGGCCGACGACAAGATCGCCGACTTCAGCGTTGGCGGCGAAATTCGCGCCGACATCTTCGAAGTGGGCCAGCTCGTCGACGTCCAGGGCGTCACCAAGGGCAAGGGCTTCCAGGGCACGATCAAGCGCTGGAACTTCAAGATGGGCGACGCCACGCACGGTAACTCGCTGTCGCACCGCCAGCCCGGTTCGCTGGGTCAGCGCCAGACGCCGGGCCGCGTGTTCCCGGGCAAGAAGATGTCCGGCCACATGGGCGCCGATCAGCAGACCACGCAGCGCCTGCAGATCGTCAAGGTCGACGCCGAGCGCGGCCTGATCGCGGTCAAGGGCGCCGTGCCGGGCGCGCCGGGCGGCGACGTGATCGTGCGTCCGTCGAGCAAGGCATAAGGAGTAGCACGATGGAACTCGCAATCAACAACAGCAGCAGCAAGCTGTCGGTCTCCGACGCCGTGTTCGGCCGCGATTTCAGCGAGGATCTGGTCCACCAGGTCGTCGTCGCCTATCGCAACGCCGGCCGCGCCGGCACCAAGGCCCAGAAGACCCGTTCGGAAGTCAACGGCACGACCAAGAAGTCGAAGAAGCAGAAGGGTGGCGGTGCACGTCACGGCGCCCTGACCGCTCCGATCTTCGTTGGTGGTGGCGTGACCTTCGCGGCCAAGCCGCGCAGCTTCGAGCAGAAGGTCAACCGCAAGATGTACCGCGCGGCGATGTCGGCGATCCTGTCCGAACTCAACCGCCAGGGCCGTCTGACGATCGTCGAGGCGTTCGACCTGACCGAGACCAAGACCAGCGGCATGGTCGCCAAGCTCAAGGAATTCGATCTGGGCAAGCGTCCGCTGATCGTGACCGAAGACGCGTCCGAGCACCTGTACCTGTCGGCACGCAACCTGCCGTACGTCGAGATCCGCGACGTGCAGGGCCTGGATCCGGTCGCGCTGGTCGGCGCCGATTCCGTGCTGATCACCACCGATGCGGTGAAGAAGATCGAGGAGTGGCTGGCATGAACGACGCCAAGCTCTATGAAGTGATCCGTGCGCCGCGCGTGTCCGAGAAGACCGCGCGCCTGCAGGAACTGTCCAACCAGTACGCGTTCGAAGTGTCGACGGTCGCCACCAAGGCCGACATCAAGGCCGCGGTCGAGAAGCTGTTCGACGTCAAGGTCGAGGCGGTCAACGTCGTCAACGTGAAGGGCAAGAACAAGTCCTTCCGTCAGCGTCAGGGCAGCCGCGGCGACTGGCGCAAGGCCTACGTGAAGCTGGCCGACGGCCAGTCGATCGACGTCATGAACGCGAAGGTCTGAGGAAGCCCCGATGCCATTGATGAAATTCAAGCCCACGTCCGCCGGTCGCCGCTCCGCGGTCCGCGTCGTGCACCCCGAGCTGCACAAGGGTGCGCCGCATGCCGCGCTGGTCGAGAAGAAGAGCAAGTCGGGTGGTCGCAACCACCACGGCCGGATCACCACGCGCCACATCGGCGGCGGTCACAAGCAGCACTACCGCATCGTCGACTTCAAGCGCGACAAGGAAGGTATTCCGGCGCGCGTGGAGCGTATCGAGTACGACCCCAACCGCACCGCGCACATCGCGCTGCTGGTGTATGTCGACGGTGAGCGCCGCTACATCATCGCCCCCAAGGGCCTGAAGGCCGGCGACCAGGTGATCGCGGGTTCCGATGCACCGATCAAGACCGGCAACACGCTGCCGCTGCGCAACATCCCGGTCGGTTCGACGATCCACTGCATCGAGATGAAGCCGGGCAAGGGCGCGCAGATCGCGCGTGCCGCCGGCGCCGCCGTCCAGCTGATCGCGCGCGAAGGCGTCTACGCCACCGTGCGTCTGCGTTCGGGCGAAGTGCGTCGCGTGCCGTCGGAGTGCCGCGCCACGATCGGCGAGGTCAGCAACGACGAGCACAGCCTCGAGAAGCTCGGCAAGGCCGGCGCCAAGCGCTGGCGCGGCGTCAAGCCCACCGTCCGCGGTGCGGCGATGAACCCGGTCGACCATCCGCACGGCGGTGGTGAGGCCCGCGCCGGACAAGGCAACCCGCACCCGGTCACCCCGTGGGGCGTGCCGACCAAGGGTTACAAGACCCGCCATAACAAGCGGACGCAGCAGTTCATCGTGCGCGACCGTAGGAGCTGATAGACCATGGCACGTTCACTCAAGAAGGGTCCGTTCGTCGACCACCACCTCATCAAGAAGGTCGAGGCCGCCGGCACCAACACCAAGAAGCCGATCAAGACCTGGTCGCGCCGCTCGATGGTCCTGCCGGAAATGGTCGGCTTCACGATCGCCATCCACAACGGCAAGAACCACATTCCGGTGCTCGTCAACGAGAACATGGTTGGCCACAAGCTCGGCGAGTTCGCCCTGACCCGGACGTTCAAGGGTCACGGCGGCGACAAGAAGTCGGGCAGGTAAGGAGCGCACAATGGACAAGGCAACGAAAGCCCGCCTCGAAGAGCAGAAGCGCGCTCGCACCGAGGTCAACAAGCGCACCGCGATCCTGCGGACCGCGCGCATCTCGCCCCAGAAGGCCCGCCTGGTCGCCGACCAGGTCCGCGGTCTGCCGGTCGAGCGCGCCGTCGGTCTGCTGAAGTTCTCGGACAAGAAGGCCGCGCACCTGATCAAGAAGGTCGTCGAATCGGCCATCGCCAACGCCGAGAACAACGCCGGCGCCGATGTCGACGAGCTGAAGATCGCCACCATCACGGTCGACGAAGGTCCGACGCTGAAGCGCTTCATGGCGCGCGCCAAGGGACGCGGTACCCGCATCCTCAAGCGCACCAGCCACATCACCGTCGTCGTGGGAGAGGGCAAGTAAATGGGTCATAAAGTTCATCCCACCGGTATCCGTCTGGGCATCGCCAAGGACTGGAACTCCAAGTGGTACGCCGGCAAGAAGGAATACGCCGAGTACCTGGCCGCTGACCTCAAGGTCCGCGAGATGCTGCGCAAGCGCCTGGCGCAGGCCGGCATCAGCAAGATCCTGATCGAGCGTCCGGCCAAGACCGCGCGTGTGACGATTCACACCGCCCGCCCGGGCGTGGTGATCGGCAAGCGCGGCGAGGACATCGAGAAGCTGCGTAAGGACGTGAGCCAGATGATGGGCGTTCCGGCGCACATCAACGTGACCGAGGTCCGCAAGCCGGAGCTCGACGCGCAGCTGGTCGCCGAGTCGATCGCCCAGCAGCTCGAGCGCCGCATCATGTTCCGCCGCGCGATGAAGCGTGCGGTCGGCAATGCGATGCGCCTGGGCGCACTGGGCATCAAGGTCAACGTCGCCGGTCGCCTCAACGGCGCCGAGATCGCACGTTCGGAGTGGTACCGCGAAGGTCGCGTGCCGCTGCACACGCTGCGCGCCGACGTCGACTACGGCTTCGCCGAGGCCAAGACGACCTACGGGATCATCGGCATCAAGACCTGGATCTACAAGGGCGAGATCTTCGATTTCTCCCAGGTCGGCCAGGAGAAGCAGGACGACACGCCGCGCGGCGAGCGTGGTGACCGCGGAGACCGCGAGCGCCGTGGTCCGCGTCGTGAACGCGAGGCGAGGGACTAATCATGCTGCAACCCAAGCGAACCAAATACCGCAAGATGCACAAGGGCCGTAACGAAGGCTTGTCGTGGAGCGGCAACGCCGTCAGCTTCGGCGAGTACGGCCTGCGGGCGACCGCGACCGGCCAGCTGACCGCGCGTCAGATCGAAGCCGGCCGCCGGACCATCAGCCGTCACGTCAAGCGCGGCGGCAAGATGTGGATCCGCGTGTTCCCGGACAAGCCGATCACCAAGAAGCCGATCGAAGTCCGAATGGGCTCGGGCAAGGGCGGTGTGGAGTACTGGGTCGCCCAGATCCAGCCCGGCCGCATGATCTACGAGATCGAGGGCGTCGAGGAGACGGTGGCACGCGAAGCGTTCCGCCTGGCTGCCGCCAAGCTTTCGGTCACCACCCAATTCGTGACCCGGACGGTGCGCTGATGGCTACGACCAAGGAACTCCGCGAGAAGTCGGCAGAAGAACTGCAGTCGCATCTGCTCGAGCTGCACAAGGAGCGTTTCTCGCTTCGCATGCAGAAGGCGACCGGTCAGCTGACCAAGACGCACGAAGCCCGTCGGGTGCGCCGCGAGATTGCGCGCGTCAACACCCTGATCGGCCAGAAGAAGTAAGGACCCGACCATGAATACCGAGAAGAAGCAGCGCACGGTCCAGGGCCGCGTGGTCAGCAACAAGATGGACAAGACCGTCACGGTGCTGGTCGAGCGTCAGGTCAAGCACGCCCTGTACGGCAAGTACATCAAGCGTTCGACCAAGCTCCACGCCCACGACGCCGAGAACGCCTGCCAGGAAGGCGATCTGGTGAAGGTCGTCGAGATCGCGCCGATGTCCAAGACCAAGAACTGGCGTGTGACGGAAATCGTCGCGCGCGCGGCCGAATAACGAGGAGCTCGAAATGATCCAGATGCAGAGCCACCTCGACGTGGCCGACAACAGCGGTGCCAAGGAAGTGATGTGCATCAAGGTGCTCGGCGGCTCCAAGCGCCGCTACGCCGCGATCGGCGACATCATCAAGGTGTCCGTGAAGGAAGCGATTCCGCGCGGCAAGGTCAAGAAGGGCGAGGTCTACGACGCCGTCGTGGTGCGTACCCGCAAGGGTGTGCGCCGTCCCGACGGTTCGCTGATCCGCTTCGATGGCAACGCCGCGGTGTTGCTCAACAACAAGCAGGAGCCGATCGGCACCCGCATCTTCGGGCCCGTGACCCGTGAGCTTCGTTCCGAGAAGTTCATGAAGATCGTGTCGCTCGCTCCCGAAGTGCTCTGAGCGGAGAGAACGAACATGGCCAATCGAATCAAGAAGGGCGACCACGTCATCGTGATCGCCGGCAAGGACAAGGGCAAGCGCGGTGATGTGGTGCGCGTGGTCGGCGACAAGGTCGTCGTCTCCAACGTCAACCTCGTCAAGCGCCACACCAAGCCCAATCCGCAAGCCGGCCAGGCCGGTGGCGTGATCGAGCGCGAAGCTCCGATCCACGCTTCGAACGTGATGCCGTTCAACCCTGCCACCGGCAAGGGCGAGCGCATCGGAACCAAGAAGCTCGAGGATGGACGCACGCTGCGCGTGTTCCGCTCGAGCGGTGAGGCGCTCGACGCCTGAGGATGCTCAAAATGACGACCCGTCTGGAACAGTTCTACAAGGATGAAGTGGTGCCGAAGCTCATGGAGCAGTTCGGTTACGACAACATCATGCAGGTCCCGCGCCTGACCAAGATCACGCTCAACATGGGCGTGGGCGAAGCTGCCGCGAACAAGAAGATCCTCGAGAACGCCACTGCCGACATGGCCAAGATCAGCGGTCAGAAGCCGCTGGTGACCAAGTCGCGCGTGTCGGTCGCCTCGTTCAAGATCCGCGACGGCTGGCCGATCGGCTGCAAGGTCACGCTGCGCCGCAACCGGATGTACGAGTTCCTCGACCGTCTGGTGAACGTCTCGCTGCCGCGCGTGCGCGACTTCCGTGGCGTGTCGGGCCGTTCGTTCGACGGCCGCGGCAACTACAACATGGGCGTGAAGGAACAGATCATCTTCCCGGAAATCGACTTCGACCAGGTCGACGCGATCCGCGGCATGGATATCGCCATCACCACCACCGCACGCACCAACGAAGAAGCCAAGGCACTGCTCGAAGCCTTCCGCTTCCCGTTCCGCAACTGAGGAAAGCACATGGCAAAGACGTCCATGGTCAACCGCGAGGTCAAGCGGACCAAGCTGGCCAAGCAGCACGCCGAGAAGCGTGCGGCGCTGAAGAAGATCATCAGCAGCCAGACCGCGAGCTACGAGGACAAGATCGAGGCCGCGACCAAGCTGCAGAAGCTGCCGCGCGATTCGTCGCCCTCGCGTCAGGTCAACCGTTGCGCCCTCACGGGCCGTCCGCGTGGCGTGTACAGCAAGTTCGGCCTGGGCCGCAACAAGCTGCGCGAAGCCACGATGCGCGGCGACGTGCCGGGCCTGCGCAAGGCCAGCTGGTAATCGAGCGGGCGGGGTACGGGTCTGGCGTTCCGGCGCCGGGCCTGTACAATACCGCCCCTCACGCTGTACCCCGGCCGGGCCACCGGTCGGTTCAAAACTAGAATTCGCGAAAGCGGATATCGGTGCACTCAGAAGGTAATCATCATGAGCATGACTGATCCCATCGCCGACATGCTGGTCCGCATCAAGAATGCGGCAGCGGTTGGCAAGCAGACGGTGAAGATGCCGTCCTCCAAGATCAAGGTCGCCATTGCCACCGTCCTCAAGGACGAGGGGTACATCGGCGATTTCCGCGTGACCGAGAACGGCGCCAAGGCCGAGCTCGAGATCGTCCTCAAGTACTACGAAGGCCGCCCGGTGATCGAGCGCCTGCAGCGCTTCTCGCGTTCGGGCCTGCGCCAGTACCGCGGCAAGGATGCGCTGCCCAAGGTCCTCAATGGGCTCGGCATCGCCATCATCTCCACGTCGAAGGGCATCATGACCGATGCGCAGGCGCGCCAGCAGGGCGTCGGCGGTGAAGTCCTGTGCTTCGTGGCCTAAGGGAGTAAGCGCACAATGTCCCGCGTCGCCAAGAAGCCCATCGCCCTGCCCAAGGGCGTCGAACTCAACATCCAGCCCGAGCTGGTCAGCGTCAAGGGCCCGAAGGGCACCCTGTCGCTCGCCAAGCCGGCGTCCATCGAGGTCAAGGTCGAGGACGGCACTGCGCTGCTGTCGGCCGCTGACCCGTCGCAGATCGCCCTGACCGGCACCCTGCGCGCGATCGTCGCCAACATGGTCCACGGCGTGTCCGAAGGCTTCGAGCGCAAGCTCGAGCTCGTCGGCGTCGGTTACCGTGCCGCCGTGCAGGGCAAGGACCTGAACCTCTCGCTCGGGTTCTCGCACCCGGTCGTGTTCCAGGCGCCCGAAGGCATCACCCTCAGCACCCCCACCCAGACCGAGATCCTGGTCCAGGGCGCGGACAAGCAGATGGTCGGCCAGGTCGCCGCGAAGATCCGCGGATTCCGTCCGCCGGAGCCCTACAAGGGCAAGGGCGTGAAGTACTCCGACGAAACCATCATCCGTAAGGAAGCCAAGAAGGCGTAAAGGCCGGGAATCGGGATGGGGAAATCCGGATGCATGCGAGCCACCGTCAGGTGCGCGCCTGCCCCGCCGCGGTTTCCCGGTCCTCACCCCCGACTTCTGTGTCCAGGCCGATCCGCTTCCACGAGGTCACCATCATGAGCATCAAGAACACCGCCCGCCTGCGTCGCGCCAAGTCGACCCGTGCGCGCATCCGCGAACTGGGCGTGCCGCGCCTGTCGGTGCTGCGCACCGGCCAGCACATCTACGCCCAGCTGTTCAATTCGGACGGCTCGAAGGTCCTGGCTTCGGCCAGCACGACCCAGAGCGATGTCCGCGAAGGTCTGAAGAACGGCAAGAACGCCGACGCCGCAGCCAAGGTCGGCCGCGCCATCGCCGAGAAGGCCAAGGCCGCGGGCATCGAGCGCGTCGCGTTCGACCGTTCGGGCTACCGCTACCACGGTCGCATCAAGGCGCTGGCCGACGCCGCGCGCGAAGGCGGCCTGCAGTTCTGATTCATGCTGTCGGCGCCGCGCCCTGTGCGCGGCGTCGCCTGACGCGCCGGCACGCGATGTGCCGGACGCCCGCGGCCTTCTGCGCCGCGTCCGCGTTCCACCGCACCAGATCACAACGCCAAGCGGCCTAAGCCGTACATCATTTCTCCAATACAGGCATCCAAGATGGCAAACGAAAGGGAAAACCGCGGGCGCGACCGTAATCGCGACCGCGAAGAACTCGACGACGGCATGATCGAGAAGCTGATCACGGTCAACCGCGTCAGCAAGACCGTCAAGGGCGGTCGCCAGTTCACGTTCACCGCGCTGACGGTCGTCGGCGACGGCAACGGCAAGGTCGGCTTCGGTTACGGCAAGGCGCGCGAAGTGCCGGTCGCGATCCAGAAGTCGATGGAACAGGCCCGCAAGAACCAGAAGGCCGTCGATCTCAACGGCAGCACCCTGTGGCACACGGTCAAGTCGCGCCACGGTGCGGCGAACGTGTTCATGCAGCCCGCTTCCGAGGGTACCGGCGTGATCGCCGGTGGCGCGATGCGCGCCGTGCTCGAGGCCGTCGGTGTCAAGGACGTGCTGGCCAAGGCCGTGGGTTCGCGCAACCCGATCAACCTGGTGCGCGCGACGATCCGCGGCCTGTCGGAGATGCATTCGCCGGCGCAGATCGCGGCCAAGCGCGGCAAGAAGCTGGAGGACATCACCCATGGCTAAGAACGAAGCCGCTGGCGGCACCGTCAAGGTGCGCCTGGTGAAGGGTCTGCGCGGTTCGCAGGCCAAGCACCGTCTGTCGGTCAAGGCGCTGGGCCTCAACAAGCTCAACGACGTGCGCGAACTGAAGGACAGCCCCCAGGTCCGTGGCCTGATCAACAAGGTCCACTACCTGGTCCGGGTCGAGGAGTAATCACATGAAGCTCAACACTCTCAAGCCCGCACCGGGCGCCCGCACCGAGCGCACCCGCGTCGGTCGCGGTATCGGCTCGGGCCTCGGCAAGACCGCTGGCCGCGGCCACAAGGGTTCGTTCGCGCGTTCGGGCAAGGGCAAGATCAAGGCCGGCTTCGAAGGCGGCCAGATGCCGCTGCGCAAGCGTTTGCCGAAGGTCGGCTTCCGTTCGCGCCTGAAGAACGACACCGCCGAGGTCTTCCTGTACCAGCTCGAGAAGCTCGAAGGCACGGTCGATTTCGCCGCGCTGCGCGCCGCCAAGCTGGTCCCGGCGACCGCCAAGCGTGCCAAGATCGTCAAGAACGGCGAGATCGGCAAGGCGCTGACCTTCAAGGGCCTGCTGGCCACCGCTGGCGCCCGTGCGGCGATCGAAGCGGCCGGCGGCAAGGTCGAGGAGTAATCGCCGATGTCGCGGAGCGGCAGCGCAATGGGTGGGGTTGGCGCCGGGCTCGGTAAGTTCACCGAGCTCCGCCAGCGCCTGCTGTTCGTGCTCGGGGCCCTGATCGTCTATCGCATCGGGTGCTTCATCCCGGTCCCGGGCGTCAATCCCGAGGCCATGCTGCAGCTGATGGAGCAGCAGGAAGGCACGATCGTGGACATGTTCAACATGTTCTCCGGTGGTGCGCTGTCGCGCTTCAGCCTGTTCGCGCTGAACGTGATCCCGTACATCTCCGCGTCCATCGTCATGCAGCTGCTGGTGCAGGTGGTGCCGAGCCTGAAGGCCATCCAGAAGGAAGGCGAGTCGGGTCGGCGTCGCATCACCCAGTGGTCGCGCATCGGTGCGATCCCGCTTGCGATCTTCCAGTCGGCGGGTATCGCGGTGGCGCTGCAGAGCTCGGGCGCCAACAATGGCATCCCGGTCGTCTATTCGCCGGGCATGGGCTTCGTGCTGACCGCGATCGTCGCGCTCACCGCCGGCACCATGTTCCTGGTTTGGCTGGGCGAGCAGGTCACCGAGCGCGGTATCGGCAACGGCGTGTCGCTGATCATCTTCGCGGGCATCGTCGCCGGCCTGCCGGGTGCGGTGTTCGGCACGATCGAGTCGCTGCGCAATGGCGACATGAGCCCGATCGCGGCGATCCTGCTGGTGGCGGTGGTGCTGGCGGCGACGTTCTTCGTGGTGTTCGTCGAGCGTGGCCAGCGTCGGATCACGGTCAACTACGCGCGCCGCCAGGGCGGTCGCAATGCGTACATGAACCAGACGTCGTTCCTGCCGCTCAAGCTCAACATGGCGGGCGTGATCCCGGCGATCTTCGCGTCGTCGATCATCATGTTCCCGGCGACGGTCTCGACCTGGTTCGGTGAGGCCGGATCGGCGACCTGGCTGCAGCGCCTGGCACAGGCGATGTCGCCCGGCGAGCCGCTGTACGTGCTGCTGTTCGGTGGTCTGATCGCTGGTTTCGCGTTCTTCTACACCGCGCTGGTGTTCAACTCGCAGGAAACCGCCGACAACCTGAAGAAGTCCGGCGCGCTGATTCCGGGCATCCGTCCGGGCAAGGCGACCGCCGACTACATCGATGGCGTGCTGACCCGTCTGACCGCGGTCGGCGCCGGCTATCTGGTGCTGGTCTGTCTGCTGCCGGAGTTCATGCGCGCAGAGTTCGGCAGCTCCTTCCACTTCGGCGGCACGTCGCTGCTGATCGTGGTGGTGGTGGTGATGGACTTCATCGCCCAGGTGCAGTCGCATCTGATGTCGCACCAGTACGAGAGCCTGCTCAAGAAGGCCAACCTCAAGGGCGGCTCACGCCCCCGCTGACGGTTCGGCGTTCGGCGCCGCCCCGCAGTCCGGGGCGGTGCGTGGTACCGCCTTGCGCCGATGGCGTGCGGCGGGCGCCACTTGGTGGTATGCTGTTCTGCTGCCGCCGGTTGCCTCGTGCGCCGGCACAGAATTCTTCGCGATCCGGGACTCTCCCCGGTATCGCACGTCTCGCCCGGCAGGGTGGGGCACGGGGTCCGGACACACGCGCCGGACCCCAGGATGGGCGACTCGCGCGGCGGTCTCGGGCGCGGGTGGTGCAGGGTGATCCGCACGCCAGAGTAGCGCGCGGGGCTTTTGGGGAGTCGTCCCCGGTTGCCGCCCCGGTACCGTCGCCGGAGCATGGGCACACTCCCCATGCCGGGTCGAGCCGCTTGTTCAGGGTGCGACTGCACGCAGTTCCGAGGCCTTGCTATCATTTCATGTTCCCCTTTGTCGGGATTGAACCCCCGGCAGCCCCAACAGTTGGAGATCCGCGCATGGCGCGTATTGCAGGCGTGAACCTGCCTGCCCAGAAGCATGTCTGGGTCGGGCTTCAGAGCATCTACGGCATCGGCCGTACCCGGTCGAAGAAGGTCTGCGAATCCGCGGGCGTCGAGGCCACCACCAAGATCCGCGACCTGTCGGAGCCGGAAGTCGAGCGCCTGCGCGCTGAAGTCGGCAAGTTCGTGGTCGAGGGCGACCTGCGTCGTGAGGTCGGTATCGCGATCAAGCGTCTGATGGACCTGTCGTGCTATCGCGGCCTGCGCCATCGTCGCGGCCTGCCGCTGCGCGGCCAGCGCACCCGGACCAATGCTCGTACCCGCAAGGGTCCGCGCAAGGCCATCAAGAAGTAAGGAATCCTATTCATGGCCAAGCCGTCCGCAACCAAGACCAAGAAGAAGATCAAGCGCGTCGTCACTGACGGCATCGCGCATGTCCACGCTTCGTTCAACAACACGATCGTCACGATCACCGACCGCCAGGGCAATGCGCTCTCGTGGGCGACCTCCGGCGGTGCCGGCTTCCGCGGTTCGCGCAAGTCGACCCCGTTCGCAGCCCAGGTGGCTGCCGAGAAGGCCGGCAAGGCCGCGCTCGACTACGGCGTCAAGTCGCTGGAAGTTCGCATCAAGGGCCCGGGTCCGGGTCGTGAATCGGCCGTGCGTTCGTTGAACAACGTCGGCTACAAGATCATCAACATCATCGACGTGACGCCAATCCCGCACAACGGGTGCCGTCCGCCGAAGAAGCGTCGCGTCTAAAGGAGCGATCAAGAAATGGCTCGTTATATCGGTCCTACCTGTAAGCTCGCGCGCCGCGAAGGCGCCGACCTGTCGCTCAAGAGCCCGACGCGCGCGTTGGATTCCAAGTGCAAGCTCGAGCAGAAGCCCGGCCAGCACGGCGCCGGCAACACCCGTCGCGGCAAGCTGTCCGACTACGCCACCCAGCTGCGCGAGAAGCAGAAGGTCAAGCGTATCTATGGTCTGCTGGAGCGTCAGTTCCGCAACTACTACAAGAAGGCCTCGACCAAGAAGGGCAACACGGGTGAAAACCTGCTGCAGCTCCTCGAGACCCGCCTCGACAATGTCGTCTACCGCATGGGCTTCGCCGTCACCCGCCCGGCCGCGCGCCAGCTGGTGTCGCACCGCGGCGTCACGGTCAACGGTCAGCCGGTCAATCTGCCGTCGTACCAGGTCAAGGCCGGCGACGCGATCGCGCTGTCGGAGAAGGCCCAGAAGCAGCTCCGCGTCCAGGAGGCTCTGACCGTCTCCTCGTCGATGGACCTGTCGCCGTCGTGGGTCGAGGTCGACTCGAAGAAGTTCAGTGGTGTGTTCAAGGCAGTGCCCGATCGTGGCGACCTGCCGGCGGACATCAACGAAGCGCTGATCGTCGAGCTGTACTCGAAGTAATTCATTCAGGCCTCCGCGCCCCCCGGCGCGGACGGTCTCCAGGAGACACACAAACATGACGGCTACCGCCAACCAGGTACTGCGTCCCCGTGGCCCGCAGATCGAACGCCTTGCCGGCAACCGTGCAAAGGTCGTGATCGAGCCGCTGGAGCGCGGTTACGGGCACACGCTGGGCAACGCCCTGCGTCGCGTGCTGCTGTCGTCGATTCCGGGCTTCGCGATCACCGAAGTCGAGATCGACGGCGTGCTGCACGAGTACAGCACCATCGAGGGCCTGCAGGAGGACGTGCTCGAAGTCCTGCTGAACCTGAAGGACGTCGCGATCCGCATGGGCACCGGCGAGAGCGCCACGCTGTCGCTGTCGAAGTCGGGCCCGGGCGTGGTGACTGCCGCCGACATCAAGACCGACCACAACGTCGAGATCCTCAACGGCGAGCACGTGATCTGCCATCTGACCAAGGATGCGTCGATCAACATGCGCCTGAAGATCGAGCGCGGTTTCGGCTACCAGCCGGCCGCCGCCCGTCGTCGTCCGGACGAGGAGACCCGTGCGATCGGTCGTCTGATGCTCGATGCATCGTTCTCGCCCGTCCGCCGCGTCGCCTATGAGGTCGAGGCCGCTCGCGTCGAGCAGCGCACCGACCTCGACAAGCTGGTCATCGATATCGAGACCAACGGCACGATCGATGCCGAGGAAGCCGTGCGCACCGCCGCCGACATCCTCACCGAGCAGCTGTCGGTGTTCGGCGACTTCACGCACCGCGACCGCGGCGCCGCCAAGCCGCAGACCCCGGGCGTCGATCCGATCCTGCTGCGCCCGATCGACGATCTGGAGCTGACGGTGCGTTCTGCCAACTGCCTCAAGGCCGAGAGCATCTACTACATCGGCGACCTGATCCAGAAGACCGAGGTCGAGCTGCTCAAGACGCCGAACCTGGGCAAGAAGTCGCTCACCGAGATCAAGGAAGTGCTCGCGCAGCGCGGCCTGGCCCTGGGCATGAAGCTCGAGAACTGGCCGCCGGCCGGTGTCTCCAGCCACGGCATGCTCGGCTGATGCAACACGTGGAAGGCGCGTCCTCTCAGGACGCGCCTTTCGCGCATCGCCAGACGGGCTTCGAGGCCCGCGGCGATCGCCGGTGATGGATCACCGGTTTTTCGGACCATCCGCAGTCCAAGTCACAACGCCAGGAAGGCGACAACGATGTCCAACGACCCACCATTCCACTGAAGGATCCATCCCATGCGCCACCAGAAAGCCGGTCGTAAGTTCAACCGCACCAGCGCCCATCGCGAAGCGATGTTCCGCAACATGGCTGCCTCGCTGATCAAGAACGAGCTGATCAAGACCACCCTGCCCAAGGCCAAGGAACTGCGCCGCGTGGCCGAGCCGCTGATCACCCTGGCCAAGGTCGACGGCGTCGCCAACCGCCGCCTCGCATTCGCGCGTCTGCGCGACAAGGAAGCGGTCGGCACCCTGTTCACGACGCTGGGCCCGCGCTATCAGTCGCGTCCGGGCGGTTACCTGCGCATCCTGAAGGCGGGCTTCCGCGCCGGCGACAACGCGCCGATGGCCTACGTCGAGCTGGTCGATCGCCCGCAGGCCGACGCCGCCGAGTGATTCCGACCGGTCGGGCATCGCCCGATCCGTGTCTCCCAGAGACCCCGGCCCATGCCGGGGTTTTCTGCGTCTGGGGGCATCGTTGCGAGTCCAGATCCGGCGCGTTGCGCAGCAGGTATTTGGCTTTCGCCGCTGCGGCGGGATAATCGCCGTCTCCCTTTCTGGCCCATTTCCATGAATCCACTGCGCTGGTCGTTCCGCACCCTGATGCTCGTCGGTGGTGTCGCCTGCTTTGCGCTGATCGGCTTTGCGATCTACTCGCAGCTGCAGTGGGGATTGCAGCCATGCCCCTTGTGCATCTTCCAGCGCATCGCGTTCGCGGCGCTGGGCCTGGTGCTGCTGATCGCCGGGGTGCATGCGCCCAAGAGGCAGGGCGGGCGGCGCGTCTACGGCGTGCTGGGTCTGGCCGCCGCCGCGGTCGGCATCGGCATCGCCGGGCGGCATGTCTGGCTGCAGATGCATCCGCCGGGCTTCGTGACCTGCGGCGCGCCGTTCGCCTTCATGCGCCAGACCATGGACACGCCCACGCTGATCCAGAAGGTCCTGACCGGCAGCGGCGACTGCGGCACGATCGACTGGACCTTCCTGGGCCTGTCGATGCCCGCCTGGAGCCTGCTGTGGTTCGTGTTGCTGGGCACGGTCGCGGTGTATGCCGCATGGCGCCCGCAGCGTGGCACGCGTTCTGGCAGCCGAAATTGACGCAGCGCAGCAAGCTGCGATGATGTGCGCTCGCACGAGGATGTTCCGATGCCCGCTTCCGCCGAACGCAGTCTGCGCCCTGTGACCCTGCCTGAAGACTGGGCCCCCGAGAGCTGGCGCAGCCGTCCCGCTGCGCAGCTACCGGTGTATCCCGATGCCGAGGCGTTGGGCGAAGTGCAGGCCGAACTGCGCGCGTTGCCGCCGCTGGTGACCTCCTGGGAGATCCTGAGCCTGAAGCAGCAGTTGGCCGAAGCCCAGGACGGCCAGCGCTTCGTGTTGCAGGGCGGCGATTGCGCCGAGCACTTCGGCGACTGCACCTCCGAGATCATCTCCAACCGCCTGAAGGTGCTGCTGCAGATGAGCCTGGTGCTCGTGCACGGCATGCGCCTGCCGGTCGTGCGGGTCGGCCGGTTCGCAGGCCAGTACGCCAAGCCGCGCTCGGCCGACACCGAAGTGCGCGACGGCGTCGCCTTGCCGAGTTATCGCGGCGATGTGGTCAATGCGCCGGGGTTCACCGCGCAGGCGCGGACCCCGGATCCGCGCCGCATGATCAAGGCGCACGCGCGCTCGGCGATGACGATGAACTTCGTCCGCTCGTTGATCGACGGTGGTTTTGCCGATCTGCATCACCCCGAGTACTGGGGGCTGGATTGGGTGGGGCATTCGCCGCTGGCCGAGGAGTACCAGCGCATGGTCTCGGGGCTCGGCGATGCGGTGCGTTTCATGGAAACCCTGGCCGGCACCCAGGTGCACACGCTCAAGCGTGTCGATTTCTACACCTCTCACGAAGCGCTGCTGCTGCCCTACGAGGAGGCGCAGACGCGCCAGGTGCCGCGCCAGTGGGGCTGGTTCAATCTCAGCACGCATTTCCCTTGGATCGGCGTGCGCACCGCAGCGCTCGATGGCGCGCATGTGGAGTACTTCCGCGGCCTGCGCAATCCGATCGGGGTCAAGGTCGGGCCGACCTCGACGCCGGACGAGCTGCTGCGCCTGATCGAGCTGCTCAATCCCGACGACGAGCCGGGCCGCCTGAGCCTGATTCACCGCATGGGCGCCACCAAGATCGCCGAGCGCTTGCCGGCGCTGCTCGATGCGGTCAAGCGCTCCGGCCGCCGCGTGCTGTGGATCTGCGACCCGATGCACGGCAATACCGAGTCGACCCGCAACGGCTTCAAGACCCGGCGCTTCGACAACATCCGCAGCGAGATCGAGCAGGCGTTCGACCTGCATGCCGCGGCCGGTACCCGCCTGGGGGGCGTGCACCTGGAGCTGACCGGCGAGGACGTCACCGAATGCATGGGTGGCGCGCGGGCGCTGACCGAGGTCGATCTGGAGCGCGCCTACAAGAGCCAGGTCGATCCGCGGCTCAATTACGAGCAGGCGCTGGAGACGGCGATGCTGATCGTGCGCAAGCACGCGCAGGTCGGCCGCGCGGTGGGGTGAGTCGCGTTGACGGAAGACAA
This sequence comes from Luteimonas sp. gir, assembly GCF_037198055.1. NCBI lineage: Bacteria > Pseudomonadati > Pseudomonadota > Gammaproteobacteria > Lysobacterales > Lysobacteraceae > Luteimonas > Luteimonas sp. gir. The sequence continues at coordinate 556,345 of NZ_JBBAXQ010000002.1, forward strand.
GCAAAGCCTGCTCCGGGCGGGCATCGGCCTGCCGGCCGGAAGCCGCTTTCCCCTCGGTCAAGGCATCCTGCCTTGACTCGGGCGCGCGCCATCCATGGCGCGCTCGGCGCGGCCACCGGCCGCCAGTCCGCTGCCGACGACTTTCAGATCGTGCTTTCGTCAAGAACGAGCGCATTGCTTGCTTGAAAGAAGGGGTGATCCCCGAGCCGCAGTGCGTTGTGCCGGCTGGGGGTTGCGCAGAGCGGGCCATGGATGGCCCGCGGCGGCGAGTCAGCCATGGATGGCTGCCGAGCCGAGGAGTAACCCCCGGCCGGCGCAACGCTGTTTCCGAAGTCGAGTGCGAGACGCGGCCGCAGCAATCAGTCCGCGCTGCGAGGTTGCTTCAGCCGCCCGTACGCCGCCGGTACAGATCGCGCGCCAGCACCAGCACGATCAGCAGATTGAGCAGGAACACCCCCCAGGTCATCCAGTCGGGGTGGTGCCAGAGCGCGTAGACCTCGAACGGCAGATACGCGGCGGCGCCGATGACGCCGAGCCACGAGGCCCAGGCGCGGTGCCACCACAGACCCCAGGCTTCGAGCAGGCGCATGGCCGCATAGATCAACGCGACGGCAATCGCGATATGCAGCGTCTGCGGCGTGATCGCGTCGAGCAGATCCGTGCCGAAGCGATCGGCATCCGCGCCAAACCGCATGAGCACGCGCTCGACCTGGTGCTGCAGCGCATCGGGCCCGATTGCTGCGAGGCCGCCGGCGACGAGCAGGGCGACGGCGCCCTTGCTCGCCTCGAACAGCGCGATTGCGCGCAGGCCGTTGTGTGCAGGGGTGAGGTCGTCGGCCATCAGAACAACGCATCCTGGCGCGGCGGCGGGGGCAGGGGAGCGCCGGTCAGCGGCCAGCTGCCGAGCACGTCGTAGCGACCGCCGGGATTGAACAGCAGTTCAAAGGTGTCGACCGTCAGCGGGCCGATGTCGCAGTCCACGGCAGCGAGCCAGGGCTGCGCGTCGAGTCCCTTCGGCAGATAGGCCATTGTCAGGTGCGGCTGGGTCGTCACCTGTGCCGGCGTGATGCCGCAGCGGCGGATCGCATCGCGCGTCGCATCGCACAGCGCCTGCAGGGCCAGGCAGCGGTGCGGCAAGGCCACGACGGCGCCGGACTGGCGCCAGTAGACGAGCCGTTCGAGCGTGCACGTGTGCGGCGGGATGCGGGCCCCGACAGCCGCGAACACATCGAGCAGTGCGGGCGTTGCGAGATGGCCCATGTCGTGGCCGATGAAGCAAAGCGTGGCGTGCCACTGGTCGGCGCGCCGCAGTTGCAAAGAAGGCGCGTCCGATGGACGCGCCTCCTGCAGGCGTTGCGACAGCGTCGCGAGCGCCGCCCGAGCGGCGGCGTCGGGCCGCCAGCCCGGGAACAGCGCCTGGCTCACGCGGCGCGGGATGCGCGCTTGCGATCGCTCTCGGTCAGCAGCTTCTTGCGCAGCCGGATTTCCTTCGGGGTGACTTCGACCAGCTCGTCGTCCTCGATGAAATCCAGGGCCTGTTCCAGCGAGTACTTCAGCGCCGGGGTCAGCTTGATCGCGTCGTCCTTGCCCGAGGCGCGGACGTTGGTCAGCGGCTTGCCCTTGATGACGTTGACCGTCAGGTCGTTGTCCTTGGAGTGGATGCCGACCAGCTGGCCCTCGTAGACGTTGTCGCCTTCGGCCGCGAACAGCCGGCCGCGCTCTTCCAGCGGGCCGAGCGAGTAGGCCGGCGTCATGCCCGGCGCATTGGCGATCATCACGCCGTTGTTGCGCTTGGCGATCGGGCCGGTCTCCTTCGGACCGTAGTGGTCGAAGACGTGGAACAGCAGGCCCGAGCCCTGGGTCAGGGTCTTGAACTCGTTCTGGAAGCCGATCAGGCCACGCGCCGGAATCATATAGTCCAGGCGCACGCGGCCCTTGCCGTCGGGCTCCATGTTCTTGAGCTGGGCCTTGCGGGTGCCGAGCTTCTCCATCACGCCGCCCTGGTGCTGCTCTTCGATGTCCACCACGAGTTGCTCGACCGGCTCCATCAGCTGGCCGTCGATCTCCTTGATGATCACTTCCGGGCGCGACACGGCCAGTTCGTAGCCTTCGCGGCGCATGTTCTCGATCAGCACCGACAGGTGCAGCTCGCCACGGCCCGAGACCAGGAACTTGTCGGCGTCGGCGGTCTCTTCGACCTTCAGCGCGACGTTGTGCAGCGTTTCGCGCTCCAGGCGCTCGCGGATCTGGCGGCTGGTGATGAACTTGCCGCCGCTGTGTTCCTTGCTGCCGGCGAACGGCGAGTTGTTGACCTGGAAGGTCATCGAGATCGTCGGTTCGTCGACGGTCAGTGCGGGCAGTGCCTCGGGGGTGTCGAGCGCGCAGACGGTGTCGGAGATCGACAGGTCCTGCACGCCGGCGATCGCGACGATGTCGCCGGCCTGCGCCTCGTCGACCTCCACGCGCTCCAGGCCCAGGAAGCCGAGCACCTGCACGACCTTGCCCTGGCGCTTCTTGCCTTCGCGGTCGACGACACTCACCGGCATGTTCTTCTTCAGCTTGCCGCGCTGGATGCGGCCGATGCCGATCAGGCCGACGAAGTTGTTGTAGTCGAGCTGGCTGATGCGCATCTGGAACGCGCCGTCGATGTCGACTTCGGGGGCCGGCACGTGCTGCATGATCGCTTCGTAGAGCGGGGTCATGTCGCCCGAGCGGACGCTGTCGTCCAGGCTTGCATAACCGTGCAGCGCCGAGGCGTAGACGATCGGAAAGTCGAGCTGCTCGTTGGTCGCGCCGAGCTTGTCGAACAGGTCGAACACCTGGTCGATGACCCAATCGGGGCGCGCGCCGGGGCGGTCGATCTTGTTGACCACGACGATCGGCTTGAAGCCCATCGCGAACGCCTTCTGGGTCACGAAGCGGGTCTGCGGCATCGGCCCGTCCATCGCGTCGACCAGGATCAGCACCGAGTCGACCATCGACAGCACGCGCTCGACCTCGCCGCCGAAGTCGGCGTGTCCGGGGGTGTCGACGATGTTGATGCGATTGCCCTGCCAGTTGATGGCGGTGTTCTTGGCCAGGATCGTGATGCCACGCTCCTTTTCCTGGTCGTTGCTGTCCATCACGCGCTCGGCGAGCACAGTGCGTTCGGACAGGGTGCCCGACTGCTTGAGCAGCTGGTCGACGAGGGTGGTCTTGCCGTGGTCGACGTGGGCGACGATGGCGATGTTGCGCAGGCGTTCGAGAGACATGGGCAAGGCCGCACCTGGCTTTGACCTGGCGCGCTAGGGCAGTGGAGGAAGCCGGCTATCATACCTTGTCGCGCGCCGCGCGCGACAGGCGGCTTGAAATCGGCCATTGGGGCCGCATCCAGCCTGTCGGACCACCCCAACCCAGGATTCCCGATGTCCCTGCACGCCGTATTCGATACCGACCGTGGCCAGATCCAGGTCGAACTGTTCGCCGACAAGGCCCCGCTGACCGTCGCCAACTTCGTCAACCTGGCCAAGCGCGGCTTCTACGACGGGCTGAACTTCCACCGCGTCATCGCCGACTTCATGGTCCAGGGCGGCTGCCCCGAGGGCTCGGGCCGCGGCGGCCCGGGCTATCGTTTCGAAGATGAAACGAACAACGGCGTCAAGCATGAACGCGGTGTGCTGTCGATGGCCAACGCCGGTCCCAACACCAATGGCAGCCAGTTCTTCATCACCCACATCAAGACCGACTGGCTGGACGGCAAGCACACCGTGTTCGGCAAGGTCACGCAGGGCCTGGACGTGGTGGATGCGATCAAGCAGGGCGACGTCATCAAGTCGGTGAAGATCGAAGGCGACGCCGAGGCCGTGCTGGCCGCCAAGGCCGATCGCGTCGCGGAGTGGAACAAGACCCTCGCGGCGTGATGCAATCGGCAGGCCGGCGCATTGCCGGCCTGCCTGCTGTGAGGGACGCCATGACATCGCCTGCCCGCCTGCGATCCCTCGCGCTGCTGCCGGCCCTGCTGCTGGGCCTGGGCGCATGCGATCGCCCATCCGAGGACGCACAGCTGGCTCCGTCCACACCGTCGCCGGCGGCATCGCAGCCCCAGGATCCGGCGTTCGAACAGAGCCTGGAGGGCATCTGGAGCACCGGCGGCGCGCAGGGCGACGATGCGCAGACGGTCTACGCCATCGAATACCAGGCCGGCGCGGGCCTGCGGATTCTGCGCGATGGTGCCTGGCTCGACGGCGCTGTCGAGGACGTGGACCTCGACAACCAGACCCTGGCCTTCCGCATCGACCGTCAAGACGGGCCCGACGAGACCGCCACACTGCGCAAGGTGCGCGACGAGGCTGCCGATGGCTTTACATTACGGCTGACCTGGGCGCAGGGGCAGACCGAGGAATTGGGCTTCGTGCGCCGCCTCACCCCGCGCGATCGTCAGGAGATCACGCTCGCCGTCTCGCAGGCCGACCAGGTCCCGGCAGTGGCCTGCGATACCGACGCCGCCCAGGGCAGCCTGCGCGCGACGCTGGTCTGCAACCGCGACGACTTCGCCGCGCTCGACCGCAACCTGCACGCGCAACTGGTCGAGCTGTCGGCGCGCTACCCCGACGGCGACCGCACCGCGGCGGTGGTGGTCCAGCAACTCGACGCCTGTACCACGCCGGCCTGCCTGCGCGAGGTCTACGCAAAGTGGCAGGCCTACTTCGACGAGAACTACGACCTGGGCGACGTGCTGGACTATCTGTAGGCGCCAATGCCCCGGCCTGACGCCCGCGCACCGCCGTGCAGCGGGTAGGGCGGCCCCTTGGCGCGGTCGCACCGAAGTGCCGTGATACCATTTCGCGCCGGAAAAACCGCTCTCTCCAGCTGCCGGCCAGCCCTCCCCAAACGAGGTTGTGCGATGCTCCAGCTCGCTGCGCGCACCGGTCGCGCCAAGCCCAGCGCCATCATGCAGGTCGCCGAGAAGGCCAAGCGTCTGAAGGCCGAGGGGCGGGACATCATCAGTTTCTCGATCGGCGTGCCGAACTTTCTGCCCGGCCCGCACGTCTATGCCGCCGCGCGCGATGCGCTCGACCGCGACAGCGGTCAGTACGGCAGCAACCGCGGCGGCGATGCGCTGCTCGACGCCTTCATCGGCCATCTCGACCGCATCGGCCTGCCGGGCTATACGCGCGCCCATTGCGCGAGCGGCATCGGCGCCAAGCACATCCTCTACACGCTGGCCGAAGTGCTGCTGGACGAAGGCGATGGCTTCGCGTTCGCCACGCCGTACTGGACGACCTATCTCGACATCGCGCAGATCGTCGGCGCCGACATCCGGCTGCTGCCGTGCCCGCCGGAACAGGACTACAAGCTGACCCCGGCCCAGCTCGACGCGGCGCTGGCGCAACGGCCCAAGGTCTTCCTGTTCAACAACCCGTCCAACCCGACCGGCATGGTCTACACCCAGGCCGAGATCGCCGCGCTGGCGGATGTGATGGCGCGCCATCCCGACACCTGGATCGTCACCGACGACATCTACAACGCGATGGTGTTCGACGGTATCGGCTACCACCACGTCACGCAGGCCCGCCCCGAACTGCGCGAGCGCACGATCTTCGTCGACTCGTTGTCCAAGACCTACGGCATGCCGGGGTGGCGCGTCGGCCTGCTGGCCGGCCCCGAGCGCGTCGCGACCGCTTTTGTGACGATGAATTCCAACCACATCACCAACGTGCCGGAGGTCGTGACCGCGGCCGCGGTCGCCGCCCTGTCCGGTCCCCAGGACGTGCCCAGGGCCAAGTGCGCCGAGTTCCAGGCGCGTCGCGACGTGGTGATGGCCGCGCTGGCGGAGATTCCGGGCGTCGTATGCCCCAAGCCTGCCGGCGCCTTCTACGTGTTTCCCGACATCAGCGTCGCGTTCGGCAAGTCGCATGGGCAGCTGCGCATCGACAACGACGTCGACCTGTGCAACGCGCTGCTCGAGGCCAAGGGCGTGGCCTGCGTGCCGGGCTCGGCCTTCGGCGAGCCGCGGGCGTTGCGTATCAGCTACACCTGCCCGGAGGCGCAACTGGTGCCCGGGCTGACCCGCATCCGCGAGTTCTTCGCGGAATTGACCTGAGCCGACGGCGCCGCCGCCTGGTTCGCCCCCACCCACGTAACCGTTCGATTTGATACGAGAGGATTGACGATGAAGAAGCCCGTCCGTGTTGCCGTGACCGGCGCCGCCGGCCAGATCGGCTATGCGCTGCTGTTCCGGATCGCCTCCGGCGAGATGCTGGGCAAGGACCAGCCGGTGATCCTGCAGCTGCTCGAACTGCCGATCGACAAGGCGCAGGCCGCGCTCAAGGGCGTGATCATGGAGCTGGAGGACTGCGCGTTCCCGCTGCTGGCCGGTACCGTCGGGACCGACGATCCTGAAATCGCGTTCAAGGACGCCGACATCGCGCTGCTGGTCGGTGCGCGTCCCCGCGGCCCGGGCATGGAGCGCAAGGACCTGCTGCTGGAGAACGCGAAGATCTTCACCGCCCAGGGCGCCGCGCTGAACAAGGTTGCCTCGCGCGACGTCAAGGTGTTGGTCGTCGGCAACCCCGCCAACACCAATGCCTACATCGCGATGAAGTCCGCGCCCGACCTGCCGGCCAAGAACTTCACCGCGATGCTGCGCCTGGACCACAACCGCGCACTGAGCCAACTGTCGACCAAGGCCGGCGTGGCCGTGGGCGAGATCGAGAAGCTGATCGTCTGGGGCAACCACAGCCCGACCATGTACCCCGATTACCGCTTTGCGACCGTCGGCGGCGCGTCGCTGAAGGACAAGATCGGCGACGACGCCTGGAACGCCGAGACCTTCATCCCGCAGGTCGGCAAGCGTGGCGCGGCGATCATCGAGGCCCGTGGCCTGTCGTCGGCCGCCTCGGCCGCCAACGCCGCCATCGATCACGTGCGCGACTGGGTGCTCGGTTCCAACGGCAAGTGGACCACGATGGGCATTCCCTCCGACGGGTCCTACGGCATCCCCGAGGGTGTGATCTTCGGCTTCCCGGTGACCACGCAGAACGGCGAATACACGATCGTCCGCGACCTGCCGATCGACGATTTCAGCCAGAAGGCGATCGACAAGACCCTGGCCGAGCTCGAGGAAGAGCGGTCGGGCGTCGCCCACCTGCTGGGCTGACCGGCACCGTCGTGTGTCTCGCAAGGCCGGCCCTCGGGCCGGCCTTGTCGTATCCGCCGCAGGCGGCGTCTGCCCGGCAGTGCAACGCTGGGCGATGCGCCGCAACAGCGCGATCCGGGCGGTTGCCAGGCGGCGGATGCGCGCGTACTAGACCAACGTCGTAGCGCGGCCGGCGTGCTCCACGGTCTAGCCTTCGGGATCCTCCCATCCGTAGGCAGGGCCATGCGTTACGACGACTTCCATCGCCGCTCCATCGAAGACCCCGAAGGTTTCTGGGGCGAGCAGGCGCAGGCGATCCACTGGCACAAGGCGCCCGAGCGAATCCTTGATGATTCGAAGCCGCCGTTTCGCAAGTGGTTCGTCGGCGGCCTGACCAATCTCTGCTACAACGCGGTCGACCGCCATCTCGAGACCGGCGGCGATCGGCTCGCGCTGGTCGCGATCTCGAGCGAGACGGGGCAAACGCGCGAGCTCAGCTATCGCCAACTGCATCGCGAGGTCGTCGACTTCGCCGCAGTCCTGGTCGCGCTCGGCGTCGGGCGCGGCGATCGCGTGGTCATCTACATGCCCAACATGGCCGAGACGGTGTTCGCGATGCTCGCCTGCGCGCGCATCGGTGCGGTGCATTCGGTGGTCTTCGGTGGCTTCGCCGCGCACAACCTGGCATTGCGCATCGACGACGCCAAGCCTGCGCTGCTGATCGCGGCCGATGCCGGCAGCCGCGGTGGCAAGGTCATTCCCTACAAGCCGCTGGTGGATGCGGCGCTGGCGCAAGCGACCTCGCCGCCACCGCGCGTGCTGATCGTTGACCGCGGGCTTGCGCCCGGCGGGTCGCGGGTCGAGGGGCGCGACGTCGACTACGCCACGCTGCGCGCCGCGCACGCCGGCAGCGATGTGCCGGTCGCATGGCTGGAATCCAACGAACCCAGTTACCTGCTCTACACCTCGGGCACGACCGGCAAGCCCAAGGGCGTGCAGCGCGACGTCGGCGGCTACGCGGTTGCGATGGCGCTGTCGATGTGGGCGATCTACGACGTGCGTCCGGGCCAGGCGATGTTCTCGACGTCCGACGTCGGCTGGGCGGTCGGCCACTCCTACAACGTTTATGGCCCGCTGATCGCCGGCGCCACCGCGATCCTCTACGAAGGCTTGCCGACGGCGCCCGACGCGGGCATCTGGTGGAAGATCTGCGCCGACTATGGCGTGCGCACGATGTTTTCCTCGCCGACTGCGATCCGCGTGCTGAAGAAGCAGGACCCGAAGTTCCTGCGCCAGTACGACCTGTCGGCACTGCGGTATCTGTTTCTGGCCGGCGAGCCGCTCGACGAGCCGACCGCGAGCTGGATCAACGCAGGCCTGGGCGACACGACGATCATCGACAACTACTGGCAGACCGAGACCGGCTGGCCCGTGCTGGCGCTGATGCCCGGCGTCGAAATGAAGCCGGTGAAGTTCGGCTCGCCCGGGCTGCCGACGCCTGGATACGACCTGCGCGTGATCGACGAGGCGACCGGCGAGCGGGTGCCGCCGGGCACCAAGGGCGTGCTGGTGATCCAGCCGCCGTTGCCGCCGGGCTGCATGACCACGGTGTGGAACGACGATGCACGCTTTCTGTCGAGCTACTTCTCGCATTTCAAGGCGCTGGTCTACAGCTCGCTGGACTGGGCGATCCAGGACGAGGACGGCTACACCTTCATCCTCGGGCGCACCGACGACGTCATCAACGTCGCCGGCCACCGCCTGGGGACGCGTGAGATCGAGGAGTCGGTGGCCAGCCATCCGGCCGTCGCCGAGGCCGCGGTGATCGGCGTGGCCGACGAGATCAAGGGGCAGGTGCCGATCGTGTTCGCGACGCTCAAGCAGGCCGCGTCCGATCCCCAGGCCCAGCACGCCACCGCCGGCGAGATGATGCGCACGGTCGCCGATCAGCTCGGCGCCGTCGCGCGGCCCGCGCGGGTGTACGTGGTCAGTGCGCTGCCGAAGACGCGTTCGGGCAAGCTGCTGCGGCGCTCGTTGCAGGCCTTGGCCGAATCGCGCGACCCGGGCGACCTGTCGACCCTGGACGATCCGAACGCGCTGGAGGAGGTGCGCCGGGTGCTCGCACGCGGCGCCGATGCCGGGTGAGCGTGGCCGCGCGCTTCCGTTGACGTCGAAGCGACCCCAGGTGTGCGGCCGGGGCCAGCCCCGGCTGCCACGCGCTCACTCCGGCTCGATCCCGGTGTAGCGCGCGCGGGGCCGGATCAGCCTGCCCAGCGCCTGCTGTTCCAGCGCGTGCGCCAGCCAGCCCGACAATCGCCCGGCCGCGAATATCGCCAGCGCTGGTGTCGCCGGCAGGTCGTGGACGAAGCAGATCGCCGCCAGCATGCCGTCGATGTTGGGTGGTCGGCCGCTGGTCTCGGCGGCCGCGGCAATGACCGTCTCGACCTGGCGCATCCGCGGCGTGTCTCCGCGCGTGGCGCGCAGTCGCGCCAGCACATGCGCCGCGCGCGGGTCGCCGTCTGGATACAGCACATGGTGGAAGCCGGGCAGGTCGTCGCCGCGCTGCCAGCGCTCGGCGATGTAGCTGGCCGGCGAGGGCGTGTCGCAGGCTTCTCGGATCAGCGCATGCGCACGTGCCGTCGCGCCACCATGGCGCGGTCCCGACAGGGCGGCCAGACCCGCGCAGACTGTCGCATGCAGGTGCGCACCGGTGGAGGCGACCACGCGCGCGGCGAAGGCCGAGACGTTGAGCTCATGATCGGCGCACAGCACGAGGGCGGCCCGGACCAAGTCCGCGAAGACCGCATCGCCCGGACACCAGGCCTCGGCGAGCACCACGTGGACGGGCCGTGCATCGGGCTGGCCGGCGACCAGCAGCGCCGCGTTCTGCCGCAGCAGCGTCGCTGCGATGCCGCGCTTGGCGGCCGGCGCGGCGCTCAGGGAGTGGCGCAGATCGGGCGCGAGCAGCGGCAGGACCGCGATCGCGCGCTCGATCGGCGGCAGCGTGGCGTCGCCGGCGATCGTCGCGACCCGCGCCGGCCACGGGTCGACGGCGGCATCGAACGGGTCGCTGTCGCCGCAGTCCCACAGCAGTCGCGCCGCGTCCTCGAGCGTCGCCCCGGCCTCGACCATCGCCACCGCCGAGCGCCCCCGGTAGTAGGGGCTGTCGGGCCGGATCAGCGAGATCCGCGTCTCCATGACCGGCAGTCCGCGGTCGAGGCTCTGCGCCGCGCCGCGGGCCGCGCCGCGCCCGGCGCGCTTGCGTTGGCGCAGGCGCTCCACATCCTGGCGCAGATAGACGCGACTGCGATGGTCCGGCCCCGGGCGCGATTCCAGCAGGCCGCGGCTGACGTAGGCGTACAGGGTCGCGGTGCTGATGCCCAGTGCCGCGCAGGCCTCGGCGGCGGACATCAGATCGCCATCGTTCTGATTCACTGTGAATTCCGATGCATTGATTGATTCGATCAAGATTGATCAACCAGTCGTACAGTGACACATTGAGCGCCATCGCGGTACACCGCAGTTCCGGAGTCGCATCGATGAGCACCCTGTCCGCTGGCGCCCGGTTCCGCGCCGCCCTCGCCGCCGAGTCGCCGTTGCAGGTGATCGGCGCGATCAACGCCAACCATGCGCTGCTCGCCAAGCGCGCCGGATTCCAGGCGATCTACCTGTCGGGCGGCGGCGTCGCTGCAGGCTCGCTCGGCCTGCCGGATCTGGGCATCAACACGCTCGAGGACGTGCTGATCGACGTGCGCCGGATCACGGATGTCTGCGATCTGCCGTTGCTGGTCGACATCGACACCGGGTTCGGGCCGAGCGCTTTCAACATCGAGCGCACGGTCAAATCGCTGATCAAGGCCGGCGCTGCGGCCTGCCATATCGAGGACCAGGTCGGCGCCAAGCGCTGCGGCCATCGGCCGGGCAAGGAGATCGTGTCTCAGGGCGAGATGGTCGACCGGGTCAAGGCGGCCGCCGATGCCAAGACCGATCCCGATTTCTTCCTGATCGCGCGCACCGATGCGATCCAGGTCGACGGCGTCGATGCCGCGATCGAACGCGCGATCGCCTGCGTCGAGGCCGGCGCCGACGGCATCTTCGCCGAGGCGGCCTACGACCTGGAGACCTACCGCCGGTTCGTCGATGCGGTGCAGGTGCCGGTGCTGGCTAATATCACAGAGTTCGGCAAGACGCCGCTGTTCACCCGCGACGAACTGGCGTCGGTCGGCGTTGCGATCCAGTTGTTCCCGCTGTCGGCGTTCCGCGCCGCCAACAAGGCCGCCGAGCTGGTCTACACCGCGGTGCGCCGCGACGGCCACCAGCAGCAGGTCGTCGATGCGATGCAGACCCGTGAGGAGCTCTACGAGCGCATCGGTTACCACGCCTTCGAACAACGACTCGACGCGCTGTTCGCGGCAAACAAATAGGCAGCTGTCCACTGGCCTGTTGCGCTCACCGGTCGGTGTGCGCAACAGACGTTGAGCAGGTTCCACCCGACTCCATCCAGGCATTCACCGGAGATCCCAGATGAGCGAGACCACCGCCACCACCGCCCCCGGCTTCAAGCCGAAGAAGTCCGTCGCGCTGAGCGGCACCGCCGCCGGCAACACCGCGCTGTGTACGGTCGGCCGCAGCGGCAACGACCTGCACTACCGCGGCTACGACATCCTCGACCTTGCGCGTACCAGCGAGTTCGAAGAAATCGCCTATCTGCTGGTCCACGGCAAGCTGCCCAACGAGGCCGAACTGCGCGGCTACAAGGCCAAGCTCAAGTCGCTGCGCGGCCTGCCGGCCGCGGTCAAGGCGGCGCTCGAAGAGCTGCCGCCCTCGGCGCATCCGATGGACGTCATGCGCACCGGCGTGTCGGTGCTCGGCTGCGTGCTGCCGGAGAAGGACGACCACAACCATCCGGGCGCGCGCGACATCGCCGACAAGCTGATGGCCAGCCTCGGCTCGATGCTGCTGTACTGGTACCACTGGAGCCACAACGGCCGGGTCATCGACGTGGAGACCGACGACGACTCGATCGGCGGACATTTCCTGCATCTTCTGCACGGCGTTCCGCCGCGCGAGTCGTGGGTCCGGGCGATGCACACCTCGCTGATCCTCTACGCCGAGCACGAGTTCAACGCCTCGACGTTCGCCAGCCGCGTGATCGCGGGCACCGGCAGCGACCTGTATTCGTGCATTGCCGGCGGCATCGGCGCGCTGCGCGGGCCCAAGCATGGTGGCGCCAATGAAGTCGCGTTCGAAGTGCAGAAGCGCTACGACACCCCCGATGAGGCCGAGGCCGACATCCGGGCGCGCGTGGAGAAGAAGGAAGTGATCATCGGCTTCGGCCACCCGGTCTACACCGTCAGCGATCCGCGCAATGTGGTCATCAAGGAGGTCGCGCGGGAACTGTCCGACGAGGTCGGCAGCCGCAAGATGTACGACATCGCCGAGCGCCTGGAGACGGTGATGTGGGACATCAAGAAGATGTTCCCCAACCTCGACTGGTTCAGCGCGGTGAGCTACCACATGATGGGCGTGCCGACGGCGATGTTCACCCCGCTGTTCGTCATCGCCCGCACCGCCGGCTGGAGCGCGCACGTCATCGAACAGCGGATCGACGGCAAGATCATCCGCCCCAGCGCGAACTACACCGGTCCCGAGGACCAGCCGTTCGTGCCGCTGGCCGAGCGCAAGTAAGCGCCCCATCCGCCTTCGGCACCTTCCCCCCTTGAAGGGCGCAATGCCCCGCAAGCGGGGGAAGGGCATGTCAACGTTCTTCTTCGAAGCAGCCAGCCATGAACAGCCAGCACCGCAAGCCCCTTCCCGGTACCGACCTCGACTGGTTCGACGCGCGCGAGGCGGTCGAGGCGCTGTCGCCCGGCGCCTACGCCCGTATGTCCTACACGGCTCGGGTGCATGCCGAGAACCTTGTGCGGCGCTGCGATCCGGCGCTGCTCGACGATGCGCTGCGGCAGCTGATCGAGCTGCGCCGCGACCTCGACTTCCCGTGGTATCCGGCGCGCGTGGTCTGTCACGACATTCTCGGGCAGACCGCGCTGGTGGACCTGGCAGGTCTGCGCGATGCGATCGCCGAGCAGGGCGGCGATCCGGCCAAGGTCAATCCGGTGGTGCCGGTGCAGTTGATCGTCGATCACTCGCTGGCGGTGGAGTGCGGCGGCTTCGATCCCGATGCGTTCACCAAGAACCGGGCGATCGAGGACCGGCGCAATGCCGACCGTTTCGACTTCATCGACTGGACCAAGCGTGCGTTCTGCAACGTCGAGGTGATTCCGCCGGGCAACGGGATCATGCACCAGATCAACCTGGAGAAGATGTCGCCGGTGATCTACACCCAGCACGCCGCACAAGGGCGTGGCGTCGCATTTCCCGACACATGCGTGGGCACCGACAGCCATACGCCGCATGTCGATGCGCTGGGGGTCATCGCGATCGGGGTCGGCGGGCTGGAAGCGGAGAACGTCATGCTCGGGCGCGCGTCGTGGATGCGCACGCCCGAGATCGTCGGCGTGGAATTGGCGGGCCGGCCGGGCCCCGGCATCACCGCGACCGACGTGGTGCTGGCGCTGACCGAGTTCCTGCGCAAGTCGAAGGTGGTCGGCGCGTATCTGGAGTTCCGTGGCCCGGGCGCCGCTGCACTGACCATCGGCGACCGCGCGACGATCTCCAACATGGCGCCCGAGTACGGCGCGACCGCGGCGATGTTCTTCATCGACGACAACACGCTCGACTATCTGCGCCTGACCGGCCGCGACGATGCCCAGGTGCAGCTGGTGGAGACCTACGCCAAGGCGGCCGGCCTGTGGGCCGATGCGCTCGAGGGCGCGCAATACGAGCGCACGCTGCACTTCGATCTGTCGAGCGTCGTGCGCAACATGGCCGGCCCCTCGAATCCGCACAAGCGGGTCGCGACCCGCGACCTCGCCGCCAGCGGCATCGCCGGCGCGTGGGAAATGCCGCTTGAGGGCACGATGCCCGATGGCGCGGTGATCATCGCCGCGATCACCAGCTGCACCAATACCTCCAATCCGCGCAACGTGATCGCCGCCGGCCTGTTGGCGCGCAACGCCAACGCGCGCGGCCTGCTGCGCAAGCCGTGGGTCAAGACCTCGCTGGCACCCGGCTCGAAGGCGGTCGAGCTGTATCTGCGCGAAAGCGGCCTGCTGCCCGAGCTCGAGCAACTGGGCTTTGGCATCGTCGCGTTCGCCTGCACCACCTGCAACGGCATGAGCGGCGCGCTGGACCCGGCGATCCAGCAGGAGATCATCGACCGCGATCTCTACGCCACCGCCGTGCTCAGCGGCAATCGCAATTTCGACGGCCGCATCCACCCCTACGCCAAGCAGGCGTTCCTGGCCTCGCCGCCGCTGGTGATCGCCTACGCGATCGCCGGCACCGTGCGCTTCGACATCGAGCAGGACGTGCTCGGGATCGATGCCGATGGCCATGCGGTGACGCTCAAGGACATCTGGCCGAGCGACGACGAGATCGACGCCGTGGTCAAGGCCAGCGTCAAGCCGGAGCAGTTCCGCAGCGTCTACGGACCGATGTTCAAGCTGCACGTCGATACCGGCGAGCGCGTCGCGCCGCTGTACGACTGGCGTCCGATGAGCACCTACATCCGGCGCCCGCCGTACTGGGAGGGCGCCTTGGCCGGCGAGCGCACGCTGCGCGGCATGCGCCCGTTGGCGGTGCTGGGCGACAACATCACCACCGACCATCTGTCGCCGTCGAACGCGATCCTCGCCAGCAGCGCGGCCGGCGAGTACCTGGCGAAGATGGGCGTGCCCGAAGAGGACTTCAATTCCTACGCGACCCACCGCGGCGATCACCTGACCGCGCAGCGGGCGACCTTCGCCAATCCGAAGCTGGTCAACGAAATGGCGGTCGTCGACGGCCAGGTCAAGCAGGGCTCGCTGGCGCGGATCGAACCCGAGGGCCAGGTCGTGCGCATGTGGGAGGCGATCGAGACCTACATGGCACGGCGCCAGCCGCTGATCATCGTCGCCGGCGCGGACTACGGCCAGGGCAGCTCGCGCGACTGGGCCGCCAAGGGCGTCCGCCTGGCCGGCGTGGAGGCAATCGTCGCCGAAGGCTTCGAACGTATCCACCGGACCAACCTGATCGGCATGGGTGTGCTGCCGCTGGAGTTCCAGCCCGGGACCACGCGGCTGACGCTGGGGATCGACGGCACCGAGACCTTCGATGTGATCGGTGAACGCACCCCGCGTGCGATGCTGACTCTGGCGATTCACCGCAAGGACGGCACGCAGCTCGCGGTCCCGGTGATCTGCCGTCTCGACACCGCCGAAGAAGTCTCGATCTACGAGGCCGGCGGCGTGCTGCAGCGCTTCGCGCAGGATTTCCTGGAATCCAACAAAGCGGCATGAGGCGCCCTCTCCGCCGACCCCTCTACCCCGGCGGGCACCTAGTCCCACAAGGGGAGAAGGGAGACAAGCAAAGCAGCCTTTCTCCCGTGAGGGAAACAAGCCGACGACAAGTGAGAACGCCATGACCTACGCCCCCCAACTCCGCATCCCCGCCACCTATATGCGCGGCGGCACGTCCAAAGGCGTGTTCTTCCGGCTCGAGGACCTGCCGGCCGCGGCGCAGGTGCCGGGCGCGGCGCGCGATGCGCTGCTGATGCGGGTGATCGGCTCTCCCGACCCGTATGCCAAGCACACCGACGGCATGGGTGGCGCGACGTCGTCGACCAGCAAGTGCGTGATCATTTCGAAGTCCACGCGGCCCGATCACGACGTCGACTACCTCTATGGCCAGGTGGCGATCGACAGCGCATTCGTCGACTGGAGCGGCAACTGCGGCAACCTGAGCACGGCGGTCGGCCCGTTCGCGATCGCCAACGGCTTCGTCGATCCTGCGCGCATCCCCGAAGACGGCACCGTCGCGGTGCGTGTGTGGCAGGCCAACATCGGCAAGACCATCGTGGTCCACGTGCCGGTCGCCGGCGGCCAGGTGCAGGAGACCGGCGATTTCGAACTCGACGGGGTGACCTTCCCGGCGGCCGAGATCGTGCTGGAGTTCGTCGATCCTGCCGACGAGGGCGAAGGGGAGGGCGGCGGTGCGATGTTCCCGACCGGCTACCTCGTCGACGATCTCGAGGTCCCGGGCATCGGCACGCTGCGTGCGACGATGATCAATGCCGGCATTCCGACGATCTTCATCGACGCCGCAGCGATCGGCTGCACCGGCAGCGAGTTGCAGGACGCGATCAACGGCAACGCGCAGGCGCTGGCGATGTTCGAAACGATCCGCGCGCACGGCGCGCTGCGCATGGGGCTCATCGGCGATCTCGCCGAGGCGTCCAAGCGCCAGCACACGCCCAAGGTCGCGTTCGTGGCGCCGCCACGCGATCACGTGGTGTCGAGCGGCAAGGCGATCGCTGCGGGGGGCATCGACCTGCTGGTACGCGCGCTGTCGATGGGCAAGCTGCATCACGCGATGATGGGCACGGCGGCCGTCGCGATCGCCACGGCCGCCGCGATTCCCGGCACGCTGGTCAGCGACGCGGCCGGCGGCGGCGCGCGCACCTCGGTGCGCTTCGGGCACCCGTCGGGCACCCTGCGGGTCGGCGCCGAAGCGGTGCAGGTCGATGGCCGCTGGACAGTGGCCAGGGCGATCATGTCGCGCTCGGCGCGGGTGTTGATGGACGGTGCGGTCCGCGTGCCCGCCGACACGCTGCCCGGCTGACCCCGGGCAGCACCAGGGCCGGAGGCTAGAGAATGCCCTCGGCCGCCAGGGCGGCGCGCACGCCCGGATCGGCTAGCATCCGCGCATCGAAGGCCTGCAGGCGGTCGAGGCCGCCCAGGTCGAGCTTCAGGCGCTTGGCCCATTGCAGGGTCACGAACAGGTAGGGGTCGGCGATCGAGCGGGTGCCGGCGAGGAAGTCGCGACCTTCGAGCTGCGCATCGAGGCGTTCATAGAGGCCGCGGATCTTCTGCATGGCCTGCTTGCGCGTGCGATCGATGGCGTCGGGATCGTCGAGGTACTTGGTGCTGCCAAACAGCGGGTGGAACGCGGGGTGCAGGTCGGCATTGAGCAGTCCGAGCCAGCGATTGACCTCGGCCCGGCCCTCGGGCGTCCCGTCCCCGCCCAGCTTGGCTTGCGGAAAACGGTCGGCCAGGTAGTTCAGGATGGCCGCGTTCTGAGTCAGTACCCAGTCGCCATCGACCAGCACCGGGACTGCGCCGGCGGGATTGAGCGCCAGGAAGGGCGGCGCCTTCATCAAAGTCGCGTCGACGACGCGCACGTCGAACGGCGTGCCGATCCAGCGCAGCGCGATGTGGTCGGCCAGCGAACAGGCGCCGGGCTTGGTGTAGAGCGTGAGCATGCAACCTCCGGACTCGGGACGGGCGGCCATCATGCGCCCGGCGCGAGCGGCGGCAAACCTCAGCCGCGGGCGGTCGTCGCCGTGGGGGCAGCGGGCTGGGGACGCAGCGGTTGGACGCGCAGGAACGTGTGGTCGCCGATCGTCGCGACCGGCGGCGCATGGCGCCAGGCGGGGGCGGCGATGCCGTGGGCCATGAAGTGACTCGCGCCGGGCACGATCTCGCGGCGCTCGGCGCGCGGCAGCGACCAGTTGCGCTCCGAGGCCAGGGCCACGTTGACCGCCCGGGTCCACGCGTTGGTGTTCGCCAGCCGGGTCTGGGGCGACAGGATGGTCGGTGCGAACTGCTTGCGCGCGGTGACCACCTCGCACATCGAGTCGCCCCACAGCCCGCTTTCCTGCCGGCGCAATGCGACTTCAGCGACGGCTTCCTGTCCGCGGACCGATTGGTCGCGGGCTTCGAGATAGACCGTCGTGCTCAGACAGAGCGAATCGGCGGCCGGCGGTGGCAGCACGGAGGCCAGCCACATCACCCATTCCAGTTTCATCGTTGACTCCTTGCTCCGTTGCGCCGTGTCGCGCTGCGCGATGCCGGTCAGGCAGGCACGGCGGCGACGTCGGCATGGCGTCTTGGGGAGGGCGGCGACTCTATGGCGCTTTCGCCCGGGCTCCGAGCCGCGGGGTCGCGGCTGGGCCGGTGTTCCGCCAAAGGCGGGCGGAACGATGTGGCGGCACGGTATCGGTGGTTTTTCGAATCGAACGTGAATGCGCGGCACTGGTGCCGGCGGTCGATCTGTGGCTGGAAACGGCCAAAATGGGCTCGTATTCAGTCCAAGGCGGGATCACCAGCGGGATCGCGTAGCACTGGGCTTTATGAATATCTGTTCAGTTTTATTGCGATGTCGCGATGCAGGGAGGGCCCACATTCAGTCCGGCGCATCGGCGCACCTGTTTTGAGCAACGACCTGCGGCGCAACCGCCAGCGTCCGCCAGGCGGCAGTGCCGAGTGAGATGCGGCGCCATCGCGCAGGTGCGCTACAGGCGCGCCGCCAGCGCGCTGGCCTGGGCGATCGCACGCTTGGCGTCGAGTTCGGCAGCCACGTCCGCGCCGCCGACCAGATGCACGACACGTCCGGCCGCCTGCAATGCGTCCAGCAGGTCCCGTCGCGGCTCCTGGCCCGCGCACACCACCACGTGATCGACCGGCAGCAGCTGTTCGCTGTCGTCCACCCGGATGCGCAGGCCCGCATCATCGACGCCCAGATACGCGACCCCGCCCAGCATCTGGACGCCCTTGGCCTTCAGCGTGCTGCGGTGGATCCAGCCGGTGGTCTTGCCGAGCCGGGCGCCCGGACGGCCGGGACTGCGTTGTAGCAGCCAGACCTCGCGCGCTGGCGGCGACGGTGCGGCCGTGACCAGGCCGCCCGGTCGCTCGAAACTCGGGTCCACGCCCCATTCGCGCATCCACGCCGCCGGATCGAGACTGGGTGACGGGCCGTCGCCCTCGACCAGGAATTCGCCGACATCGAAGCCGATGCCGCCGGCGCCGATGATCGCCACCCGTGCGCCCGGCACGACCCGACCCTCGAGCACATCCGCATAGCCGACGACCTTGGGGTGGTCGTGTCCGGGGATGTCGATCGCGCGCGGTCGTACGCCGGTCGCGAGCACGACGGCATCGAAGCCCGCGAGGTCGTCCGCCGTCACCGGGGTCGAGAGCCGCATCTCGACCCCGGTCTCGGCGATGCGCTGACCGAAGTAGCGCAGCGTCTCGTTGAACTCCTCCTTGCCGGGAATGCGCCGTGCCAGGTTGAACTGGCCGCCGATCGCATCGGCCGCGTCGAACAGCACCACGCGGTGGCCGCGCTGGGCGGCGACGGTCGCACACGCCAGCCCGGCCGGGCCGGCGCCGACCACTGCGATACGCAGCGGCGCGGCCGCCGGGAAGTAATTGAGCTCGGTCTCCGCACACGCGCGCGGATTGACCAGGCAGCTCGCGGTGCGGTTCGCGAACACGTGGTCGAGACATGCTTGGTTGCAGGCGATGCAGGTATTGATGCGTGCGGGCGTGCCGGCGCGCGCCTTGGCGACCCAGTGCGGATCGGCCAGCAGCGGCCGCGCCATCGACACCATGTCCGCGCCGCCTGTCGCGAGCACACGCTCGGCGACGTCGGGCATGTTGATGCGGTTGGTCGCGACCAACGGCAGCTTCACATGCGGGCGCAACTTGGCGGTCACCCCGGCGAAGGCCGCGCGCGGGACCGAAGTGGCGATCGTCGGCACCCGTGCCTCGTGCCAACCGATCCCGGTGTTGAGCAGCGTTGCCCCGGCAGCCTCGATCGCGCGGGCCTGCTGCACGATCTCGTCCCAGCCCGAGCCGCCTGGCACCAGCTCAAGCATCGACAGGCGGTAGATCAGGATGAAGTCGTGCCCGGCGGCCTCGCGCACGCGGCGCACGATCTCGGTCGCAAAGCGCATGCGCTGCAGCACATCGCCGCCCCAGCGGTCCTGGCGACGATTGGTGCGCGCACTGAGGAACTGATTGATCAGGTAACCCTCGCTGCCCATGATCTCGACGCCGTCGTAGCCGGCCTCGCGCGCGAGCTTGGCGGCGTGGGCGTAGGCGTCGATCGTGCGTTCGACCCCGCGTGCGCCGAGCGCCCGGGGTGTGAACGGATTGATCGGGGCTTTCAGACGGCTCGGCGCGACCTGCAGCGGGTGATAGGCATAGCGGCCGGCATGCAGCAACTGCAGGCAGATCTTCGCGTCATGGGCGTGCACCGCGTCGGTGACCGGGCGATGGCGCCGCGTCTCCCATCGCCACGACAGCTTGCCGCCGAACGGCTTGAGCCAGCCGGCGATGTCGGGCGAAAAGCCACCGGTGACGATCAGCGCCACACCGCCTTCCGCACGCTCGGCGAAGTAACGCGCCAACTTCGGGAAGTCGGCGGCGCGATCCTCCAGCCCGGTGTGCATCGAGCCCATCAGCACCCGGTTGCGCAGCGTCGTGAAGCCGAGGTCGAGCGGGGCGAGCAGGTGCGGATAGGGCGTGGGGTCGACGGGCTGGCCCATGACTGGCGACATGACCTGGATACGCTGGCGTATGGATGCCGCAGGGTGCCGCGACCGGCGCCGCGGCGCAAGCGCCGCGGTTTCTCAGGTGCAGGCCGGGCGAGGCCGGCCGGTCCCCAGCGCCCGGGGCTGGGCGTCGACGATCGCGATCAGCGCCAGCCGGCGACGGCGACCTTGCCGATGGTCGCGCCGGACTCGAGCAGCCGGTGCGCTTCGCGCAGGGTGTCGGCACCGATCGGCGAGAGCGTGCGACCGAGCGTGCCGCGCAGTTGCCCGGCGTCGACGAGCGCGGCGACGCGCGCCAGGATGCGCCCGTGCGCATCCATGTCGGCAGTGCGGAAGCGCGGCCGCGCGAACATGAATTCCCAATGGATGCCGATGCACTTGGCCTTGTAGGGATCGCCGATCTTCAGCGCGCCGGCCGGTTCGACGATCAGGCCGACATGCCCCTGCGGCGCGAGTACCTCGCCCAACGCGTCCCAGTAGCGATCGGTGTCGGCAAGATTGAGCGCCGCGTCGACCTGGGTGTAGCCGAGCGTCTGCAACTGCGGCGCCAGCGGCTGGCGGTGATCGATGACATGGTCGGCGCCGAGGTCCCGGCACCAGGCGATGCTGTCCTCGCGCGAGGCGGTGGCGATGACGGTGAAACCGGCCAGCTTGGCCAACTGGATCGCGATCGAACCCACGCCGCCGGCACCGGCGATCACCAGCAGTGTCTTGCCCGCGCCGCCGTCCTCGAAGGCGTAGGGCATGCGTTCGAACAGCAGTTCCCAGGCGGTGATCGCGGTCAGCGGCAGGGCGGCGGCCTGGGCGAAGTCCAGCGTGTCGGGCTTGCGCGCGACCAGCCGCGCATCGACCAGTTGGAACTGCGCATTGCTGCCGGGTCGGGTGACATCGCCGGCGTAGTAGACCGCGTCGCCGATCGAAAACCCGCTCACCTGATCACCGACCGCGTCGACCACGCCGGCCGCGTCGTAGCCGAGCACGCGATGCGGTGCGGCCTCGGGCAACGGCGCGCGACGCAGCTTGGTGTCGACCGGATTGACCCCGACCGCCTCGATGCGCACGCGCAGGTCGTGCGGGCCGGGCGCTGGAATGTCGAGCTCGAGTTCGACCAGCGCGTGCGGATCGTCGATCGGCAGCGGGCGGGTGGTGGCGATGACTTTCATGCGGGACTCTCCTGATCGGGGGTGGGGACTGGCGCCGGACTGCGCTCGGCGAACTGCCCGTTCCAGTAAGGGTAGTAGGGATAGGGCGTCGGCACCGCGCTCGCGGCGTCCAGCTGCGCCATATGCGCCGGGTCCAGCGTCCAGCCGGCCGCCGCGCCCAGGTTCTCGCGCAATTGCGCCTCGTTGCGCGCGCCCAGCAGCACCGTCGAGACCCCGGGACGCTGCAGCAGCCAGTTCAGCGCGATCTGGGGCACGCTGCGCCCGGTGTCGGCAGCGACCGCATCGAGCGCGTCGACGATCTGGTCGAGGCCGAGCGGCATCAGCTCCCATTCGTAGTCGCGACCGGCCAGCGAGTAATACGCCTGGTGCGCGACATAGCGCGTCAGTCCGTCGCGGTCGGCGATCGCCAGCGCCTTCATCAGCTGCCAGCCCGCGTGGTTGGACGCGCCGAGGTAGCGCACCTTGCCGGCGCGGACCAGGCCGTCGAGCGTCGACAGCGTTTCCTCCAGCGGCGTCATCGCATCGAACGCATGCAACTGCAGCAGGTCGATGTAGTCGGTATCGAGTCGGCGCAATGCGGTGTCGACGGCGGCGAGCAGGTGCGCGCGTGAGGCGCCGACCGCGTTGGCATCCGCGCCCACCCGCAGGCCGACCTTGGTTGACAGCAGCACCCGGTCGCGGCGGCCGCGGACCGCCGCGCCGAGGATCGTCTCCGATGCGCCATCGGAATAGGCATCGGCCGTATCGAAGAAACAGGCGCCGGCGTCGAGGCACAGGTCGACAAGGCGACGCGCCTGTACCGCATCGGTGTCGCCCCAGGCGCCGAACAGCGGGCCGCGCCCGCCGAAGGTGCCGACGCCGAAGCCGAGCACGGGAACGCCCAGGCCGGAGCGGCCGAGAAAGCGGGTGTCCATGGGAATGTCCGTGGCGGAGATGAGGAGGGGCGATGCCGCAAAGCATCAGCAGGGCTGGATGGCGGTCGGGCGTGCGCGGCGGAGCGCGAGCGCCGACACGGCGACACCGGCCAGCGTGATCAGCGCCCCAGCCGTGCCCAACCGCTCCAGGCCGCCGCCATGGCCGACGACGAGGCCCCCGAGCCAGGCGCCCGCTGCATTGCCGAGGTTGAACGCGCCGATGTTGAGGCTCGAAGCGAGGTTGCGGCCGTCGTCGCCGGCGCGTTGCAGCACCCAGGCCTGCAGCGGCGCGACGGTCGCGAATGCGGCGACGCCGAGCAGGCCGGTGGCGATCACCATCGCAGGCGCCTGGTGCATCGCGGCGCCGAGCAATGCGAGCACGGCGGCGAGCGCGAGCAGCGTGGCCGGAATTGCGACCATCGGTGCACGATCGGCGAACCGGCCGCCGAGCAGGTTGCCGGCGATCATGCCGACCCCGAACACCAGCAGCACCGGCGAGACCGCACGATCGGGCAAGCCGCTCACCTGGACCAGGACCGGTTGGATGAAGGTGTAGACCGTGAACACGCCGGCATATCCCAGCGTCGTCGTCAGCAGGCCGAGCACGACCGGTGGCCGCGACACCGCCGCGAGCGCACGACGGACGCTGCCGGCCGCGCCGGTCGCGCGGTCGGCCGGGACCAGCGCCGCGATCACGAGGGTCGCCAGCGCCCCGATCGCGGCCACCGCCCAGAACGTGGCGCGCCATCCCGCGTGCAGGCCCAGCCACGCGCCGGCCGGCACACCGAGCAGGGTGGCGACGGTCAGACCGGTGAACATCACCGAGATCGCGCGGGCGCGCCGCTCGGCAGGTACCAGACCTGCGGCGACCACCGCGCCGACGCCGAAGAAGGTGCCATGGGCGAGCGAGGTGATCACGCGCGCGGCCATCAGCCAGCCGTAGTCGGGCGCCAGCGCGCAGGCCAGGTTGCCGAGCGTGAACACCGCCATCAGGCCGACCAGCACCGCCTTGCGCGGCAGCCGGTCAGTCGCGAGCGTGAGCAGCGGTGCGCCGACGAACACCCCCAGCGCATAGCCGGAAATCAGCAGCCCGGCTGCGGGCAGGCTCACCTGCAGATCGGCCGCGACCTGGCGCAGCAGGCCCATGATCACGAACTCGGTGGTGCCGATGCCGAATGCGCCTGCGGTCAGTGCATACAGGGCCGCTGGCGTGCGGGAGGAGGGAGCGGAGGAGCGGGGCATGGTCGCGATCGGTGCGGGAGGGCGGCCATTCTCGAAAGCGGCGATCCGACGGAACAGGTTTAGGATCGACAATCACTTTCAATCGGATATTGAAGATCGATGACGCGGCTCGATGACATCGCCCTGTTCCTGCGCGTGCTCGATTTGGGCTCGATCAGTGCTGCCGCGCGCGCTCTGGACCTGTCGCCGGCCGTGGCCAGCCAACGCCTGAAGCGCCTGGAGAGCGCGCTGGGCGTGCGGCTGCTGCATCGGACCACGCGCCGGCTGCATCCCACTGCCGAGGGCCGCGCGCTGGCCTTGGGTGGGCGCGCGCTGGTCGACGATCTCGACAGCCTCGCCGCAGGTCTGCGCGAGAGCGGCGGGCGCGGGATTGCGGGCACGTTGCGGGTGACGATGTCGGCCTCGTTCGGGCGCCAGCACGTCTCGCCGCTGCTGCCGCGGTTCTTGGCCCGGCATCCCGCGCTGCGGCTGAGCGTGCACATGAGCGACCAATTGGTCGATCTGGTCCGGGAGGGCTTCGACCTGGCGATCCGGATCGGCGAACTGGACGACTCGCGCCTGGTCGCACGTCCGATCGCCGCCAACGAGCGCGTGCTCGTCGCCTCGCCGGACTATCTGCATCGGCGCGGTCACCCGCGCGTGCCGGCCGACCTGGCCGATCACGCGTGCCTGCTGCTGGTCGGCAGCCGCGGGCGCCAGGACCACTGGCCATTGCTCGACCGCAATGGCGTCCGCACCGAGGTCGCGGTGTCGGGGCGCATGGAAAGCACGCTGGGCGAGATCCTGCGCGACGCCGCGCTCGCAGGCGAGGGCATCGCGATGCATTCGGTGTGGCATGTCGCCGACGATCTGCGTGCGGGGCGTCTGGTCCGCGTGCTGCCGGAATACGCCCCGCCGACGACCGGCATCCATGCGGTCATGCCCGAGCGTCGGCTGGTGCCGCCACGCACCCGCGCCTTCGTGGATTTCCTGGTCGAGGCCCTGGGCCGCTCGCCGCCCTGGGCGGCTGCCGCGGAATACGCCGCGGCGCTGGATAGCAGTAAGCGTTAAGCGCGTCTTGACGCCACGACGACGTCGAATCCAGACAATGCGCGCCGTTGGGAGTTCCCGCCATAGCCCAAGGCTGGATGAACGGTAAGGCGTCGTTCTGTTGGAATCTTTCAACCGTTAGCTTAGTGTTAACGACGCCTTCACACAGCTGACTTTAGGCTATGTCCAAGGCGTGTGCGTTTGACGCCTCAAACCGATGCCATGACGCATTCCCCCTAGAACAGGAGCTGATACAACATGAATAAGAAACTCCTCTGCGCCGCGCTGCTCGGCGGCCTCGGCTTGGTGCAGGCCGCCAATGCCCAGGAGTTCGACGACCGCTGGTATCTGACCGGCTCCGTCGGCTACAACTTCCAGGCCGAAGATCGCCGCACCGACGACACCCCGTTCGGCACCATCGGTTTCGGTCGTTTCATCAGCCCGAACTGGTCGATCGACGGTGAGCTGAACTATCAGAACCCCGGTTTCGACAGCAGCGTCGAGGGTGCGAACCCCGACCTGAACTGGAGCCAGTACGGCGCCTCGATCGATTTCCGCTACCACTTCATCTCCGAAGGCCGTGGCTGGAACCCCTACCTGCTCGCAGGTGTCGGCTACCAGCGTTCGGAAGAAGAGTTCAACGCGTTCCCGAGCCCGAACTCGCCTGGCGAGCGTAAGGACGGCAACTTCGCTGCCAAGGTCGGTGCCGGTCTGCAGACCACCTTCGACAAGCGCGTCGCCGTGCGTGCCGAAATCGCCTACCGCGCTGATTTCGACGACAGCAGCATCGCCGCCAACGGTTCGCGTGACTGGGCCGGCTACCCGCACAACGCCAACGAGAGCTACTTCGGCGACGTGCTGGCCTCGGTCGGTGTCGTGGTGCCGCTCGGCCCGCCGCCGGCGCCTCCGGCTCCCCCGGCTCCGCCGCCGCCGCCGCCGGCTCCCGCCCCGGCTCCGCCGCCGCCGGCTCCGATCACCATCGATCTGAACGGCGTGAACTTCGACTTCGATCGTTCGACGCTGCGTCCTGACGCGGTGGCGATCCTGAACGAGGCCGTCGAGATCCTGCGTCGCTACCCCGAGCTGCGCGTTGAAGTTGCAGGCCACACCGACTCGAAGGGTACGGATGCCTACAACCAGCGCCTGTCGGAGCGCCGTGCGAAGGCCGTGTACGACTTCCTGACCAGCAACGGCATCACCGCCGATCGCCTGGTGGGTCCGGTCGGCTACGGCGAGAGCCGTCCGATTGCGCCGAACACCAACCCGGATGGTTCGGACAACCCGGAAGGCCGTGCGCGCAACCGCCGCACCGAGCTGAACGTCCAGAACTGATTCTGGCGCCAGCGAAGCAACACGAAGAAGCCCGGCGCATGCCGGGCTTCTTTTTTTTTGTCTTCTTTACGACCGAGGAATGGCAAGCCGATCGCGCGCCAATGTTGCGCGATCTCGTGTATTGCGGGCCGCCGACCCAGTCCTCGAAGGCGAAATGGACGACCGGTGCGGCACGCATCCATGCGCCGAGCGTTTCGATCGAGTGCACAGACGTCCCGACCTCGCGGCGCGATCGCCGCAGGCGGGAGCCGACACTCACCGAAGTGAATGCGCGAGAGCAGAATTTCCCTTGTCGGCCGGTAACTTGGCGCATACACTTCAGGCCAATTCGACTCCGAGACTCTTTGCCATGCGCGCTATCGTGTTGACGACCCTGCTGGCCCTTCCGCTTGCCGGCCAGGCGGCAGACTGCGCCGATACGCGCGCTGCGCGCCCGCTTCAGGCCACCGCACTGATGCCGCTGTCGCCGGAACTGGCGGCGCCCAGCTATCGGCTCGGGACCACCGCCGTGCTGTCCCGCGCTTATGACGATGCGCAGTCCGTCGATCAGGTGCTGCTGCGCATGGAGATCGAGCGCTGCCAGAACGTCGCGATGGCCGCCGCAGCGGCGGGCGTGGTGCAGCCTGGCGATCCGGCGGCCTACGTCAAGCAGACCGAGTTCGACAACACGCCGTATCGGTTCAACATGACCCAAGGCGGCAAGCGCATGACCGCCGATGACTTCGACGCCTGGCTCAAGGCCAATGGCTACAGCGTCGGGCGTCGCGTGGACCCCAACGCACCGGTCGAAGCGGCGGCCGCCCCGGCAACCCCGACGCCGACCGAGTGAGTGTCGTTCTCCCCGACGCGTCGATGACGACGGCCCGCGTGAGCGGGCCGTTCGTCCATGTGGTCGCAGGGCGATGAGCAGCAGACCATCGCGCGGCCCCGCTCCGCCTCGTTACGGGATTGCGCGCATCCTGTCCAAGCGCGGCCTGTGCTCGCGCAGTGAGGCCGAGCGCTGGGTACGCGACGGGCGGGTCCGCATTGGCGGGCGTGTGGTCCGAGATCCCGAGTATCCGGTCGCACTCGACGAGGCGCGCATCGTCATCGATGGCGTGACCATGTCCGGTGCTGTGCACCGCTATCTGATGCTCAACAAGCCGCGGGGTCTGGTGACGACCGCCCACGACGAGCACGGGCGCGACACCGTCTACCGGTGTTTCGACGGTGCCGGGCTGGGATGGATCGCGCCGGTCGGCCGACTCGACAAGGCCAGCGAGGGCCTGTTGCTGTTCACCAGCGACCCGGCATGGGCGGCGGCGATCGCCGACCCCGAGCGCGGCCCCAGCAAGACCTATCACGTGCAGATCGATACGCGGCCCGACGCCGCGCTGCTCGCCGGCCTGCATGCCGGCATCGAGGACGCCGGCCAGCATCTGCGTGCCGCCTCCGCCCGGGTACTGCGCGAGGGGGGGCGCAATGCGTGGCTGGAGATCGTGCTCGACGAAGGCCGCAACCGGCAGATCCGTCGGCTGCTGGCCGCGTACGAGGTCGGCGTGCTGCGGCTGGTGCGTGTTGCGATCGGGCGCGTGGGCCTGGGCGAACTGGCCAAGGGCGCGTGGCGCGAACTCGCGCCCCACGAAATCGAACGTCTGGCGCCGCGCCCGACGCCGGCCGTCAAGCCGGCCTAGCGCCGAGGGGGCGCCACGCGCGACGGCTCAGGCTGGCAACACGCCCAGTTCGCGGCCGATGCGGGTGAACGCGTCGATCGCCTGGTCCAGATGCTCACGCGTGTGTGCGGCGCTGATCTGGGTGCGGATCCGGGCCTGGTCCTTGGGGACCACCGGGAAGAAGAATCCGATCGCGTAGATCCCTTCCTCGAGCAGGCGCTCGGCGAAGCGCTGCGCCAGCTTGGCGTCGTAAAGCATGACCGGGCTGATCGGGTGGGTGCCGGGGCGCAGGTCGAAGCCGGCCGCGGTCATCCGCTCGCGGAAGTAGCGGGTGTTCTCGACCAGCCGTTCGCGCAATTCACCGGCTGCGTCCAGCATCTCGAAGGCCTTGATGCCGGCGGCAACCACGTGCGGCGGCACCGAGTTGGAGAACAGGTAGGGACGCGAGCGCTGGCGCAGCAGTTCGATGACTTCGGCCTTGGCGGTCGTGAAGCCGCCCAGCGCGCCCCCCATCGCCTTGCCGAGTGTGCCGGTGATGATGTCGATCTTCTCCAGCACGCCCTTGACCTCGGCCGAGCCGCGACCAGTGGCGCCGAGGAAGCCGGTCGCATGGCATTCGTCGATGTGCACCAGCGCGTCGTACTTCTGCGCCAAGGCGGTGATCTCGTCGAGTGGCGCGATGAAGCCGTCCATCGAGAACACGCCGTCGGTGGTGATCAGGATGGTCTTCGCGCCGTCGGCGCGCGCCTGCTTGAGCCGCGCCTCCAGGTCGGCCATGTCGCAGTTGGCGTAGCGGTAGCGCTTGGCCTTGCACAGCCGCACGCCGTCGATGATCGAGGCGTGGTTGAGCGCGTCGCTGATGATCGCGTCGTCTTCGCCGAGCAGGGGCTCGAACAGCCCACCGTTGGCATCGAAGCAGGCGGCATAGAGGATCGTGTCCTGCTTGCCGAAGAACTCGGCGATGGTCCTCTCGAGCTGCTTGTGCAGGTCCTGCGTTCCGCAGATGAAGCGCACCGAGGCCATGCCGAAGCCGTGGGTGTCGAGCGCATCCTTGGCCGCGGCGATGATCTCCGGGTGGTCGGCCAGGCCCAGGTAGTTGTTGGCGCAGAAGTTCAGCACCGTGCGCCCGTCGGCCAGCGTGATCTGCGCCGACTGCGGGCCGGTGATCACGCGTTCGGACTTGAACAGGCCGGCGTCACGGATCTCGTCGAGGGTGTCGGCGTAGCGCTGGGTAGTGGACATGGCGGCGTTCCGGAAGGCGAAGGCCGCATTCTACTTGGCCGCGCGTGCCGGCCCGGACGGCCGGCGAGGTGTGGGGGCCATTGACCGCCCGCGGGCGGGGCGCCGCTCTCAAGTCCAGTTGAGGACGACCTTGCCCGACTTGCCCGATTCCATCAGGTCGAAGCCCTTCTGGAACTCGTCGACCGGCAACTGGTGGCTGAGCACCTTGCCCAGCGGGAAGCCCGACAGCACCAGTTGGGTCATCTTGTACCAGGTCTCGTACATCTTCCGGCCGTAGATGCCCTGGACGGTCAGGCCCTTGAA
Source organism: Luteimonas sp. gir (assembly GCF_037198055.1). NCBI lineage: Bacteria > Pseudomonadati > Pseudomonadota > Gammaproteobacteria > Lysobacterales > Lysobacteraceae > Luteimonas > Luteimonas sp. gir. The sequence continues at coordinate 585,774 of NZ_JBBAXQ010000002.1, forward strand.
GATGATCCGGTCCCAATCGATGCCCGCGCCCTTGGGCAGCAGGCCGAGCAGGGCGACCTTGCCGCCGTGGTACATGCAATCGAGCATGTCGTTGAACGCGCGCGGGTTGCCGCTCATCTCCAGGCCGACGTCGAAGCCCTCCATGTGCAGGTCGGCCATGACCTCCTTGAGCGAGGTGTTGCTGACGTTCACCACGCGCGTGGCGCCCATGTCGGCGGCCAGCTTGAGGCGGTAGTCGTTGACGTCGGTGACCACGACGTTGCGCGCGCCGATGTGCTTGCAGATGCCCGCGGCCATCACCCCGATCGGGCCGGCGCCGGTGATCAGCACGTCCTCGCCCACGACGTCGAACTCCAGCGCGCAGTGCGCGGCGTTGCCGTAGGGGTCGAAGAACGCCGCCAGCTCGGACGGGATCTGGTCGGGGATCGGCCACAGGTTGGTCGCCGGCATCGCAATGTACTCGGCGAACGCGCCGTCGCGGGTCACGCCGATGCCGACGGTGTTCGGACACAGGTGCGGCTTGCCGGCGCGGCAGTTGCGGCAGTGGCCGCAGACCAGGTGGCCCTCGGCTGACACGCGCTGGCCCACCGTGTAGCCGGTCACCGCCGACCCCAGTTCGACGATGCGGCCCACGAACTCGTGGCCGATGACCAGGCCGGGCTTGATGGTGCGCTGACTCCACTCGTCCCACAGGTAGATGTGCAGGTCGGTGCCGCAAATCGCAGTCTTCTCGAGTTTGATGAGCACGTCGTTCGGGCCCGGGGTCGGCACCGGCACCTCTTCCATCCAGATGCCTTTGGTGGCTTCGCGCTTGACCAGCGCCTTCATCGTCCGGGTCATCGTCGTCGTGCCTGCTGGCAGAAAAGAGCCGCGATTATACGGGTCGGACGATGACCGCCCCTGCTGCACCGCATCGTCGCCGGGGCGGCATCGGAGCCGGCGGCCGGGGCCTGGGGTTGGCCCCGCGCCTGCACCACGTTCTAGACTTGGCGCCCCGAAACGACCGACAGGACCACCATGCGCCATCCGCTTCTGGCCGCGACGCTGCTGGGCGTCTTTCTCAGCTGCAGTCACTCGTCCGTCGCCGGAGAGGGGATGTGGGTCCCGCAACAACTGCCTGAGATCTCGCCTGCGCTGCGCAAGGCGGGCCTGCGGCTCGATGCCAACCGACTGGCGGACCTGACCGGCGACCCACTGGGCGCTGTGGTGTCGCTGGGCGGCTGCACGGCCAGTTTCGTTTCGCCGCAGGGGCTGGCGATCACCAATCACCACTGCGCCTACGGCGCGATCCAGCTCAATTCCACGCCCGAGAAGAACCTGATGCGCGACGGCTTCAACGCCGCAGCGCTGGGCGACGAGATCTCGGCCGGCCCCAACGCCCGCATCTACGCGCTCGACAGCATTCAGGACGTCACCGCCGAGGTGCGGGCGGCGATCGACGCAGCCGCCGACGGGCTGGGCCGGACCACGGCGTTGGATGCGATCGAGAAGTCGCTGGTTGCGCGCTGCGAGGCCGAGCCCGGCTACCGCTGCCGGCTCTACAGCTTTCTGGGCGGCAACAGCTACCGGTTGTTCCGCAATCTGGAAATCCGCGACGTGCGGCTGGTCTACGCGCCGGCCGGCGGCATCGGCAGCTTCGGCGGTGATGTCGACAACTGGATGTGGCCGCGCCATACCGGCGACTTCGCGTTCTACCGCGCCTACGTCGGTCGCGACGGGCGCCCGGCCGAGTACGCGCCCGACAATGTGCCCTACACCCCGCGACGTTTCCTGCGTCTGGCCGACAAGTCGCTGCGCGAGGGCGATTTTGTGATGGTGGCCGGCTACCCGGGGCGCACCAGCCGATATGCATCGGCCGGCGAGTTCGCCGAGACCGTCGCTTGGCGCTATCCGCAGGTCAGCCGCCATTACCGTGCGCTGATCGATCTAGTCGAAGCGCAGGGCAAGCAGGACCCCGAGATCGAAGTGCGCTATGCCAGCGCGGTGCGCGGTTGGCAGAACACGCTGAAGAACTACGAGGGCCAGTTGCAGGGCTTCGAGCGGATCGGCGCGCTTGCCCGCAAGCAGCAGGAGGCCGCCGCAGTGCAGGCCTGGTTGCAGGGCCAAGGGGAAGCAGGGCAGCCGGCGCTCGAGGCGCAGGCGCGCATCGCCGCGCTCGAGGCCCAGGCGCAGGCCACCCGTGAGCGCGACCTGGTGCTGTCGTTGCTCGACAACAGCGGCGTGCTGTCGACCGCGGTGCGCCTGTACCGGCTGGCGATCGAGAAGGAACGGCCCGACGCAATGCGCGAGCAGGGTTACCAGCAGCGCGATCTGCCGGTGATCGAGGGCAGCCTGCGACAGATGGACCGGCGCTATGTGCCGGCGATGGACCGCGCGCTGACCCGCTACGCCTTGCAGCAATACGTGCAGTTGCCGGCAGGCCAGCGAGTCGCGGCGATCGACCAGTTCCTGGGCGGCCGCGACGCGGCGGCGATCGAGCGCGCGCTCGATCGGCTCGAGCGCAGCCGCCTGGGCGACAGCGAGGAGCGCCTGAAGTGGTTCGCCGCCGACCGCCATGCATTCCTGCGCAGCAACGATCCCGCGCTGCAGTACGCGGCTGGGGTGGTGCCGGAGCTCGTGCGGATCGAACAGGAGGCCAAGGCGCGCGCCGGCGACCTGCTGGTGCTGCAGCCGACCGTCCTGCAGGCGGTTGCCGACTATCGCGCCAGTCGCGGCGAGGCGGTCTATCCGGACGCCAACTCCTCGCTGCGCCTCACCTTCGGCAACGTCGTCGGCTACACCGACCGCGCAGGCCGCACGCAGACGCCGTTCACCCGCCTCGAGGAGATTCCGGCCAAGGCGACGGGGACCGAGCCGTTCGATGCGCCCAAGGCGCAGCTCGACGCGATCGCCGCCGGCCGCCAAGGGGGCCTGGCCGACCGCCGCCTGCGCTCGGTGCCAGTGAATTTCCTGGCCGATCTCGATGTGACCGGCGGCAATTCCGGCTCGCCGGTTCTCGATGCCGACGGCCGCCTGACCGGGCTGCTGTTCGACATGACCTGGGACGCGGTGGTGTCGAACTGGGTGTTCGACCCGACGATGACGCGCACGATCTCGGTCGACCAGCGCTACATCCGCTGGGTGATGCAGGAGGTCGATCCGGCGCCGCGGCTGCTCCGGGAAATGGGCGCGGCGCGCTGAGCGCGGGCCTCACGACGTCGGGTGGTCCGCTGGCCTCCTGCGCGGTGGACCGAACCGGCGACGCTGACCGCCTGCGCTGGCGCCCCTCCTCGGACGCGGGTGCCTGTGTCAGCACGCGACCGGTGACGCAGCCGCGCGCGCCAAGGAACCGAACGATGCGATCGTCTTCGACCATCCCCGTCAAAGCCTTCACCCGCTGGCACCAGTGGTCGACGCCGCTGGGCATCGTGCTGGCATCGACGGCCTTCATCGGCATCGTGTTCGGGTTGAACCAGCCGCTGTTGGCGATCGGGGTGGCGATCGTCGCGCTCGTGGGCCCCCCGTTGATCGCCTTTCAGGGCTTTCCCACCCGCGACGACGTGCGGATCGAGCCGGACGGCCTCGTCTTCGCGCGACGCGAAGCCGTGCGCTTCGCTGAGATTGTCCAGTGGGGCACCGACGATTACTTGAAGCTGGTCCGACGCGGCGCGCCCACGGTCCTGGTGAGCGCGCTCGACGGGCCAGGGCGGGATCGCCTGCTCGGGGAGTTTCAGGCCGCGTTCGGGGCCTGGCAGGCACGTCGACCCGTGGTCGAACGCGCGGCCGTGCGCACCCATTTCTACGGCGGCGCGCGGGGCCGGCTGGTGGGGCTGCTGATCCTGGCGCTCGGGATCACCTGCGTGGTGATGGCGTTGCGGTTGCGCGAACCGAGCGTCGCACTCGCCTTCACCGGCGGCCTGGGCGGTCTGTTCGGCCTGGTCATGATGCTCGGAAGACGGGGCTGAGCGCTGCGCGTCGCCGCGGGTTGCGGCACGATCGCCTGCGCATTCCGAGTGCCGGGCGTGCGTGTGGTGCCCGCCTCGGCGGGTAGACTGTCGCGCCGCGCCCAGCCGTGCAGGCGCGCCGCATTGTCGAGGACCGCGCATGAGAATCCTGCTTGCCCGCCATGGCGAAACGCCGTGGAACGCCGAAGGCCGCTACCAGGGGCAGGAAGATATCCCGCTCTCGCCGGTCGGCGAGCGCCAGGCGACCTTGCTCGGTGCGCGGCTGGCGGACGTGCGCATCGACCGGGCGGTCAGCTCGCCGTTGTCGCGGGCCAACCGCACCGCGCGTCTGGCCCTGGGCGTGGATCGCGCCTCCCTGCTGACCACCGATCCCGGCCTGGCCGAGATCGCGCACGGCACCTGGGAAGGCTTGCTCGCGGCCGAGATCGGTGAGCGCGACCCCGAGCGTCTGGCGGCGTGGCGCGACGCGCCCGACACGGTGCAGATGCCGGGCGGTGAATCGCTGCAGCAGGTGCTCGATCGTGCGTGGCCGGCGTTCGCACGCGCGCTCGCAGGCCTTGGCCCGGACGACACCGCCCTGATCGTCGCGCATGACGCGGTCAACCGGGTGATCCTGTGCCGTGTGCTCGGCCTGCCGCTCGCGCGTCTGTGGACCTTCCGTCAGGCGCCGACCACGCTCAATCTGCTCGAGGGCCCCGATGTCGATCGTCTCGACGTCGTCCGTCTGAACGACTGCGCGCACCACACCGCGTTCTTCGGCGAGGCGGTCCACCGCGCGCTATGACCGCATCCGCATCGCTCGCCGACTGGCTGGCGCGCCTCGAAGCGCGGCATCCGGTCGAGGTGGACCTGGGGCTGGAGCGCGTCGCTGCGGTCCATGCGCGACTCGACTGTGGCCCGCCGGCCGCCCGTGTCATCACCGTGGCCGGAACCAACGGCAAGGGCTCGACGGTCGCCTTGATCGAGGCCTCGGCACGCGCGGCCGGTTGGCGCGTGGGCGCCTACACCTCGCCGCATCTGCTGGCCTACAACGAGCGCGTGCGCATCGACGGCGCCGATGCCGACGATGCCGCGCTGGTGGCGGCGTTCGAGGCGATCGAGGCCGTGCGCGGCGACACGCCGTTGACCTATTTCGAGACCGGCACGCTGGCCGCGCTGTGGCTGTTCGCGCGCGCGGGGCTGGACCTGGCGATTCTCGAAGTCGGGCTCGGCGGTCGCTTGGATGCGGTCAACCTGGTCGATGCCGATGTCGCGGTGGTCACCACGGTGGATCTCGATCACCAGGATTGGCTGGGCAACGACCGCGAGGCGATCGGCCTGGAGAAGGCCGGCATCGCGCGCCCGTGGCGGCCGCTGATACTCGGCGACGACGATCCGCCGGCAAGCGTGCTGCGGCATGCCTACCGGATCGGCGCGGTCGCAATCCGCGCCGGCAGCGATTTCCTGTTCGCACCTGCGGGCGAAGGGCGCTGGATCTGGCGCGAGGTCGGCTATGAAGTCGAACTGCCGCTGCCCGCCCTGGCCGCGCCTGTGCAGCTGCGCAACGCCGCCGTCGCGGTGGCGGCCCTGCGTGCGCTCAACGTTGATGTGCCCGATACCGCGCTCGCGGCGGGGATTGCCGGCGCGCACGTCGCCGCGCGCTTGCAACGGTTCGAGCAGGGTGGGGTCGAGCTCGTCGTCGACGTGGCGCACAACCCACAGGCCGCCCAGGCGCTGGCGCAGTGGTTGGGGGCCGCGCCCGCGCAAGGCCGGACGTGGGCGGTCTATGCCGCATTGGCCGACAAGGATGCGACGGGCGTCGTCGCGGCGCTGGCGGCTGCGGTCGACGGCTGGTGGCTGGCAGGGCTGGCCGACGCCGGTGCGCGTAGCCAATCGGCTGAGGCGCTGCGCGCGCGGCTGGCAGGCACCGCCGCCGAGCAGGCCCCGGTGGCGGCCGACGTGGGCGGCGCGCTGGCGGCGGCGCTGGCGCAAGCGCGCCCGGGCGACCGGGTCCTGGTGTTCGGCTCTTTCCACACCGCCGCCGCTGCGCTCGCGCGGTTGCAGGGCCCGGGTTAAGGCCCCGACGGCGCCGGTGCGTATAATCGCCGCGTTCCCTCCGCCTGCGCCCTCTGCATGACGCCTGGACTCAAACAGCGCCTGATCGGTGCCGCCGTGTTGATCGCGCTGGCGGTGATCTTCCTGCCGATGCTGGTCAAAGACCCGGCGCCCGCGAGCGGCCTGCCCGACATGCCGCTCGAGCTGCCGGACGCGCCGGACGGGCAGTACAAGACCGTCGACTTGCCGCTGGTCGCGCCGTCGCCGGCCCCGGCAGGCGGTGTGCTCGCCGAAGGCGCCCCGCGCACGCCCGCCGCGCCGGCAACGGTCGCGGCGCCGAGCGCAGGCGACGCGCTGCCGACGGTGGAGACCGGCGCGCAGAACGAACCGCTGCCGCCGACCACCGCCGGTGGCGGCTACGCGGTGCATTACGGTGCGTTCGCCAGCGAGGCCGATGCCGAGGCGATCCTGCGTCAGCTCCGCCAGTCGTCGCTGACCGGCTATCGCGAAGCGTTCACGCTCAACGGTCGGCCGGCGCAGCGCGTGCGGCTGGGGCCCTACGCGAGCCGTGCCGAGGCCGAGATCGTGCGGCTGCGCGCGGCCCAGGTGCGCGACGACGTCAACCCGCGCGTGGTCGCGCTCGACGCCACCGCTACGGCGCCTGCGCAGACGCAGCCGCCTGTATCGGCGCCGACACCGCCGCCGGCCCGGCCCCAGCCTGCGACGCCGCCGGCCGAGCCCACGCGCACCGCGCAGACGCCGCCTCCGCCGACCAAGCCGGCGCCTGCCGCAACGCCTGCACCGGCCCCGGCGCGCACGGCCGATGTGGGCTTCGTGGTGCAGCTCGGCGCCTTCAGCCAGGCCGCCGAGGCCGAGCGGCTGCGCGATCGTCTGCGCAGCGCCGGCATCACCGCCTTCACCGACAGCGTCACCACCGACAAGGGGCGCCTGACCCGGGTCAAGGCCGGTCCGGTCGCCAGCCGCGGCGAGGCCGATCAGCTCAAGGCGCAGGTGCGCGCCAAGGTGGGCATCGACGGCCTGGTGCGGTCGCACCCCTGAGGCCAGAGCCGAAACGGGCTCTCCTCTTTTTCTCTTTTCAACGGCGCGCACCGCGCGCCCAGCAGGACTGGAATCGCCATGTGCGGGATCGTCGGGATCGTCGGAACCTCCGAAGTCGCGGGTGCGCTGTATGACGGCCTGACCGTCCTGCAGCACCGCGGGCAGGATGCGGCAGGCATCGCCACCGCCAATGGCACCGCGCTGCGTGTGCAGAAGGGCAACGGCCTGGTGCGCGACGTGTTCGACGCCAAGACGATGGCGCTGTTGCGCGGCCGCGTCGGCATCGCCCATTGCCGCTATCCGACCGCGGGCAGCGAGGGCAGCGACGAGGCGCAGCCGTTCTACGTCAATTCGCCGTTCGGCATCGCACTCGCGCACAACGGCAACCTGGTCAACACCGACCAGTTGCGCCAGCAGGTGTTCGAGACCGACCGCCGCAACGTCAATACCGAGTCCGACTCGGAAGTGCTGCTCAACGTGTTCGCGCACGAGCTCGACCGCGAGAAGGCATTGACCCCCGAGGCCGCGTTCCGCGCGATCGAGGGCGTCAATCGACGTGCGCGTGGCGGCTACGCGGTCGTGGCGACCGTGCTGGGCCTGGGCCTGGTCGCGTTCCGCGATCCGCACGGCATCCGTCCGCTGGTGCTCGGCCGCCGACAGAGCGAGGAGGGCACCGAGTACGCGGTGGCGTCCGAATCGGTCGCGCTCGACATCCTCGGCTTCGAGCGTCTGCGCGACGTGGAGCCCGGCGAGGGCATCGTCGTCACCGCGCGCGGCGAGCTGCACCATCGCCCGTGTGCGCCGCAGCAGGCGCACGCGCCATGCATCTTCGAGTACGTGTATTTCGCACGCCCCGACTCGATGATCGAGAACATCTCGGTGCACAAGGCGCGCATGCGCATGGGCGTGACCCTGGGCGAGAAGATCCTGCGGCTGCGCCCGGATCACGACATCGACACCGTGATCCCAATCCCCGACACCTCGCGCGACTCCGCGCTGGAGATCGCCAACGTGCTGGGCGTGAAGTACCGCGAGGGCTTCATCAAGAATCGTTATGTCGGCCGCACCTTCATCATGCCGGGGCAGGGCGAACGCGCAAAGTCGGTCAAGCGCAAGCTCAATCCGATCCCGCTCGAGTTCCGCAACCGCGTCGTGCTGCTGGTCGACGATTCGATCGTGCGTGGCACCACGTCCAAGCAGATCGTGCAGATGGCGCGAGATGCCGGCGCCAAGAAGGTCTATCTGGCGTCCGCGGCGCCGCCGGTCCGTTACCCCAACATCTACGGCATCGACATGCCGTCGGTGGACGAACTGGTCGCGCACAACCGCACCGAGGCCGAGATCGAGGCGTTCCTGGGCTGCGACTGGTTGATCTACCAGGACCTGGCCGATCTCGAGGCGGCCGTCGCCGGGCCCAAGTTCCCCGACCTGCGCTTCGACAGCTCGTGCTTCAGCGGCGAGTACGTCACCGGCATCGAACCGGGCTACTTCGAGCGACTGCGCCAGCTGCGCTCCGACGAGGCCAAGAACAAGCGCCGCGCGTGAGCGCGGCGGTATCCGACGCGCCCGACCTGCTGGCCGCGGCGCGCCAGTGCCTGGACGCGCGTGATCCCGATACGAAAGTCGCGCTGACCCGCCAATATGCCGCGCAGCAGCGTGCCGGGCGGTTGTCGCTGCCCATCTCGCCAGCGCCGCCCGAGCCGATCCGTATGCCCGGACGCCCGTCGCGTCCGCGATTGGTGCATCCGCGCGACCTGCCGCGGCGTGGGCTGGGCAGCGACGAGGGGCGCGCGGCGTTTCTCCATGCGATCGCGCACATCGAGCTCAACGCGATCGACCTGGCCTGGGATGCGGTCTACCGCTTCCGCGGCCTGCCGGATGCGTTCTACGCAGACTGGGTGGCGATCGCCGACGACGAGGCCCGGCATTTCGTGCTGCTGCGCGACCGCTTGCGGGCGTTCGGCCGCGACTACGGCGATTTCGATGCGCACAACGGGCTATGGGAGATGTGCGAGAAGACCGCGCACGACGGCCTGGCGCGCATGGCGTTGGTGCCGCGCGTGCTCGAAGCCCGCGGCCTCGACGTGACCCCCGGCATGATCGTCAAGTTGCGCGCGCTTGGCGACGAGGCGACCGCCGACATCCTCGAGATCATCCTGCGCGAGGAAATCCCGCATGTTGCAGCCGGTAGCCGGTGGTTCCGCTGGTACTGCGCGCGCGACGGCATCGATCCCGAGCCTAGGTTCCGCGAACTGCTGGCCGATTACGCGCGCACGGTTCTGCACGGTCCGTTCAATCTGGACGCCCGCGCCGCCGCCGGATTCAGCGCCGAGGAACTCGCGGCCTTGCAGGCGGTCGCCCAAGGCTAGGGCAGCAGGTTCTACGCCCAGTTGGGGGCTCACCTTGGCGGCAAGGACGCCGACTGCATTGCAATCACGAGCCACCATGCGCCGCATCTGTCGCCGTAGCACGCGGGGGCGGACTGTGACGTTCATCAAAGACAGTCTGGTCGCACCGGGCCAGTATCCCTCCGGGGCAAGACGTCCGTAGGCCGGAGTGCTACAACGCCAAGGCCCCGTCCAGGTGCCGTGCGTGCGTTCGACGGGCATGTCGAGCATGTGTTCTGGCGGACGTGCAAGCGGCATTCGCAGTTGATGCAATCGACAAGGAGAGACGACATGCAGCACGACGAAATCGTTGGCGGCTGGCTGAGCGGGGCCGACACCGTAGATGGCTACGAAAACCCGGCTGGGGCGTTGTACGTGGAGGGCATTGCCGCGACCGAAGCGGCGATGACCGACAAGAGCTTCTTACTGCTGACGCAATGCAGTTCCTGTACGGCGTCGATCCCGGCGCACTGCTGCTGATAGGAGGTGAAAGCGGGCTTGCCGAGTGCGGGCCCGCTTTCTCGGCAAGGCCGATCGCGGTTGTCCTCTCGACGGATTCATCGTGGGACACGACTCTGAAGTGACGACGCGCGTCATGCAGATCGGGATGCGATGGCCATCGTGCTCGCAGGCGCGGAGACCGGCATGGATGACAGAGTGGCAGGTACAGAGTTCGATCGCGCGATCGGCGTGATCATTTCGGGGGCGCGCAAGGATCTGGACGCCCGGCTCGCATCCGCCTCGCGGGGGCTCGCAGCGGAGGAACGCGCCGTTGTGTCCACTGCGGCGCATCGTACGTTGTTGGCGAATGCACGGCGCAAGCTCAACCGGGTTCTGCTTCTGGAGTTGCACGCGGCACAATTGGCCGGTCAACTGCAACACGATGGCGAGCGCGAGCGCTTCGATGCATTCGTCGACCGCGCCAGCCATCCGGCGTTCGCGGCGCATCTCGCACAGCGATATCCGGCGCTGGGCCCCCGGTTGGAGCGCACATTGCGCCAGCAGGCCTCGGCGCTGGCTTCGATAGTGTGGCGATTGGGTAACGACCGCGTCCAGGTGCGTACGCTCATTGGCGGACCAGAGGGCATGCTGCGCGCCCTTCATCTCGGGCAGGGGGACGTACATAACGGCGGGCAAGCGGTCGCGCACCTGCAGTTCGAGGGCGGCAGCGTGATGTACAAGCCGCGTTCGGTGGCGATCGATCTGGCGCTGGAGGGCTTTCTAGAACGCGTGCTTGGGAGTGATCCCTTGCGCATTCGTGTGCCGGCTTCGCTGATGCAGGCAGGTTACGGATGGTCTGCGTTCGAGGTGCACCGCTACTGCAGTGATGACGAGGAGCTGAGCACCTTTTATCGCAACATCGGCCATTGGCTGGCCGCGATGCGCCTTCTGGGCGGCACCGATCTCCACCACGAGAACATCATTGCCGTGGGGCCGGTCCCGGTCGCGGTGGACGTCGAAAGCCTGTTCGCCCCCGAGGTCGACGCGCCGTCAACGGGATTGGGCGCGGCAATGGATGCGGCGAGTCGGCTGATCACCACCTCAGTACTACGTACAGGCTTGGTGCCATTTCGCGCACCGATGCTGGGTCTGCACGGGGTCGACATTTCGGCAGCGGGCGCCCTTCCCGACGAGCAGCCGAAGATTCGTGTCCCGCTGATCGTTGACGCCGGTACGACCTCGGCCCGCATGCAGGTGGCGGATGTGGATTTGCCCCCCGCACGCAATCATCCTTGTGCTCGGCCGGACATCTCGCTGCACTGGAATCATGTCGTCGACGGCTTCTCCGAATTGACAGCACGTTTCCAGTCTCTCGACCGCGATAAGGAACTGCGCCCTTTGCTCGCACCCTTCGTCGGTTGCGAGGCCAGGCGGATCCGGCGTCCAACGCAGGCGTACTCCGAAATGATGCGCATGCTCTGGCATCCCGCATCGCTGCACAACGAGCGTCCGGCGCTCGAGCGCGCTCGGGATATTCTGCAACGCAATGCCGCCGTGTTGCCGGTCGCGCCACGCGACTCGAACACGATCGCCGGTGAAGTCGAGGACATGCGCTACGGCGACATCCCCGTCTTTTCCGAAGCACTGTCGGCTGTCGACGTCGACGCGGCCTTGGACAGCTGGCGCGGCATGCGTCTTGAAATGGAAGAACTGACGATTCGGGGTGCACTGGTGACGGCCTACCTCAATGGCAAGCTCGCCAATCGCGAAAGTGCGCCGCGTGACGTCGTGGCTCGCCGCCCGCATGCGGATGGACTGGATCGCCGGCGTCGTGTGCTCGCGAGAGAGACGGTGGAGAAGTTGCTGCGGCTGTCGGTGTCCGGCGGGGATGGGACATCGGCGTGGATCAGTCCTGTGCTCGGCGCAGAGGGCTGGACGATGCGTACCCTCCAGTCTGATCTCTACATCGGCTTGGGGGGCATCGCCATTGCGTTGGCGGGTTACCGGCACGAAGTCCGGCTGGGACGCGCCGATCCCGTCAAGGGTCTGGACAGTGCGATTGCGGGTGCAATCCGGGTGGCGGAGACACTCGAGCTGCAAGAGCCGATCGATGCGGTCGGTGGGTTCATCGGGCTGGGATCGCAGGTGCTGACCTGGACAACGCTCTACCGCCTGGACGGCGATCCGGCGATGCTCGAACGCGCGCGCCGCAGTGCAACGACGCTGGCGCGGCGAGGGTTCCGTCCGGACGACAATCTCGATCTGCTCGAGGGTGTCAGCGGCGCGATCGTGCCGTTGCTGCAACTGGCCGAGTTGGACGGAAACGATGCGTGGCTGGAAGTGGCCGCCGAGGCTGGGCGCCACCTGGAGGCGACCGCGATCGTCGATGCCCAGGGGGCACGATGGCTGAGTGCCATTTTCCATCAGCCGCTGGGTGGGTTCGCGCACGGTGCGACAGGCAGCGGATGGGCGCTCGCGAGGCTCGCATTGAGTCGCGCGGGGACACAGCAGGAGCGCGATCGGTGGGCGGCGTTGGCCGAGCAGGCCTTCGTGTTCGAAGACGGACTCTACGATCATGCAGCAGGCGATTGGATCGATGTCCGCAAGCCGGAATCCAAGGATTTTCCCGATACGTGGTGCCACGGCAGCGTCGGCATCGGGCTGGCGGCCTGCGACCTCTATGCGCGCACCGGCGGAGCACGGTATCTCGACACCTTGCGGCAGGCGGTTCGCGCGGCCGAGCGACGCGGCTGGGGGATCAGTCACACGCTATGCCATGGCGATCTGAGCCTGTGGGAGCTGCTCGAGCGCGCAGCAGTGCTGGATCCGGGCTTACGGCGCGATGACGGATTGCCGGCCGGCGCGCGTATCGTCTCGGCGATGGAGGAATGCAGCGGCGCAGTCGGCGGGCTGGCGCGCGACACCTACACACCGGGGCTGATGAGCGGCGTGTCGGGATCGCTCCACTTCCTCAACCGCTTGCATCCCGACTGCCGATTGCCTTCGCCCCTGCTGCTGGAGTGCGGGCTCGACACACCGATGTCGGCGCCGCGTCCGGAGTCTGATCGCGCGGACACGGCAGCGGAGGCGGAGGCCACGCCGGGCTAGGCTGGTGCACCGGGGGTGACGTTATGCCTCCCACGCCACTGTGGTGGGCAACGCGGCAGCGCCGGCTGTCTACAGCGCCGAAAGCTCGAAGCGGCCGTCGGCGCTCGCGCGCAGTACCGAGCCCTGTTCGAACCAGTCGCCGAGCACGATGCGGCGGCAGGCGCGGTCGGCGATCTGCAGTTCGTGGATCGCGGGGCGGTGGGTGTGGCCGTGGATCATCGTGTCGATGCCGTAGCGGACGAACCACTCGCTGACCGTGGCCGGCGCGACATCGGTCACGGTCTCCATCGTGCCAGCCTCGCGCAGCGCGGCGGCGCGGGTCTGGCTGGCGTTGCGCGCCTGCTGTGCGAACGCCAGCCGCGCGGCCAGCGGCTGGGCGAGCATCTGCGCCTGCCAGCGCGGGTCGCGGGTCTGGGCGCGGATCGCCTGGTACTCGACATCGTCGGTGCACAGCAGGTCGCCGTGGGTCAGCAGCACCGGGCGGCCGTACAGCAGGATCACTGCCGGGTCGGGCAGGATCCGCAGGCCCGCGCGCTGCGCCCAGGTGTCGCCGACGAGGAAGTCGCGGTTGCCGTGCATGAAGGCCACCGGCACGCCCGCGTCCGACAGCGCGCGCAGGCGGACGGCGACCAGCGCGCCGGCTTCGGACGGATCGTCGTCGCCGACCCACGACTCGAACAGATCACCAAGCACATACAGCGCCTGCGCCTGTCGCGCCTCGCCGTCGAGGAACGCGGCAAACAGCTCGGTGATCGCCGGACGCGCCGGGTCGAGGTGGAGGTCGGACAGGAAGTAGGTCGTCATCGCGCCATTGTAGAAGCCCGCCCGCCCCACGGCGCGTCCCGGCGGCGGGGGCGGCACGGGTAGAATGCGCGGTTTCCCGTTTCGAGCGTTCCGCATGAGCTGCCGTACCCGCTTCGCGCCCAGTCCTACCGGTTACCTGCACATCGGCGGCGCTCGCACCGCGCTGTACTGCTGGCTGGAAGCGCGCCGCCGCGGCGGGCAGTTCGTGTTGCGCATCGAGGACACCGACCGCGAACGCAGCACGCAGGCCGCGATCGACGCGATCCTGGAAGCAATGGACTGGCTCGGCCTGGACTACGACGAAGGCCCGATCTACCAGACCCATCGCCTCGACCGCTATCGCGAGGTCGCTGAGCAACTCGTCGCCGACGGCAAGGCCTACTACGCCTACGAGTCGAAGGACGAGCTCGACGCCATGCGCGAGGCGGCGATGGCCCGCGGCGACAAGCCGCGCTATGACGGCGCCTATCGCGAGCGCGGTGAACCGCGGCGCGAGGACCCGAACCGGGTGATCCGCCTGAAGAATCCGCTCGAAGGCACGGTTGTCTGGGAGGACAAGGTCAAAGGTCGAATCGAGATCGCCAACAGCGAGCTCGACGATCTGGTGCTGTTCCGCCCGGATGGCTATGCGACCTACAACTTCGCCGTCGTGGTCGATGACCTCGATATGGGCATCACCGATGTCGTACGCGGCGACGACCATGTCAACAACACCCCACGGCAGATCAACATCTATCGCGCGCTCGGTGCCGAGCCGCCAGCGTTCTCGCACCTTCCGATGATCCTCGACGAACAGGGCGCCAAGCTCTCCAAGCGCACCGGCGCGGCGGATGTCATGCAGTACCGCGATGCCGGCTACCTGCCGCATGCGCTGCTCAACTACCTGGTGCGGCTGGGCTGGTCGCATGGCGATCAGGAGATCTTCTCGATCGACGAGATGCGCGCGCTGTTCGACCTCAAGGACGTCAACGCCAAGGCCTCGCGTCTGGATCCGGCCAAGCTCGGCTGGCTCAACCAGCAGTACCTGAAGTCCGACGATCCGGCCGCCGTCGCCGCGCATCTGGAGTGGCACCTGCGCCGCGATGGCTACGACCTGTCGATGGGCCCCGCGCCGGCCGATGTGGTGGTCGCGCTGCGCGACCGGGTGCAGACGCTCAAGGAAATGTCCGAGCGCGCGGCGGTCTGGTACCGCCCGTTGACCGAGTACGACGACAAGGCCGTGGCCAAGCACCTCAAGGCCGAAGCGCGGGCGCCGCTGGCCGACGCGCGTGCGCGCTTGGTGGCGCTGCCGGACTGGACAGCCGAGGCGATCGGCGCGGCGTTGCATGAGACCGCCGAGGCGCTCGGCTTAGGGATGGGCAAGGTCGCCCAGCCGATGCGGGTGGCGATCACTGGCACCCAGGTCAGCCCCGACATCGGACACACGGTGTATCTGGCCGGCCGCGATGAGGCCGTGCGCCGGGTCGAGGCCGCGATTGCGATGATCCCCGACGCCTGAGGGCGTCGAGGCACTCATCACGAAGCTGCACGCAAGGCGAATCGCGTGCCAATGCGCGACGGGGGCCGCGCCGTCGGTCCCCGTGCGTCCGACTTGAGTCCGCGTCGCGGCGCCTCCATCATCTACCGATGGGACAGATCAACGCCTGCACGGATCCGCATCATCACGTTGACGACGCCGCCGGTTTCGTCCGTGCGGTCGAACGTGCCTGCAATGAGCGCGGGCTGCGGCTCACGCCGATCCGGGGCCACGTGCTAGGCCTGATCGCCAAGGCCGGCAAGCCGCTGAAGGCTTACGACCTGCTCGACCAGGTGCGTGATGGTGGCGGGCCAGGCGCCGCGGCGCCGCCGACCGTCTACCGCGCGCTCGACTTCCTGCTGGCCAACGGCTTCATCCACAAGCTGCAGTCGGTCAACGCCTTCGTCGCCTGCCACCATCCGAGCACTGCGCAGCATTCGGTGCCGTTTCTGATCTGCGACCAGTGCCACAGCGCGGTGGAGCTGGAGGACGAAGCGGTGGTCGCCTCGCTCGATGCGCGTGCCCGCACGCTGGGCTTCATGCCGCAGGCGCAGACGCTGGAAGTGCACGGCCTGTGCGCCCGGTGCGTCGACATCGGCGCGCACTGAGCCGCGACAGCCGATAGGGCTACCGGTCTGCCTGCGATGCAGGTGCGGGCCGATGCTGGCTGGCGTGTGTCGCAACGGGGGTGCGATGTCCCGCCCCAATCAACCGGGGCGGGACCTGGGCACAAGGTGCCAGGTGAGTCAGGACCGCGTCAGAAGTACACGCGGATGCCGCCGGCGATCGTGCGGCCGGGGAGCGGCGCGTAGTCGCGCAGCAACGAGGTGTGTGCACGCGCCTCCTGGTCGGTCAGGTTGCGACCATCGAGGAACAGTTCCCACTGCGTGCCGTCGGCCTCGCCGACACGCCAGGCGACGCCGGCGTTGACCAGGGTGTAGCCTGGGCTCGGATCCTCGAGTGCGGCCACGCGGTCCTGCTTCTGGTAGCGCACCGCGCCGATGTTCGCGCGCCAGCCACCGAGACTCCAGTTGAGGTCGGCGCCGATGCGCGCCGGTGCGATGCGTGGCAGGTTGCCGCCGAGCGGAATGTCGGCGTGGTAGTGGTGGGCGTGGTCGCCATGCGGCACGTCGAAGTGCACGTGTCGGGTCCCGCTGCCGTCCAGCTCGGCGCGCACGACATCACCGAACACACGCAGGTCGAAGTCGCCCGCGTCCGATTCGACCAAGTGGAACTTCGCCTCGGCTTCGGCGCCGCGGAACGTCGCATCGCCCTGGGTCCACAGGCGCACCGGGAAGCCCTGCTCGGCGACGCCGGTGTCGGCCAGATAGGTGTAGCGGTCGAACCGCGTCTGGTAGACCGCGGCCTTGAACTCGATCCGATCGGTGTGCGCATGCAGGCCGACCTCCAGACGCTGCCCACGTTCGGTGCCAAGCTCCGCATCGCCAATCTCGATGGAGCGGGTGGCGATATGCGGGCCGGCGGCGAACAGCTCCTCGTTCGTGGGCGCGCGTTCGGACATGTCGGCGCCCAGGCGCAGGTCGAAGACCCCGGACAGGTGCCAGATCGCCGCGCCCGACAGGCTGCTGGCGTCGAACTTGCGCGATGTCCCTGCCACAGGATCGATCTCGACCCGTTCGTGGCGGCCGCCGAACTCGAGCTTCACCGGCCCGAACTCCTTCTCCTGCACGACGAACAGCCCGAGCGTGTCGGTGACGCTCGGCGGCACGAACGCCTCCTCCCCGACCGCACTGAAATCGACGTGGCCGACCTGGAGCCCGAATGCACCGCGCCAGCCGGCGATCTCGTTCTGCACCGCTTCCAGCCGGGCCTCGGTGCCCTTGTTGGTGAAGCGCGTGGCCGCCAGGCCGCCCTCGAGCTCGACGTGTTCGTAATCGTTGTAGGCCGCGCGCAGGTTCACTGCGCTCAGGAACGGCAGCGGATCGTAGATGCCGCCCTTCAGGTCGAGACGGTTCTGCACCATGTCGATGCGCACCGAGCCGTGGTCGTGGCCTTCTTCGCCGTGGTCGTGATCGTGGTCGTCGTGGCCATGGTCGTGATCGTGATCGTGGCCATCGTCGTCGTGCCCATGCCCATGGTCGTCCTCGGCATGCACGTGTGCGCCGTCGGGCAGCCCGTAGTTGCTGCGATAGGTGCTGACTGCGAGCCCCAGATGGCCGCGCGTGCCGAACCAGGTCGCGCCAACGGCGCCAGCGCGCGTGCGGATCGAGCTGTTGGGCAGGCGCCCGTAGGCGTTCTCGGCCTCGTGGTCATGATCCTGGTCGTGGTCGCCGTGATCGTGATCGTGGTCGCCCGGCACCTGGGCGTAGCCCGGGATGTCGAAGTCGCCGGTGTTGCGGACCAGACCATCGACATGCAGCACCAGGTTGTCGCCGTTGACGCCGTCGAGCCGGAACATGCCGCTGCGTTCGCCATTGCCGCTGGCCGCGCGCAGTTCCGCCCGGCCGCTGATCGGACGGTCGGGCACCGCGCGGGCGATGCGGCCGTCGACGACATTGACTGCGCCGCCGACCGCACCGCTGCCGTAGAGCAGGTTGGCCGGCCCCTTGAGCACCTCGATCTGGTCGGCGAGGAAGGGCTCGATGCTGACCGCATGGTCGGCGCTGACGGTCGAGGCATCCATGCTGCCGATGCCGCCGGAAAGGATCTGCACGCGCGGGCCTTCCTGGCCGCGGATGATCGGGCGGCCGACGCCCGTGCCGAAGAAGCCGCTCTGCACGCCGGGCAGCGCGGACACGGTGTCGCCCAGGTTGCCGGCCTTGCGGTCGTCCAGCGCGTCGCCATACAACACTTCAATGGGGTGCGCGAGATCCTCGGCATCACCGCCGAGCGGGGTCGCGGTGACCTGGACACGGTCGAGCGTGGTCGGGTGGGCATGGGTCTGGTTCTGCGCGAACGCCGCGGTGGCGGGCAGCAGCAGGGCGATCGCGACGGTCAGACGGGCGCGGTGGGGCAGGCGGGGGGAGGTGGGGAGGTCGTTCATGCGGATGGGGTACACTGGTGGCCAAGACACGGATGTTATAATGTTACATCGTCCTTCGTATCCCCCAAAAGACATGCCTGCACACGATTCCGCCCTGCGACGGGCCGACCGCGTCGGTTTCGCTGCTTCATTCCTCTGCGCAATCCATTGCGCCTTGTTGCCGCTGGCGCTTGCGTTGCTGCCTGCGCTGGGCTTGAACCTGGGCGGCTGGGTCGACATCGACCAGGCGTTCGTCGTGTTTGCGACGCTGCTGGGCCTGACGACGCTGACACTGGGTTATCGCCGTCATCGCGTGTTCCGCGCCTGGTTCCTGCTGTTGCCGGGTCTGGCGCTGGTGTGGGCGGGTGCGTTCACCCATCTGCATGACCACACACTCACCCATGCGGTGGTGATGACGATCGGTGGGCTGCTGCTGGCCGGCGCGCACCTGCTGAACCTGCGGCTGACCCATCTTCACGGCGCGCGCTGACGCGTCGCCGCAGTGTTTGCTGCATGCTAGAATCCGCGGTCTTGTGCGCCCGTCGGGCGCACATTCGCGTCTACCGCATTCAATACTCGCAGGACATCAGGAGCAGATTCATGGGCAAGGGCGATCGCAGAACCCTCAAGGGCAAGCGTTACAACGCGAGCTACGGCAATTCCCGTTCGAAGGGCGTCGTCAAGGCCGCAGGCACCGCGACCGCACCGGTCGCGAAGAAGACCGGCACCAAGACCGTGGCCAAGGCCCCGGCCAAGAAGGCCGTCGCCAAGAAGGCCTCCTGACGTCGGCCCAAGGTCCGGCGCTTGGCGCCCGGACTGGGCCGACTGCAGGACGCGACCGGCGGCGACGCCGGTCATGCCGAAAGCCCCGCCCAGGCGGGGCTTTCGCGTGTCACGGGCCGGCCTGCCGCTTCAGCGGCCGGCGCCGGCTTCGACCTCGGTCCAGACCCGCAGCAGATTGCCGCCGAGGATCTTGCGGATGTCGGCCTCGGTATAGCCGCGCGCCTGTAGGCCGGCCACGAGGTTGGGGAAGTCGGACACGTCGCGCAGGCCCTGCGCCAGCGCACCGTCGACGCCGTCGAAGTCCGAGCCCAGGCCCACGTGGTCGACGCCGAGCAGGCGGACGCCATGGTCGATCTGCTGCAGCACCGATTCGAGCGGCGTCTGGCGTGCGGGGTGAGCGGCGGCCCAGTCGCGCTGGAACTGGGCGGCATCGAGCGCCGGCTGCCCGGCGGCGACGCGCTTGGCGTTGTCGGCATCGAAGGCCGCGACCGCGTCGAACCAGGCCTGGGTGTCGGCGGCGGTCTGCGCATCGACGAACGCGGTGCCGAACGGGATCTGCACCACGCCGCCCTTGGCGGCGATGGCGCGGGCGAGCGCATCGCTGATGTTGCGCTCGAAGCCCGGGGTGAAGTGCCGGAATGCCGAGTGACTGGCGATCACCGGGACCGTGCTCAGCGCGATCGCCTGCTCGGCCGCCGCGTCGGAGATATGCGAGACATCGACCATGATCCCGAGCCGGTTCATCTCGGCGACGACTTCGCGCCCGAACGGACTCAGCCCGTTCCAGCGGCGCGCTTTGCCGTAGGACGAGTCGGCGACCCGGTTGGCCGCGCTGTGCGCGAGCGTGATGTAGCGCACGCCGCGGTCGAAGAAGGCCGTGAGTTGCGCCAGGTCGTCGCCGATCGGCGCGGCGTTCTCCATGCCCAGCGGCAACAGCACGCGTTGGCTGCCGTCCGCTGCGGTGCGCAGGCGCTCGACATCGCGTGGCGAGCGCAGCACCGCGAAGCGATCGGGATGGCGCGCGGTCAGCGCCTCGACCGCGTCGATCTGCCGGTGTGCGATCTCGCGTGCGGTGCCGGCAGCGTCCTGCCCGGCCGAGGTATAGATCGACATGAAGGCCACATCCAGACCGCCGGCGCGCGCACGCGGATAGTCGAATTCGCGGTCGGGCGCGGCTTCGCCAAGATCGGCCCAGCGCTCGAGCAGCACGCCGGGCGCGTCGATGTGAGTGTCGACGATGATCGCGTCCTGGGCGAGCCGGCGTGCGGCCTCATCGGCCTGGGCATGCGCCTGGGCAGCGGCCACGGTCAGCAGCGGGGCAAGAGCGAGGGCGAGTGGAAGCAGGCGCATACGGGTGGGTCCTTGAGGGTCAGGGCAGGCGGTGGCCGGCGGCGAAGGCCATCTCGAGCATCGGGCCGCCGAGCCAATAGACGAGTTCGGCTGGCTGCGCGAGGCGCCAGCAGGCGAAGTCGGCGCGTTGGCCCGGCACCAGGCGTCCGCGATCGGACAACCCCAGCGCACGCGCCGCGTGCACAGTCGCCCCGCGCAGGGCTTCTTCGGGCGTGAGCCGGAAATGGGTGACCGCCAGTTGCATGGCCTGGCGCAGCGACAGTAGCGGCGAAGTGCCGGGATTGCAGTCGGTCGCCACGGCCATCGGCACGCCGGCGGCGCGGAAGGCGTCGAGCGGCGGCAGCCGGGTCTCGCGCAGCACGTGGAACGCGCCGGGCAACAGCACTGCGACCGTGCCGGCCGCCGCCATCGCGTCGACGCCGGCCGGGGAGGTGTGCTCGACATGGTCGGCCGACAGACCGCCGAACGCGGCCACCAGCGCGGCGCCATCGCCGTCGCTGAGCTGATCGGCGTGCAGTTTGACCGGCACGCCGAGTGCGCGCGCGACCTCGAACACCCGGCGCGTCTGCGCCGCATCGAAGGCGATGCGCTCGGCGAACGCGTCGACCGCATCCACCAGGCCTTCGTGGTACAGGCGCGGCAACCACTCGCAGACTGCGTCGATATAGGCGTCGCTGCGCCCGGCGTACTCGGGCGGCAGGGCATGCGCGCCGAGGAACGTCGTGCGCACGGTGATGCCCAGCGCCTGGCCGATGCGTCGGGCGACGCGCAGCATCTTGCGCTCATGGGCGAAGTCCAGGCCGTAGCCGGACTTGATCTCCAGCGTCGTGGCGCCGTCGGCGAGCAGCGCACGCGCACGCGGCAACGACTGCACGAGCAGCGCATCCTCGTCGGCGGCGCGGGTTGCACGCACGGTGGAGACGATGCCCCCGCCGCTGCGCGCGATGGTTTCGTAACTCACGCCCTGCAGGCGTTGCTCGAACTCCGCAGCGCGGTCGCCGCCGAACACCAAGTGGGTGTGGCAGTCGACGAGACCCGGGGTCATCAGGCCCTCGGCCTCGATCACCCGCTCGGCCAACTGCGCCGCCGGCGCGGGCAGCGCGGCGCGCGGGCCGACGTGCACGATCGTGCCGTCGCGCCAACCCAGCGCGCCGTCCTCGATCAGCCCATAGCCGGTGTCGTCGGCCAGCGTGACCAGCGTCGGCCCGACGATCAGCCCATCCCAGCGTTCAGTCGCCGCCATCGCCGCCTCCGCAGTCGCCGCCGCTTCCCACGCAGACGTCGCTTCCGGCGTGGCCGGGCAGGACCGCGCCCTCGGTTCCCGTTCCGCTGTCAGCCGAGGGGGGGCGCCTACGCGCCAGGTGGCTGTGCAGCCAGACGCGCAGCCCGGCCAGCAACGCGATACCGGCAAGGCCCACGGTGAGGAAAGAAGCCAATTGGCCGATCCAGGAATCGTGCATGCAGTGTCCCACTCCGGCAGACAGGCTAGCCTAGCGCACTCGTTTCCGGAGTCGCCCCGATGTCAGAGCTGCCGACGATCCCGATCCAGCGCACGTCCGCAGGCTGGCGCCTGCCGGGCATCGCCAATCTGCACTCGCATGCGTTCCAGCGCGCGATGGCGGGGCTGGCCGAGGTACAGACCGATCCGGCCGATTCGTTCTGGACCTGGCGCGAGACGATGTACCGGATGGCCGCGCGCTTCGATCCCGACACACTGCGCGCGGTCGCCACCCAGCTCTACGTCGAAATGCTCGAAGTCGGCTATACCGCGGTCTGCGAGTTCCACTATGTGCACCACGCGCCCGACGGCCGCGCGTACGCGCCTGCGTCGGCGATGGCCGATGCACTGATCGAGGCCGCCGAGGCGACCGGCATCCGGCTGACACTGTTGCCGGTGCTGTACATGACGGGCGGTTTCGACGGGCGGCCACTGGGCCCGCGTCAGCAGCGCTTCGGCCACGACGTCGAAGGCTATCTGCGGTTGTTCACCGATCTGCATGCGCGCCAGGGCGCGGGCCTGCGCGTGGGCTGCGCGCTGCACAGCCTGCGCGCGGTTCCGGCCGAGGCGATGGACGCGGTGCTGGGCGCGCTGCCGCAGCAGGCGCGTGTGCACATTCACATCGCCGAACAGACCGCCGAGGTCGAAGACTGCGTCGCGGTACGCGGGGCGCGCCCGGTGGCCTGGCTGCTCGATCACGCGCCGGTCGATGCGCGTTGGACGCTGGTCCACGCGACCCATCTGGATGCGGACGAGATCGCCGGCATCGCGCGCAGCGGCGCGACCGTCGCGCTGTGCCCGACGACCGAGGCCAATCTCGGCGATGGCCTGTTTCCGCTGCGCGCCTATCTCGATGCAGGCGGGGCCTGGGGCATCGGCTCCGACTCGCACATCTCGGTCTCGCCGGTCGAAGAGCTGCGCTGGCTGGAGTACGGCCAGCGTCTGGTCGGGCGCCGGCGCAACATCGCGGTCGGGTCGGCTTCGCCAAGCGTCGGTGCGACCCTGCTCGCTGGCGTGGCGGCCAGCGCCTCGTCCGCGACCGGATTCGCGCAGCGCGACGATGCGGTCGTGCTCGATGCCGATACCCCGCTGCTCGCCGGCGCGACGCCGGCCGACGTCGCCGACCGCTGGCTGTTCGCCGGCAACCGGCCGCTGGTGCGTGAGGTCGAGGTCGCCGGCCAGCGGCTGGTCGTCGACGGACGTCACCGACTGCACGCGCAAGCGGCGCAGGGCTACGCCGAAGCGATGCGCCGGCTGCTGGCGCAGTGACAGCCGGGTGCCGCCTCGCAGCTTGATTCAGGTCAACGCGAGGCGCTGGCCGGCGTCGGTATCCTGCCCGCATCGTTCGTTGCTGGAGTGGTGCGCATGCAGGTCGATATCGCCATCGTCGGAGCCGGGCCGGCCGGGTTGTGCTTCGCCCGCGCGCTGGCCGGTACGGGGCTGAAGATCGCGCTGATCGAGCGCCAGTCGCGCGAGGCGATCGCCAAGCCCGCGTTCGACGGCCGCGAGATCGCGTTGACCCATGGCTCACGCCGAATCATGGAGACCCTGGGGCTGTGGGCTCGGATCGATCCGGCGCAGATCTTCGACCTGCGTGATGCCCGCATCCTCAACGGCGATGCCGACACCGGTCTGACGATCACCGCCGGCGACGGTAACGGCCGCCAGCTCGGCTGGCTGGTGCCCAATCACCAGATCAGGCAAGCGGCTTTCAATGCGGTCGATGGCCTGGCGGATGTCGAATTGGTCTGCGACACCGCGGTGCGTGGCGTCACCCACCGCAGCGACGGCGTCGAGCTCGCGCTCGATGGCGGTAAGACCGTGGCGGCGCGCCTGCTGGTCGCCGCCGACAGCCGGTTCTCCGACGTGCGCCGCATGCTCGGCATCGGCGCGCGCATGCGCGACTTCGGCAAGCGCATGCTGGTGTGCCGCGTCGCCCACGAGCGCCCGCACGACCACGTCGCCTGGGAATGGTTCGGGCATGGCCAGACGATGGCGCTGCTGCCGCTCGACCCGGGCAAGGCGTCAGTGGTGCTGACCTTGCCGCCGGAGGCGATGGCGCAGGTCGAGGCGATGGACGATGCCGCGTTCGCGGCCGACATCCAGCGCCGGTTCCTCGACCGGTTGGGCACGATGACCACGGTCGGCACGCGCCATGTCTATCCGCTGGTCGGCGTCTATGCCGATCGCTTCGTCGCCGAGCGCGCGGCGTTGATCGGCGATGCCGCCGTCGGCATGCATCCGGTCACCGCCCACGGGTTCAACCTCGGTCTGCAGGGCGCCGAGCGCTTGGCCGACGGGATCCGCCGGGCGCAGGACGCCGGGCGCGACATCGCCGGACGCGCGGTGCTCGCACGCTTCCAGCGCCAGCACCGGGTGGCGACCTGGCCACTGTTCGCCGCGACCGGCATCGTCGCCAGCCTCTACACCGATGACCGCGCACCAGCGCGCCTGGTCCGCAGCGCCACGCTGCGCATCGCGCAGCAGCTCACCCCGTTCCGGCGTCTGATTGCCGCGCACCTCACCCAGGAACGGCCGGCGCTGCGCTGAGACGCACGCGGCCGCAGGCCTGCGATCGTCGCGCGCAGCGCTGGTCGATCCAGGCAGGCCGGTTACCCGGCCGGCGCTGCCGCTTGCGCGGCGAACAGGCCCTCGGCGGCCGGCAGCGCGCCTTCGAGCTCGAGCAGGAACTGTTTCGTCGGCACGCCGCCGGCGAAGCCGGTCAGCGCACCGCTGGCGCCGATCACCCGGTGGCAGGGCACGACGATCGGGATCGGATTGCGCCCGTTTGCGGCGCCGACCGCACGACTGGCGGTCGGCCGGCCGAGCTCGCGTGCCAGTCCCACGTAGCTGGTCGTGGTGCCGTAGGGGATGCGCGCGAGCGCCTGCCAGACCTCGCGCTGGAACGCGGTGCCGTCGGCGGCCAGCGGCAGATCGAAGCGCCGCAGCCGCCTGGCGAAGTAGGCGCGCAGCTGTGCCGCCGTCTCGCGCAGCAGCGCGTGGTTGCCGGCCTGCCAGTGCGCGCGCCCGCGCAGCGGCGGCCGCGCTTGCGGGAAGTCGATCGCGTGCAGGCCGGCATCGGAGGCGGCGAGCTGCAACGGACCGATCGGGGTGTCGAGCACGGCAGTGAAGACAGGCGGGATGGTCATCGGGAGCTCCGGGAACGAGAGGCGGCAGATGCGGCCGACAGCGCGGCATCGCGCCACAGGAGGAAGACCGCGTAGCCGCGCCAGGGCCGCCAGGCCTGTGCGCGTGCCTGCAGTGCGCGCGCGTCGAGCCGGCTGCCATCGGTGGGCACGGCCTTCTGCAGCACCAGGTCCTGCGCGGGAAACGCGTCGGGATGGCCCAGCGCGCGCAGCGCGATGTACTGCGCCGTCCAAGGGCCGATGCCGGGTAGCGCAGTCCAGCGGGCGACGGTCTCGTCGAGCGTGCGCGCCGGGTCGAAATCCACGCGGCCATCGAGCAGCGCCGCGGCGATCGCGCGGATCGTCGCGATGCGGCTGCCGATCAGGCCGAGGCCGTCGAAGTCGCCATCGACCAGTGCCTCGGGCGTCGGGAAAAGATGGGCGAATCCCTGGGCGGCCAGCGTCTCGGGTAACGGATGACCGAAGCGCTGCGACAGCCGTGCGGTCAGCGTACGCGCGGCGGCCACGCTGACCTGCTGGCCAATCACCGCGCGGACCGCGATCTCGAACCCGTCCCAGCCGCTGGGCAGGCGCAGGCCCGGCCGCGCGCGCAGCAGCGGCGCCAGCCGGGGATCCTGCGCCAGGTGCGCGGCGATCGCGTTCGGCTCGGCGTCGAGATCGAACATCCGCCGCACGCGCCGCACGGTGTCCTGCAGCCGCGTCGGCGCGATGCCGTGCAGTTCGAGCCGCAACGCATGCGCCGGCCCGGCCGCCGTGGCCGGCCAGTGCGAGACGCGCAGCCAACCCGCCGCAGACGCGTCGCCGACGACCCGGGTGTAGCCGGCTTCCTCGATGCGTTCGATGCCCGGCAGCGCGCGGCTGCGCAGGAAGTCCAGCATCGTGGCGAAGTCGTACGGCGGGCGGTAGCCGAGCCGGAGCACCAGCCCGTCGCCGGCCACGGGGGCCGCGGGCTGCCGACGCAGATCGCGCGGCGCCATGCGATAGGCCTCGCGGAATGCGGTGTTGAACCGGCGCAGGCTGGCGAAGCCGGCCGCCAGCGCGACCTCGGTGATCGGCAGTGCGGTCTCGGTCAGCAGTTGCTTGGCAAACAGCAGACGGCGCGTCCCGCGCACGCCGATCGGCGGCGCGCCCAGGCGCTCGACGAACAACCGCCGCAACTGGCGTTCGCCCAGGTGCAGTTGCGCCGCCAGCGATGCCAGTGGCGCATCGTCGAGCGCCCCGCGATCGATCAGCGCCAGGGCACGCGCCACGACATCGTCACCGCGGTGCCAGTGTCCGTCGCCCGGAGCCAGTTCCGGGCGGCAGCGCAGACAGGGCCGGAAGCCGTCGGCCTGGGCCGCGGCCGCATTGGCGTAGTAGGTCACGTTCTCGGCCCGTGGCGGCGGCGCCGGACACACGGGGCGGCAGTAGATGCCGGTGGTGCGCACCGCGGTGAAGAACACCCCGTCGAAGCGCGCGTCGCGGCTCAGGCGCGCCTGCTCGCAGACGGCGGGATCGGGCAGGGCGGGAGGCGATGACATGCCCGCAGGCTAGCACCGCGCCCGGCGCGGGACTGGCCGTTTTCGGACACGAATGCGGCGCGTCCGGCAGCGGGGGCGACCGTTGCGATTAACGGCGCTCTTCGGATCGCAGCGCAGGCAGCAGTGTCGCTGCCTTGCCGTCGTGCTCGGCTGGCGTCACGCCGATCAGCCGTGCCAACAATGGGTAGACATCGACGTTGTCGAAGCCGTTCAGGACGACGCCGTCGCGGAATGCCGGGCCGTGCGCGATAAACACCGCGCGCATCGACGGCAGCGCCGGATCGAAGCCATGCGAGCCACGCGGCCCAGCATCGCGCGTGGCGACGGTCTCGCGCGGCAGCGCGTCCCAGCCCTCGTGCATCTGGCAGACGATGGGTGGCACGCGCGGATGGCGGCCGTAGGCCCAGCGTTCCGGCAATGCCTCCTTGCGCCAGCAGTCGTAGCGCGGGTGCGCGCCGAGCAGGCGCGCGGCGACTGCGGCCTCGTGACCGGGATTGGGCGCGATGCCCACGACCTGACCGACCGAGACCACGCGCGCTTCTTCGGGCGACACCATGTCTTCGACCGCGATGACGTGCTCGGGCGCGACTTCGGCCATGCCGTGGTCGGAGACGACGACGATGTTCGTGCGATCGAACACGCCGTGCGCGCGCAGGCCGGTGACGAGCCGGCCGATTGCAGCATCGACCTGGCGCAACGCCGCATGCGTCTGCGGGGCGTTGGGGCCATCGTGGTGACCGGCCGAGTCCACATGCTCGAAGTACAGCGTCGCCAGCCGTGGGCGCGTGGCATCGGGTTCGGACAGCCAACCGAGCACGGTGTCCACGCGTGCGTCGAGCGGGCGGGCCTTGTCGAATGGCAGCCAGCGCGTCGGCCGCACGCCGCGCACCGGCGCCTCGCTGCCGGGCCACGACAGCGTGGCCGTCGCCAGCCCGGCGTTCTCGGCGGTCACCCACAACGGCTCGCCCTCGTTCCACCAGGCCGCGTTCTCGACAGCCGCGCGGTCGGACAGTCTGAAGTCGCCCAGTGCAGCGTCATGCATCGAGTTGTGCACGATGCCGTGGCGGTCGGGGCGCAGGCCGGTGACCAGCGTGTAGTGGTTGGGAAAGGTCAGCGACGGATACGACGGCCGCATCCACCCCTGCACCCCTCCGCGCGCGAGCGCGTCGACATGCGGCGTCTCACCGCGCCCCAGATAGTCGGGGCGCACGCCGTCGAGCGAAATCAGCAGCAGCGTGGGCCGCGGAGCTGCGGCAGTGGGCGACGCGGCGCGGGTCGCGCAGCCCACCAGCACGAGCACGCTGCAAAGCACCAAGGAGACAAGAACAGACGGCGCCATCCGGCGCACAACAGCGACATCGATCATCCGCACAGGATACCGAGCCCGGATGACAGCCCAAAGCCAAACCGGGGTCAGAGTGCAATTTCAATGTGCATGCACGGGTGATCCCGTTCGCTGGGAAATTGCACTCTGACCCCGATTTTCGTGTTTCGGGGAAACTGAACGTTCAGCGGACGCAGACCACGCGGTGGTGCGGGGCGCGTATGGTGCGCAGCAGGATCAGCAACCGGGAGTGCGCGATGAACAGCAGATGGTGGATGGCGGCGCTGTGCGCCGGTCTGGCGCTTGGTGCGGTGTCGCATGGCGCCCTGGCGCAGCAGCAGGAGGAAGAGGAAGAAGCGATGCGCGAGCGCGGCCAGCGCGCCAGCCCGTCAGATCTCTTCTGCATTCGCGAGACCGGGTCGCGCGTGACCGCGGCCCGCAACGCACGTTCCAAGCGCGCCGAGCAGGAATGCGTCGATGGAGGCGGCCGGGTCTACACCCGCAGCGACATCGAGCGCACCGGTTCGGTAGACGTCAAGGACGCGCTGCGTCGCCTGGACCCGTCGGTGTTCTGACGAGGCCGGCGGTACCGCAGTGCGCGAAACGCCCGGCATG